>JAENVS010000021.1 GCA_016650445.1 Frankiaceae bacterium | reverse complement strand
GAACATCCTGCTCAAGCTGATCCAGGCCGCCGACTACGACGTCAAGAAGGCCGAGACCGGGATCATCTACATCGACGAGGTCGACAAGATCGCCCGCAAGTCGGAGAACCCGTCGATCACCCGCGACGTCTCCGGCGAGGGCGTGCAGCAGGCGCTGCTGAAGATCCTCGAAGGCACGACGGCCTCGGTGCCGCCGCAGGGCGGGCGCAAGCACCCGCACCAGGAGTTCATCCAGATCGACACGACCAACGTGCTGTTCATCGTCGGCGGCGCGTTCGCCGGTCTCGACAAGGTGATCGAGCAGCGCATCGGCAAGAAGTCGGTCGGCTTCGGCGCGGTGCTGCACTCCAAGAACGAGGTGGACGGCAACGACGTCTTCAGCCAGGTCATGCCCGAGGACCTGCTCAAGTACGGCATGATCCCGGAGTTCATCGGGCGCCTGCCGGTCATCACCAGCGTGCACAACCTCGACCACGACGCGCTGATCCGCATCCTCACCGAGCCGAAGAACGCGCTGCTGCGGCAGTACGCCCGGCTGTTCGAGCTCGACGGCGTCGACCTGGAGTTCAGCGACGACGCGCTCGAGGCGATCGCGGAGCAGGCGATCAAGCGCGGCACCGGTGCCCGCGGCCTGCGCGCCATCATGGAAGAGGTCCTGCTGTCGGTGATGTACGACATCCCGTCGCGCGGTGACGTCGCCAAGTGCGTCATCAACCGCGAGGTCGTCCTCGAGCACACGCTGCCGACGCTCGTCCCGCGCGACACCGCCACCCCGGCCCGCCGCCCCCGCCAGGAGAAGACGGCCTAAGTCCTTCGGGCGCCGGCTCCACTGGGATTGCACTCGGCGCTGGAAGGCTCCGCTCGACTGCACTCGGCGCTGGGTCCTCGCTGGCGCTCGGCCCTTTAGGCGCCTTCGCTGCAGTCGAGACTCCGCCTGCTTTCAGACGTTTGGCGGGGTGTAGCCCGCCGGGACGCGGTAGCCGGCGAGCTGCCTTGCCTGCGCGACCAGGCGGTCTTCGCTGTCCCAGAGCTCGCACTCCTCGTCCAGCCAGCCGTCCTGCAGGAGGCGGCCTCTCTGCACCGCTCGGATCCAGCCGGGGGCGGGCAGGGCGCGCACCAGAACGGTGAGCTCGAGGGTCGGCACCCAGCCCATCAGGCCGAGGTCGAACGTGACCGGCGGCAGCGCATCGGCGAAGACCAGCAGGTCGAGGACAGAGGGGTCGTTGCCGTCGTCACGACGGATCCAGGCCCGGACCTCGGGGGTTCCGGTGGGCGCGCCGAGGGCCCACATCGCGGTCGACGGGTCGATCTTCAGCTCGCAGTGGTCGAGCTGGCCGACGCGCAGACCTGTCGGACCCTCCGCAGGTGCCCGTGGGCAGTCCTCCAGCGGAGGCAGGTCGGGCGGACCACCGGCCGACCAGAAGACGTCGGCGTCGGCGGACAGCCGGCCCGCGGTCAGCAGGGCCTCGACCCGGATCGAGTCCTGGCTGAGCCGGATCCGCGAGGACGACACCGAGCGGCCGGTCCGGAGGCGCTCGACCTCGACCGTGGCCCGGCCGGCATCGGGGGAGGCGACGTAGTGGGCGCTGATCGCCATCGGGTGCGGGTGCACCTCGTCGAGAGCCAGCCCGGCCATCGTTGACAGCAGGTAGCCGCCGTGCGGCTTGGTCCCGATCGACCACGAGGCCTCGAGGTCGACGTCGTACCTGCTGGTGCCAGCGGAAACTCCCACGACCGGTCACCGTAGCCGTCCCTAGACTCTGGCCCGTGACCGCGTCGAACGTGCCCGACAAGCCGACCCTCGAAGGCATCGAGGAGCGGTGGGACGGCGTATGGCAGTCCGAAGGCACCTACGCGTTCGACCGCGCGGCCGCGCGCGCCGACGTGTTCGCGATCGACACGCCGCCGCCGACGGTCAGCGGTTCGCTGCACGTGGGCCACGTCTTCAGCTACACGCACACCGACCTCATCGCGCGCTACCAGCGGATGCGCGGCAAGAACGTCTTCTACCCGATGGGCTGGGACGACAACGGCCTGCCTACCGAGCGCCGGGTGCAGAACTACTACGGCGTGCGCTGCGACCCCTCAGTGCCGTACGACGCGTCGTACACGCCCCCGGCCGACGCCGGCGCGCGCAAGAAGGACGCCACGCAGAGCAGCATCAGCCGGGCCAACTTCGTCGAGCTGTGCCACACCCTGACGGCCGAGGACGAGAAGGCGTTCGAGGGGATCTTCCGGCTGCTCGGGCTCTCGGTCGACTGGTCCCACACCTACGCCACCATCGACGACCGGTCGCGGCGCGCCGCGCAGCGCGCCTTCCTGCGCAACCTGGCCCGTGGCGAGGCCTACGCACAGGAGGCGCCGACGCTCTGGGACGTCGACTTCCGCACCGCGGTCGCACAGGCCGAGCTCATCGACAAGGAGCTTCCGGGCGCCTACCACCGCATCGCCTTCCACGGCCCAGATGCAGATGTGCACATCGAGACCACCCGGCCGGAGCTGATCCCGGCCTGCGTGGCCCTGGTCGCTCACCCGGACGACGAGCGCTACCAGCCGATGTTCGGTACGACGGTGCGTACGCCGCTGTTCGGCGTCGAGGTGCCCGTGATGGCGCACGAGCTGGCCGAGATCGAGAAGGGCTCGGGCATCGCGATGATCTGCACGTTCGGTGACCTCACCGACGTGACGTGGTGGCGCGAGCTCGACCTGCCTGTGCGCTCGATCGTCGGTCGTGACGGCCGGATCCTCACCGAGGCTCCGGACGGTGTGGGCGCGCCCTACGACGAGCTCGCCGGCAAGACCGTGAAGCAGGCGCAGAAGCGGATCGTCGAGCTGCTCGCCGAGAGCGGCGAGCTCGAGGGCGAGCCGCGCCCCATCACGCACCCGGTGAAGTTCTACGAGAAGGGCGATCGCCCGCTCGAGATCGTGACGAGCCGGCAGTGGTACATCCGCAACGGCGGCCGCGACGTGTCGCTGCGCAAGGAGCTGATCGGCCGCGGCGAGGAGATGACCTGGCACCCGCCGTTCATGAAGGCGCGGTACGACGACTGGGTCGGCGGGCTCCACGGTGACTGGCTGATCAGCCGGCAGCGCTTCTTCGGAGTGCCGTTCCCGCTCTGGTACCGCCTCGACGAGGCCGGCGAGCCGTCGTACGACGAGCCGCTGATCCCTGCCGAGTCGCGGCTCCCGATCGACCCGACGAGTGACGCGCCCGACGACTACACCGAAGACCAGCGCAACATGCCCGGCGGGTTCGCGGCGGATCCGGACGTCATGGACACGTGGGCGACGTCGTCGTTGTCGCCGCAGATCGCCGGTCAGTGGGAGGAGGACGACGACCTGTTCGGTCGCGTCTTCCCGTACGACATGCGACCGCAGGGCCACGACATCATCCGCACCTGGCTGTTCTCGACCGTGGTGCGCAGCCACTTCGAGCACGGGTCGGTGCCGTGGTCCAACACGGCGCTGTCCGGTTGGATCCTCGACCCGGACCGTAAGAAGATGGGCAAGAGCACCGGCAACGCGCTCGTGCCGACCGACCTGCTCATGCAGCACGGGTCCGACGCTGTGCGCTACTGGGCGGCCAGCGGCCGGCTGGGCACGGACACGGCCTTCGACGAGGGTCAGATGAAGGTCGGCCGCCGGCTTGCGGTCAAGCTGCTCAACGCGTCGAAGTTCGTGCTCGCCTTCCCGGAGGCGTCGCCGGGTCCGGTCACCGCGCCGCTCGACCTGTCCTTGCTGGCACGGCTCTCCGACGTCGTCGCCGAGGCGACGAAGGCCTTCGACGCGTGGGACTACACGCGGTCGCTCGAGCGAACCGAGTCGTTCTTCTGGGACTTCTGCGACGACTACATCGAGCTGGTCAAGGCGCGTGCGTACGGCGAGGGCGAACCGGCCGAGTCGGCATCGCGGGCATTGCGGCTGGCACTCGACGTACTGCTGCGGTTGTTCGCCCCGGTCCTGCCCTTCGTGACCGAGGAGGTCTGGTCGTGGTGGCGGGAGGGGTCGGTGCACGCGCAGTCGTGGCCGACCGTCGACGAGATCGACCCGAGCGGAGACCAGGCTCTGCTGCCGGCCGCCGGCGCCGTGCTCGGTGAGGTGCGCAAGGCCAAGTCGACCGCGAAGCTGTCGATGCGTGCCGAGGTCGCGCGGCTCGTCGTCCGCGGCGATGCCGACCGGGTGCGGCTGCTGGGTCAGGCACGCACGGACCTGCTGAACACCTGCGTCGCCGCTGACCTCGTCATCGAGGAGGGCGAGCCGGCTGTCGAGGTGACGCTGGCCGAGACGCCGCCGTCCGCGTGACGCTTGCGCGCGTGATGGAGGCCCTCGCCGGGCGCTGGCCGAGCGAGGACAAGATGCAGCCCGACCTCGAGCGCATCGTGCTGCTCATGGACATGCTCGGGTCGCCGCAGAAGGCCTACCCGGTCATCCACATCAGCGGGACGAACGGCAAGACGTCGACAGCTCGCATCGTCGACTCGCTGCTGCGGTCGTTCGGGCTGCGGGTCGGTCGCTACACGTCGCCGCACCTCGAGTCCGTCACCGAGCGGATCACCATTGACGGCGTACCTCTGACGGAGGAGCAGTTCGGAGCGGCGTACGACGACATCGCGCCATACGTCGAGCTCGTCGACTCGCGCATGCCGGTGCAGATGACCTTCTTCGAGGTGCTCACGGCGATGGCGTACGCCGCGTTCGCCGACGCGCCGGTCGACGTCGCGGTGGTCGAGGTCGGGCTCGGTGGGCTCTGGGACGCCACCAATGTGGTCGAGGCGGCGACCTGCATCGTGACGCCGATCGGTCTGGACCACGTGCCGATGCTGGGGACGACCGTCGGCGAGGTCGCGGTGGAGAAAGCCGGCATCATCCATCCGGCAGCGACCGTCGTGCTCGCTGCTCAGCAACCCGAGGCCGCCGACGTACTGCTGCGCCGATGTGTCGAGGTCGGTGCCACGGTCGCGCGCGAGGGCCTCGAGTTCGGTGTTGTCGAGCGGCGTACCGCCGTCGGTGGACAGCTCGTGACGCTGCAGGGGCTGGCCGGAACGTACGACGAGATGTTCCTGCCGCTGTTCGGCGAGCACCAGGCAGCCAACGCGGCGTGCGCGCTCGCGGCGGTCGAAGCGTTCCTGGGCGGCGGGGAGACGCGGCAGATCGACCCGGAGGCGGTCCGTGAGGGACTGGCCGATGCACGCTCGCCGGGGCGGCTCGAGGTGGTGCGCACCTCGCCGACCGTGGTCCTGGATGCGGGGCACAACCCGCACGGGATGGCCGCGACGGTGCGGGCGCTGGCCGACGCGTTCACGTTCACGAAGCTCGTGGGGGTCGTCGCCTGCCTGGCCGACAAGGACGTGCGGGGGATGCTCGAGGTGCTCGAGCCGGCGCTGTCGTCCATCGTCGTCACCACCAACTCGTCGCCGCGGGCCCTGCCGGTCGACGACCTGTTCGCGTTGGCTGTGGAGGTCTTCGGCGAGGACCGGGTCGCGGCGGAGGACCGGCTCGACGACGCCCTCGACACCGCGGTGCAGCTGGCCGAGGACGAGGTCGAGTACGGCGGCGCCGGTGTCCTGGTGACCGGCTCCGTGGTCACCGTCGGCGAGGCCCGCGCCCTGCTCCGCACCCGCTGAAGGGCTCCGCTGGCACGGCACTCGGCGCTGGCTCCCTCTCTTCCGTTCGCTGGCGCTCACTCCCGCTCGGTCGCTCTAGGCGCCTTCGCTGCCGTCCCAGCTCCGCCCGCCGACAGGCGCCAGCGGGTTCAGGCGGCGGTCGGGATCGGCTCGCAGTGGAGGCAGGGGCGGTAGCCGGCCGCCGTCGCGGCGGCGGCTGACCGGAACCGGACCGTGTGCGCCGGCGTCGTCCGGCGGGCGTCGCGGCAGGTCGGCACGCAGAAGATGTGCGTCGTGTCGCTGCCGGTGTAGACGACACCCGCGGCGCCGAGCCGCTCGACCTCCTCGACGTCGAGCCCCTCCGCGGTGAGGATGGTCCGCTTCAGCTCACTGCCCCAGACGTAGTCGCCGACCTGCCCGTCGGAACGCACCACGCGGTGGCAGGGGATGACGACGGGCACCGGGTTGCGGCCGAGCGCCGACCCGACAGCGCGCACCGCACCCGGCCGGCCGATGGCGGCCGCGACCCACGCGTACGACCGCACCTCGCCCCGCGGGATCCGCAAGGCGGCCGCCAGCACCTCCTGCTCGAACGGCGTCCGGCCGCGCAGGTCGAAGCGGAGCTGTCGCGTCCGGCCGGTCCGCAGTGCGGGCACGAGCCCAGCGGGCGGCGTCTGCACCCGTCGTACACCTCGGTCGAGCCGAGCCCGCACCTGCTGCGACAGCTCGGCGTCGTCGGCCCCGGCGAGGACATAGGAGATCCCGTGGTCGCTGAAGGCGACCATGAGCGGTCCGGCTGGACCATCGACGAGCACCCAGCTGTCCGCCGGTCCGGTCGACGCCAGCACCCGGTCGACGAGCCCGGCAGGAGCCGGCGAGCCCAGGTCAGCGAGCAGCGTGGTCAGGTCCATGAGAGCTCCTTGCGCAGCAGCGCCAGGCCGCGGGAGACCTGTGCCTTGACGGTTCCGGGTGGGCAGTCGAGTGCGGTGGCTATCTCGGCGTACGTCAGGCCGACGACGTGCCGCAGGACGACAGGGGCCCGGTACGCCTCGGGGAGCCGGGCCACGAGCTGACCGAGGCGCTCGGTCTCGTCGAGGTGATCAGCAGGCTGTACGGCGGCGTCGTGATCGAGCAGGGGGATGGTGCTCGGCCGACGCGACGCCGAGCGCAGCCCGTTGCGCCACGCGTTGAGCGTGATCGTCACGAGCCAGGCGCGAGGGCGAAGCGCAGCGACCCGCTCCGGCGGCCACGACTCCAGAGCCGCCCAGGCGGACGCGAACACCTCCTGCACGAGGTCCTCCGCATCGGCGTGGCTCCCCGTGAGCCGCAGCGCGGTCGTCCACACGTCGGCCGTGTGGGCGCGCACCAGGCGTGGGAACAGCAGGTCGGCATCCATCTCGATCAGAAGAACACCGGAGGACCCCGGTAGGTTGCACGGACCGCCGACTTCCAAGGAGCAGCTCCAACATGGCAACGCAGCGCACCCTCGTCCTCGTCAAGCCCGACGGCGTCCGCCGCGGCCTCGCCGGCGAGGTCATCGGCCGGCTTGAGAAGAAGGGCCTGGCTCTGGCCGCGATGGAGCTGCGCACCCTCGACCGCGCGACGGCCGAGGAGCACTACGGGGAGCACAAGGACAAGCCGTTCTTCGGCGAGCTCGTCGACTTCATCACCGGAGGCCCGCTCGTCGCGCTCGTTGCCGAAGGCCCCAACGCGATCCCCGCCACCCGCCGGCTCATGGGTGTCACCAACCCGGTCGAGGCGACCCCCGGGTCCATCCGCGGCGACTACGCCCTGGAGATCACCTTCAACCTCGTCCACGGGTCGGACTCGCCGGAGTCGGCCGCGCGCGAGATCGGGCTGTTCTTCCCACAGCTGTAGAAGTAGGGGCGAAACCCTACTGTCCGGGACAACTCCGACCGGGCACGATCGCCGTGGGGCGCCGTGGGGCGCACCTCCCGGGGGGTGCTCGTGCTCGGTCTGTCCGGCGGTTCCGCGCGCCCGCTGCCCACGGTCCGCCGCGCACCGAGCCCGACGGTCGTGCTGCTCGTCGCGGCGTTCGGCGCGTTTCTCGCTTTCCTGGACTCGACGATCGTCAACATCGCGTTCCCGGACATCGTCAGGTCGTTCCCCGACTCGTCGCTCAGCAGCCTGTCGTGGGTGCTGAACGCGTACAACATCGTGTTCGCGGCCCTCCTCGTGGCGGCCGGTCGCATCAGCGACCTGCTCGGGCGACGTCGGCTGTTCGTCGCCGGCGTCCTCCTGTTCACGATTGCCTCCGCCCTCTGCGCTGTCGCGAGCTCCGTCGACCAGCTGATCGGGTTCCGCGTCCTGCAGGGCGTCGGTGCCGCGATGCTCGTCCCGGCGTCGCTCGGCCTCGTCCTCGAGGGGTTCACCGAGGACCGCCGGGCGCACGGCGTCGCGCTCTGGGGCTCGGCAGCCGCAGTGGCCTCAGGACTCGGACCGCCGATCGGCGGTGCGCTCGTGTCGATGGCGAGCTGGCGCTTGGCCTTCCTGGTCAACATCCCGCTCGGTGTGCTGGCGATCGTGGTTGCGCGTCGCGGCCTCGTCGAGAGCCGCGCTCCGGGACGTCGCCGGATGCCCGACCTGCGAGGCGCCGTTCTGCTCGGCGCGTCGATCGGGTTGCTGACGCTCGGCGTGGTCAAGGGCAACGACTGGGGGTGGGCGAGCGCGCGCGAGCTGGTCACCTTCGGGCTGTCCGCAGTTGCCATGATCGGTTTCGTCGTCAGCTCACGCACGCACCCGTCGCCCATCCTCGATCCTGCGTCTGTGCGCGTGCGGTCGTTCGCGGTGGGCAACCTCGCGACGTTCCTGGCGGGCATGGGCTTCTACGCCTACCTGCTGACGAACGTGCTCTGGCTCAACTACGTCTGGGACTACTCGCTGCTGCGGGCCGGGCTCGCGCTCGCGCCAGGCGCCTTCGTCGCGGCGGTCGCCGCGGCAGTGCTCGGCAAGGTGGCCGATCGGCACGGGCATCGACTCGTGCTCGTGCCGGGCGCGGTCGTCTGGGCCGGCAGCCTGTTCTGGTACGCGCAGCGGGTCGGTCCGACGCCCGCGTACCTCACCGAGTGGCTGCCCGGTCAGGTGCTGGGCGGCATCGGAGCGGGCGCCGTGCTGCCCGTGCTGGGCTCGGCAGCGCTCGCGGTCCTTCCCGGCAGCGGCTACGCCACGGCGTCCGCCGTGATCAGCAGCGCTCGCCAGCTCGGCGGCGTCATCGGCATCTCGGTGCTCGTCGTCATTCTCGGTACGCCGACCCCTGCGACCGCCGTCGACGTCCTGCGCGACGGGTGGGGCTTCTCAGCGGCATGCCTCGTTGCCGTCGCCGTCGTGGTGGCCCTGATCGGGTCGACGGCTCGTGACGCGGCAGCAACGCCGTCCGACGTGACAGCGCCCGAGCTGAGCATCCGCCCCGAGCCGGAGCCCCTCCCGCGGCCGGCGTACGTCCCTGAGGTGCGGCCTCAGCGGCTCGCCGACCTGCCGCTGTTCGCCGGCCTGCCGGCACGCGTGCGCGCGCGCCTGGACCGGGGCGCCGACATCCTCGCCGTCCCGGCCGGGACCGTCTTGTTCTCCGCCGGTGACCGGTCAGATGCCCTCTACATCGTGCGGACCGGCCGGCTCCAGGTCCTTATCGACGACGTCGTCGTCGCCGAGCCCGGCCGCGGCGAGGTGCTCGGCGAGCTCGGGCTGCTGACCGGCGCAGCGCGGTCAGGGACGGTGCGCGCTGTTCGCGACACGACGGTGGTCAGGCTTCGGGCGTCGGAGTTCGACATCGTGGCCGACGCGGCCCTGCTGCGGCAGCTGGCGCGTCAGCTCGCGGCGCGCGTGCAACAGCTCACCCCGCCGGCGCTGCCGGAGTCCGAGCCCGGCGTGATCGCCGTCGTCGGGCTGGATCGCGGGGCGCAGACCGAGCAGGTGGCCGCGGCGCTCGTCGACCGGGTGAGCCGCTGGCGCCGCGTGATCGCACCCGGTCGGGTCGACGCCAACGGTCTCGAGCGGGCCGAGCGCAGCGCGGACAAGGTCGTCCTCGTCGTCCAGGGCGATGACCCGTGGGCAGCGTTCTGCCTGCGCGCGGCAGACCGGGTGGTGCTCGTGGCGTCGGCCGCCGCGCCGAGGCCGGACCGCGAGCTGCCCCGCGGTGCGGACCTGGTGTTCACGCACGTCTCACCTGCTCGCGCGGACGTCCTGGCCTGGCACGAGCGCGTCGGGCCGCGAAGCACGACGGTGGTGCGGCCCGGCGACGACCTGCCGCTCGCCCTTCGGCCTCTCGCCGCCCGCCTCGCGGAGCGGTCTCTCGGTCTCGCGCTGGCCGGCGGCGGCGCCCGCGCGATGGCGCACCTCGGCGTCCTCGACGAGCTCGAGCGCGCCGGCGTGGCCGTCGACCGCATCTCGGGAACCAGCATGGGCGCGATCATCGCGGCGGGCCACGCCTTCGGGATGTCGGCGGCGGCGGTCGATGCACTGGTCTACGAGGAGTTCGTACGACGCAACCCGATCAACGACTACACCATCCCGAGCAGATCCCTGATCCGCGGCCGCAAGACCGTGCTCGGGCTGGAGCGGGTGTTCGGTGAGACGCTGATCGAGGAGCTGCCGCGCGAGTTCCGCTGCGTCAGCACGGACCTGCTCAAGCGCGAGCGGTACGTCCACGTGTCCGGTCGGGTCTCGGATGCCGTGGCCGCGTCGATCCGACTGCCCGGTCTGTACGCGCCGTACGTCCTGGACGGACGGCTGCTGGTCGACGGAGGTGTTCTGGAGAACCTCCCGGTCGAGCCGCTGACGGTTCCCCGCGAGGGGCCGGTGGTGGCGGTCAACATCTCGTTCGGGGGCAGCGGCAGCGGCAGCAAGGGCGGCCAGCCGCGCATCCCCGCCTTGGGCGACACGCTGATGCGCACGATGCTGATCAGCAGCACCACCGCGACGCTGGCAGCACTCGAGATCGCCGACGTCGTGATCAGCCCGTCCTCGGAGGGTGTCGGCCTGCTCGAGTGGCACCAGATCGACCGGGCGCGCGAGGCGGGCCGCCGGGCCGCTGCACAAGCGATGCCCGCCATCGAGGCAGCGCTGGCTGCGGCCCCTGCCGCCGCGTCGGCCAACGGCGCGCGGCACGACTCCTCGACACTCGTCCTGACCCAACCCGGGATCCGTGGCGGCGTGCGTGATAGGGCCGTCCTGCGGGTGTTGCGGGCCGCGTCCAGGGGAGTCGACGCGCTGCGCTGACCGGCACGGGAACGGTGGGTCGCGCCGCTACGATGACCGGACACCGCAGCCTCGCGTCGCGGTCCGCACCGGCTCCGGAAGGCCCCCTCACTCTCATGGCGCGCTCCAACCGCCTGTCGTTCCTCGGCCGTGACATGGCCGTCGACCTCGGCACGGCGAACACCCTCGTCTACGTCCGGGGCAAGGGCGTGGTCCTGAACGAGCCGTCGGTCGTGGCGATCAACACCAACACGACGGGCATCCTCGCCGTAGGCACCGAGGCCAAGCGCATGATCGGGCGCACCCCGGGCAACATCGTTGCCATCCGCCCGCTCAAGGACGGCGTCATCGCCGACTTCGACACGACCGAGCGGATGCTGCGCTACTTCATCCAGAAGGTGCACAAGCGGCGGCACTTCGCCAAGCCGCGCATCGTCATCTGCGTGCCGTCCGGGATCACCGGCGTCGAGCAGCGCGCGGTGAAAGACGCCGGCTACCAGGCCGGCGCCCGCAAGGTCTACATCATCGAGGAGCCGATGGCGGCCGCGATCGGCGCCGGCATGCCGGTGCATGAGCCGACGGGCAACATGGTCGTCGACATCGGAGGCGGTACGACGGAGGTCGCCGTCATCTCGCTCGGCGGCATCGTGACGTCGCAGTCGATCCGCGTCGGGGGCGACGAGCTCGACTCGTCGATCATCAGCTACGTCAAGAAGGAGTACTCGCTGATGCTCGGCGAGCGCACCGCCGAGGAGATCAAGATGGCGATCGGGTCGGCCTTCCCGATGCCCGACGAGCCGCACGCCGAGATCCGCGGGCGCGACCTCGTCAGCGGGCTGCCGAAGACGATCGTGGTCAGCGCGGAGGAGATCCGCAAGGCGATCGAGGAGCCCGTCAACCAGATCGTCGACGCTGTGAAGAACACCCTCGACAAGTGCCCGCCGGAGCTGTCCGGCGACATCATGGACCGCGGCATCGTCCTCACCGGAGGCGGTGCGCTGCTGCGCGGTCTG
This sequence comes from Frankiaceae bacterium, assembly GCA_016650445.1. Taxonomy (GTDB): domain Bacteria; phylum Actinomycetota; class Actinomycetes; order Mycobacteriales; family SCTD01; genus RYN-124. Next base: position 66,592 of record JAENVS010000021.1, on the reverse strand, counting down.
GACGAGCGGCTCAAGCACGAGACCGGCATGCCGGTGCACATCACGGACAACCCGCTCCACTCCGTGGCGATCGGGTCGGGCAAGTGCGTCGAGGAGTTCGAGGCCCTCCAGCAGGTCCTCATCTCCGAGCCGCGTCACTAGGTCTTGCGAGGCTCGCCGCGCCTCCGTCTCGTGCTGGTCATGCTCGTCCTGACCGCCTTCACGCTGACGGCCGTTGACTACCGCTCGAGTGGTGACAGCTCGGCCTTCGACGCCGTACGACGCGGGAGCGACACGTTGTTCGGCCCGGCGCAACGCGCGGTGGGCGGTGCCGTCAACGGCATAGGTGACGCGCTCGACGGCATCACGCGCGTCGGTCGCGACGGCGACAAGGACGACAAGCTGCAGGCGGAGATCGATCGGCTGCGCACGCAGCTCCTCGAGACCGACGGCTTGCGTCGGCAGCTCGCAGAGCAGCAGTCGCTGCTGCAGATGAAGGACACCGGCGGTTACACGCTCACGGCCGCGCGGGTCATCTCGGTCGGCTCGTCCCTGGGCTTCGAGTGGACGGCAACTATCGACCTCGGCACCCGCGACGGGATTACCGAGGGAGCGACCGTCGTCAACGGCAAGGGCCTGGTCGGCCGGGTGAAGCGGGTCGGTCCGTACACCTCGGTCGTCGTGCTGCTCGTCGACTCCGAGGTCACTGTCGGGGTCCGGCTCATCCGCAGCGGTCAGCTCGGGCTGGTCACCGGGCAAGGCCAGACCGGGCTGACGTACCAGCTCATCGGGGAGCGGGCCCGCGCCGAGATCGGCGACGCGATGTACACCAGCGGATCGACCTTCAAGGCCGGCATCCCGGTGGGGCGCGTGACCAGCACCAGTAACAACCCCAACAGCCCGACGCTGACGGGCACGCTCGAGCCGTTCGTCGACGTGACCGCCCTGGACCTCGTGGCTGTCGTCCTCGACGGTCCCCGCCGCACGCCGCGCTCCGCCGTGATCCCGACGCCGCTGCCGTCACCGTCACCGCGACCGTCGCCGTCGCCGTCCCCCTCACCGCGATGACCACTCGCCGCTTCCTGCTCGCCGCCGCCGCCGTACTGACTGCTCTGCTGCTGCAGGACACCGCCCTCACCCAGCTGCCCCTGCCCGGTGCAGCGCCCGACCTGCTGCTGGTCCTCGTCGTGGCCTACGCGCTGGTGGAGGGCCCGCTGTCGGGGATGACGACGGGTTTCGTCGCCGGTCTGCTCGCGGACTCGCTCGCTGATCATGCGCTGGGCCGGCTGGCGCTGGCCTACGCCGTCGTCGGGTATGCCACCGGGTTCATCGAGGACGACACCGACCGGTCCACGCTGCTGCCGTTCGTCGCCGTCGCGGCAGGCGCGGTGGGGGCCGTTCTGCTGTTCGCGGGGGTCGGGATGCTGCTCGGCGATCCGAGGGTGACACTCCACGCCGTCGGCCGCTCTCTGGCGTCCTCGGTCCCTTACTCTGTGGTCCTCACGCCGTTCGTGGTCCCGGTTCTGGGTGCACTCGTCCGAAGGATCGAGCCGGACCCGATCCGGCGGTGAGCCCGGGTACGGCGGTGAGGAGCGACGGCACGTGAGCGACCGCTCCGGACTGCGGCTCTTCGTCTTGCGGGTGCTGGTGATCTCCGTCCTCGCGACTCTGCTCGGACGCCTCTGGTATCTCCAGGTCTACGCGTCCGACCGCTACACGCAGGCGGCGCTGGACAACCGCGTGCGCGAGGTCGTGCAGCCGGCGCCGCGCGGGATGATCTACGACTCGAGCGGCCGCCGCATCGTCGAGAACCGCACCGTCATGGTCATCTCGGTGAACCGCTCGATCATCCGGGCAGAGAAGGACAGCGGCAAGGACGTGCTCGCCAGGCTCGCCGGGGTGATCGGGATCCGCGCCGTCGACATCGCGCGGTCGATCACGCCGTGCGGTTCGCGGTACGCCGACGGCACGCCCTCGCGGGCGCCGGACTGCTGGAACGGCTCGCCGTACCAGCCCGTGCCGGTCCGCAGCTACTCCGCCGACGACCCGCGGCAGACGCAACCGGCGCTGAAGATCCTCGAGCACCGCGAGGACTTCCCGGGCGTGACGGCTGAGCTCCAGCCGGTGCGCTACTACCCCGACGGCTCGATGGCGGCGCACCTGCTCGGCTACCTCGCGCCGATCCGCGACGACGAGCGCGACGACCCGAAGTACGCCGGCCTCACCACGGCGAAGGTCGGCCGCAGCGGAGTGGAGCAGGTGTACGACGACGCGCTGCGCGGGCGCGACGGCGTGCAGCAGCTGCTCGTCGACAAGGACGGCAACGTGACCGGCGTCCAGAGCAGCACGACCCCGCAGGCGGGCGACGCCCTCATCCTGTCGCTCGACAAGAACGTGCAGCGGCTCGCCGAGACGGCGCTGAAGAACGGCATCGCGCACGCCCGTACGCGAAACGACCGGCAGCGCGGCGGCATCAAGTACAAGGCGCCGACCGGGGCGGTTGTCGTGCTGGAGGCGCGGACCGGGCGGATCGCGGCGATGGCCAGCTACCCGTCGTACGACCCGTCGATCTTCACCAAGCCGACCCTGCCGAGTGCGACGTACAAGGCACTCACGGATCCGGCGAAGGGCGCGCCGCTCTACAGCAACGCGACGCAGGGCACCTTCGCGCCGGGGTCGACGTTCAAGCTCGTGTCGACCGCCGCTGCGATCGCCGCCGGCAACCCGCTGCACGGCTTCTACAAGTGCCCACCTGCGTTGCGCGTCGGCAACCGGTTGTTCCGCAACTTCGAGGGCGAGGCGTTCGGCACCATCAACTTCCGGACCACGCTGATCAAGTCGTGCGACACCGTCTACTACGGCCTGGCCTACCGGGAGTGGCAGCGCGACGGCGGGACGAAGAAGAACCCGAAGGCGCGCGAGGTCTTCCCCAACATGGCTCGCAGCTTCGGGTTCGGTGCGCCCACGGGGATCGATCTGGCGAGTGACTCCGCCGGCCTGATCACCGACCGTCGGTTCAAGCAGGACAACTGGGACCAGATGAAGGACGACTACTGCGCGGGCGCAAAGCGGCGTCCGGTCGGCAGCTACCTGCAGCAGATCGACGCGGAGATGTGCACTGACGGCTGGCGCTACAACGCCGGCGACGCCGCCAACTTCGCGATCGGTCAGGGCGACGTGACGGTGTCCCCGCTGCAGCTCGCATCGGCGTACGCCGCGCTGGCCAACGGGGGCACGCTCTACCAACCCAGGGTGGCGAAGGCGCTGCTGTCGGCCGACGGCACGCGGGTCACGACCATCCCGCCGAAGATCACCCGCAAGCTGCCCGTGTCGCAGGAGACGTTGGCCTACATCCGCTCGGCGCTGACCGAGGTGACGAAGCCCGGAGGCACGGCGCAGTCGTCGTACGCCGGTTTCCCGCAGGGGATCGTCGCCGGCAAGACGGGTACGGCGGACGTGCACGACAAGCAGCCGACCGGGTGGTTCGCGTCGTTCGCACCGGCGGCCAACCCGCGGTACGTCGTCGTGGCGATGATGACCGAGGCCGGCACCGGCGGGTCATCATCGGCGCCGATCACCCGTGAGATCTACGACGGCATCTTCGGTCTCGAGGGGCACAAGGCGCTGCTGCCCGGCGGGGCGCTGCCGACGGCGCTGCCCGTGGTCCGGGCCGACGGCACGATCGCTCCTCCCGGCACCAAGACCGGCCGCCCCGCGCCGAAGGTCGTGCCGTCGGCGCCGACGTCGTCGAAGGCACCGTCGTCGGCGCTGCCCGCGTTCGACCGGCCACGCCGCACCGAGGTCGTGTCGTGACCGAGTGGGGCGTGACGCCGCGAACCGTCCCCAAGTCGGTGGCGATGCGCCGGCGCGAGGCGTCGCTGCGTGAGCGCGCCCTCGACCGCGAGTCCCCGCTGCGCCGCATCGACTGGCTGCTGGTGGTGGGCGTCACGGGTCTCATCGGGATCGGCTCGATGCTCGTGTGGTCGGCGACCCGGGCGCGCATGGAGGGCGCCGGGCTCGACCCGCAGACGTTCCTGAAGAAGCACATCATCAACGCGGTCATCGGGGTCGGCCTGGCGTCGGTCGCCGCACTCGTGGACTACCGCTCGCTGCGCGCCTACGCGCCGATCGTCTACATCGCCTCGTGCATCGGCCTGCTCGCCGTGCTCTCACCGCTCGGCTCGACCATCAACGGCGCCCATTCCTGGATCGTGCTGCCGGCGGGGTTCCAGGTGCAGCCGTCGGAGTTCGCGAAGGTCGCGATCGTGGTCGGCCTCGCCATGCTGCTGTCGGAGACCCGCGACGCGGAGGACACGCCCCGCGACATCGACGTGCTGCTGGCGCTGTCCTTCTGCGCCCTGCCGATGGGGCTGATCATGCTGCAGCCCGACCTCGGTACGACGGTCGTGCTCGTGTTCATCATCCTCGGCGTCCTCGCGATCTCCGGGTCGCCGTCGAGGTGGGTCATCGGACTGCTGGCCGCCGGAGTCGTGGCGGGCGCGGTTGTCGCGCCGCACATCTTGTCGACGTACCAGAAAGACAGGTTCGCTGCCTTCACCAACCCGACGATCGACCCGCGCGGTGTCGGCTACAACACCCGGCAGGCGCGCACCGCGATCGGGTCCGGCGAGATCACCGGCAAGGGGCTCTTCCACGGCACCCAGACCCAGGGGCGCTTCATCCCGGAGCAGCAGACCGACTTCGTGTTCACGGTGGCGGGGGAGGAGCTGGGGTTCCTCGGAGCGGGCTCGATCATCCTGTTGCTCGGGCTGGTGCTGTGGCGAGGACTGCACATCGCCGCGATGGCGTTAGACCCGTTCGGGCGGCTGGTGGCCGCGGGGGTCGTGTGCTGGTTCGCGTTCCAGAGCTTCGTCAACATCGGGATGACGCTCGGGATCATGCCGGTGACCGGGCTGCCGCTGCCGTTCCTGTCGTACGGCGGGTCGGCGATGTTCGCCAACCTCATCGCCGTCGGCCTGCTCCAGAACGTCCACATGCGCAACTCCGAGCTCTGACCTGACTCCACCAGTGGACGGGGCACGTAGCCTGGACGCATGCCGGTCGAGAGCGTGTTCCCCCTGCTCGAGCCGCTGCTGCCGCTCATTTCAAAGCCGATTCAGTACGTCGGGGGCGAGCTCAACAGCCAGATCAAGGACTGGGACGACGCCGAGGTCCGCTGGGCGCTGATGTACCCCGACGCGTACGAGGTCGGCCTGCCCAACCAGGGCGTGATGATCCTGTACGAGGTCCTCAACGAGCAGCCCGGCGTCCTCGCGGAACGCACCTACAGCGTGTGGCCCGATCTCGCCGCGCTGATGCGAGCCAACGGCGTACCTGCGTTCACCGTCGACGGACACCGGCCGGTCAAGGCCTTCGACGTACTCGGCATCTCGTTCTCCACCGAGCTCGGCTACACGAACATGCTGGAGCACCTCGACCTCGCCGGCATCCCGATCCACGCGCGCGACCGCACCGACGACCACCCGCTGGTCATCGCGGGTGGACATGCCGCCTTCAACCCCGAGCCGATCGCCGACTTCATCGACGCGGCCGTGCTCGGCGACGGCGAGCAGGCGGTGCTGGAGATCACCGACGTCCTCAAGCAGGCCAAGTACGACGGCGCGAGCCGCGAGGAGACCCTGCACCGGCTGGCGAGCGCCGGCGGCGTCTACGTCCCCGCGTTCTACGACGTCGACTACCTGCCCGACGGTCGCATCCAGCGGGTTGCGCCCAACCGGTCCGACATCCCGTTCCGGGTGCACAAGCGCACGACGATGGACCTCGACGCGTGGCCCTATCCGAAGCAGCCGCTCGTGCCGCTCGCTGAGACGGTGCACGAGCGGATGAGCGTCGAGATCTTCCGCGGCTGCACGCGCGGCTGCCGGTTCTGCCAGGCCGGCATGATCACGCGTCCGGTTCGCGAGCGCTCCATCACCGGCATCGGCGAGATGGTCGAGACCGGGCTGAAGGCGAGCGGCTACGAGGAGGTCGGGCTGCTCTCGTTGAGCTCAGCCGACCACTCCGAGATCGGCGACATCGCGAAGGGCCTCGCCGACCGCTACGAAGGCACGCAGACGAGCCTGTCCCTGCCGTCCACCCGCGTCGACGCGTTCAACATCGATCTCGCGCAGGAGCTGTCGCGCAACGGCCGACGTTCCGGCCTCACCTTCGCCCCCGAGGGCGGATCAGAGCGGCTTCGCAAGGTCATCAACAAGATGGTCAGCAAGGACGACCTCGTGAAGACGGTCACGACGGCGTACGGCGCGGGCTGGCGTCAGGTGAAGCTCTACTTCATGTGCGGCCTCCCCACCGAGACCGACGAGGACGTCCTCGAGATCGCCGACATGGCCCGCGAGGTCATCCGCGTCGGCCGGCAGGTCACTGGCACCCGCGACGTGCGCTGCACCGTGAGCATCGGCGGGTTCGTGCCCAAGCCGCACACGCCGTTCCAGTGGGCGTCGCAGCTCGACGCGGAGACGACCGATCGTCGACTCAAGCTGCTGCGTGACGCGATCAACGCCGACAAGAGCACCGCCAAGGCGATCGGCTACCGCTACCACGACGGCAAGCCCGGCATCGTCGAAGGACTGCTCAGCCGCGGCGACCGTCGCATCGGCGCAGTCATCGAGCAGGTCTGGCGCGACGGCGGCATCTTCGACGGCTGGCGCGAGCACTTCTCCTACGAGCGCTGGATGTCTGCCGCTTCGGCGATCGGCATCGACGTCGGCTGGTACACGACCCGCGAGCGCGAGGAGAACGAGGTCCTGCCCTGGGACCACCTCGACAGCGGCCTGGACAAGGAGTGGCTCTGGGCCGACTGGCAGGAGGCTCTCGACGAGACCGAGCTCGACGACTGCCGCTGGATCCCGTGCTTCGACTGCGGCGTCTGCCCGCAGATGGGCACCGAGATCCAGATCGGCCCGACCGGAGCCAAGCTCCTGCCCTTGTCCGTTGTCTGACATCACGCCTGACGCCAAGGACTGGACCTGGGTCATCACCCAGCCCTGTCCCGACTGCGCGCTGAACGCCGCGTCGGTCGAGTACGACGAGATCCCTGGCCGCATCCGCGACAACGCCGCGAGCTGGGTCGAGGTGCTCGCCCGCCCCGACGTGCGCGACCGCCCGCAGCCCGGCGTGTGGTCGCCGCTCGAGTACGCCTGCCACGTCCGCGACGTCTTCGTCCTGTTCGACCAGCGGCTGGTCCGCATGCTCACCGAGGACGACCCGCTGTTCGCCAACTGGGACCAGGACGAGACCGCCGTGCAAGAGAAGTACGCCGAGCAGGACCCGGTGGTCGTCGCACAGCAGATCCCGCCAGCCGCCGAGCAGCTGGCCACCCGCTTCGCGCAGGTCACCGACCGGGCTCGCGTCGGAGGCCGCAGCGACGGCGCGGTCTTCACCATCGAGTCGTTCGCGCGCTACCTCCTGCACGACCCGGTTCACCACCTGCACGACGTACAACGGGCCTGAGCGCAACCCCGGACGGTCTACTGCGTCGGCCCTTGCACGACGGCCGCCTTCATGGTGGCGTCGATGGCGTTCTTGGCGGGTCCGACGGCCTTAGTGGTCTTGATCTGCCGGGTGCCACCTTCGGCATCGAAGACCACATCACCGAGTACGAACATGAACCCGGCCGTCGGCCCGTCGGGTCCGGTGAAGCTGTCCAACGGGACCTCGACGTCGAAGACGCACTTGCCGGCGAAGGCAACCTGGCCCGTGGGGTCGTAGGCGACCGTCCAGCGACCAGGGGACGTCGGATCCTTGCCGGCTTCCCGGGTGGCCACGAGCTTCAGCCTCCCGACCTCGCTGAAGGGCGGGCACAGACCGATGTCGATGCCGACCTTCACGGCACCCGAACCGGCGTACGTGCCATCCCCTTGCCGTGTCAGCACGACCGAAGGAGCCGAGAGGGTGGTGGAGAACGAAAGGCCGCCCAGGCTCGTCGTCATCTTTCCGACCAGACTCACCTTGAGCTTCTCGCTGCCGACCGTGAACGTCACGTCCTTCTCGCCGATGCCGCGGTTGGAGACAGAGGTGAAGTGGATGCGACCAGCGTCGCCCTGGTTCGGGCCCGCGGTGTAGGTCACGGTGGCCGGTGCCGGCTGCTTCTCGCCCGCCGGCTCCAGCGTCTTGACGCCCGTCAACGTGGCGGCAACCGGCTTGTCGAGCTCGTTGCCCTCGATCTTGTGCTTGAGCTTGGCCGTGACTTTCGTGACCTCGTTCGGTGAGACGTCCCCGCCCGCCGGATCGACGATGACCTCGATGCAGCCGCCTTCCCGCCACAGCTTCTCGGCCTCGGTTGCTGCCGCTGTCACCATCGTCTCGACGAACACGGTCATCGATCCCCAGAGCTTGCCCTGCTGCTCGGTCGTGCTCCCTGTGCCGCCCAGCGTGATGTCCCGAGCCGTTCCTGGCAGCCGCTGACCGGAGCCATCGTTGGCGATGTTGTCGCCGGCTGTCCGGGTCGAGGCGGTCACGGTGCTCTCACCGCCAGGCGCAGGAACACTGCCCTTCGCGTCCTCCGACGCCTGAGCAGACCCCTCTACGGTGCTGATCTTCGCGTCGTCGTTGACCGAGATCGTGGCTGTACCGGAGAACTCCTTCGACACGCCCTTGGCGCTGCCTCCAGCCTGCGTGTAGATCTCGCTTGACGTGAGCTTGACGTCGACTGCTGCGTGACCGCTCGCATCGGGGCAGAAGTCCACCTTGACGTGGCCGCTCGCGATGCTGTCGATGCCGTACAAGATCGCGCCAGTCGCCTTGTCGACCACCTGGCCCTTGGACTTCATGGTCATGTCCACCACGAGCCGACCTCCGCTGGCGGAGGCGCGAAAGGTCACCGTTGTCGTGATGGTGCCGGTGTTGCCGCCGATCGTCATCGACTCAGGCTTGTCCTCGATGGTCCCGTTCGGGGTCCCACCTTTCGCGACGTCGCCGAGCGTGGTGATCAGTGTGGCCCAGACCACCATCGCGTTGAAGCCCGGCTCCGGGGCACTGACCCGGGCGACACGGCTCGGTCGGCCGAGCATCCGGTCGATCGGGGTCGGCCGGGCGAACCCGTTGGCGACGACCTTCGCGCGCGATCGCGAGGTGGTCAGCGCCCGCCCGGCGGAGGCATCCATGGCGGAAGCGAGCTCGACAGACCCAGGGCCGAGGTTGACGAGGCCAGACCGGTCCCGGTCTTCCTGGCGCATCGCGATCTCGGCAGCCGCCATGGAGCCTGGAAGATCGGCTAGGTCGACGCCCGGGGCCGAGAGATCTTGGCCGGACGAGGAACCGCCACACCCGGCCGCCAGCACGACGATCACGGACGCCGCTGCGGCCCATCGCAAACCTGCGTGCCGAGCGGTCACGAGGACTCCTTGACGTCCCGACCGCCAGCGAGCCGGGCCCGAGGCCGAAACGTACTGCTCCTGCAGCGCGTCCGCCGCCATTAGCCTTGGTCCTGATGTCCAAGCAGCCCCCGGGCGCACCGCCGCCGCCCACGGTCCAGCGGGTCCGGTTGCGGTACACCAAGCGCGGGCGGCTGCGCTTCACCAGCCACCGCGACATCGCCCGCGCTTTCGAGCGAGCGCTACGTCGCGCCCAGGTGCCGATGGCCTACTCCGCCGGCTTCAGCCCGCACCCCAAGATCAGCTGGGTCGGTGCGGCTCCCACCGGGGTCGCGAGCGAGGCGGAGTACGTCGAGATCGGGCTCGCCGAGCACCGTGATCTAGCCGAGCTGAGCAAGGCGCTCGACGACAGCCTCCCCGACGGCATCGACATCGTCGACGCCGTCGACGCACCGGTCGGGACGAGCCTGCCGGACCGCATCGAGGCAAGCCACTGGCAGATCCGCCTTCCCGGGGTGGACCAGGCAGCCGTCGTACCGGCTGTGGAGGCCTTCCTGGCCGCCGAGTCCATCCCGGTCGAGCGGCTGACCAAGAAGGGCATGCGCACGCTCGACGCGCGCGCCGCCGTCGTCAGCATGCGGGCCGAGACGGGCGCTTGTGCGATACTCGACCTGGTCGTACGGCACGTGACGCCTGCTGTAAGACCCGACGACGTCCTCTCCGGACTCCGGATCGTGGCCGACCTCGTACCCCCGGTGCCTCCCGAGGCAACCCGGTACGCGCAGGGGCCGCTCACCGAGACCGGCGAGGTCGGCGACCCGCTCGCACCCGACAGAGCCTCACCGGCTCCGACGGGGTAACGCGACAGGACGCCGACCGGGATGAGGCCAGCGTCGGCGGAGCCGCTCCTCACCGGGCGCACTAGGCCCCGCACCACAGACTTTCCCGGCGTCGGCCAACCGGCCGGCACCGGACCGACCCCCACGGGTCGGCGCGGCAGCGTCACGCGGCGACCCAGACCGGAGAAACCGGTGCTCGACGACGAGCCGACCGGCGACACGCCCCCCAGCGACGCCACAGACACTGTCCCTTCCTCCTCTGGCCCAGCCAAGAAGGCCGTACGCCGGCGGGCCACCAGCAAGACCGCTGCCGACGCGCCGGACGACGCCGGCACCGCTGCTGATTCCGCGACGGAGTCGCCGGCCAAGAAGGCGCCCGCCAAGCGGGCGGCGGCGAAGAAGGCAGCCCCCCGCAAGAAGGCGGCGGCCAAGACCGACGAGCCTGTCGCCGACGAACCGGTCACCGACGCGCCCACCGCCGCCGCGGAGCCGGCCGACGAGGCTCCTGCCAAGCGCACCCGCAAGCGGGCCCCCGCGGTCGTCGCCTTCATGGCGCCGGAGTCCGACGGTACGGGCGACGACGAGGCCCCCGCGCCTCGCCGCCGCCGCCGGGCCGGCACCGAGGGCGCCGTCTCGGCCAGCGAGCTGCTCCCGACCCTGATCGCGCCCGACACGGCCGACGACGCCGATGCCGACGAGGACGACGACGACCCCGACCGGCCGCGCCGACGCCGCCGTCGCGGTGGGCGTGGCCGTGGCCCGCGCGCCGAGGGCGCCGAGGGCGAGAGCAGCGACGAGCCGATCGCCGAGGGCGAGGACACCTCCGACGACGACAAGTTCGAGACGGCCGCCGACGGCACCCGCCGACGTCGCCGTCGTCGCCGTCGCAGCGGCACCGCGGGCGACACAACCCCCGACGAGAACGACCCGCCCGGCACCGTCACCCATGTCCGCGAACCGCGCCAGCGCGCCGTCCGCGGAGCCGGCGCGGCCGGCGAGGACGGCGTCCGCGGCATCAGCGGATCCACCCGCATGGCCGCCAAGCGGGTCCGTCGCCAGGAGGGTCGCGACAGCGGCCGTGGCCGCGCGCCGATCCTGACCGAGGCCGAGTTCCTCGCCCGCCGCGAGGCCGTCGACCGTGTGATGGTCGTGCGCCAGAAGGCCGACCGCACCCAGATCGCCGTGCTCGAGGACGGCATCCTCGTCGAGCACTACGTCACCAAGGCGACCGCGCAGTCCTACGCCGGCAACGTCTACCTCGGCAAGGTGCAGAACGTCCTGCCGTCGATGGAGGCGGCGTTCGTCGACATCGGCAAGGGTCGCAACGCCGTGCTCTACGCCGGCGAGGTCAACTACGACCTGATGGGCGCCGGCGGCGGTGCCCGCAAGATCGAGTCGGTGCTGAAGTCCGGCCAGGAGGTCCTGGTCCAGGTCAGCAAGGACCCGCTCGGCCACAAGGGCGCGCGCCTCACGTCGCAGATCAGCCTGCCGGGCCGCTACCTCGTCTACGTGCCCGAGGGCAACATGACGGGCATCAGTCGCAAGCTCCCCGAGAACGAGCGAACCCGCCTCAAGGCGATCCTCAAGAAGGTCGTCCCTGAGGATGCCGGCGTCATCATCCGCACCGCTGCGGAGGGTGCGTCGGAGGAGGAGCTCGCCGCCGACGTACGCCGACTGCAGGCGCAGTGGGACGTCATCAAGACCAAGGGCGCCAACGGTGGCGCGCCGGTGCTGCTGCACGCGGAGCCCGACCTGCTCATCCGCGTCGTGCGCGACATCTTCAACGAGGACTTCGCGTCGCTCGTCGTCTCCGGCGAGAACGAGTGGGACACGATTCGCGACTACGTCGAGTTCGTCGCTCCTGACCTCGCCCCGCGGCTGAAGAAGTACAGCCCTGCACAGGATGGCGCGGACGACGTGTTCTCGGCGTACCGGATCGACGAGCAGCTCGCGAAGGCGCTCGACCGCAAGGTCTGGCTCCCCAGCGGTGGGTCACTCGTGATCGACCGCACCGAGGCGATGGTCGTCGTCGACGTCAACACCGGCAAGTACGTCGGCAAGGGCGGCAACCTCGAGGAGACCGTCACCCGCAACAACCTCGAGGCCGCGGAGGAGATCGCCCGGCAGCTCCGGCTGCGCGACCTCGGCGGGATCATCGTCGTCGACTTCATCGACATGGTGCTCGAGTCCAACCGAGACCTCGTCGTACGCCGGCTCGTGGAGTGCCTCGGGCGCGACCGCACGAAGCACCAGGTCGCCGAGGTCACCTCGCTCGGTCTCGTCCAGATGACCCGCAAGCGGGTCGGACAGGGACTGCTCGAGTCGTTCAGCGAGCCGTGCGAGGCCTGCAGCGGTCGCGGCGTGCTCGTGCACAGCGAGCCCGTCGACGAGAAGAAGCAGGCCCGCGCCGAGCGCTTCGACGACCGGCCGCGCAACGAGCGCAGCGGCCGCGACCGCGGCGGCCGCGGTGGTGGTGGAGGCGACGACAAGCCCCGCGACGACAAGCCGCGCGATGACAAGCCGCGCGACGACAAGCCCCGCGACGACAAGCCGGCCGCGTCCGGCGACGACTCCGAGGGCGGCGCGACCCCCCGCAAGCGCAGCCGAGGCGGTCGTGGCCGCGGTGGCCGCGCCGAGGGCTCACCCGCTGCCGACGTCGCGGCGGCCGACCCCGTCACCGCGTCGGTCGGCGACAGCGACCCCGCCGGCGCGCAGGTCGAGGCTCCCGAGCCCACGCCCGACATCGCCGAGCAGCCGCCGACCGCGGTCGAGGACGCACTCGTGGTCCCCGAGCCGGTCGAGGACGAGCCCGCGGACATCGTGCTGCCTGCAGACGTGCCGGCCGAGCCGGCCGCCGAGGCGGGTCCCAAGCGCCGCCGCCGCGCCACCAGCCGTCCCGCCGGCCCCCCGACCGTCAGCGTCTGATCGGCTGATCTCGGAGTCAGCGGGTCGACACGCCGGCGTGTCGGCCCGCTGACTCCGAGATCGGCAAGATCATCCGCGGTTCGACGCCCGACGCGGGGTCCGGTATTCTCTCCGGGTCGCCGTGTGCGCGTCGTACCGACGTGCCCTTCGACTCCAAGCCCACTACGAGGAGCTCCACCGTGTACGCCATCGTCAAGACCGGCGGCAAGCAGTACAAGGTCGCCGTCGGTGACGTCGTCGAGGTCGAGAAGCTCGCCGGCGACGCCGGTGCCAGCGTCACCCTCCCGGCGCTGCTCGTCGTCGACGGCGCTGACGTCACGACCGACGCGAAGGCGCTCGCGGGCGTCACGGTCACCGGTGAGGTCGTTGCCCAGACCAAGGGCCCGAAGCTCAGCATGATGGCCTACAAGAACAAGACCGGTTACCGGCGCCGGATGGGTCACCGCCAGTCGCTGACCCAGATCCGCGTGACCGGGATCGGCGCCGAGAAGAAGGCCGCCACAGCCAGCAACACCGCGGCCGAGACTGCCACCACCGAAGCGAAGGGCGACGAGTAATGGCTCACAAGAAGGGCGCGAGCTCGTCGCGCAACGGTCGCGACTCCAACGCGCAGTTCCTCGGCGTCAAGCGCTTCGGCGGCCAGGTCGTCAAGGCCGGCGAGATCATCGTCCGTCAGCGCGGCACCCACTTCCACCCGGGCGACAACGTCGGCCGGGGCGGCGACGACACGCTGTTCGCGCTCGCGCCGGGCGCCGTCAAGTTCGGCAAGAAGCGCGACCGCAAGACCGTCAACATCGTCCCGGTCGCCTAAGACCGGAGCACTTCACGACAGGGCGGGCCGGCATGCCGGACCCGCCCTTCGTGCTTTCGAGAGGCAAGAAGTGACCACGTTCGTCGACCGCGTCGTGCTGCACGTCGCTGCCGGCGACGGCGGGCACGGCTGCTCCAGCGTGCGCCGCGAGAAGTTCAAGCCGCTCGGCGGTCCTGACGGTGCCGACGGCGGCAACGGCGGCGACGTCGTACTCGTCGTCCACCACAACACGACGACGCTGCTCGACTACCACTACCACCCGCACCAGAAGGCGACCAGCGGCAAGTTCGGCATGGGCGACATGCGGTCCGGCGCGACCGGCGGCACCCTCGAGCTGCCGGTGCCCAACGGCACGGTCGTGTACGACGAGCAGGGCAACCAGCTGGCCGACCTGGTCGGCGAAGGCACCCGGTACGTCGTCGCGCAGGGCGGCCGCGGCGGGCTCGGCAACGCGTCGCTGGCCAACAGCAAGCGCAAGGCCCCCGGCTTCGCCCTGCTCGGCGAGCCGGGCGAGAAGAAGGACGTCGTCCTTGAGCTGAAGTCGGTCGCCGACGCCGCGCTGATCGGCTTCCCGAGCGCCGGCAAGTCCAGCCTCATCGCGGCCCTGTCCGCGGCCCGCCCGAAGATCGCCGACTACCCGTTCACGACGCTCGTCCCCAACCTGGGTGTCGTCGAGGCAGGCGGTACGACGTTCACCGTCGCCGACGTACCGGGACTGATCCCAGGTGCTTCCCAGGGCAAGGGGCTGGGCCTGGAGTTCCTCCGGCACGTCGAACGCTGCTCCGTGCTCGTGCACGTCATCGACTGCGCGACGGAGGAGCCGAGCCGCGACCCGCTCACCGACCTCGACGTCATCGAGGCCGAGCTCGAGCAGTACAAGACCAAGTTGTCCGACCGGCCGCGCCTCGTCGTACTGAACAAGATCGATGTGCCCGCCGCCCGTGAGCTCGCAGACATGGTCCGGCCCGACCTCGAGGCCCGTGGGCTGCGCGTGTTCGAGCTCTCCGCGGCGACGCGAGAGGGCCTGCGCGAGCTGTCCTACGCGCTGGCCGAGACGGTCGCCGCCGACCGCGCCTCGAAGCCGGTCGAGGAAGCCACCCGGATCGTCCTTCGGCCCACGGCCGTCGACGACCTCGGCTTCACCGTGCACAAGCAGGGCCAAGGCTTCGTCGTGAGCGGGCCCAAGCCCGAGCGCTGGATCGTGCAGACAGACTTCGCCAACGAGGAGGCCATCGGCTACCTCGCTGACCGGCTGGCGCGCCTCGGCGTCGAGAAGGCGCTAGCCGCTGCCGGCGCGACACCGGGGTGCGAGGTGACGATCGGCGAGGTGTCCTTCGACTGGGAGCCCACGGAGATGGAGGAGTTCGCCTCCGGGATGCGTGGCCAGGACGCGCGGTTCGAGAACGACGACCGGGTCGGCGCCGCGGAGCGCCGGCTGCAGAAGGACCTGCGTCGCGCCGAGCGGATGGGCCTCGACAAGGACGAGTTGCTCGCGAAGCTCGAGGACACGTGACGCGCGAGGCCGTTGCCGGTGCGAAGCGGCTCGTCGTCAAGGTCGGCTCGTCGTCGCTGACGACGGCCGCCGGCGGTCTCGACGGTGATCGTCTCGACGCGCTGGTCGACGTCCTCGCCGCACGTGGTGGCGAGCTCGTCCTCGTCTCCAGCGGTGCTATCGCCGCCGGCCTCGCGCCGCTCGGGTTGCCGAAGCGCCCGCGCGATCTCGCGACGCAGCAGGCTGCGGCGTCCGTCGGCCAGTCGCTGCTCGTGCAGCGCTACGCCTCGGCGTTCGGACGGCACGGCCGGACGGTCGGCCAGGTGCTGCTCACCGCCGACGACGTCGTACGCCGCTCGCACTACCGCAACGCGCAGACGACGCTCGAGCGGCTGATCGCGCTCGGCGTCGTACCTGTCGTCAACGAGAACGACGCCGTCGCCACCGAGGAGATCCGGTTCGGTGACAACGACCGGCTCGCCGCGCTCGTCGCGCACCTCGTCCGCGCCGACGCCCTTGTCCTGCTCTCCGACGTCGACGGCCTGTACGACGGCGACCCGCGCAAGGCAGGCTCGCGCCTGGTGAGCGAGGTCAGCGGACCGGGCGACATCGCTGGCTTCGACATCGGCAGCACCGGCTCGACGCTCGGGAGCGGCGGCATGGCGAGCAAGGTCGACGCGGCCGCTGTCGCGACGGCCGCCGGTGTGCCGGTGCTGCTCGCGGCCGCGACGTCAGCTGCAGCTGCGCTCAAGGGCGAGGGCGGCACGCTGTTCGCGCCGACCGGCAGTCGCAGCAGCGGCCGGTTGCTGTGGCTGGCACACGCGTCGACGCCCCGAGGAAGCCTCACCCTCGATCCCGGCGCTGTAGCCGCAGTCGTCGAGCGACGGCTGTCGCTGCTGCCTGCGGGCGTCACTGCAGTGGACGGCGACTTCGGTGCCGGCGACCCGGTCGAGCTCGTGGGTCCCGACGGCGTCGCCGTCGCGCGCGGCCTGGTGGCCTACGACGCGGCCGAGCTGCCCGCGCTCCTCGGTCGCTCCACCCGCGAGCTCGGCCTGCGCGAGGTCGTCCACCGCGACGACATCGTCTTGATCTGACCCTCGCCGTACTCTTCTGACATGACCGTCGTCGACGAGGTCCGCGAGGTTGCCGAGAAGGCACGCACGGCGGCGGCCGCACTCGCGCCGCTGCCGCGCAAGACCAAGGACGCCGCGCTGCACGCGATGGCGGACGCCCTCGAGGCGGCGACCGACGCGATCCTCGCCGCCAACTCCGAGGACGTCGCCGCCGGCCGCGAGTCGGGGACGAGCGAGGCGATGCTCGACCGGCTGTCGCTCGACGCCACGCGCGTGACAGCCATGGCGGACGGGCTGCGTCACGTCGCGACCCTGCCCGATCCGGTCGGAGAGGTGGTGCGCGGCTCGACACTGCCCAACGGCCTCGAGCTGCGGCAGGTGCGCGTGCCGCTCGGTGTCGTCGGCATCGTCTACGAGGCGCGGCCCAACGTCACCGCCGACGCCGCCGGGCTCTGCGTGAAGAGCGGCAACGCCGTGCTGCTGCGCGGCTCCGGCAGCGCGTACCGCTCCAATACCGTCCTCGTCGACGTCCTGGCCGAAGCCGCCACCGCCGCGGGTCTGCCGGCACACGCCATCCAGCTCGTGCCGGGCACCGATCACGACAGCGTGCAGGCGCTGATGGACGCCCGGGGTCTCGTCGACGTGCTGATTCCGCGCGGCGGTGCCGGCCTCATCGAGGCCGTGGTCAACGGCTCCAAGGTGCCGGTCATCGAGACCGGCGTCGGCAACTGCACGGTTTACGTGGACCGGCACGCCGACCTCGACAAAGCGGTTGCGATCATCGTCGACGCCAAGACCACCAGGCCGTCGGTCTGCAACGCCGCGGAGACCCTGCTCGTGCACGAGGCGGTCGCCGCCGACTTCCTCCCGATGGCCGTGAAGGCCTTGCAGGACAAGGGCGTCACCCTGCACGCCGACGAGCGGGCGGCGGGATATGACGACGCGGCCGTCGCTGTCACGGACGACGACTGGGCAGCTGAATACCTCTCGCTCGATCTCGCCGTCGGCGTCGTCGACTCGCTGGAGGAAGCCGTCGCGCACATCCGGCGATGGGGGAGTGGCCACACCGAGGCGATCGTCACCCGCGATGTCGACGAGGCGCGGCGCTTCATCCGCTCACTCGACAGCGCCGCCGTGATGGTCAATGCATCGACGCGGTTCACCGACGGTGGTGAGTTCGGGTTCGGTGCCGAGATCGGCATCTCGACGCAGAAGCTGCACGCCCGCGGGCCGATGGGGCTACCGGAGCTGACGAGCACGACCTACGTCGTCACCGGCGACGGGCATGTCCGCGGCTAGTGCGAGTTGGCTTCGCCCTCGTCGGCGAGGTGGCCGATGACGGACGCGTAGTCCTCGCCGGAGTGCCCGGCTTCGATGGTGCGCAGCGCCGCCGAGAGAGCGGCGGATGTCACCTCGAGATCGGCGTCCCGGGTTGCGTTCACCGCTAGCGCCAGGTCCTTCGCGAGCAGGTCGACGGAGAACCTGGTGGCCGTGAAGTCGCCCTTCGCCAGCAGCTCGCGCTTCTGCTTCACGGTGAACCCGTAGGCACCCTGCTCGAGGACGTCGAGCACGACCTCGCGGTCCAGGCCGAGCTGGCCGGCCATCAGCAGCGCTTCACCGAGCCCGGCCGCGAGCACGCCAAGGCCCTGGTTGACGACGAGCTTCAGGGCGCTGCCGCTGCCGACCGGACCGATGCGCCGGACCCGCTCCGGATCACCCCAGAGGTGCAGGAGCTGCTGGGCGTCCGCCCAATCGGACTCGTCAGCACCGGCGAGCACTCCCAGCGTCCCCGCCGTGGCCGGCTCCACCGATCCGGCCACCGGCGCGTCGACGTACCTCGCGCCCTTGCTCTTCGCCAGCCGCCCGAACTCCCGCGCCGCCTCCGGGCCGATCGTCGTGCCGTCGATGATCAGGAGCCCGTCGCGGGCGACTTCGGGCAGCACCGCCCGGACGCTCTCGGGACCGAACAGCATCAGCACGGCCGCGTCAGCACCCGCCGCGGCGTCGCCCGGTGTCTTCGCCTCCTGCGCGCCGGCCGCGACGAGGTCGCCGGCCTTCCCGGGCGTGCGGTTCCACACGACCAGCTCGTGACCGGCTTTGAGAACGTGCTGGGCCATCGGGACGCCCATGCGTCCCAGTCCGAGGAAGGCGACTCTCATGCCGCCGACCTTAGGTCAGTGCTCAGCGAGGTCCAGGAGCCCGAACGTCGAGCCGTGGACGTCCTGCACGACGGCGAACCGGCCACCCGGGAAGTCCATCATCGGCACGAGAATCTCCCCACCAAGCTCGACTGCTTGCTTCGCCTTCGCATCCGGATCGGACGCCGCGAAGTACGGCATCCAGTACGACGGCACCTCCGCGGGGACCATCTCCGGCATGTCCATGCAGCCGGCCACCGAGCGGCCGCCGAGCTGGTACTCGGTGTAGCCCTCAGCCACCTGCGGCTCCCAGTTGAAGACCGCGCCGTAGAAGGGATGCGCAGCCGACTGGTCGCGGCTGGACAGCTCGGTCCAGGTGAAGGTGCCCTCGCTGTCGATGCGCTCGGCGCCGATGTGCTCGCCGGGCTGCCAGACGCCGAAGAACGCGCCGACCGGGTCGGTGTAGAGCGCCATCCGACCAAGGGTCCCGACCGCCATCGGCGGCGCGTGCACGGTGCCGCCGCTCTCGGTGACGAGCGCGGTCGTCTTGTCGGCGTCGTCGGTGCAGATGTAGCTGGTCCAGACCGGCGGCTGGCCCGGCTGCATGAGCGGCATCAGGCCGGCGACGTTCTTTCCGTCGGAGAGGAAGTTGCGATAACCGCCGAACTCCGGCGTACCTTCTGTCGCCGTCCAGCCGAACAGTGCGCCGTAGAAGGCCACGGACCGATCGAGGTCGGGGCTGCCGAGGTCGATCCAGAGGGGCTCGCCGGGCAGGTAGCTCGTCTTGTCAGTCATGGTCGCACCGTAGCCCTTGAAGTGGGAGCCCTCAGGCGTGCCGGACGGCGACCACGCGATCGCCGGTCTCCAGTCGCTCGGCTGCCGGCGTACCGAAGCGGTGCAGCTTGCCTCCGCGAAGCACGGCGATGACCAGGTCCTTGCTCTCGCGCGCGGACCGGCCCGCCTCCCCGGGCAGCAGGTCGCGCTCGACCATCTCGAGGTCGTTGTGCGGCACGAGCAGGTCCTCGAACACCTCGCTGGCGGCGGGGCTGGTCGCGGATAGCCCGAGCAGGCGGCCGGCCGCCTCCGACGAGACGATGACGCTGTTGGCCCCGCTCTGCGTGAGCAAGGGCGCGTTCTCGCCCTCGCGGACCGCGACGATGACGTTGGCCGTCGGGTTCAGCTGGCGGACCGTGAGGGTCACGAGAACAGCGGTGTCGTCGCGCTGGGCGGCGACGATGACCCGCGAGGCCTCGGCCACTTCCGCCATCACGAGGATCTCCCTGCGGGTGGCGTCCCCGTGGATGGCCGTGATGCCCGCGGTGTTGGCCTCGGCGACCTGTCCGGCGTCCGGGTCGATCACGACGATCTGCTGGCGGTCGGTGCCGTCCGAGATCAGTGCCCGGACGGCGCTCCGACCTTTGGTGCCGTACCCGACGACGACCGTGTGCGACTGCACCCGTCTTCTCCACTTCTGCAGGCGCCACTGCTCGCGCGTGCGCTCCGTCAGCACCTCGAGCGTGGTGCCGACCAGGATGATCAGGAACAGCACGCGCAGGGGCGTGATGACCAGGACGTTCACCAGCCGTGCCGACGGTGTTGCGGGCGCGATGTCGCCGTAGCCGGTCGTCGAGAGCGACACCGTCGTGTAGTAGATCGCGTCGAGCGCCGAGATGCCGTCGCCGTTGATGTCCCGGTAGCCCTTGCGGTCCAGGTAGACGACCAGCGCGGCCGTGAGGAGTGCGCCGAGCGCCAGCAGCATCCGCTGAAGCACCGCCAGCTGGGGCGACGAGTCACCGTGCGGGAGCCGGATCAGCGACTTCCCCAGGCGTTGCGGCACGACGTAACCGTACGTGCGTCAGCGTGCGTACGACGTGTTGCCGAGCAGTGGCGCGCGGTCGTTCGCCGCAGCGTTTCCGGTGGTGCGGCGCTGGGTCCAGTCGTCGAACGCTGAGAATGTGCCCTCGGTGCGGTTCGCCAGGGACGACCAGGGGACGGTGAAGCGCAGGCCGTCGCCGGTCAGCTCGAAGGTGCCGGGGTAGCGGACGAAGCCCTTCGGCGTGTGCAAGTAGGCGAACCAGCCGTCGGGGCCCCCGTCGGCGAAGAGCTGGTAATCGCTCTCGAACTGACTAACCGTCCGGTAGAAGTGCACGCCGATGCCGATGGCCTCACCGTCGGCGGCGCGGGTCGGCAGGCGACCCGCGAGCGACACCGTCACCCTGGCTGAGCTGCCGTTGTCGTCGATCGTGATCCGGCGCAGATCCGCGTACGGCGGACCGTCCCTGCCGGCATCGCCACCCCGGTCGTCGACGACGACGATCGTCTTGTACGGCGCAGCCGGCGCCCCGGTTGCGGCGGGTTGCGCCGTTCCCGCGGGAACGGCGGACGCGGCGCCGGCTGGTGTGCGGCCGGTCCCCGCGCTTGGCGCGGACGCGTCCGCGGAAGCGCCGAGCGGGGTCGCTGCGCCCGAAGGCGGGGGAGCCGTTGAGTCCGATGCGGGCGCCGCCGGGCGACCGGCCAGGTCGCGGCGTGGGGTATCGCTGGTGTCGGGCAGGTCGCCGCCGATGGCGCAGCCGGTGAGCAGCAGCAGCGCCAAGACAGCCGAAGGGCCGGCGGGGAAACCCCACCGGCCCTTCGGGAACGTCATGGTGCAGACGTTAGTTCTTCCAGTCCGCCCCGCCGCCCATGTCGTGCGGCACGTCGATCTCGAAGGGGGTCTGGCCGTCAGCACCGGACTGGCACGTCTTGGTGCCGTTGTCGAACGTCGCCTTCCAGGCGATGGTGTAAACGCGGCCGGTGCCCTTACCCGAGCGCTCGGAGCGGAGCTCCAGGGCAGCCGTCTTTCCATCGGCGCCGTTGTCCGTGCCGACGATGGTGCCGTCCTCAGACGAAGCGTTTGTGTCCGGGTCGTGCTGGGTTCCG
Source organism: Frankiaceae bacterium (assembly GCA_016650445.1). Lineage (GTDB taxonomy): Bacteria > Actinomycetota > Actinomycetes > Mycobacteriales > SCTD01 > RYN-124. Next base: position 45,084 of record JAENVS010000021.1, on the reverse strand, counting down.
CCGTCGCCACCGGCGACGTCTTCGCTCGTCGGCGTGATGACCAGGGTCTCCTCGGCGCCGGCAGTGCCGTCGAGGGCGGTGACGGGCTCGGAAACGAACTTGTGGTTCGGCGGCCACAGGTGCAGCGGGCCGTTCAGCGTGACGCTGTCGCCACCGCCGCAGTCGCGGGTGTCAGAGCCGATGGCGTACTTGTTGCCGCCGGCGACGCTGGGGGCGGCGATGCCGACAGCGGCGAGCGCGCCGGCGAGGCCGACGAGTGCAAGCTTCTTCAAGGGTTCTCCTTGGGAGGGTCGCCGGGTCGGCGACGGGGGGCGCTGGGTAGCGGATCGCGGGCTTGTTTCTGCGCCGTTCGGCCCAGTCCTCCCCGGCACAGGAAGCAATCTCTAGCCAAATTCGGACACTCGGACACAGAGGTCGCACCTGGGCGAAGATTCCGTCGACGGGAGCGTTCGAGCGGCCGGCGGCACGGGCCCGACGCGGGATGCGACAGAATGGCGTTTGGTTTTCGTCCTAGGAGCACCCGTGCTGCAGCCCCAGTTCGCCTCTGTCGCCGACGTCAAGGAGCGGCTCAGCCAGGCCGGCTACCTCACCGACGACGCGATCGCGACGACCGTCTTCCTGGCGGACCGGCTGGGCAAGCCACTGCTCATCGAGGGCCCGGCGGGTGTCGGCAAGACCGAGCTGGCCAAGTCCGTGGCCACTGCTGTCGGCGCCGAGCTGATCCGGCTCCAGTGCTACGAGGGACTCGACGAGGCGCGCGCCCTCTACGAGTGGAACTACAAGAAGCAGCTGCTGCGCATCCAGGCGAGCAAGGACGACGACAGCTGGGACGAGATCCACGACGACGTCTTCGCCGAGGAGTTCCTCCTCAGCCGTCCGCTGCTCACCGCGATCCGGCGTACCGAGCCGACCGTCCTCCTGATCGACGAGACCGACAAGGCCGACGTCGAGGTCGAAGGCCTGCTGCTCGAGGTACTGAGCGACTTCCAGATCACGATTCCCGAGCTCGGCACCATCAAGGCAGTACGCCGTCCGCTCGTCTTCCTCACGTCCAACGCGACGCGCGAGCTGTCCGAGGCACTCAAACGGCGTTGCCTCTACCTGCACCTGGACTACCCCGACGCCGAGCGCGAGAAGGCGATCGTGCTGTCGCGCGTGCCTGAGGTCGCGGAGCAGCTCGCCGGTCAGCTCGTCAACACCGTGCGCGCGCTTCGTGCTCTGGAGCTAAAGAAGTCGCCGTCGATCTCGGAGTCGATCGACTGGGCCCGCACCCTCGTCGCGCTCGGCCTCGACACGCTCGACGAGCAGGCCGTGAAGGACACCCTCGGTGTCGTCCTGAAGCACGCCAGCGACCACGAGCGCGCCGCCACGCAGCTGAAGCTGAACTAAGTGACCGGGCTGCTCGAGCGGGAGATCGCCTTCCTCGACGCGTTGCGCGTCGCGGGCATCCAGGTCTCCCTCGCCGAGGTCCTCGACTCGACTCGTGCCATGGGCGCCATCGACCTGATGGACCGCGAGTCCCTGCGGCACGCCTTCGCGGCCTGCGTCCTCAAGCGCCCGGCGCATCGCACGACCTTCAACACGCTCTTCGACCTGTGGTTCCCCCCGGCCATCGGCGAGAGCGTCGCGTCGGAGTACGCCGACGACGGCGAGCTGCTGGACCTCGCCGACGGTGACGGCACACCGCCCGACCCCTCGGTGCTGCGCGACCTGCTGCGTCGGCTGCTGCTCGAGGGTGACGAGGACAAGATGCGTCGGTTCGCGCGGCAGGTCGTCAGCGACCTCGGCCGCGCCGACAGCCAGCCGGGCCGCCAGTCGTGGTTCTCCTACCGGGTGCTGCGGCAGCTCTCGCCGGAGACGCTGATGGCCTCCCTGCTGGAGGCACTGCTCGCCGGGCAGGAGCGCGGCGGCCTCGCCGAGCGCGTCGCCCGGCAGACCGTCAACGAGCGGATCCGGCAGTTCCAGGAGATGGTCGAGTCAGAGGTACGCCGACGGCTCGCCGAGGACCGCGGGGTCGAGCAGGTCAGCAAGAACGCCGTGCAGCCGTTGGCAGAGCAGGTCGACTTCCTGCGCGCCAGCCGCGACGACATGGCCGAGCTGCGCCGGCAGGTCTTCCCGCTGGCCCGACGCCTCGCGACCCGCCTCACCGCACGACGTCGGCTCGGCCGCAGCGGCCGACTGGACTTTCGCCGTACCGTCCGTGCTTCTCTGGGCACCGGCGGCGTGCCGATCGTCACGCACCACCGACCGCACAAGCCGCACAAGCCGGAGCTCGTCGTCCTGTGCGACGTGAGCGGCTCGGTTGCCGGCTTCGCGCACTTCACGCTGATGCTGGCCTACGCCCTGCGCGAGCAGTTCACGAAGGTGCGGGCGTTCGCGTTCATCGACACCTGCGACGAGGTGACGCGCTTCTTCACACCGGGCGGCGACGTCGCCGACGCCCTGGCGCGGATGTCGTCGGAGGCGCAGCTGGTCTGGTTCGACGGCCACAGCGACTACGGGCACTCGATCGAGACGTTCGCCGAGAAGTACCCCGACGCGGTCGGGCCCCGCACGTCGCTGCTCATCCTCGGCGACGCCCGCAACAACTACCGCGCGACCGGGATCCAGACGCTCCGGCACCTGGTCCAGAAGGCCAGACACGCGTACTGGCTCAACCCGGAGCCGTCGGCGTACTGGGGGAGCGGCGACAGCGCCACGTCGCAGTACGCCGACGTCCTCGAGATGGTCGAGGTCCGCAACGCCGTCCAGCTCGAGGACTTCGTCCAACGCCTTTTGCCGCAGTAGCGAACCGATTCGCCCTGCGCTGCGTCCTACAGGCGTGGACGACTTGGACGATTGGCTGAAGCGGGACTACGCGAAGGCGTATCGCACCGCCTGCCTGGTGCTGCGCAACGCCGACGATGCGGAGGACGCGGTGCAAGAGGCGTTCCTTCGGGTGTGGCGATTCCGCGACGCGATCCCCGACGGCGCCGGCCGCACCGCCTGGCTCTACCGCGTGGTGGTCAACGCCTGCATCTCCAGCGTCCGGGCATCGGCCTCGCGGACCGGGCGGGACGACGGCGCCGACGCCCTCGAAGGCCTGCCCGACAATGCTCCTGAGCCGGCGGTGCGCGCGGAGCAGTCCCACCTCGCCGCCACGATCGAGGCCGCGATGGCCGAGCTGCCCGACCACCTGAGGGTGCCCCTGATCCTGCGGTTCTACGCCGGCCTGTCCGAGAAGGAGATCGCGACCGCGATCGACCGCCGGCCCGGCACCGTGAAGAGCCGGCTGTACGACGCCCGCCAGCGCCTGGCACTGGACCCTCGGCTGGCGGCATGGGTCCACACCGATGAGGTCCTGGAGGCCAGCCGATGAGCACCATTCGCGACGAGGACCTGACGCGTCTGCTCGACGAGGCTGCGTCGTCCTACGACGTCCCCGAGCACGGCCCGGCGGAGGTGCTGGCAGCACTGGCCGACCAGCCCGCCCGGCCCCCCGTCGTACGCCGGCGGTGGGTCCAGCTCTCCGCAGCAGCTGTGGTCATCACCGCTGGTGCGGTGTTCGTCGCGACCCAATACGGGGGCAACGACGCCGTGAACATGAAGACGACGACTGCGCAACGGGCCGACGGCGGGGCCGACCGCTTCACCTCGCTAGGTGGCGGCGACCAGAGCTACGCACCCCTGGACACGCAGTCCGAGTCGGTGGCCACGCTCTCCATGGGCACTGCCGCCGGCGGGACGTCGGGCACCAGGGGCGCGCTGCCGCCGATCGCCCAGACAACGGCGCAGGTGCCGGTTACCGCTGCCGTCGGCGCACCCGCGGCCGACGAGGGCGACAGCCGCGTCGTGAAGAGCGGCAGCATCGCTCTCGTCGTCAAGGACAAGCGGGTCAGCCCCACCCTGACCGCCGTCCAGCAGGCAGCTCGGGCAGAGGGCGGCTACATCGCGTCGAGCAGCTCGGACGAGTACGGCGAGACACCCTCGGGCGAGGTCACGATCCGCGTCCCGGTGGCGAAGTTCGAGAACCTCGTGGCCAAGGTGCGCGGCCTGGACGCGAAGGTGCGCACCGCGAGCACCAGCGGCAGGGACGTCACCGCGGCGTACTCCGATCTCGAGTCCCAGCTGCGCACGCTCAAGGCGACACGTGAGCGCTTCCTGCTGATCCTGAGCAAGACCAAGACGATCAGCGAGATCCTCACGGTCCAGCAGCGGGTCGACACCGTCAGCGGCCAGATCGACAAGATCGAGGGGCAGCGCACGCTGCTCGCGAACCAGAGCGACCTGTCGACGCTGACGGTGAGCGTCAGTGAGGAAGGCGACCCCGTCGTCAAGGCGACCACCAAGCCGCGGTCGGGCATCGCGGAGGCGTTCCACAACGCGGTGGACGGGTTCGTGACCGGCGTGGAGGCGATCATCAGCCACAGCGGCCGGGCGCTGCTGTGGCTGCTCTGCCTCGGCGTCGTCGCGGTGGTCATGCGAAGCGGCTGGCGGGTGGCGCGCCGCAGGATGGTCTGATCCCTGCCGCACTAGGCTCCCGCCACGTGGGCAGACGCATCGGGGTGATGGGCGGGACGTTCGATCCGGTCCATCACGGGCACCTGTCCGCGGCCAACGAGGTGGCCACGTTGTTCGACCTCGACGAGGTCGTCTTCGTGCCGACGGGGGAGCCCTGGCAGAAGGCCGACCGGGAGGTCGGTCCGGCCGAGGACCGCTACCTCATGACGGTCATCGCCACGGCCAACAACCCGCTGTTCTCGGTGAGCCGCATCGACATCGACCGAGCGGGCCCGACGTACACGATCGACACGCTCCGCGACCTGCGAGAGGAGTACGGCGGCGACGCCGAGCTGTTCTTCATCACCGGCTCCGACGCGCTCACGCAGATCCTCGGCTGGCGCAACGCCGACGAGCTGTTCGGCTTGGCGCACTTCATCGGGGTGAGCCGTCCCGGTTACGAGCCCGCTGACACCGCCGGCTTCCCGGCGGGTGCCGTCACGCTCGTCGAGGTGCCGGCCCTCGCCATCTCGTCGAGCGACTGCCGGGCGCGCGTCGAGCGCGGGCACCCGGTCTGGTACCTCGTGCCGGACGGCGTCGTTCAGTACATCACCAAGCGCAGGCTCTACCGGGCGGTGTTGTGAGCCACCTCGAAGTCACCGGGCGCAGACGGCAGCTCGCCGAGGAGCGACGCGCGCGCCGTCGCCGGCGACGCCTGGTCTCAGGGGCTGTCGCACTGGCCGTCGTCCTCGTCGCCAGCGGGACCTTTCTCCTGAAGCGCGGTGACGACTCGCCGGGCAAGCCCACGGCGAAGCAGACGCGGACCCAGACCACGCTGTTGTTCCAGGTCCAAGGGGAGAGCGGCGACGCCATCGCGACGGCGCTGCTCGCGCACGACGCCGCCGTCGACAACCAGTCGGGCGCGGCCGTGCTCATCCCGTCCCAGGTCATCGTCACCGTTCCCGGCACCGGGACGCTGCAGCTCGGGCGGGCGCTCAAGACCGTTCCGCCCGATCGGTCGCGGTCCGCCGTGGGTGACCTCCTGGGAGTGACCGTTGACGGCGGCTGGGTCGTCGACGTCCCGACGCTGAGTCGGCTCGTCGACCAGCTGGGAGGCGTCCTGGTCGACGTCGACGTCCCCGTGCTTGCCGCGCGCACCGTCGTCCTCAACCCCGGCAGTCAACGCCTCGACGGCGAGCGGGCGACGACGTTCGTGCGCTACCTCGCGCCCGGCGAGCAGGAGCAGTCGAGGCTGGCGCGGCTGCAGGAGCTGCTCGACGGGTTGCTCGCCGCGTTGCCGCGCTCCACCTCGCAGGTCTCGACGCTGCTGTCGGGTCTCGGGGCCAGGTCGATCGCCAGCGAACCGGCGCCGAAGCTCGCGTCGTTCCTGGTGGGGCTGGCCGCTGACGGACGCAGCGACGCGCTGCAGTACGACACCCTCCCGGTCGTCGCGATCGATCCCGGCGACGGCGTCACGTCGTTCCGTATCGATGCCGACGCGACCCGCAGCCTCGTCGACCGGTTGCTGGCCCAGTCGGTGCCGGCGGGCGCCAGGCAGACCGGCAACCGCGTGCTCGTCCTCAACGGCGTCGGGACTCCCGGCATCGGCGACAAGGTGCGTTCCCAGCTCGTCCCGGCCGGCTTCGTCTTCGTCGCCTCCCGCAACAACGCCTCCTTCGGTGTCCAGAAGACGCGCGTGCTTGTGAAGGAGGCGACTTCAGAGGCGCAGGCGTTGGGGGAGCGGGTCGCGAAGGCGCTCGGTGTGCCTCTCGACAGCGTGCAGACCTCGGAGATCGGCACGATCGCCGACGTCGTGGTGGTCGTCGGGGCGGACTACAAGCCCGGCTAGCCCGTCCTGTCGCGCCGGTAGCCTGAGGGTGCACCGTTCGCCGAAGAGAGAAGATCCTGTGCCCGCCTCCGAGCGCGCTGTCGAGCTTGCCCTGGCGGCCGCGCAAGCGGCTGCCGACAAGATCGCCCACGACATCCTCCTGCTGGATGTCAGCGAGCAGCTCGTCATCACTGACGTCTTCCTGTTGGCCTCCGCCCCGAACGACCGCCAGGTCAAGGCCGTGGTCGACGAGATCGAGGACCGGCTGCGTGGTCTCGGCGCCAAGCCGGTACGCCGGGAAGGGGCCGAAGAGGGCCGCTGGGTCTTGCTCGACTTCGGCGACATCGTCGTGCACGTGCAGCACGAGGAGGAGCGCATCTACTACGCGCTCGAGCGGCTCTGGAAGGACTGCCCGGTCATCCCCTTCATTGACGCCGACCGGGTGCGCGCCGCCGAGCGGACCGTCGGACGGCGGTCGGGCTGAGCGCGCCTCGCCGCCTCGTCGTGCTGCGGCACGGCCGCACCGGTCACAACCTTGAGGGCCGGATCCAGGGCCAGCTCGACATCGGGCTCGACGAGGTAGGTCTGGCTCAGGCCGCTGCGGTCGCGGACGCGCTCGCGGAGGCAGCGCCGTACGCCGTGCTCTCGAGTGACCTGTCGCGTGCCCTTGTCACCGCCGAGGCGATCGCCGCGAAAGCCGGGCTATCTGTCGTCGCGGACGAGCGGCTGCGGGAGATCGCCCTCGGTGGCTGGGAGGGCCTCACCGTCGAGCAGGCACGCGAGCGCTTCCCGGACGAGCATGCGGCGTGGGTCGCGGGTGAGGACAAGCCGCGCGGCGGTGGCGAGACGTACCGGGAGGCGTCGGCCCGAGCGACGCAATGCTTGCGTGAGGCGATCGATGGCGCTCCTGACGGCGCCACCGTCATCGCAGTCACGCACGGCGGTACGGCGCGGGCGACGCTCGGTGGCCTGCTGGAGCTGGATCCCGCCGCCTGGTGGCGGATCTCGCCGCTCGGCAACACCTGCTGGTCCGTGCTCGTCGAGGGTGATCGCGGCTGGCGCCTCGAGCGCCACAACACCGGTCTCGGACCGCTTGTCGGTGCCGCCGTCGGAGCGCACGACCTGGGCAGCCGAGCGGTCGGAGGCCAGACCTCGAGCCCGGACGTCGAGCCTGTAAAGTGACGGCGCACATCGAACGGGGCTGTGGCGCAGCTGGTAGCGCACCACACTGGCAGTGTGGGGGTCAGGGGTTCGAGTCCCCTCAGCTCCACCCGTAGACAGCACGACAGAGGCCCTCTCCGCACCGCGGACGGGGCCTCGGTCGTCGGGCGTGTTTCCGGCACGCCGCAGGAGTCGGCCCTCTTGATCGCGAATCAAGGGTGACCAACACCTGAAGCGGGAGCTCGACCGGTGACCCTGCACGTTTCCCGACGCCTTGTGCCTCTCATCGTCGCTGCTTGCCTCGTGGCCGGCGCGCCGCTGGCGCTGGCGTCCGCGCCCACGTTCGTCACCCCCGGCTCGGGCGGCGTCGTCGACTTCGGCGACCAGGTGCCCTACCGGCTGACCGGCAGCGCCTGCGCCAAGGAGCTTGTCCGGGTCACCGCGGTCACCGCCACGGCGATCGTGGCCGGCGACGCCTCGCGCCCGGCGCGTGACCCGTTGCAGCCCGACACCTGCGTCGGGCTCGCCGCCGTGCCGTCGGAGCGGTCCGTCCGGGCCACCGGGTGGGACGACGGCGACCGCCTTGCCCTGTCGGTGGCGTCCGGGCACGACCGGGTCGACCTGCAGTACCAACGTCTCGAGCTCGAGCACGCCAAGCCTGCGGCGGGCAGTCCGGACGTCGTGACGCCGCAGATCAAGGACCCGCGCGCGGGCAAGCGCGACAAGGCCGTGGAGATGGCGATCGGCGACGTCGTCTCCCTGGGTCACGTCGACATGACCCGCATCTACGCCCTGTCGCTGCGTCTGTGCGTGCCGCTCAGCAAGCCGCGCGTCACGCCGATCCTCATGGAAGTGCGGACCGACACCCCCGACGGTCCGCCGGTCGTCGGACCCTTCGACGTCGCCGGCGACTGGCCCTACCAGGCGAGCACCAAGGCGAGCTACGGCTACCCCAACTGCTGGCAGCTGCAGCCGTGGCCGGTCACCGGCAAGGTCGCGGGCCGTGCTCCCGAGCTGTTCCTGGCCGTCGTCGCCGGAGCCACGCCGGTGCAGGTCAGCTCGGTCGACTTCAACGGCACCGGCGCGAAGCAGGTGGACACCCCACCCGTCGACCCGGCCGGCACCAAGCAGATCCTCGACCGCAGCCTCAACGGCTGGGACCACACCGGCTGCGTCATGGACAAGGACGGCACCGTCCGCAACGAGCGCAGCGCTTCGCCTGACGGCTACACCGCGATCGCGACGTTCGGGTTCGTTGGCCCGGCGGGGTGCTCGCTCACCTGGAAGCCGAAGGTGCACAACGTCGTGCTCCGGTTCGAGCTGAAGCTCCAGGAGTTCGGTGACAACGGCGGCATCTTCATCGGTGGGCACGAGATCCAGCTGCGACAGGCGGGGGAGTGGCTGACTGGCGGTCTGCTCGGCGACTCGATCTCCGCGGCCGTCGCGGACAGCTTCGTGCCCGACGAGCTGGATGAAGCCGTCGGTGACCAGTCGGGCGGCGGCGACCCGGCCACCCGGCTGAAGCTCAACAGCTACCCCGACTGGAGCCAGGTCGAGGTCGTCCAGATCGGGGCTCGCCACATCGTGCGCATCAACGGCCGCACGGTCACCGACTCGAAGACGGTCTGGACCGACCCCGCGCCGTACCAGCTCTCGCTGAAGTCGCAGCCCAACTTCTCTTACGCGTACGGCGTCAACGGCCGTTTCGACTCGCCGTTGCAGCCGACGGTCACGCGCCCGTCGGACTGGGGCAACCTGTCCTTCCGCAACATCCGCCTGTACCAGTGCCGTTCGGTGACCGACCCGGCCTGTACCGCTGGTTCGGGGGTCAAGGGCTGATGGGCAGAAGCCGAGTCATTCTCCTCGTGGCGACGCTGCTCGTCGTCACGGTCCCGCCGGTGGCGTCGCAGGCGGCAGCCCGTCCGTGCACGAAGCCCATGGCGGGCGGTGACTGGCCGATGTACGGCCGCGACCTCGCCGGCACCCAGCGCCAGGACAGTGAGCGCACCATCAACGCGGGCAACGTCGGCACTCTCGTCCCGGTGTGGAAGACCGCTGACACCGGCTACAGCTCACCGCCGCCGATCGTGTCCGGTGGCTGTGTCTTCATCAACACGGACGGGCACGTGGTCGCCTACGACCTCGACACCGGCCGTACTGTCTGGAGCTCGCAGGGCCCCGACACCTTCGGAACCTTCGCGGTCGCCGTCGTCGACGGGCGCGTACACGTCGGTCTCAACAACGGCGGACGGCCGCGGGCGGCGGCCTTCGACGTCGCCACCGGGCGACCGCTCTGGCAGAGCGCCGACATCTGGTTCGGCAAGGACACCACCCAGCAGTCGAGTGCGGTGGTCTTCGACGGCATCCAGGTGCTCTTCACGACCGGGCCGGACAACGACCCCGACGCGATGCAGGGCTACGGCCTCATCGACGCGGCGACCGGCAAGGTCCTGCACAAGAGCACCACGATCCCGCCGGCCGACATCGCGAAGGGCTATCACGGTGGCGGTGTCTGGGGGACGCCCACCGTCGACGCCAAGACGAAGTACCTGTACGTCGGCACGTCGAACCCGGAGTCCAAGAACAAGGAGCATGCGTACGACAACGCGATCCTCAAGCTCGACCTGGACCGGCAGCGACCGACCTTCGGCCGGATCGTGGCGAGCTACAAGGGCACACCCGACAGCGTGACCGGTTACGACAACCCGGTGTGCCAGACCGTCGGGGGCTCGCTTTGGTACAACGGCGGCACGTACGGCGCCTCACCGACCTGCGGCCAGATCGACGTCGACTTCGGCAACGGGCCGTCGCTCTGGCGCAATCCCCAGGGCCGGCTCATGGGTGCTGCCACGCAGAAGTCCGGCGTACTGCACGTCTTCTATGGCGACACCATGAAGCCCGCCTGGAGCAGGCAGCTGTTCCCGACCATGTCGTTCCTCGGCGGCATGATCGGTCGGACTGCGACGGACGGGCGGACGCTCTACGTGCCGGCCAACCCCGGGGTCATCTACGCGCTCGATGCGGTCACCGGCGCCGAGCGGTGGAAGGCAGTCCTGCCGGGCGTGCCCATGACGGGCGGCAACGTTGCGCTCGCCAACGGCGTCGCCTACTACGTCACCGAGCAGGGCGCCGTGGCGCTCGACGCGGCCGACGGCACCCAGCTCTGGAGCGCGCCCTTCTCGCAGGGCGCCAAGATCTACAGCGGCGCCGCCGTCGCCGGTCACCGCCTCGTCGTCAACGACATGGGCTCCATCCAGGTGTTCCGCCTGCCCTGACGGACATGCGCTCAGACGCGCGTCGTTCAGCTCCCGGGGGTCCAACGACGTCCCCTTGAGGACCAAAGGCCCTAAGAAGACGAGGCCCTTCCGGCGGATGCTTGCTGAGTGACGCGCGACGTGCGTCCGGAAGGACGGCCTGATGTGTGAGTACTGCGGCTGCCAAGCCGTGAGCGTGATCGCCGAGCTGACCCGCGAGCACGAGTGCGCGCTGGACGCAGCCCGCGCCGCCGAGCAGGCCGCGGCCGTCGGCGACCTCGAGGCCGCCCGGAGCGCGCTGCGCGACCTGCAGGGCGTGCTCGGCCCGCACACGGTGGTGGAGGAGGAGGGCCTGTTCCCCGCCATCGCCCGGGAGTTCCCCGAGCAGGTGCACGTCCTGCGGCTGGAGCACCGGTTGTTCGAGGATGTCTGTGCGGACGTGCTGTCGGGGCAGCCGTCGCCGAGATGGGCGGCCGACGTCAGCGCCGCGATGTCCGCCCTGCACGCGCACATCCTGAAAGAGCAGGACGGTGTCTTCCCGGCGGCGATGACGGTGTTGCACGCGGTGGACTGGGAGGTCGCCGAGGACGTCCGCGCGAGCGTCCACACGCAGCCGGTCGCGTCGCACGTGGGAGGTACGGCGTGACTGAGTCCCTGACCGCGCTCGCGAACCGCCTGCTCGACGAGGCGCGGCTGGCCGACAGCGGCCGGGCGGCGCACACCCCGGTCGGCGGCAGCGGTCACGTGCTCCGGCAGACCGTGATCGCCCTACGCAGTGGCGAGGAGCTGGGTGAGCACTCGAGCCCCGGCGAGGCGACGGTGCTGGTCCTGCGCGGCGCGGTCGAGCTGTGCTCCGGGCCGGACGTGGAGTCGGGGACCGAGGGCGACCTGATGGTCGTGCCGCCGTGCGCCCACAGCCTCAGGGCCAACCAGGACAGCGTCGTGCTGCTCACGGTGGTCAAGCTGAAGTGAGTGCGTCGTTGCGGTGGGTCCGGACGAGGACCCCGTGGTGGTCCCTGGTCGCCAGGCTCACCCTGGGCGCCCTGTTCGCCGCTGCCGCCCTGGGAAAAGTAGGAGACCCGCAGGAGACCGTCCGTGCGGTCCGTGCCTACCAGCTGCTGCCAGAGTCGGCCGTGCACCCACTGGCCTATGCCTTGCCGTACGCCGAGATCGCGCTCGCGCTGCTGCTCGTGGTCGGCCTCATGGTCCGGCTGACCGCCCTGCTGACCGCCGCCATCTTGCTCGTGTTCATGGCCGCGGTTGCCTCCGCCGCAGTGCGGGGGCTGCGCATCGACTGCGGCTGCTTCGGCGGCGGCGGCGTCACTGCCGACCCGCAGTACGCGCAGGAGCTGCTGCGGGACGGCGCGGCGCTGGCCGTCGCCCTCGCGCTGGCGGCCTGCCGCCGCAGCGCACTGTCCGTCGACAACGCACTGGAGCTCTGATCCCGCATGTCCTCGCCCACCGGCACTCGCTCGACGAAGTCTCGCGCGGCCGCCGCGCGGCGGCTGGCCGCGGAGCAGCGCCGTGCCGTCGCGCAACAGCGTCGCAAGCGGCGGATCGCCGCCGGTGCCGTCGCTGTGACGATCGCGCTCGCGGCCGCCGTGGGCATCGTCATCGGCAACCTGCAGGGCTCTGGCGGCACGACACCCACGGGGACTCCGCCGGGGGTCACCGAGGCCGGCGGCGTGCTGGTGGGGTCGCCGACCGCTCCGGTGCAGGTGGTCCTCTACGAGGACCCGCAGTGCCCGGTGTGCGCCCGCTTCGAGGCCTCGACCGGTCGGGTCCTGGCTCAGGCCGTCGCCGAGGGCAAGGTCGTGGTGGAGTACCGCATGCGGCTGTTCCTCGGTCCCGAGTCGGCACGTGCGGTCAACGCCCTTGCTGCTGCGCAAGCCGAAGGCAAGTTCGACGCCCTGCGCCGCATCCAGTACCAGGAGCAGCCCGTCGAGGGATCCGGCGGCTACCCGACCGACGACCTGATCCGCATGGGGGCCAGTGCGGGCCTCACGAGCGAGGACTACATCGCGGCAGTGAGGAAGATGACCTACGAGGCGTGGGCTCGGGCCACCGACGACCGGGCCAGCCTGGACGGCAACGTCGCGACTCCCGAGCTGCGGATCGACGGGAAGCCGGTCCCGGCGAAGGTGCTGTTCGACGCGAAGGCTCTCGCGAAGGCCCTCGGCCTCAGCTGACGGCGGTCAGCGGCCTCGCTGATCGGGTCGGGACACCGGCTCCCACCCGCGCCGCGCCGGGCGCTGCTCACGCGAGCGGTAGACGATGTAGGGCCTCGTGAGGTAGCCGATCGGTGCGCTGAACACGTGCACCAGCCGGGTGAACGGCCACAGGGCGAACAGGAGCCACGCCATCTCGACATGCACCTGGAAGCCGAGCGGCGCCTCGCTGATCCGGGCGGTGTCCGGCGAGAACCAGAAGATCGACCGGAAGTACGGCGCAACCGTCTCGCGGTAGTCGTGCGGGTGACCCGTCACGTTGCCGAGGACCGTGGTGACCAGTCCCAGCACGATGGTCGCGGCCAGGACGACGTACATCAGCTTGTCGTTCTTGGTGGTGGCGGAGAACACGGGCCCGACCGTGCGGCGGCGGTAGATCAGCAGCGCCATGCCGACGACCGTGCAGACGCCGGCGACGGCGCCGAGGCTGAGCGCCACGACGTGGTAGGCGCCCTCGCTCACCCCGACGGACTCGGTCCACGACTTCGGGACCAGGATGCCGACGACGTGACCGCCGATGGCGGCGAGGATGCCGAAGTGGAACAGCGGGCTGGCGATCCGCAGGATCCGGCGCTCGTACATCTGCGAGGACCGCGTGGTCCAGCCGAACTTGTCGTAGCGGTAACGCCAGACGTGACCGCCGATGAAGGTCACCAGGCACAGGTAGGGCAGCACTACCCACAGCAGCTGCTCCCTGCCGGTCATCGGCGTACCCCTGTCGTCTCCGGCGGGCCGTAGGGCTCGAGCCCGACCTCCTCCTCGGGAGGGCCGCTGCGGGCCAGCTCGCGGGCCTTGTCCAGGTCGCGGGCAGAGGCGGCGGGCAGCAGAGCGCACAGGGCGTCGACAACCCAGGAGTACGGCGAACCGACGTCGACAAGGGCTGTCCGCAGCACCTCGAGGCCGGCGCGGTGCTCGGTCAGCAGCCGCATCCCCTGGACCGGATCTACCGTCGCCGCGAACTCGCAGACCACGGCAACGTGGTCCGGCAGGTCGCCGCCGAGGAACTCCACCCCCGCGGCCCGGTAGGTGTGGCTGAAGCGGAGCAGCGCCATGCCGCGCTTGCGGGTGTCGCCGTGCGAGAAGTAGGTCAGGTAGAGGCAGCAGCGACGGCGCAGGTCGAAGGTGTCGACGTAGTGCGCCTGCAGATCCTCCAGCGCAGTCGCCTGCAGGTGGTTGCACAGGCGGGTGAGCGGGTCGGCGACCGCGGGGGGCAGCGTCGCCGCTGCCTCCGACACCAGGTCGAGCGAGGCGAGCAGGTCGGCGTCGGGGTAGCGAAGCAGCACGGCAACCGCCTGCAGCCCCACCGATTGCTCGCGGGCCCGCAGCTCGACGCTGCGACGGCTGCCGATCACGGCTCGTCCTTCTCGGCCCGTGGCGGGAGCAGGTCCTTGGCCTCGCCCTTGCCGTCCCAGTTCAGCAGGTTGACCCGCTTGCTGCGGTCGCCCGGGTCGACGACGGTGTCGCCGGTCTGCCGCTGCTTGAGCATGTGGAAGTTCTCGACGGCGATCGGAGTTGCACCGCCCGACGTCTCCCCGAAGGGACCGGACCCGCCCATGCCCGGGCCGCCGTCGTAGTCCAGCGAGCACTCGGTCGCGCTCTCCTCCAGCCGGTGCGCGAGGACGCCGGGGTCGGCCCCCTCGACGTGCACGGTGGGGATGACGTAGCGGTCCTCGTACTTCGCGATGGCCAGCAGCCGGTGCATGTCCTCGATGTCCTCCGGGGTCATGCCGACCGCGTCGGCGATGCCGACATCCGGCTCGCGGCCGAGGTTGACGTCGCGCATGAACGAGCGCATCGCCGCCAGCCGGGCCAGCACGTCGCGGACCGGCTTGGGGTCACCGGCGGTGAACAGCTCGGCGAGGTAGGAGATCGGGATGCGCAGCGCGTCGATCGCCCCGAACAGGTTCCCCGAGCTCTCGGCGTCGTGGCCGCTCGTGCTGAGCGAGTCGACCACCGGCGACAGCGGCGGGATGTACCAGACCATCGGCATCGTGCGGTACTCCGGGTGCAGCGGCAGCGCTACCTCGAACCGGTTGATCAGAGCCCACACCGGGGAGCGCTGCGCGGCCGTCACCCAGTCGCGCGGGATGCCTGCCTCCTCGGCGGCGCGCTGCACCTCCGGGTCGTCCGGGTCGAGCAGCACCGACCGCTGCGCGGCGTACAGGTCCTTATCGTCGGGCGTCGAGGCCGCCTCCAGAACGCGGTCGGCGTCGTACAGCACGATGCCGATGTAGCGCAGCCGCCCGACGCAGGTCTCGGAGCAGACCGTCGGGATGCCGACCTCAACGCGAGGGAAGCAGAAGGTGCACTTCTCCGCCTTGCCGGTCCGGTGGTTGAAGTAGATCTTCTTGTACGGGCAGCCGGTGACGCACATCCGCCAGCCGCGGCAGCGGTCCTGGTCGACCAGGACGATGCCGTCCTCGGACCGCTTGTAGATCGCCCCCGACGGGCACGACGCGGCGCACGACGGGTTGAGGCAGTGCTCGCAGATCCGGGGCAGGTAGAACATGAAGGTCTGCTCGAAGTCGAGGACGATCTTCTCGCCGATCGACTTCAGCACCGGGTCGTCGGCGGTGAGCGTCGGGCCGCCGCCGAGGTTGTCGTCCCAGTTGGCCGACCAGGCGATCTTCATGTCCTTGCCGGAGATCAGCGACTTCGGCCGCGCCACCGGGGTGTGCTGCTGCGCGGGTGCGTTGGTCAGCGTCTCGTAGTCGTAGGTCCACGGCTCGTAGTAGTCGTCGATGCCGGGCATCAGCGGGTTGCTGAAGATGCTCAGCAGCTTCTTCACCCGGCCGCCGGCCCGAAGCGCGAGCCGGCCCCGCTTGTTGAGGGTCCAGCCGCCCTTCCAGCGCTCCTGGTCCTGGTAGGTGCGCGGGTAGCCCTGACCGGGCCGGGTCTCGACGTTGTTGAACCAGACGTACTCGACGCCGCTGCGGTTGGTCCATGCCTGCTTGCACGTGACCGAGCAGGTGTGGCAGCCGATGCACTTGTCGAGGTTCATGACCATCGCCATCTGCGCCATGACCTTCATCTAGTACTCCACCTCCTGGCTGCGGCGGCGGATCATGGTCACTTCGTCGCGCTGGTTGCCTGTCGGCCCGAGGTAGTTGAACGCGTAGGACAGCTGCGCATAGCCACCGGCGAGGTGCGTCGGCTTCATGAGCAGCCGCGTCAGGCTGTTGTGGATGCCACCGCGCTTCTTCGAGGTCTCCGCGATCGGGACGTCGATGGTGCGTTCCTGCGCGTGGTGCATGTAGACGGTGCCCTCGGGCATCCGGTGGCTGACGATCGCGCGGGCGACGACGACACCGTTGCGGTTCACCGCCTCGATCCAGTCGTTGTCGCCGACCCCGACCTTGCCGGCGTCCTGGGGGCTCATCCAGATGGTCTGACCACCTCGCGACAGCGACAGCATGAACAGGTTGTCCTGGTACTCCGAGTGGATGGACCACTTCGAGTGCGGGGTGAGGTAGCGCACCGTGATGCCGAGCTCCCCGAGCGAGCCGATCGTCGGCTCGGCGAACAGCTGGTGCATGTCCAGCGGTGGTCGGAAGACCGGCAGCTGCTCACCGAGCTCGGCCATCCAGTCGTGCTCGACGAAGAAGTGCTGCCGCCCCGTCAGGGTGTGCCAGGGCTTGGCGCGCTCGACGTTGATGACGAACGGCGAGTAGCGCCGGCCACCCTGTTCCGAGCCCGACCACTCGGGCGAGGTGATCACCGGAGTCGGCCGTGACTGGGTGTCAGCGAAGGTGATCTGCTTGCCCTCGTGCTCGCGGGCCAGGTCGGCCAGCCGCGTCCCGGTGCGCTTCTCCAGGGTCTCGAAGCCCTGCACCGCCAATGCCCCGTTGGTCGTGCCGGACATCGCGAGGATCGCCTCGCACATGTCCGTGTCGCGATCCAGCCGCGGCCGGCCGTCCGCGACGCCACCGCGGACCGTGCCGTTCTTGTGCTTGAGGTAGCTGACCGGCCCGGTCAGGTCGAAGGTGAGGCCCTTGGTCGTCGCCCCGAGGCTGTCGACCAAAGGCCCGAGGGCCGCCATCTTCGCGGCCGTCGCCGGGTAGTCGCGCTCGACCATCGCCAGCTTCGGGAAGTTCACGCCCGGCACGGGTCGGGTGCCGTCGGCTCGCCAGTCGATGACCTGGCCGTGAGGCAGTGACATCTCGTCCGGGGTGTCGTGGGCCAGTGGGCTGGCGACCAGATCGGTGCGCACGCCGAGGTGCTCTTCGGCCTGCTGGCTGAACGTCTTGGCCAGCGTGTGGAAGATGTCGAAGTCGGTGCGCGTCTGCCAGGGCGGCGAGATGGCCGGGGTGAACGCGTTCACGAACGGGTGCATGTCGGTGGTGTTGAGGTCGTGCTTCTCGTACCACGTGGCGGCGGGCAGGACGACGTCGGCGAACAGCGTCGTGGACGTCATGCGGAAGTCCAGCGCGAGCAGCAGGTCGAGCTTGCCCTCGGGCGACTCCTCGCGCCACGTCACGTCGCGCGGGCGCTGCGACTCCTCCGCCTCGCTGCCCTGGACGGCGTGCTCCGCGCCGAGCAGGTGCTTGAGGAAGTACTCGTTGCCCTTCCCGGACGACCCGAGCAGGTTGGCCCGCCACACCGTCAGCACGCGGGGGAAGTTCTCGGGAGCGTCGGGGTCCTCGCACGAGAAGCGCAGGCGGCCGGCCGCGAGCTCGTCGGCGACGAAGTCTCCTGGCTTCTGCCCCGATGCCTTGACCGCGTCACCGAGGTCCAGCGAGTTCCAGTTGAACGTCGGGTACGACGGCATCCAGCCCAGCCGGGCGGACTGGGCAAGCACATCGACGGTCGTCATGCCGGCGAAGCGCTGCTTGCCGGTCGGCGACGAGAACGCGTCGGCGCGGAAGCTGTCGTAACGCCACTGACCCGTGGCGAGGTACCAGTACGCCGTACCGATCATCTGTCGGGGTGGCCGCGCCCAGTCGGCGCTCATCGCGACCTGCGCGTGCCCGGTCAGCGGCCGCACCTTTTCCTGGCCGACGTAGTGCGCCCAGCCGCCGCCGTTCTTGCCCTGGCAGCCGGTGAGCGTGGTCAGCGCGAGGAACGCGCGGTAGATCGTGTCGGAGTGGAAGTAGTGGTTGGTCCCGGCGCCCATGATGATCATCGACCGGCCGCCGGAGTCGAGTGAGTTCTGCGCGAACTCCCGGCCGATCCGCTCGGCCTTGTCGGCCGGGACACCGGTGATCTCGGCCTGCCAGGCCGGGGTGCCCGGCGAGCTCGGGTCGTCATAGCCCGTCGGCCAGGTGCCCGGCAACCCCTCACGGTCCACGCCGTACGACGCGAGCAGCAGGTCGAAGACCGTGGTGACCCGGTGACCGGCGACCTCGCACGTCGGGACACCGCGCACGATCACCGACCCGGATCCGTCAGGGGCGTCGAAGCGAGGCAGCGCCACCTCCGCAGACGCCGTTCCGCCGTACAGGGTGAGGAGGGGGTCGGTGTCGCCGAGCTCGAGGTTCCAGCTGCCCTCGCCCTGCTGGCCGAAGCGAAAGCCGAGGGAGCCGTTGGGCACGACGGCCTCGCCGGCCGCGTCGAGCAGCACGGTCTTGAACTCGCTGTGCTCACTGGTCTCGCCCAGGTCGGCGGCGGTCAGGAAGCGCCCGGGGACCGTCCGGCCGTCCTGCTCCTCCAAGGTGACGAGGAACGGCAGGTCGGTGAACCGCTTGCAGTAGTCGGCGAACGGCTCGGTGGTGCGGTCGACGAAGAACTCGCGCAGGATGACGTGCCCCATCGCCATCGCCAGCGCGCCGTCCGTGCCGGGCGCCGGCGCGAGCCACTCGTCGGCGAACTTCGTCGCGTCGGAGTAGTCGGGCGAGCAGACGACGACCTTCTGGCCGCTGTAGCGCGCCTCGGTCATCCAGTGCGCGTCCGGCGTCCTGGTCACGGGGACGTTGGAGCCCCAGAGCATGAGGTACGACGCGTTCCACCAGTCGCCCGACTCGGGGACGTCGGTCTGGTCGCCGAAGACCTGCGGCGAGGCCACCGGCAGGTCGGCGTACCAGTCGTAGAACGACAGCAGGGGCGCGCCGATCAGGGTGTAGAAACGCGCGCCGGCGGCGTGGCTCACCATGCTCATCGCCGGGATGGGGCTGAAGCCGGCGACCCGGTCCGGCCCCCAGGTCTTGATGGTGTGCACGTGTGCCGCCGAGGCGATCTCGATGGCCTCGTCCCAGGTCGCGCGCACGAAGCCGCCCTTGCCACGGGCCTTCTTGTACTGGCTCGCCAGGGCTGGGGTGCCGACGATCTCGCCCCAGGCCAGCACGGGGTCGTCGCCGTTGCGTGCCTTGGCCTCCCGGAACAGCCGCAGCAACGTGCCGCGCACGTAGGGGTAGCGGACGCGGGTGGGGGAGTAGGTGTACCAGGAGAACGCCGCCCCCCGGGGACAGCCCCGGGGCTCGTACTCCGGGCTGTCCGGGCCGACCGTCGGGTAGTCGGTCTGCTGTGACTCCCACGTGATGATGCCGTCCTTGACGTACACCTTCCACGAGCACCCGCCCGTGCAGTTGACGCCGTGCGTGGAGCGGACGACCTTGTCGTGACTCCATCGATCCCGGTAGAAGCTGTCGGCGTCGCGGCCGCCGATCTGATGCAGGGTGCGCAGGTCGTCGGACACCTCGCCCTTGCGGAAGTGCCGGCCCAGCTGCACGAGCAGCTGCTCCGCCGGGCTGTCCAGGCCGGCCTCCGTCACGTGCGTCCTCCGACTCGATGGGCCCCGCCGGTCGACCCTACTCAGGACGAACGCCGCTCCATACGGGACCAAAGTCCCGAGTTCCCATGCCTGTCGGGGGTCGATGCTGGGCAGGACGTTGGTGCTTGCCGATGCCCGGGAGAAGCGATGCCGCAAACCGTGACCCAGCCGCCCGGGACGACCGCGCCCGCTGATGGCGTCCGTCCTGGTGCCTACCTGATGCTGGCGCTGGCCACCGCCGGGTTCGCGGTCAACTTCTGGGCCTGGGCCCTGCTGAGCCCGTTGAGCATCCGGCTGAAGGGGGAGCTGGACCTCACCTCGTTCCAGCAGGCGCTCATGGTCGCCGTGCCGGTCGTGGTGGGCTCGATCGGCCGGATCCCGGTCGGCATTCTGACCGACCGCTTCGGCGGCCGGGTGATGTTCCCGGTCGTGTCCTTCCTGACCATCGTCCCGGTGCTCTTCCTGGGCCTGGCGGGTCACAGCTCCTACGTCGCCGTGCTGATCGGCGGCTTCTTCCTCGGGCTCGGCGGCACGGCGTTCGCGGTGGGGGTGCCGTTCGTGAACGCGTGGTTCCCGCCCGGTCGCCGTGGCTTCGCGATCGGGGTGTTCGGCGCAGGCATGGGCGGTACGGCGATCAGCGCCCTGACGACCGTCAAGCTCGCGAACGCGCACGGCGTCAGCAGCCCGTTTCTCCTCACCGCGGTGGTCCTCGCGGTCTACGGGGTGGTGGCCGCGCTGGTTCTGCGGGACGCCCCGGGACACCAGCCGTCCTCGGGGTCGGCGCTGCGCCGGCTGGCGGAGACCGCGCGGTTGCGGGTCACCTGGCAGCTCTCCCTGCTGTACGCCGTCGCCTTCGGCTGCTACGTCGCGCTGTCGGTGTACCTCCCGACGTACCTCAAGACCGCCTACGACCTGACGCAGACCGACGCGGCCAACAAGATGGCCGGCTTCGTCCTCGTGGCCGTCGTGCTGCGGCCCATCGGCGGCTGGCTGTGCGACCGCTTCGACCCGACGACGGTCCTGGCGGTGTGCTTCGGCGTCGTGACCATCTGCGCCCTCGGGCAGTCGACCACTCCTGGGCTGTACCCCTACGGCACCGTCGCCTTCCTCAGCACGGCGGCCGCCGTCGGCGCCGGCAGCGGTGCGGTCTTCGCGCTCGTTGCCCGTCGGGCGCCGGCGGACAGGGTCGGCGGTGTGACGGGTGTCGTCGGTGCGGCTGGTGGCCTCGGCGGTTTCATCCCGCCGCTGCTGATGGGGTCGTTGTACGGCTCCACCGGCTCCTACGCCATCGGCCTGCTGCTGCTCAGCGTGACGGCGCTGGCGTCCCTGGTCTTCACGCTGACGGTCGTCCGCGCAAGCCGGGCGTGACGCCACGCGAGGCCCGCCGGCGTTGGTCGTCGACCGTTGCGGTGGCCCTGCTGGCGGCCTGCACGAGCACGGGCAGCAGTCCGACCGCGCAACCGCAGGCACCGGCCACCACGCCCAGTCCTTTGGCGACCGCGGTCGCTCGCGGACCTGTTCCCAGCGCTGCGCCGGTCGTGGTCCGCTACCGCATCGACAGGCGCACGCGTGACGCCGCTACGGCAGAGTTCGCGGCGACGGTCGCGGCGACGCTCACCGACGCGCGCGGCTGGCAGCGCGGTGGCGTGCGCATGGTGCGCGACGTCCGTGCGCCGTACCTCGTCGTGCTCGCCGAGCCGGACGAGGTGCAGCGGCTGTGCCGGCCATACGACATCTACCGCCGCTACTCCTGTCAGAACGGCCCGGTCGTGGCCCTCAACGCCGAGCGGTGGCGGCACGCCACGCCGGAGTGGACCGGATCGCTCCCGGCCTATCGACAGATGCTCGTCAACCACGAGGTCGGTCACCTCCTCGGGCTGCACCACCCGCCGTCGCCGCAGTGCCCGCGTCCCCGAGCGCTTGCACCGGTCATGGCGCAGCAGAGCACCGAGCTCAACGGGTGCCGCCCGAATCCCTGGCCGCTGCCGACCGAGGTGCAGCTGCTGGCCCGGCATGACCTTCCGCTCGCACCACCCCCGGACTGACCGGAGTCCTAGGGGTTCGGGACCGGGAACACTCCTCCGCGGTAGGTCAGGCACGAGCAGGAATCGGTCCAGCCGTACTCCCGGTAGCGAGCCGGGCCCCCGCGTTGGCGACTCGCCGCCTGCTGCGAGCCCCCGTAGGTGCCGGCCCCGACGAAGGAGGGCAGGGCTGCAAGGACACCGCTGACAACTGCCCTTGCCTGCGTCGAGCCGTGGGTGGCAAGTGCCTTGGCGTACAGCTCGATGCCGTCACAGGTCTCGTACGCGACCATGAAGTCGTTGTAGGCCCTCGGCTGCAGGCCCTGCTTGACGAGCTTGGCGATGCAGGCCTTCTGTGCGGCTGTCTGCGGGTACGGCTGGTGCTGCATGTCCACATCGACCGACGGCAGCCAGCCGAAGCCGTGGAAGTGCCGCATCTGGCTGGCGGGCGCGTTGGCCCCGATGACCGCGCCACCTGTCGCGCCGAGGTACTCGGGCTCGTAGCCCTGGCTCTGGGCGTACTGCATGAACACGAACAGCTCAATGCCCGGAGCGAACACCAGGTTGACTCCCAACTGCGCGAAGCGCAGTTGAGCGCTGCTCACCGCGGCCGCCATGCTGGACAGGTCGCCTGTGCCTTCGGTGCAGTCGACGATGACCGTCTCGTAGCTCACGCGGTGGGCCTTCAGCCACGGCACGGCCGTGCGTTCGTAGGCACGGTCCCCATGGGCGCAGGTGTCGACCATCACGCCGAGCTTGGTCGACGTCGTCAGTAGCCCGGAGCGCAGCGCGCCAGTCAGCGTGGTCAACAGGTTTCCGTCGACGGTCGGGTGTCCGGTGCCGATCAGCGTCGGGATCTGCTGCTGGTCCACGACGTCGCCGGGCTGGTAGCCGCCGTAGAAGTGGGGGATCTGAGCCTTGGCCAGGCAGCTCTCGAAGGACGGCACGAACATGACGAGGTAGCCAATGACTGCCTTGACGTCGTTGTCCTGGGTGAACGCCGCGCAGATCGCGGCGAACTGGCTCGACCAGTCGCTGCCCGCCGTGTCGACTGCACCGTAGACGGGCACGATGCGGTGGCCGGCCACCCCGCCTTGTGCGTTGTACTCCGCAAGCAGGGCCTCGTACGTGGCCTTGTCCGGGTAGGACTGGCCCGCGTTGAAGCCGAACGACTCCGCGTTGCCCAGGGTCGTCGTGATGAACCCGATCTGGATGGGGTCGCGGGTGCCCGCTGACGTCCCCGGCCCGGACGGCAGCGCCGCCCCCGTCCCGCCAGCCCCTGGTACGGCGTAAGGCCCGTTGCCGCCCGTCGTACCGCTGCTCGTGCCCGTGGCGCTGAGACCATCAGTGCTCGCTGTGCCAAGAGGTCCGCCGGTGCCCGTGGTCGCCCCCGGTTGCAGGGCGTTCTCCCCGCCTGCGGTGACCCGGCCGGGGACCTGCACGGTGGTGCCGCATGCCGCTGTGAGCAGGGCGACAAGGAGCAGACCTGCGAGCGCAGGCATCGGCCGGGACATGCGGCGAGTTTGCCCGACGCACCTCAGCGCTGACTCACAGGTGGTCTGCAGGAACGCGCCAGGCTGAGCCCAGGTCCGCTGTCGATCCTTGGTTCCGACCCCGACACCACAGATCGGGCAAGCCAAGGAGCTCGACATGCGCAAGCAGATCATCACCGTCGCCCTCGTCGGCGGTCTCGGTCTCGGAGGCGCCGCACTGGCCGTCCCGGGCATCGCGTCCGCCGCCGACAGCGCAACGACCGCCGCGAGCGGCGTCGCCGACCGCGTTGCCAAGCTGAAGCAGGCCCTCGCCGGCCTGGTCACCAACGGGACGATCACACAGTCGCAGGCTGACAAGGTCGCCACGACCCTGGCGGCTCAGCTGCCCGACCGCGGTCCCGGTCACGGGCCCGGTCGCGGTGGCCCCGGTGGCCCCGGTGGCCCGGGTCACCTGTCGCCGGAGGCGGTGGCCACGGTCCTCGGCGTCACCGTCGAGGAGCTTCGGGCCGGTCATGAGGCCGGCAAGACCCTCGCGCAGATCGCCGCGGACGAGGGCATGAGCAAGAGCACCCTCATCAGCAAGCTGGTCGCCGCGGCCAAGGCGCAGCTGGCCGCCGATGTGAAGGCAGGCAAGCTCACGCAGGCTCAGGCGGATTCCCTCTCCTCGACGCTGACGGCACGCATCACGGAAAGGGTCGACAGCGTGGGCCCGCCGAAGGGACCGCACGGGCCGCGACCGGACGGCGCGCCGTCGACGAGCTCCTCGACGACGGCCAGCCCGAACGCCTAGCCCGGCTCGTCAGAGGGGCAGCACCGCCGAGCGGCGGTGCTGCCCCTCGGCGATGTCAGAGGTACGCCGCGGTCGTGCCACCGAGCGGCACCGGGTCCATGCCGAGCTTGCGGTGGTCCCACGATCGCACCCGCTCGGTGTCGACCCGAACCGCCACCCGCTTGTTGAGCATCATCTCCACGAACGGCCGCATCTGCTCGGTATACGGCCCGGTGTACCGCTCCCAGATGCTCACGCCCACCTGCCACAGCGCCTCGGCGTCGTCGACGATGACGCCTTGCCCCTCGATCGAGACGCCCCGCAACGTGTCGTAGGTCTGGCCGGCCTCGACCATGCACGTCATGCGCGGGTCGCGGCGCAGGTTCTGCGTCTTCTGCGCCTTCGCCTTCGTCTCGAACCAGATCTGCCCGTCTATGACGGCGTACCACATTGCGACCACGTGCGGCGTGCCCGTCGGGCCGATGGTTGCCATCGTCGCCGTACGGCTTCGCTCGATGAACGTGGCGATCTCGTCGTCGGTCATCGTGATCTGCGCGCGCTGATTGACCCCCATGTCCGGGACCATAGTTGAGACATAGTCTCGGGTCGTGGGCACGGTGTACGACGGCATCGACGACGACCTGGCTGCCTGGCTGACCGCGCAGCCGGTGTGGTTCGTCGCGACGGCTCCGGTGTCCGCGGACGGGCACGTCAACGTCTCGCCCCGAGGACACGACACCTTCTCGGTGCTGGGCTCGCGCCGGATCGCCTGGGTCGACTACACCGGCAGCGGCGTCGAGACGGTCGCCCACCTGCGTGAGAACGGTCGCGTCTGCGTGATGTTCTGCTCGTTCGAGACCCGGCCGAAGATCGTCCGGCTGCACGGACGCGGCACGGTCTTCCTGCCTGGTGACCCGGCGTACGACGACGTCGTCGCTCGGCATCCCGCTCACCCGAGCACCCGGTGCGTCGTGGTCGTGGACGTCGACCGCGTCAGCGACTCCTGCGGCTTCGGCGTGCCGGTCATGGAGCTCGTCGGCGAGCGCGACCTGCTCCGGCTCGGTGCCGAACGGCGCGGCCCGGACGGTCTTGCGGCGTACCGCGCGCAGAAGAACGCCGTCAGCATCGACGGCCTGCCAGGACTGCCCCAGCAGGGGTGACGTGGCGGTCACACGGCGTCGTCGTGTCGGCGGAACCACCAGGAGACGCCGTAGACCGCGGCCGCCGCGTACACGTAGCCGAGCAGGATGTCGCTCACGTAGTGCTCGCCGCCGTACACCAGCGTCAGCAGCATCGCGATGGCGTACACACCGAGCAGAACGCGGGTACGCCGGCGCACGAGCGGCCAGGCGAACAGCAGCAGCATCAACGGGATGGCGCCGTGCAGGGAGGGCATCGCGGCGACCCGGTTCGAGTACGCCGCGCCGCGCTCCACGGCTGAGTTGACGGTGTGTCCGCCGAGGTCGCGCAGGGTGTCGGGCACGACCCGTGCGATCTCGGGCAGGTAGCCGTTGGCCGGCAGCCCGGCCATCCACGGCGGGGCCGCCGGGAACAGCGCGTACGTCGCCAGCGTGATCACCGTCAGCGTCACCAGGGTCCACACGTACCGGCGGAACAGCCGGTAGCTCAGCGCCCACAGCAGCACCGCGACGCCGAGCGAGACGAAGAAGTGCGAGAAGTAGACCGGGACCGCCACGGCGTCCCACCAGTGCACGGTGCCCGCCGTGTAGAAGTGGTCCTGCAGCCACACCGTCGGCACGTGCCCGCCGAACAGCAGCTCGTCGGCGCGGATCGGCTCGGTGACGTGCGCCTGGGCGGTGATCCTCGGGTCGAGGAGGTCGGCCTGCAGGGTCGGCAGGTCGGCCAGCCTGGCCCCCATGTGCTTGGCCGCTCCGCGCAGGAAGTCATAGGCGAACAGCACGGCGAACAGCGGAAGCCAGTCGCGCACGACCGCCCGCCACCACACCCGGACGTTGCCCGCACACGCGGCGTAGAGGAACAGCAGCACCCATCCGGTCAGCACCTCGCGCCCGGTCGGGAAGCCGAAGACCCCCGCGACGCCGGCGAACAGAGCGGTGACGACCAGCAGCAGGCGGCGCCGGCGTACTCGCTCCTCAGGTCCTGCGCTCCGCCACGGTGACTCGACGTGCTGCAATCCGCTCGTCGCCGTCATCTCGATCAGCGTAGGATGCCCGCATGAGCTACCGCATCGCACTGCTCCTTCCCGAGCCGCGCTGACCAGGAGTCCTGTCAGTGCGGCGCCCTCGTGATGCACGGGGGCTTCTTCTTTGTCCGGGACCGAGCGAGGGGCAGTCATGACCGAGACGACGAACGAGCGTGAGGCGTACGACCCGCACGCCGTGCAGGACCGGTGGCTGCCGGTCTGGGACCGGCTGGACCTGAACCGGGCCGGCCTCCGAGCCGGCGCCGAGAAGCGGTTCGTGCTCGACATGTTCCCGTACCCCAGCGGCGATCTGCACATGGGACATGCCGAGGCGTTCGGGATCGGCGACGTGGTGGCGCGCTACTGGATGCGGCGCGGCTACGACGTCATGCACCCGATCGGGTGGGACTCGTTCGGGCTGCCGGCGGAGAACGCCGCCATCGCCCGCGGCGAGCACCCGGCGGCGTGGACCTACGCCAACATCGACGTGCAGGCCGAATCCTTCCGGCGGTACGCCGTCAGCTTCGACTGGACCCGGCGGGTGCACACCTCGGATCCGGCGTACTACCGCTGGACGCAGTGGCTGTTCCTGCGGTTCCTGGAGCGGGGGTTGGCCTACCGCAAGAACAGCGCCGTCAACTGGTGCCCCAAGGACCAGACGGTGCTGGCCAACGAGCAGGTCGTCGCGGGCAAGTGCGAGCGGTGCGGCTCGGAGGTCACCAAGCGCGAGCTGACCCAGTGGTACTTCCGGATCACCGAGTACGCCGACCGGCTGCTGGACGACATGAAGGACCTGGAGGGCTCCTGGCCCGACCGGGTCCTGCTGATGCAGAAGAACTGGATCGGCCGATCCACAGGTGCGCACGTTGATTTCCAGGTCGGGTCGCGCAAGGTCACCGTCTTCACGACCAGACCCGACACCTTGTACGGCGCGACGTTCTTCGTCGTCGCCGCTGATGCGCCGCTGGCCGACGAGCTGTGCGAGCCCTCGCAGCGGGCGGCCTTCGAGGCCTACCGCGACGAGGTCCGCATGCTGTCCGACATCGACCGGCAGTCGACCGACCGGCCGAAGACGGGTGTGTCGCTGGGGGTCACGGCGATCAACCCGCTGAACGGCGAGGAGCTGCCGGTCTTCGCCGCCGACTACGTGCTGGCCGACTACGGCACCGGCGCGATCATGGCGGTGCCCGCCCACGACCAGCGCGACCTGGACTTCGCCCGCGCGTTCGACCTGCCGGTGCGGGTCGTCGTCGACACCGGCGGCGAGGACCCGACGGTCACCGGCATCGCGACGCCGGGAGACGGCGTGCTGGTCAACAGCGGTCCGCTGGACGGGCTGACCAAAGACGCGGCGATCCCGCGGACGATCGAGATCCTGCAGGAGCGCGGGACCGGTGAGGGCGCGGTCAACTACCGGCTGCGCGACTGGCTGCTGTCCCGCCAACGGTTCTGGGGCGCCCCCATCCCGGTCGTGCACTGCGAGGGCTGTGGCGAGGTTCCCGTGCCGGACGACCAGCTGCCCGTCGTACTGCCCTCGGACATGAAGGGCGCCGACCTGCAGCCCAAGGGCCAGTCGCCGCTGGCCTCCAACGACGACTGGGTCAACACCGACTGCCCGACGTGCGGCGGACCGGCGAAGCGCGACACCGACACGATGGACACCTTCGTCGACTCGTCGTGGTACTTCCTGCGGTACTGCAGCCCCGACGACGACACGGGGCCGTTCGACCCTGACGCCGTGCGCGAGTGGATGCCGGTGGCGCAGTACGTCGGCGGCGTCGAGCACGCGATCCTGCACCTGCTGTACAGCCGCTTCTTCACGAAGGTGCTGCACGACATGGGCCTGGTCGACTTCACCGAGCCGTTCACGGCTCTGCTGAACCAGGGTCAGGTCATCAACCAGGGCAAGGCCATGAGCAAGTCGCTGGGCAACGGGGTCGACCTGGGTGGCCAGCTGGCGTCGTACGGGGTCGACGCCATTCGCATCAGCATCGTCTTCGCCGGCCCCCCGGAGGACGACATCGACTGGGCCGACGTGTCTCCGTCCGGGTCGGTGAAGTGGCTGGCACGTGTTGCTCGCCTGGCGGCGGACGTGGGCGCGCTGCCGGCATCCGACGCGCGCGACGAGACCGTCGACCGGGCGACCGCGCGCGCGATCGACGACGTCACGCGGCTGACCGAGTCGCACCGCTTCAACGTCTCGATCGCCCGCATGATGGAGCTGACCAACGCCCTGCGCAAGGGCGTCGACGGGGCTGCTCCGGCGGCCGCGTCGCTGCGGGATGGCGTGAGCGCCTTGGCCACGATGCTGAGCTGCTACGCGCCGTACACCGCGGAGGAGGTGTGGTCGCGGACCGGGCACGACGTGGAGTCCGGCGACTCGGTGCACGCGTCGACCTGGCCGACCGCCGATCCCGCGCTGCTGGTCGAGGAGACGGTCACCTGCGTCGTGCAGGTCGCGGGCAAGGTCCGCGATCGCCTGGAGGTGCCGCCGGCCATCGACGAGTCAACGCTGAGGGAGCTGGCGCTGGCATCGGAGGCCGTCGTACGCGCGCTGAACGGCGCGGATGTCCGCACGGTGATCGTGCGTGCACCCAAGCTGGTCAACGTCGTTCCGGTCTAACCTGCTGCCCATGAGCCGCGTCGCCGTCGTCACCGACAGCACGGCGTACCTGCCCGATGGCGTTGCCGACAAGCACGACGTCGGCGTCGTGCCGCTGCACGTGGTGCTCGGGTTGCGCAGCGGCACGGAGGGGATCGAGGTCTTCCCGGCCGACGTGGCGTCAGCGCTCACCGAGCGGCGCGTCGACGTGTCCACGTCGCGGCCGACGCCAGCCGAGTTCGCCGCGGTCTACCGCGCGTGTGACGCACCGTGCGTCGTTTCCCTGCATCTGTCGGGGGCGCTGTCCGGGACGATCGAGGCGGCGCACCTCGCCGCCGCCGAGGTGGCAGACGATGGCATCGAGGTGCGGGTCGTCGACACGGCGACGATCGCCATGGGCCTCGGCTTCGCCGTGATCGCGGCGGCCGAGGCGGCCAGTGGCGGTGGCGGCGTCGAGGCCGTCGTCGCGGCCGCGGAGAAGACCGCGGCGGCGACGACGACGTTGTTCTACGTCGACACGCTCGAGCACCTGCGTCGCGGTGGTCGCATCGGCGCCGCAGCCGCGCTGTTCGGGACTGCGCTCGCGGTGAAGCCGCTGCTGCACGTCCTCGACGGTCGCATTGCACCGCTGGAGAAGGTGCGGACGGCCAGCAAGGCACTCGCCCGGCTCGAAGCCATCGCCGCGGGTGTTGCCGGTGAGGTTGCCGTCGACATCGCGGTGCACCACCTCGCAGCCGCAGACAAGGCGGAGGCTCTGGCCGATCGGTTGCGGGCGCGGGTTCCCGGGCTGCAGTCGATGCACGTCTCGGAGGTCGGTGCCGTCGTGGGCGCGCACGTCGGCCCCGGTCTGCTCGGCGTCGTCGTCTCGCGCCGGTGATCTACGCCGCCGCAGTCGTCGTCGGCTACCTGATCGGTGCGGTGTCTCCGGCGACCTGGCTCGCCGCCCGTCGCGGCATCGACCTGCGCGGTGTCGGGTCCGGCAACCCTGGCGCCTCCAACGCAGGTCGCGCGCTCGGCCGGCGTACCGGGGTGATCGTTGCCTTGCTCGACGTGCTCAAGGGCTTCGTCGTGGCGGCCGGGTTCGGCCTGATCGACCACCGCGCGGGTCTCGTTGCAGGTGTCGCTGCCGTCATCGGCCATGTCACGTCGCCGTTCTTGCGGGGCCGCGGCGGCAAGGGCGTCGCCACCGCGCTCGGCGCGATCCTCGGATCCAACCCGGCGTGGGCGCCGATCGTGCTGCTGGTGTGGGTGATCGTGCTGGGCGTGTCGCGCTGGATCGCCCTCGCATCCGTGCTCGCCGCGATGTCGATCCTGGTGATCGCGGTCGTGGTGGGTGAGGACGTCATCTGGGCGGCGGCGCTCGCCGCGATCGTGGTGGCACGACACCAGACGAACTTCGTACGCCGCCTCTCCCGCTGACGTCCACAGCCGCAGCGCCCGTCCACAGCGGCGTCAGCGGGGACCTCCCGGCGGTCACCACGTCCCTAGCGTGCGCGCGTGACACGACCGCGCCCCGACCCCGTCGCGGCTGGGGCACGACTTGCCGCCCTCGTGCCGTCGCACGTCACGGGTGGCTGGGTCCCACCCCCGTTGCCGGTGCCGCATGCCCCGAGCGAGCTCACCGCCGCGCCGCCGCGGATCGAGCCGGCGGCAGCGGAGCCGTCGACGCAGTCGTGGTCGGAGCGCGCGCACCCCGAGGACGGCGACGCTGCCGGCTCGGCTCCGGTGGCCGGTCTGCTGGACTCACTCGTGCCGGCGGGCCTGCGCGGCGGCCGGTGGGACCCGGGGCGGCAGGGCGTCGCGGCGCTCGCCTGCGTGGCCGTCATCGGTGCGCTCCTGGCCGGGGTCGTGCTGCTCCGGGCGCGACCGCAGCCGGTCGATCCGCCGCCGCTGGTGCGCGCCTCCGCGGAGGCGACCTCGGGCGGTGTGGTCGTCGTCGACGTCGCCGGCAAGGTCCGGCACCCCGGGATCGTGCGGCTGCCGCTCGGTGCCCGCGTCGACGATGCCGTCCGCGCGGCCGGCGGGCCGCTGCCGGGCGCGACCTTCGATGGGCTCAACCGCGCACGCAAGCTCACCGACGGCGAGCAGGTCGTCGTCGGCGTACCGCCTGCTGCCGGTTCTTCGAGCACGGCAGGGCAGGCTGCCGGTGATGCTCGGGTCGACCTGAACCTCGCTGACGTCGGTGCGCTCGACGGCCTGCCGGGCATCGGCCCGGTGCTCGCGCAGAAGATCGTCGACTGGCGCACCGAGCACGGCCGGTTCGCCAGCGTCGACCAGCTGCGCGAGGTCAGCGGTATCGGTGAGAGCAAGTTCGCCGCGCTGAAGAACAAGGTGCGGGTGTGACGTCACCGGACCTCAGACTGCTCGCGCCGGCCGTGGCGGTCTGGGTGGTGGCAGCAGTCGCGCTCCACCTGCCGCCGCCCGTCGTGCTGACCGCGGCTGCCGCAGCGGTGCTGGCTGCGACGGCGCTCGCCCGGCGTGGCTCGGCGGCTGTCGTCGTCGGCGTCCTGGTGTGCAGCGCCGCGGGCGGTCTCGCGGCCGCCAGCCGGGTGCATGCACGCACCACCGGAGTGGTGCACGACGCGGCGGCGGCTCGCGCCGCGGTGACCGTGGACGGCGTCGTGCTCGACGACCCACGGGTGCTCGCGCCGCGTCCGGGCGGGGGCGCTCTCGTCGTCCGCGACGTCGTCGTCGTCCGTTTGCGGGTCGAGTCGCTCACGACAGCCGGGCGGGCCTACCGCGTGCGCGCTCCGGTGCTGGTGCTCACCAGTGACCGGGCGTGGCTGCGCCTGCTCCCGAGTCAGCCGGTGCGGGCCGAGGGCCTGCTGCGAGCTGCCGAGCCGGGCGGCGACGTCGCGGCGGTGCTGTCACCGCGCGGGCAGGTGCGGTCGATCGGTCCGCCGAGTCGCGTGCAACGGGTCGCGGCCACCGTGCGGCAGGGCTTGCGCCGCGCCGTGGCCCGGCTCCCACCGGCGGAGCGCGGGCTGCTGCCCGGCCTGGTCGTCGGCGACGTCAGCGCGCTGCCCCCTTCGCTGCAGGACGACTTCCGCACCGTGGGCCTGACACATCTCACGGCTGTCTCGGGCACCAACTGCGCCATCGTCCTGGGTGCCGTGCTGCTGCTCTGCGGGTGGCTCGGTGTGCCACTGCGCGCGCGACCAGCCATTGCGCTGCTGGCGCTGGGTGGGTTCGTCGTCCTCGCGCGACCCTCGCCGAGTGTGCTGCGCGCCGCCGTCATGGGCACGGTCGCGCTGCTCGCGCTGACGACGGGACGCAGCCGATCGACGCTCCCGGCGCTGTCCGCGGCGGTGATCGTGCTCGTGCTGGTGTCGCCGGACCTGGCAATGACGGCCGGCTTCGCGCTGTCCGTGCTGGCGACCGCGGGGATCGTGATCCTCGCGCCCGGGTGGCGCGACCTGTGGTCGAGGCGGATGCCGGCCGGCCTCGCCGGCGCCCTGGCGATCCCGGCCGCGGCGCAGGTCGCGTGCGGGCCGGTCGTCGTGGCGCTGTCGAGCCAGCTCGGGTTGCTGTCCGTCCCGGCCAACCTGCTCGCGGTGCCCGTCGTCGCGCCGGCGACCGTGCTCGGGCTGGCCGCCGCGCTCATCGCGCCGGTGTCCGACACGGCCGCGACGGGACTGGCGTGGGTGGCCTGGTTGCCGACGACCTGGCTCGTGCACGTCGCCGAGATCGGCGCGAAGATGCCCGGTGCGGCACTGCCCTGGCGGGGCGGCGCGGCCGGTGCCGTCCTGCTCGTTCTCGCGACCGGGGCGGGTGCCGTGGTCGTCCGTGCCCCGCGCGTCCGCCGGCTCTGCGCGGCCGGCACGGCCGGGGTGCTGACAGCGGTGGCCGTGCTGTGGTTGGTCGCCCCGAGCTGGCCGCCGCCGGGGTGGTTCCTCGTCGCGTGCGACGTCGGGCAGGGCGACGGGCTCGTCCTGAACGCCGGACCGCACGCCGGTGTCGTCATCGACACCGGCCCGGACCCGCGGGCGATGGACCGCTGCCTGCGACGGCTCCATGTCGACCGGGTGCCGCTCGTCGTGCTTACGCACCTGCATGCCGACCATGTCGAGGGCCTCCCTGGCGTGCTGCGCGGTCGGCGGGTCGGGCAGATCCAGCTCGGCCCGCTCGATGAGCCCGTCGTCGAGCGCGCCCGCGTCACGCGATGGGCAGCAGCCGCGCACGTCGAGATCGTCGACGCGGTCGTGGGCGAGGAGCGCACCGCTGGCGTCGCGCGATGGCAGGTACTCGCCCCCGATTACGCCCATCGCGGCACCAACAGCGATCCCAACAACTCCTCGCTCGTCTTCCGTCTCACCGCGGCCGGCGGCCAGACGGTGCTGCTGACAGGCGACGTCGAGAAGGAGGCGCAGCAGGCGCTGCTCGACCTCGGCGTACCGCTGCGGGCCGACGTCCTCAAGGTCCCTCATCACGGCTCGAGTCACCAGCTGCCCGAGTTCCTCCGGGCAGTGCGGCCGAGCATCACCCTGACCTCGGTAGGCGACGGCAACCCGTTCGGCCATCCCGCGCGTTCCACCCTTGGCGAGCTCATGCGCGAAGGGGCCCGTTCCTACCGCACCGACCGCGACGGCGACATCGCGCTCATCGACGCGGCGGGCCGGCTGCGGGCGGCAGCGAGCCGTGGGAGCGGCGCGGTCGCGGCGTCGCGTCTGGACAGCCGACTCGAGCGGATCCCCGGCACGATCCTGACCGCGCGTGCCTCGTCGCTGTCGCGGCTGCCGGTCAACTGGTGTGAGCCCGCCGCCGGGTCGACCGTGGGACGATGACAGCGTGCCAACCGACCTGCTCTCGCCACTGACGCTGATCGTCGGCGACGAGGAGCTGCTCGTCGCCCGGGCTGTCTCCGACGTCATCCGGGCGGCCCGCGCCGACGACCCGGATGTCGACGTGCGTGAGCTCGAGGGATCCGACGTCGCGCCCGGCGACCTCGGTGAGGTGCTGAGTCCGTCGCTGTTCGCCGAGCGCCGCGTTCTGGTCATCCACGCGGCGGAGGACCTCGGCAAGGACACCGCCGCCGAGGTGCTGGCCTACATCGCCGAGCCGCTCGACGAGGTGACGCTGCTGGTGGTGCATGCCGGCGGCGCCAAGGGCAAGGCGCTGCTCTCGTCCCTGCAGAGTGCTGCCGGCCGCACCCTGTCCGCCGCCCGGATCACCCGCCCCGGGGAGCGGCGTGACTTCCTGCGCGCGGAGCTGCGGGCCGACGGGCGCGTGGTGGAGGAGGAGGCGGTCGGCGCGCTGCTGGAGGCCGTCGGCAACGACCTTCGCGAGCTCGCCTCGTCGGCCAGCCAGCTGCTGTCCGACACCCACGGCCCGATCACGGTGGCGGCCGTCAACCGCTACCACCGCGGCCGCGCCGAGGCCAACGGGTTCGCCGTCGCCGAGCGAGCCGTCGAGGGCGACCTCGCCGGTGCGCTCGAGCTGGTCCGCTGGTGGAGCATGGTCAAACTCGAGCACGTCCTCGTGACCAGCGCGCTCGCCAACACACTGCGCTCGATGGCCATGGTCGCGTCGGCCGGCCGCAACCCCGCCGGCGTGCTCGCAGGTCAGCTCGGCATGCCGGCGTGGAAGGTCGAGAAGACGCAGCGGCAGGTCCGCGGCTGGCGGCCGGAAGGTCTCGAGCGCGCGTTCCAGGCGGTCGCGGCGGCCGACGCCGACGTCAAGGGCGGAGCGGTCGACCAGGACTACGCCGTCGAGCGGATGCTGCTCGCGGTCGTGCAGGCGAGAGGGGCCGGTCGATGACGCTGCCGGAGGGCTCGCTCGATGGGCTGGTGACCGCGGCCGGTCCAGCGGTCCCGGTTGTCGCCGCCGGTGGCTCCGCATCGAAGAACCGCCCGCTCTACCCGCGGTTGCTGCGGCTGCGCAACATCCACCCCAACGCGTGGCAGCGCGCGCTGCTCGGCGAGGGTGCGCTCGCGATCGCGGTGCTGCTCGTGCTCGCCGATCTGGCAACGGCGTGGACTCTCCTCGTCCTGCCCGTCGCCGTCGCCGTCGTCGTCAAGGCGCACGACCTGCTCGCGGGGTTGCTGGCCGCCGGCGAGGACCAGCACGACCCGTAACACGCGAAACGACACCGGCCCCCGAGGGGACCGGCGCCGCCGTCGTACTGAAGAACTAGGCCTTCGGGGCACCCGTCAGCGACGCGGTGCGCTTGGCCAGCGCGCTCTTGCGGTTGGCGGCCTGGTTGGCGTGGATGACGCCCTTGCTGGCAGCCTTGTCGAGCGCCTTGTTGGCGTCCTTCATCAGCTCGGTCGCCGTCGCGACGTCGCCGGAGTCGGCGGCCTCGCGGAACTTGCGGATGGCCGTCTTGAGGGAGGACTTGACGGACTTGTTGCGCAGCCGCGCCTTCTCGTTGGTCTTGATGCGCTTGATCTGCGACTTGATGTTCGCCACGCGAAAGTGTCCTCGGTCAGTCGGGGGTGTGGTGCTCGGAAGGCGGCCGGCGCTGTTGAGCGCGGCACGCGAGGCTCCAGAATAGCAGCGGAGCAGGCGGCGGGCCAACCGTGATGATCATCCCCAGCCGGTGCGCTGCCGCAGCCAGGCGCCCGCTGTGCCCGCCTGCGCCGCCTGGAACGCCCGCACGGTCTCCAGTCCCGGCGGGGGCGGCTGCCGCCGCGCCCACTCCATCATCCCGGTGAACGCCGTCAGCAGCGACGTCACCGCGGCGGGGGACGCCGCGCGGCCGGCGACTGTCGCCCTCAGCACGGCTTCCGGATCGGCAACGCCGGCCAGCATGGCGCTCGGGACGAAGCCCACGATGTCCATCACCGGGTCGCCGGCGGCGGCCCATGGCCAGTCGACCAGGACGACCTCGCCATCCGGCCGGACGAGCATGTTGTCGCCGCGCGCGTCCAGGTGCAGCAGGCGGTCGCCTGCCCCGGCCTCCGGCCACGCGGTCTCGAACGCGACCAGGTCGTCGAGGTGACCTGCCTGCCAGGGCTCCAGGTCGGCGGGTGGGTCGGCGGCGAGCTGCGCCCAACCGGTGAACTCCTCGCCGAGCACCTCGTACGCCGTAGGAACGCCCGGCACGGCAGGCACCTCCGACAACCGGTCGAGTGCGCGCAGTGCCGCGGCCAGCTCGTCGGCGCGCCACGGAACCGCCGGCGGTCGGCCGTCGACCTCGTCGAGCAGCAGGGCCACCCACGTGCCGTCGTCGTACGTCGCGAGCAGTGCCGGCGCCCCCAGCTCGCGCGGGAGCGCAGCAGTGACCTTCGCCTCGGACCGGTGCAGGCCGGGGCTGTGCGGGTTCACCTCCGCCGACACGGCCTTGACGAACGCCCGCCGGCCGTCTGCGCAGCTCACCCGTGCAGCCACCCCTGGGGAGAAGCCGCCGGTCTCGCTCGTCCATGACCTGACCGGGGACTGCAGCGCGTCGTCGACCCACAAACGCACGGCAGCAGGCAGTACGTCGTACGTCGGTCGCGCCATGCATCCACCGTGCCAGGCATCAGCAACGGGATAAGCCGGACCCGCCGGAGTGCGAGAATGGAACGTGCCCACCGCCCACCAGCTGACTGATCCGGCGATCATCCGGAACTTCTGCATCATCGCCCACATCGACCATGGCAAGTCGACGCTGGCCGACCGCATGCTGCAGCTGACCGGCGTCGTCGACGCACGGCAGATGCGGGCGCAGTACCTCGACAAGATGGACATCGAGCGCG
Source organism: Frankiaceae bacterium (assembly GCA_016650445.1). Lineage (GTDB taxonomy): Bacteria > Actinomycetota > Actinomycetes > Mycobacteriales > SCTD01 > RYN-124. The sequence continues at coordinate 8,700 of JAENVS010000021.1, read as the reverse complement.
AGCGCGGCATCACCATCAAGGCGCAGAACGTCCGGCTCCCGTGGACCGCGGACGACGGCAAGGACTACGTCCTGCACATGATCGACACCCCGGGCCACGTCGACTTCACCTACGAGGTCAGCCGCAGCCTCGCGGCGTGCGAGGGGACCTTGCTGCTCGTGGATGCCGCTCAGGGCATCGAGGCGCAGACCCTCGCCAACCTCTACCTCGCGCTCGAGAACGACCTGCACATCATCCCGGTGCTGAACAAGATCGACCTACCGGCCGCGCAGCCGGACAAGTACGCCGCCGAGATCGCGCACATCATCGGCTGCGAGGCGGATGACGTCCTGCGCATCAGCGCGAAGACGGGCGAGGGTGTGGCCGACGTCCTCAACGCGATCGTCCGCGACATCCCGGCCCCGACCGGGTCCGTCAACGACCCGGCGCGGGCCATGATCTTCGACTCGGTCTACGACTCCTACCGCGGTGTCATCACCTACGTGCGGGTGTTCGACGGTCAGCTGTCGACCAAGGACCGCGGCCTGATGATGTCGACGAAGAACGCCCACGAGATCCTCGAGGTCGGTGTGGTGTCGCCCGAGATGATGCCGACGGAGTCGCTGTCTGCCGGCGAGGTCGGCTACGTCATCCCGGGCGTCAAGAACGTCCGGCAGGCCCGCGTCGGTGACACCCTCACCACCGTCCGCAACAGCGCGAAGGAGTCGCTCGGCGGCTACCGCGACCCGAAGCCGATGGTCTTCTCCGGCCTGTATCCCCTCGACGGCAGCGACTACCCCGCCCTGCGCGACGCCCTCGACAAGCTCCGGCTCAACGACGCCGCGCTGGTCTACGAGCCGGAGACCTCCGCCGCCCTCGGATTCGGGTTCCGGGTGGGCTTCCTCGGCCTGCTGCACCTCGAGATCGTGCGCGAGCGACTGGAGCGCGAGGCCGGGCTCGCGCTCATCAGCACCGCCCCCAACGTCGTCTACAAGGTCGTGCTGGAGTCCGGCGAGGAGCTCGTCGTCACCAACCCGAGCGACTGGCCCAACACCGGGAAGATCCACGAGGTCCGCGAGCCGGTGGCAAAGGCGATGGTGCTGCTGCCGAGCGAGTACGTCGGCACCGTGATGGAGCTGTGCCAGGCCCGGCGCGGGATCATGCAGGGGATGGACTACCTGTCCGAGGACCGCGTCGAGCTGCGCTACACGCTGCCGATGGGCGAGATCATCTTCGACTTCTTCGACCAGCTGAAGTCGCGCACCAAGGGCTACGCGAGCCTCGACTACGACGTGTCCGGCGAGCAGGTCGCCGACCTGGTCAAGGTCGACATCCTCCTGCAGGGCGAGCCTGTCGACGCGTTCAGCGCGATCGTGCACAAGGACAAGGCCTTCGCCTACGGCACCAACATGACCACGAAGCTGCGCGGGTTGATCCCGCGGCAGAACTTCGAGGTGCCGATCCAGGCCGCCATCGGCGCGCGCGTGATCGCCCGCGAGAACATCCGCGCGATCCGCAAGGACGTCCTCGCCAAGTGCTACGGCGGTGACATCACCCGCAAGCGCAAGCTGCTCGAGAAGCAGAAGGAGGGCAAGAAGCGGATGAAGATGGTGGGGCGCGTCGAGGTCCCGCAGGAGGCCTTCATCGCTGCGCTGTCGACCGGCGAGGAGACCGCGAAGAAGTAGCGGCCGTCGCTCAAGGCAGGATGGGCGCATGACCGAGACCGTCGAAGACCCCGGTGACCTGGACACGCTGCTCAGCGCCGCCATCGAGGCCGCGAGCTCGTTGCTCTCGGCGGACGGCGAGTTCTACCCGTTCGCCGTCGCGTTGACGCACGCAGGGGAGCTGGTCTCGCCCGCCGTCGACCCGGGCACCGAGCAACCCGACGCGGAGGACGTCGTCGAGCTGCTTCTCGACGCGCTGCGCGACGGTCGCGGCACGATCCGGGCCGCCGCGCTCTGCACCGACGTCACCCTCGCGTCCGACACGGGCGACCAGGACGCGATCCGGGTCGAGCTCGAGGCCCCCGACCGCCAGGCCGTCACGATCGTGGTGCCGTACGACGACGGCCCGGTTCTCGGAGAGCCGTTCGGCATCGATGCGGAGAGCCGGATCTTCACGGCGTGACACCGTTCTCCGACCTCGATGCCTACCTGGCGTTGCCCCGGGTCTCCGGACTTGCCCTGAGCCCGGATGGCACCAGACTCGTCACGACCGTCGCGACGCTGGATCCGGAGGGCGTGCGCTGGACGACGGCCCTGTGGCAGGTGGACCCGACCGGTGCGACGCCGGCCGTGCGGCTGACGCGGAGCCGGAAGGGCGAGACGTCCCCGGAGTTCCTGCCGGACGGCTCCGTGCTGTTCACCTCCGAGCGGCCGGACCCGGACGCGAAAGAGGAGAGCAAGGACGACGTACCGAGCGCGCTGTGGGTGCTCCCGGCCTCGGGCGGTGAGGCGCGCGTGGCCGCGACCCGAGCCGGCGGCATCAACGGCATCGTCGTCGCCCGCGACTCGGGCACGGTCGTCGTGTCCAGCCCGACCCTGCCGGGAGCGGCCGACGGCGACGAGGACGAGCAGCGACGGAAGGCGCGCAAGGACAAGAAGGTCAGCGCGATCCTGCACCGCGGCTACCCCATCCGCCACTGGGACCACGACCTCGGCCCCGACCAGCCGAGGCTGCTCAGCGGGTCGGTCGACGCGGACGACCGGGTCACCTGGCAGGAGCTCACGCCGTCCCCGGCCCGCGCGCTGGACCACGCCGAGTACGACGTCTCGGCGAATGGCTCGACCGTCGTCACGACCTGGCGGGTGCCGGAGCCCGGTGGCGAGCACCGCGCCGCCCTCGTGCTGCTGCGTGCCGGGCAGCGGAACGAGCTGCTGGCGGACGCCGAGCACGAGTACTCCTCGCCGGTGCTGTCGCCCGACGGCAGTCTCGTCGCCTGCACGAGGTCGACGCGCAGCACGCCGGCCGAGCCCGAGGACGCCCGGCTCGTCGTCGTACCGGTCGACGGCGGCGAGCCGCGCGACGTGGCCCCCGACTGGGACCGCTGGGCCGGCGAGCGGCGCTGGACGCCGGACGCGTCGGCCCTTCTGGTCACCGCAGACGAGAACGGGCGCAGCCCGGTCTTCCGCATCGACGTCGAGAGCGGCGCGGTGATGCGACTCACCGGTGACCACGGGGCCTACAGCGACCTGCGCGTCAGCCCGGACGGACGCCACGTCTACGCGCTCCGCGCCGCGATCGATGCCGCGCCCGCCCCGGTCCGGCTCGACACGATGACGCCCGACCAGGAGCCCGTGCTGCTGCAGGGTCCGGTCGACGAGCTGGCGCTGCCGGGGACGCTGACCGAGGTCACGACCACTGCCGCTGACGGCACGGCGTTGCGGTCGTGGCTGGTGCTGCCGGAGGGGGACCGGCCGGTTCCTTTGCTGTTGTGGATCCACGGCGGGCCGATCGGGTCATGGAACTCGTGGTCGTGGCGGTGGAACCCCTGGCTCATGGCGGCACAGGGCTACGCGGTGCTGCTCCCGGACCCGGCGCTGTCCACCGGCTACGGACTCGACATGGTCCGCCGCGGCTGGGGGAGATGGGGCGCCGAGCCGTACGACGACCTGATGCGGCTCACCGACGCGGCCCTTGAGCGCGATGACCTCAATGCGAGCCGCACTGCCGCCATGGGCGGTTCGTTCGGCGGCTACATGGCCAACTGGGTCGCGGGGCACACCGACCGCTTCCGCGCCATCGTGACGCACGCGAGCCTCTGGGACCTCGACCAGTTCGGCCCGACCACCGACTCGTCGTACTACTGGAGTCGCGAGATGACTCCCGAGATGACGAGCAGCAACAACCCGAGCGCGCACGTCGACCGGATCACGACGCCGATGCTGGTGATCCACGGCGACAAGGACTACCGCGTGCCGATCGGGGAGGCACTGCGGCTGTGGTGGGACCTCAACGCTCGGGTCAGCGACCCGGACGCGTCACCGCACCGGTTCCTCTACTTCCCCGACGAGAACCACTGGATCCTGACGCCGCAGCACGCCGCCCTCTGGTACCGCACGGCGCTGTCGTTCCTCGCCACCCACGTCCATGGCGAGCCCGAGGTTGTCGACGAGCTGCTTCGTTAGAGGAGGTCGCGCACGTGCTGGGTCTCGTTGAGGCTCACGATGCCCTTGCGTCCGTTGCGTGAGATGGCGATCCGGCTGACAGAGCAGTACGCCGGCGCGAACCAGATCGCCCGCTCCTCGCCGAGGACGTGACCGGCGTAGGCGTTGATGCTGCCGGAGTGGCTGACCAGGACTGCCCGGCCGCCACGGTGCTGCGCGGCGATGCGCTCGACCGCTTCGACAACGCGGGTCTTGAAGACGTGCGGGTCGATCGAGTCGGAGTAGAGGTCGCCCGCCACGAGCCGCAGCCAGCGCGGGTCGCCGCTCGCGCGCAACTCCTCGACCGGCACGTACGACGGGTCGGCGGCGTCGAACTCGGCGATCCCCGGCTCAAGGACGGGCTCCAGACCGAGCGCGGCAGCGAGGGGCGCCGCCGTCTCGACCGCACGCCTCGAGGGCGACGTGTAGAGCGCCTCGACCCGGTCGTGCCCGAGTGCGGCTGCGACCCTCTCCGCCTGCTCGACGCCCCGGTCGGCGAGCCCGGGGTCTGCCGGTGTCCCGTCTGGCGTCGCGTCGATGCGCATGGGAAGCGCGTGCCGGACAAGGACGATCTCCATGAGGAGCGACGCTAGCCGGGGGAGCACCGACACTGGGGGTATGGCAAGTGCGCTTCCGGACGGTGAACCGGTGCCGGCGTCGGGCGAGCTCCCGGCGCGGGCGGTGGCCGAGCTGGGCCGCCGGCCGTTCGGCATCTACGTGCACGTTCCGTTCTGCATCACCCGCTGCGGCTACTGCGACTTCAACACGTACACCGATCTCGGCGGCCTGCAGGCGACGTTCGCCGCTACGGCCGTACGCGAGATCGAGCTGGCGCGACGCGTTCTCGGCGATGCGGCGCCTCCTGTCCAGACGGTCTTCGTCGGTGGCGGTACGCCGACGCTCCTGCCGACGGAGGACCTCGGCGCGATCCTGCGCGCGATCGACACCGCGTTCGGGCTCGCACCGGACGCGGAGGTCACCACGGAGGCCAACCCCGACTCCGTGGATGCCGACTCCGTGAAACGGCTCCGCGACGAGGGCTTCACCCGCATCTCGTTCGGCATGCAGTCCGCGGTGCCGCACGTCCTGCGCGTGCTTGACCGCACGCACACCCCTGGCCGACCGGAGGCCGCCGTCCAGGAGGCGCGCGCTGCCGGCTTCGAGCAGGTCTCGCTCGACCTCATCTACGGCACCCCCGGAGAGTCCGACGACGACTGGGTGGCCAGTCTCGACGCGGCAGTGCAGGCCGAGCCGACCCACGTCTCGGCGTACTCGCTCATCGTCGAGGACGGGACGCGCCTGGGCCGTCAGGTGGCGCGCGGTGAGCTGCCCGCTCCCGACGACGACGTGCTCGCTGACCGGTACCTGATGGCGGACGAGCGGCTCGCCCACCTCGGTTGGTACGAGGTCAGCAACTGGGGCGAGCCGTGCCGACACAACGTGGGCTACTGGACCGGTGGCGACTGGTGGGGGATCGGCCCGGGTGCCCACTCGCACGTCGGCGGCGTGCGCTGGTGGAACGTGAAGCACCCCACGACGTACGCCGCCCGCCTTGACGCGATGTCCTCCCCGGGTGCGGCACGCGAGCTGCTGACCGACGAGGAGCGGCGGGTCGAGCGCATCCTGCTCGAGGTGCGGCTCCGCACCGGCGTACCGCTTCTGCTGCTCACCGACCGGGGACGCGATGCCGTCAGGAAGTACGCCGGCGACGGTCTGCTGACCGTCGACGAGGGGCGCGCGGTGCTGACCACACGGGGCCGGCTGCTCGCCGATGCCGTCGTCCGCGACCTCGTCGAGTAGGCGGTGTGACTAGCTGACGAACCGGAGCGTCAGGGGATAGCGGTACGGCTCACGCCGACCAGCGGCGAGCGCGGCGAGGATCGCGTAGACGGCACCGGCGATGAAGATGACGACCAGCAGCAGGACGCCTATCAGCACGAGGATCAGGATCCCGGAGACGATCGCGGCGATTGTGAAGGTGATGTGGAAGTTCAAGGCCTCGGCCGCGTGGTGCCGGGTGAACGCCGACTCGTCTTTCTTGACCAGGTAGATGACCAGCGGGGCGATCAGCCCGAACGCGAAGAACGACAGGTGCGCCAGCACCGCCCAGGTCGTGTCCTCGGCCTGCGGCTGCGCTCCCCACTGGGGCGGCGGTTGCTCCCAACCGGGCGGCGGCGGGTTCCACGCCGGCGGCGTCGTCATGGCCAGCAGGCTAGAGCAGCCCGCCCTGCGCCAAGCCGACGGCGAGCGCGACCGCGCCTGCGACGGCCCCGGCGATGTTCTCGAACCGCTCGGGACGGGTCCGCGAGACGAGCTGCGACCAGGCGCCGAGGAACACGACGACCAGGCCGGTCCAGGCGGCCGCCTCGTGCGAGACGGCCAGCAGCACCAGCGCGGCGGCGCCGAGGACCAGCGTCGCCATCGCCAGGGCGTGGTCGGTGTCGATCGCAATGTGGTGCGAAGCGGTGGATTCCATGACGGACCTCCTGGTGCGGGTTTCCCCCACAACTGTGTTCCTCTGTGACGCACCCGACAAGAGGTGGAACACGGGAATCCGGCCGCTGACCTGTACGTTCATCCCTGTAAGACCCCGCTGATCGAGCGGGTCCCACCTCCTGCGGACGAGCCGTCCGCACGGTCGCTGGTGTGTCGTGCTTCGTTCCCCGGTCCCACGTACGCGTGGCCGACCGGACCGGTCCGCGCCGCAGCTCACGTACGCGGCCCCGGATCCACAGCAACGGAGCACCACCCTCATGCCCACGTCTCATCGGGCTGCGCAAAGCAGCCCCCGCTCGTCCTCCTCACGAGGCGGCTCGCAGCCGCGTCGCGGCAAGCCGTCGACGCAGTCGCGCAAGCAGCCGCGTGCGACGCCGCCGGCACCGGTGAAGTCCGACCTCGAGGTCGCGCTCGACGCCGCCGCCGAGATCGCCGCCGCCGACCCGCAGACCGACGCGACGTTCGCGTCGATCGGTCTGCCGCAGAAGCTCGTCACGGCTCTCGAGCGACGCGGCATGACCGCGCCGTTCGCCATCCAGACCCGCAGCATCCCCGACGCCATGGCCGGCCGCGACGTCCTCGGGCGGGCGCAGACCGGCTCCGGCAAGACCCTCGCCTTCGGGCTCCCGCTGCTGGCCCGGCTCGCCGGCGGCCAGCGGCGCGGCGGCCGCCCCCGCGGCCTCGTGCTCGTCCCGACGCGCGAGCTGGCGCAGCAGGTGCACGACGCGCTGCAGCCGCTCGCGCAGGGTCTCGACGTCAAGCTGTGCGCCGTCTACGGCGGCGCCTCCATGGGTCGGCAGATCGACCAGCTGCGCCGCGCCGTCGACATCGTCGTCGCGACGCCGGGCCGTCTGCAGGACCTCATCGAGCAGGGCGAGTGCTCGCTCGCCGAGGTCCAGGTCGCCGTCCTCGACGAAGCGGATCACATGGCCGACCTCGGCTTCCTGCCGGTCGTCACCGCGCTGCTCGGCATGACGCCTGCCGACGGTCAGCGGCTGCTGTTCTCCGCCACCCTCGACCGCGGTGTCGACAAGCTGGTGCATCAGTTCCTGACCGACCCGGCGATGCACGCGGTCGCCTCGGACACCTCGCACGTCGAGCTGATGGACCACCGCGTGTTCGCCGTCTCGCATGCGAGCAAGGTCGACATCGCTGCGGAGATCGCCGCTCGCCCGGGCCGCACCCTGATCTTCGTGCGCACCAAGCACGGTGCCGACCGCCTCGCGGTGCAGCTGCGCCGTACCGGCGTCGAGGCCGGTGCGATCCACGGCAACCTCACGCAGAACGCCCGCAAGAAGGCGCTCGACGCTTTCACGCGCGGTTCGGCGCGAGTGCTCGTGGCCACCGATGTCGCCGCTCGTGGCATCCACGTCGACGACGTCGACCTCGTCGTCCACTACGACCCGCCGGCCGACCACAAGGACTACCTGCACCGCTCCGGCCGCACCGCGCGCGCCGGCGCGAGTGGCACCGTGCTGTCGCTGCTGCTGTCGGACCAGGTCCGCGAGCACCAGAAGATGCGCGAGCGCGCCGGCATCGACACCAACGCGCAGACCGTCACCCCCGGTCACCCGGCCGTCCGTGAGATCGCCGAGTCCGGCGAGCCCATCGTCGTCCAGGCCCCGCCGCAGTACGCCGCCCCGTCCGGCAACGGCAGTCGTCGGCCGCAGGGCTCGTCGAGCGGTCGGTCCTATCGGCCCGCCTCCTCCTCCGGCGGCTCCGGCGGTCGCGGCGCCCGGCCCGCCCGCCCCCCAGCGACGCCCGCCCCGGGGCGCGCCGCTCCTCGCCGCGCGAGCTAGTGCCGCGTCCGGCAACGTTTGCCCTGTGGATCGTTGCGGTGTTTTGCCGGTGCTGGTGGTGAGGATGCCGACATGCCTCGCCGCCGAGCTGCGTCCGGACCTGCTGTGGTGCATCGCACTGCCCGGGTGGAGGTGGGGGTAGCAGCGGGCAGCGCGAGCGCTGCTTCGGGCTGCTGCGCTCGGCGGGGGATGTGTGGGCGGTGCTGCTGCAGGCGACCGGCGCGCCGCTCACGCACCGTCGAGCCGGCCGGCACCTACCCGGTGCCGGCCCGTCCCGGCGT
>JAENVS010000020.1 GCA_016650445.1 Frankiaceae bacterium | reverse complement strand
GGTCGTCGGCGTCGCGGCGGGCGGCGTCGCGGTGGCTGCCGCCGCGTTCGTGCCGCCCCTCGGCCATGCGGCGCTCGGCGCGGCTGTCACCGGTGTCGTCCTCGCGACAGTGACGACGGTCGTCTTCCTCGGGCTGCTCCGGGTGCTCGACCCCGGCGCAGTGCGGGTGCTGCGAGATGTCTGACGGCGCTGCATCCCGGCCGGGGGGTGATGTGCGGCTCGACGGCCGCAGGGTGCTGCTCGTGCTGGCGACGAGCACGGGTGGCGTCGGCCGTCACGTCCGCTCCCTGCTGCTCGGGCTGACCCAGCGGGGTGCCGACGTGCTCGTCGCGGGGCCCGCCTCGACACAGGAAGCGTTCGCGTTCCCGTCCTATGCGCTCGTGGACATCGGCAGCAGCCCGCAGCCGATCCGCGATGCCGCTGCGGTGCTGGCCCTGCGAAAGCTTGCCGCACGGGTCGACATCGTGCACGCGCACGGACTGCGGGCGGCTGCGCTTGCTCCTTCGGTGACTCCGCTCGTCTCGACGTGGCACAACGCCCTGCTGACCGAGTCGAGGATCGGTGCCCTCCTTGAGCGGCATGCTGCCCGTCGCGCGACGGTCACGCTCGCCGCCTCCGACGACCTCCTGCGAAGGGCTCTCGCGTGTGGTGGCCGGGACGTCCGGCTCGGCCCGGTCGCGGCGCCGTTGCGCCTGCCCACCGGTCGGGACCCAGGGCTCGGTCGCCCGCTCGTGCTCGCGGTCGGCCGGCTGCACCCGCAGAAGGGCTACGACGTGCTCGTCGACGCGCTGCCTCACCTGGGCGACGTGGTGGTCGCCGTCGCGGGGGAGGGGCCGCTCCGACCCGAGCTGGAACGCCAGGCCCCGCGGATCCGCTGGCTGGGGAGCCGCGACGACGTCGCCGACCTGTACGCCGCCGCCGATGTCGTCGTGCTGCCGTCGCGCTGGGAGGCCCGTTCCCTGACGGCCCAGGAGGCGATGCTGGCCGGACGGCCGCTGGTCGCCACCGACGTCGGGGGCACAGCCTCGCTCGTCCGCGACGGCGCCGTGCTCGTGCCGCCTGGTGATCCAGTCGCCCTCGGCACCGCGGTCCGCCGGTTGCTCGACGACCCGGCCGAGGCCGCGGCACTCGCGGCGCGGGCGACGGCGGTCGCCGCCTCCTGGCCGACCGAGGCCGACACGGTGGCGCAGGTGGCGGCCCTCTACGCCGAGCTGCTGCCGTGAAGCGCGCCGCCACGGTGCTCGGGCTGGTGATCCTCTTCCTGTCGCCGGCGCTCGAGCTCGCGCGACCGCACCTTCCCGTGCCGATGAGCTTCGTCGGCGGCGTCGCGGCGCCGGCGGGCCCGCAGGTGCTCGTCGTGGGCATCCCCGGACTGCGCTGGAGCGACGTCAACGAGAGGGACACGCCCGCGCTCGTGCGACTCGCGGCCGAGGGAGCGTCGGGCGTGCTCTCAGTGCGGACGGCCGCGCCGATCGACTGCCCGGCCGACGGCTGGCTCACCCTCGGGGCCGGCAACCGGGTTCGCAGCACGGGTCGGCACAGCGGCGGCTGCCCAGCCACGTTCCCGCCGCCGACGTCCTTGCCCGCGCAGGTCCGGGCGAACGAGAGCCGTCGCGAGGGCGCGGTACCCGGCCTGCTCTCAGACACCGTCAGGGCTCATGGTCACTGCATCCAGGGCGGTGGCCCCGGGGCGCGGCTGGCCGCGGCAGGCAGCGACGGGTCCGTGCAGGGCGTCGCGGACGACGGGGCCAACGTCACGTCGCTGGCGTCCGCCACCTGCGCCGTCGTGCTCGTGCAGGGAACGGCGGTAGGCAGCGAGGCCCGTGCCAGTGGTGCCGCGGCCGCCGACGCGCTCGTCGATCGAGTCGACGAGCTTCGCCCGCAGGGCTCGACGCTGCTGGTTGTCGGGGTGTCGGAGGCGCCGGGCGACACGGGCGCGCACGTGCACGTCGCGCTGGCTGTCGGTCCTGACTTCCCCGCTGCGTCATTGACGTCGGCGAGCAGCCGTCGGCCGCCGTACGTCCAGCTGGTGGACATCGCGCCGACGGTGCTGTCACTGCTCGGGGTGGACGCGCCGGACGACATGGTCGGCGAGCCGTGGCGCACGAGTGGCCCGGCCCGCTCGCTGACCGCCCTGCGCGACGAAGAACGCAAGACCGACGGGCAGCGCGATGTGACTGTGCCGTTCTTCGTCGTCCTCGTCGGCGTACAGCTGGTTGCCGGCGGGCTTGCCCTGCTGCTTCGGCGCTGGCGCGCCGTCGAGCTCGTGGCGCTCGCCGGCACAACCGCTGTCGGTGCGTCGTACCTCGCCAACCTGCTGCCGTGGTGGCGGGTCGACCCGCCGTTGCTCGCCATGCTCGGCGTCACAGCGGTGGTGACCGCTGCCTTCACGGTGATCTGCCTGCTGGGCAAGGGATTGCTGGCCCGAGCGGGGATCGCCTGCGGCCTCACCGCCGGTGTGATCGTCGTCGACCTGCTGACCGGTGCGCACCTGCAGATGTCGTCCGTCGCCGGATACTCGCCGGTAGTCGCCGGGCGCTTCGCCGGGTTGGGCAACGTCGCGTTCGGCGTGCTGGCTGCCGCTGCGCTCCTGGCGGCGGCCAGCACGCGCAGCGCGACCGTCGCAGCCCTGACCGCGCTGGTCGTCGTGGTCGACGGCGCACCGATGTGGGGCAGTGACGTCGGCGGCGTTCTCGCGCTGGTGCCGGCGTACGCGCTGCTCGTGCTGATGCTGGCAGGACGCAAGGTCAACGTCGCCCGGCTCGCCGTGGCGGCGGCCGCCGGGGCCGCGGTCGTCAGTGCGTTCGGCATCGTGGACCACGCGCGGCCGCCCGACGCCCAGACGCACCTGGGCCGGTTCGTCGGTCAGGTGATGGACGGGGAGGCCGGCGCGGTGCTGCGCCGGAAGGCGGAGGCCAACCTCTCCTTGCTGTTCCACTCGCCGGTGACGGCGCTGCTGCCGGTCGTCGTTGCGTTCCTGCTCGTCCTGTTCCTGCGGCCGCCCGCCGTCCTGCGCGCGGCCTTCGAGCGCAGCCCGGCGTGGCGCGCCGGGTTGCTGGCCGTGCTCGCGGCGAGCGGCCTGGGGTTCCTGCTCAACGACAGCGGCGCCGCCGTGCCGGCACTGGCGATCGTCGTTGCGCTCCCTGCCACCCTCGCTGTCCTGGCGCGTCATGCCCGCGGATCGGCCGGCGCAGGTTAGAGTGAACTTCCGTGCAGCGGGCCGCGAAGAGGCCCCTGAGGAGCACGGGAGCCCATGTGGCACGAGGAAGTTCGACCACCTGCCACTTGTTCGTCACCGGCGGGGTCGCCTCCTCGCTCGGCAAGGGACTGACCGCGTCGTCGCTGGGCCGGCTGCTCAAGGCCCGCGGTCTCCGGGTGACCATGCAGAAGCTGGACCCGTACCTCAACGTCGACCCCGGCACCATGAACCCGTTCCAGCACGGCGAGGTGTTCGTCACCGACGACGGCGCCGAGACCGACCTCGACGTCGGACACTACGAGCGCTTCCTCGACGAGGACCTGCACGGATCGGCCAACGTCACGACCGGGCAGGTCTACAGCGCGGTCATCGCGAAAGAGCGCCGGGGTGAGTACCTCGGCGACACGGTCCAGGTCATCCCGCACATCACCAACGAGATCAAGGACCGCATCCGCGCGCTCGCCGGTCCCGATGTCGACGTCGTCATCACCGAGGTCGGGGGCACTGTCGGCGACATCGAGTCGCTGCCGTTCCTCGAGGCGGCGCGTCAGGTGCGCCAGGAGGTCGGGCGCGACCACTGCTTCTTCCTGCACGTCTCGCTGATCCCCTACATCGGGCCGTCCGGCGAGCTCAAGACCAAGCCGACGCAGCACTCGGTGCAGTCGTTGCGGGCTATCGGTATTGCCCCTGATGCCCTCGTGCTGCGGTCGGACCGGCCGCTGACGCAGGGCATCAAGCGCAAGGTCAGTCAGATGTGCGACGTCGACGAGGAGGCCGTGATCTCGGCCGTCGACGCGCCCTCGATCTACGACATTCCCAAGGTGCTGCACGCCGAGGGGCTCGATGCCTACGTCGTACGGCGGCTGAACCTGCCGTTCCGGGACGTCGACTGGACCGACTGGGACCGACTGTTGCAGCGCGTGCACCACCCCACGAAGGAGGTCACCGTCGCACTCGTCGGTAAGTACGTCGACCTGCCGGACGCCTACCTGTCGGTCAGCGAGGCGCTGCGTGCCGGCGGCTTCGCCAACGATGCGAAGGTCAACATCCGCTGGGTCACGTCCGACGACTGCGAGACGCCTGCCGGCGCCGCGGCTGCTCTCGACGGTGTGGACGGCGTGCTCATCCCCGGCGGCTTCGGCGTGCGGGGGATCGAGGGCAAGGTCGGCGCCATCAGCTGGGCCCGGCAAGGGTTGGTGCCGACGCTCGGCCTGTGCCTGGGCCTGCAGTGCATGGTCATCGAAGTGGCCCGATCGCTGGCCGGCATCGAGAAGGCGAACAGCGCAGAGTTCGACCCCGCGGCACCTGACCCCGTCATCGCGACGATGGCCGATCAGGAGGACGTCGTGTCCGGTGAGCGCGACATGGGCGGGACGATGCGGCTCGGGCTGTGGGAGACCTCTCTGCTGAAGGGATCGCTGGCCGCGCGTGCCTACGGCGATCAGCCGGCGACCGAGCGGCACCGGCACCGCTACGAGGTCAACAACGCCTACCGCCCGGCGCTCGAGGAAGCGGGGCTCGTGTTCTCCGGTACGTCGCCCGATGGTCGGCTCGTGGAGATCGCGGAGCTGCCCGAGTCGGTGCACCCGTTCTTCGTCGGGACGCAGGCGCATCCGGAGTTCCGGTCGCGCCCGACGCGGGCGCACCCGCTGTTCCGGGCCTTCATCGCGGCCGCCGTCGCCAACGCCGACGCGCGCATGCTCCCGCTCTAGCGCGAATGCCCCACGACTACGCGGTCCTCGCCAGCCATCTGGTGCACAAGGGCACAGTGATCTCGCTGCGACGTGACGAGCTGGCGATGCCCGGCGACACCACGGCATGGCGCGACGTGGTCGACCACCCTGGCTCGGTCGCCGTCGTCGCTCTCGATGACGACGACGCCGTCGTGGTCGTGCGGCAGTACCGCCACCCGATCGGTCGCGAGCTCGACGAGCTGCCCGCCGGGATCCTCGACGTGCAAGGCGAGTCCGCGCTGCTCAGCGCACAACGCGAGCTGGCAGAGGAGGCCGGACTGGCCGCTGACCGGTGGGACGTCCTGGTCGACGTCCTCACCTCGCCGGGGATGGCGAGCGAGGCATCGCGCATCTTCCTGGCGCGCGGCCTGCGGGAGGTCGAACGGCACGTGCAGGAGCACGAGGAGGCCGAGATGACCTCCTTCCGCGTCCCGATCCGCGAGCTGGTGACGGGAGTCCTGAGCGGCCGGTACGAGAACGCGCTGCTCATCGCCGGTGTCCTGGCCACGGACGCAGCGTTCCGCGACGGTTTCGCCGGACTGCGGCCCGCCGACGCTCCGTGGCCGGCCCGCCCGCAGAGCTGAGCTCAGGGGTACGCGACGGGGACCGGCGCTTCCATGACACGGTCACGGCCGGCGCGCTTTCCGTCGTACAGCGCACCGTCGGCTGCGCGGACGAGGTCCTCGCCCTGCACCGCATGCAGCGGGAACGTGGCTACGCCGACGGTGACCGTGACCGGCACCGCTGCCGCGATGGCGGCGCGCACCCGCTCCGCCGTCGCAAGCGCCTCGTCCGTCGTGCACGAGCCCAGGATCAGGGCGAACTCCTCCCCGCCGTAGCGCGCGGCGACGTCGTTCGTGCGGGCATGCGTGCGCAGCACCTGCGCGACGTCGCGCAGCGCATCGTCGCCGACCTGGTGTCCGCGAGTGTCGTTCAGCCGCTTGAAGTGGTCGATGTCGAGCAGCAGCAGGCTGCAGGGCTCCGAGGTTCGGGCAGCACGGTCCAGCTGGCGGGCGAGCGAGCTGTCGAAGTGCCGCCGGTTGGCGATGCCCGTGAGGCCGTCGGTGACGGAGGTCTCGCGCACCTGCTCGAGCAGCAGCGCGTTCTCCAGCGCCAGCGCGGCGTGCGATGTGAAGCGCTCGACCATGTCGACGATCCGCCGCTCGATCCGTGTCCCTCGTCGGAACGGGTACTCCGCAACGAGGACGCCGTTGGTGCGCTCGTCAACGGTGAGCGGCACGATCAGGAGGTTGCCGGCATCCGGCAGCATCTCGCTCAGCGACGCGTCGAGCTCCTTGTCCACTCCTGCGGTGAGCAGGGTCTGGCGGGTGTTCGCGACGCGTCGTACGACGGAATGGGCGCCGTCACCGAACGGGGTCGTCAGCGCTTCGACGCGACCGCGAACGGCGAAGACGGACAGCTCGCCGTGCTCGTGGCGCAGCAGTGCGAGGCGCTCCAGGCCGAACTCGTCGGCGACCCGCTCGAGCAGGACGTCGACCACCTCGGGCGGCGAGGACGCCGCTTCGACGCGCCGGCTGAGCTCGGCCAGCGCCTCGAGGTCGTAGCGCCGACGTCGCAGCTCGCGTTCGTTGACCGAGGAGAACATCGACGTCGCGAGCACCACGAGCCAGAACAGCCAGACGAAGCCCAGCAGCTCTTGCGTCGCGTGCGAGGACGGCGCGCCGGGGGAGTCGATCCAAGGGATGCTGCCGGCGCGCACGTGGAAGGCGAGGAAAGCAAGCGCAGAGTG
Source organism: Frankiaceae bacterium (assembly GCA_016650445.1). Lineage (GTDB taxonomy): Bacteria > Actinomycetota > Actinomycetes > Mycobacteriales > SCTD01 > RYN-124. The sequence continues at coordinate 16,644 of JAENVS010000020.1, read as the reverse complement.
CCACAGAGCGAGCCGAATGCCGGTCCGGTACGACGCAAGCAACGCGACGACGATGAGGTGCACGAGGCTGAGGTAGCGCAGCGGAACTGGCACGTCGCCGGCGGCGTAGGCGATCCAGCCGAGGAAGATCCCGTCGCAGACCAGGAGGGCGCCGAACAGCCGCAGCCGGCGGGACCGCGAGAAGCGCCAGACGAGGTCGAGCGTGAGCTGCACGAGCAGGTACCCCGCTGACCCCGCGGCGATCGCCGAGCCGCTGACGAGCAGCTGATCGGCCGCGGCCGGGGCGAAGATCGCGATGGTGCCCAGCGCGGCGATGCGGAACAGCCACAGCCAGCGCATCCGCTCAGCGAGCGGGACCAGGTCAGCGGCGGTGGGGGCGGTGGTGATCACGGGGTTCCCCTGTCGACGGGCTTGAAGACGAGCTCCTGATGACCATGCACCGGTGCGAGCGCGAGCTTGGGGTCGTTGCGGTCGATGCGGTCCTGGGCGGCGAGGAACGCAAAGGCCACGAGCAGGATCAGGATCGGCGGTCCGCCGGTACGGCCCGCGGCACCGAGCAGCCGCAGCGCGCCCCGCCAGGGGTCGCTCGTGGTCGCGGCCGCCTTCGAGCTGCGGAACTCGTTGCGGTCCAGGACGCGTGAGGTCGTGGCGAACTCGCTGACAAGGCGGCTCGGGGTGGCGACGACGCGTGGCGTCGGCGAAGTGACGGGTGCCTGCGCTGACGTGTCGGGGCTTGCGGCGGCATCGGTGTCCGACGTCGTCTGCGCTTCGGGCCCGGGTTCTGTCTCGGGCTCTGGCTCGGCGGGTGCGCTCGGTACGACCGGGCCGACGAAAGGCGCCGCGTCGGGGACCACCGGACCGACGAACGGCGGGTCCACCGGCTCGACCGGTCCGACGAACGGTGCGGGCGACGCGGAGGGACTGGCCGACGGGGACGGGGACGGGCTGGCCGACGGCGAGGGTGAGGGACTCGCGGACGGCGACGGGGAGGCCGACGCGGACGGAGAGGGCGACGGCGACGGGGACGGGCTGGCCGACGCGGACGGAGAGGGCGACGGCGACGGGGACGGGCTGGCCGACGCGGACGGAGAGGGCGACGGCGACGGGGACGGGCTGGCCGACGCGGACGGAGAGGGCGACGGCGACGGGCTGAGGGTGTACGTCCTGGTCGCGGCCGGACTGACGTTGCCGGCGTCGTCCGCCTGCGTCACGGACAGCTCATAGTCGCCGTCGCCGGACAGCAGGTCGAGCTGAAGGTCACCGGCCGCGCACGACACAGCCACGTACGACGAGGCGGGGTCCGTGAGGGTGCAGGACCAGCTGCCGCCGGTCTCGCCGCTCAGCGTGAACACCGGTCGCGTGGGGTCTGCGCCCGTCGGCCCGGTGATGACCGGCGTGAGCGGTGCGTCGGCGTCGAGGAGGTAGGTGACGGTCGTCGCCGGGCTCGTGTGGCCCGCCGGGTCGGCCTGCGTCACGCCGAGCTGGTACGTCCCGCTGACCCCGGTCAGGTCGAGCACCAGGATTCCCTCGGCGCACGGGAGGACGGAGGAGACACCGGGCCCGGTGAGCAGGCAGGAGAAGGTCGCACCTTGCTCACCGGAGATGGCGTAGCCGGGGCGGCGCGGGACGTGCGGGCCGAGCGGGCCGGCAACACCCGGGGCGTCGGGCGTTGTCGTGTCGAGCCGGTAGGTCACGGTCGTGGCCGCGCTTGTGTTGCCGGCACCGTCCACATGCCGGACGCTCAGCTGCCACGCGCCGTCAGGCCCGGCGCTCGCGTCGAGCTCGAACGACCCGGCCGTGCACGCGGGGGTGCTGACCACGGCGGTCGGCGAGGTGACGGTGCACAGGAAGGTGCCGGCCTCGTTCGCCCCCAGCTCGAATGCCGGCTTCTGCACGCTGCTCGGGCCCGAGGGGCCATCGACCGTCGGCGCGCTGGTCGTGGAGTCGAGCAGGTAGGTCGCGGTCTCGGTGCCGCCGACGTTGCCGGAGCCGTCGACCTGGTGCACCGAGAGCGTGTAGGTGCCGTCCAGATGCGCCGCGTCGGTCAGGTCGAGCGTGAGGGTGCCGGCTGTGCAGCTGACGGAGTTGTTCGCGCCGGCAGGCTCGCTGAGACCGCACACGTAGGAAGCCCCGGTCTCGCCCGACAGCGTGTACGTCGGGGTCCGGTCTCGCGATGGGCCGGTCGGTCCGGAGACTCCCGGCAGCCCGGGCGCCACGGTGTCGAGGAGGTAGTTGACCGTCGTCAGGGCGCCGACGTTGCCGGCCCCGTCCGTCTGGCGCACGGCCAGGGACCACGGCCCGTCCGAGCCCTGCAGGTCCAGGGTGAGCGTGCCTGCCGAGCAGGACGTCGCCGAGCTGCCACCGGCGGGGTCGGTCAGCGTGCAGTTCCACGTCCCGCCGGGCTCCCCGGACAGCAGGTACGACGGTGTGCGCGGCGGGTGGGCGCCCGCCACCAGGGTCACCGATGGAGCGGCGGGGGCGGTGAGGTCGACGGTGTAGGAGTGCACGGTCTCGGTGCTCGCGTTGCCGGCCGCGTCGCGCACGCTGATGTAACCGGTGTACGTGCCCTCGGCGGGGAAGGACGCCGTCCAGGTCCCTTGTGAGCAGGAGGGGTAGGACGTGAACCCGCCGGGCGAGGTCATGCGGCAGACCCAGGTCACCCCGGGCTCCGCGTCGAGCAGCGTGAACACGCCGGTCATCTGCCGCGACGGCCCGGTCGGACCTGTCACCGTGGGCGCGGGCGGTGCGACGGTGTCGAGGACGTAGGTCGAGGTGGCGAACTGCCCGCCGGTGGTCTCCGTGACCCGCAACGAGTACGAGCCCTGTGCCCGCCCGGTGAGGTCGGTCGTGAACGTGCCCCCCGTGCACGTAACGACAGGGTCACTGGCCCCGTCGGGGGCGGTCAGCACGCACGTCATCGGCTTGTTCCCGCCCACCGAGAAGGTCCAGGTGGGGGTCAGGTCACCGCCGGGGCTCGTGGGTTGCGTGGAGAATGCGGGGGCGGCTGCGAACGCCGGCGTCACACCGATGGCCGCCGCGCCGACGAGCAGCACGAGCAGCACAACAACCCGGCGCAGGACCGGGCTGCGGCGCGCGCGAGACGGGGCGATCAACGGTGTTTCCCCCCGTCGAGGCTGCTACCAGGCGACCTTGTCCTCACCTGCGTCGTCACCTGGCGCCCGCTGCTTGACCGGTTGCCCCCGAGATCGCCCATCTGGTGGGGGTTCCGATGGGTGATGTGATGCACCCGTATGCGCGCCGCGTGCGGCGGGTGGGCGTACCCAAGGCGGGGCGGCGCTCGGTCCTATGCTCGCTGGGTCGGCGGCAACGAAGCCGTGCGACGTGCCGCCGGGCGGCCCGAGGAGGCGCAGCGTCGTGAAGGTCGGGATCCCCCGCGAGGTCAAGGACAACGAGTACCGCGTGGCGATCACACCGGCCGGCGTGAAGGAGCTCGTGTCGCATGGGCACGAGGTCTCGGTGGAGAAGGAGGCTGGCATCGGTTCGTCGATCTTGGACGAGGAGTACGTCGCCGCGGGGGCGTCGATCATCGGCTCGGCGGATGACGTCTGGGCGGACGCCGACCTGGTCCTGAAGGTCAAGGAGCCGGTGGCGGAGGAGTACCACCGCATGCGGGCCGGTCAGGTGCTGTTCACCTACCTGCACCTGGCCGCGTCCCTGGACTGCACGCGCGCCCTGCTGGAGGCCGGGACGACGGGCGTGGCGTACGAGACCGTCCAGCTCGCGGACCGGTCCCTGCCGCTGCTGGCCCCGATGTCGGAGGTCGCCGGCCGGATGGCTCCGCAGGTGGGCGCGCACTGCTTGGAGCGCGGGGCTGGGGGCCGGGGCGTGCTCATGGGCGGGGTGTCCGGCGTCTACGCCGCCAAGGTCGTCGTGATCGGCGCCGGCGTGTCCGGCATGAACGCCGCGGCCATCGCGCTGGGCATGCAGGCAGAGGTGCTGCTGCTGGACAAGAACGTCGCCCGCCTGCGCGAGGTCGACCGGATCTATCAGGGCCACATGCAGACCGTCGCCTCGAACACCTTCGAGATCGAGCGCGCGGTCCTCGACGCCGACCTGGTCATCGGCGCCGTTCTGGTGCCCGGCGCCAAGGCGCCGACCTTGATCACCGACGAGCTCGTCTCCCGGATGAAGCCCGGCGCTGTCCTCGTGGACATCTCCGTCGACCAGGGCGGCTGCTTCGAGTCGACCCGGCCGACGACGCACAGCAACCCGACCTTCGAGGTCAACGGCTGCCTGTTCTACTGCGTGGCCAACATGCCCGGCGCGGTGCCGCACACGTCGACGTACGCGCTCACCAACGTCACCCTGCCGTACGCCGTGGAGATCGCGAACAAGGGACTGCGCGCCGCCGTCGCGGCCGACCCGGCCCTCGCCCCGGGCGTGAACACGCACGGCGGCACCGTCGTCTACGGCCCCGTCGCCGACGCCCACGGCCTGCCGCTGACGCCGCTCGCGGAGGCGCTGGTCTGAGCGCGGGTACGGCGGCGGCCCGGGCGACCGCGGCGTACCTCGACCACCTGGCCGTCGAACGCGGTCTCGCCGCCAACACGCTGCTGTCCTACCGCCGCGACCTGCGTCGCTACGTCGCCGTTCTCGGCGCGGCCGGGATCGACGACCTCGCCGCGGTGACGGAGACGGACGTCGCGGGCTTTTTGGCGGGCCTGCGCGAGGGCGACGACCAGCACCGGCCGCTGTCCGCGTCGTCCGCCGGGCGCGCGGTCGTGGCGGTCCGCGGTCTGCATCGCTTCGCTCACCGCGAGGGGCTCACTAAGGATGACCCTGCACGCGAGGTCAAGCCTCCATTGCCGGTAAAGCGACTACCCAAGGCCATCTCCGTCGAGGAGGTCGAGCGGCTGCTCGAGGCGGCGGGCGCCGACCAGACCCCACTCGCGCTGCGGGATCGAGCCCTCCTCGAGGTGCTGTACGGGACGGGGGCCCGCATCTCCGAGGCGGTGGGTCTCGCCGTCGACGACCTGGACCGGGGGGGCGGGCTGGTCCGCCTCGACGGGAAGGGCGGCAAGCAGCGCATGGTGCCGGTCGGGTCGTACGCGCAACGGGCCGTCGAGGCCTACCTCGTCCGTGGTCGGCCGCTGCTGGCGGCGACAGGACGCGGTACGCCGGCGTTGTTCCTCAACGCCCGGGGCGGTCGGCTGTCCCGGCAGAGCGCCTGGACCGTGCTGCGGTCCGCGGCGGACAAGGCCGGCCTCACGGCCCACGTGTCGCCACACACTCTGCGGCACTCCTTCGCGACGCACCTGCTCGACGGCGGGGCGGACGTGCGGGTGGTCCAGGAGCTGCTCGGGCACGCCTCGGTGACGACCACGCAGGTCTACACGCTGGTGACCGTCGACCGCCTGCGCGAGGTCTACGCGACCGCGCACCCGCGCGCCCGGGCCTGACGACAGGTCGACAAAGTCCTTCGACGGCCTGTTCCGCTGTCCACCGGTTGCCCACAGCCGGCCGTGCTGCTGTCCACAGTTTTCCGAGGCTTCTCCCCAGACACGCCCGGCGTCGTCCCCAGTTGTCGCTCCGCCGTTGACGGCCACGCGCCGGCCACGCCTAGAGTCCGCGCCACCCGTCGGCAAGGCCCTTCGGCGAGAAGTCTCATTCCCGGTAGGTCGGCAGAGAGGTTCATCGGCATGTCGACAAAGGCATCCGGCCGCAAGCGCGGCGAGATCCCGGCTTCGCTCGCGGCGGGACTCGCCCAGGGCGTCGGGCCGACCGGCCGGCCGACGCCGCGCTTCCGCGAACCCAAGGCGCTGCAGCAGCACGGTCCGGCCCGGATCCTCGCCATGTGCAACCAGAAGGGCGGCGTCGGCAAGACCACGAGCACGATCAACCTCGGGGCCGCCCTCGCGGAGTACGGCCGCAACGTGCTGCTCGTCGACTTCGACCCCCAGGGGGCGTTGTCGGTCGGCCTCGGCGTCAACCCGCTGCAACTGGACCGCACCGTCTACAACCTGCTCATGGAGCGGGACGTCAACGTCCACGACGTCATGCTCAAGACCGAGGTCCCAGGGATGGACCTGCTGCCCAGCAACATCGACCTGTCGGCGGCCGAGGTCCAGCTCGTCAACGAGGTGGCCCGGGAGCAGACCCTGGCCCACGTGCTGCGGCCGGTGCTCGACGACTACGACGTGATCCTCGTCGACTGCCAGCCCTCGCTCGGCCTGCTCACCGTCAACGCGCTGACCGCGGCCGATGGAGTCATCATCCCGCTCGAGTGCGAGTTCTTCGCCCTTCGGGGTGTGGCCCTCCTCATCCAGACCATCGAGAAGATCAAGGAACGGCTCAACCCTCGCCTTGAGCTTGAGGGGATTCTGGCCACGATGTATGACGCCCGGACGCTGCACGGCCGGGAGGTTCTCGCCAGGGTCGTCGAGGCGTTCGGCGACCGGGTGTTCCACACGGTCATCAACCGCACCATCCGGTTCCCTGAGACGACCGTCGCCGGCGAGCCCATCACCTCGTACGCGTCGAGCTCGAACGGGGCGAAGGCCTACCGCGATCTGGCCAGGGAGGTGCTGGCGCGATGAGCCGCCGGATGACCCTGCCGGGTGCGGACGAGCTGTTCCGCACCACCGGGGCGGGCGCGCTGGGCGACCCCGACCTCACCGTGCCGGGTGCGGAGCCGCTGCGGGCGGTCACGCAGGACGCGGACAACACCGTCGAAGGCATGGCGGACGCCCGGGTTGCCGGTGTCCGTCACACGACCGCGCGACGGCGCAACCGGCAGGTCGGGGACCGGCGGCCCAGCGGCCGCGAGCGCCACGACGAGAAGATCACGGTCTACGTGTCGGCCGAGGAGCTGATCGACCTCGAGCAGGCGCGGCTCACGCTGCGTGGCGAGCACGGCATGGCCGTGGACCGCGGCCGCATCGTCCGCGAGGCCCTGGCGGTGGTCCTCGCCGACCTCGACGCCAAGGGCGACGCGAGCATCCTCGTGCGGCGCCTGCGGGGCCGCTGAGGTGCTGCGCGCCCTCGGCGACCCGCTCTCCTTCCTGATCCTGCTGGTGTCCTTCGTCGTCGCCGTCGTGGTCCACGGGTGGGTGCAGTGCGTGGTCGCCGACCGCACGGGTGACCGTCGGCCCCGCCAAGAGCAGCGACTGACCCCCGATCCGCGTCGACATGTCGACCCTTTCGGCGCCATCGCCGGTGCCATCGCGGGCTTCGGCTGGTCCCGACCACTCGAGCCGGCGTTCCGGGCCGGTCGCGGCGCCTTGCTGGCGACCTTCCTGTCCGGTGCGGCCGCCAACCTGCTGCTCGCGGTGGGCGGGCTGGTGGCCTTTCGCGCCGTGTCCGGGCTGTCCGTGCCCGCCGCTTCCGCCACCGCGCTGCAGGACGGCGTCGAAGGCCTGCCGGCTGGGCAGATCGCCCTGCTGCTGTTCGGGTTGATGAATCTCTATGTCGGCTTTCTGTCGCTCGTCCCGCTGCCCCCGCTCGACGGCGGCCGGCTGCTGTTCGCCCTCGCGCCGCGCACCTCCGGCTGGCAGAAGGCGCAGTACCACCTCGTCGAGCAGAACATCGGCCTGGTCGCCGTGCTCGTGCTGCTGCTCCTGCCGCTCGGGGGGCCGCAGGCCCTGCTCCCGACGGTCCTCGACGACCTGGTGAGCCCGCTGGTCCGGCTCGTGACCGGTGGCTGACGCCGTGACGTCGGTCGACGAGCCGGGGACCGGCGGGCCGGCGGCGTTCGAGGTCCACCTCGACAACTTCCAGGGTCCGTTCGACCTGCTGCTCGGGCTCATCGCCAAGCACCAGATGGACGTGACCGAGGTCGCCCTGTCGCAGGTCACGGACGAGTTCATCTCGCACATCCGGGCGGCCGGTGCTGAGTGGGACCTCGGGCAGGCCACCGAGTTCCTCGTCGTCGCGGCGACCCTGCTCGACCTGAAGGCGGCCCGGCTGCTGCCCTCGGCCGAGGTCGACGACGAGGACGACCTCGCGCTGCTCGAGGCCCGGGACCTGCTGTTCGCGCGGCTGCTCCAGTACCGCGCGTACAAGCAGGCCGCTGCGCACCTGGCCGGCCTGCTCCCCGCCGAGTCCCGCCGGTACGCCCGTCAGGTGCAGCTCGAGCCGCGCTTCGCCGGCCTGCTGCCCGAGGTCCTGCTCGGGCTGGGGCCACAGGAGTTCGCCGCCCTTGCGGCGCGGGCACTGGCGCCGCGCCCGGAGGCGATCGTCTCGATCGAGCACGCGCATGGGGGAGCGGTCAGCGTCCGGGAGCAGACGGCGCTGATGCGGGCTCGGCTGCAGCGCAGCGGGGGCGGCTCGTTCCGTGGCCTCACCGCGGACTGCAACGGCACACTCGAGGTCGTCGCGCGCTTCCTCGGGCTGTTGGAGCTCTACCGGGAGGGGCTGGTCGCGTTCGAGCAGGCCGAAGCCCTCGGCGAGCTGCACGTGCGGTGGACCGGAGGCGCCAGCGCACCCGACGACGAGTCCGGGGCCGGTTCTGAGTGGGACGACGACGCCGGGCCCCAGGCGCCTGGCGCGGCGGGGACCGACGCCACGACCGACGCCACGACCGACGCCACGACCGACGCCATGACGACCCCAACGGAGGACCCGGCGTGACCGACCAGACCGAGGCCACGAGCCCCGATCCCGACCCGATGGACGAGCCCGGCGAGGGCACCGGAGACCGGGACGGGCTCTCGCTCGAGGGCGACTTGCCGCCGCTCCCGGCCGCGTTGGAGGCGGTCCTGCTCGTCACCGACGAGCCTGTGCCGGCGGTGACCCTGGCCCAGGTCACCGAGCGGCCGACCGACGAGGTGGAGCAAACCCTGCAGCAGCTGGCCGCGGACTACGCGCGTGCCGGCCGCGGTTTCGAGCTGCGCAACGTTGCCGGCGGCTGGCGGCTCTACACACGACCGGACTGCGCCCCGTACGTCGAGCGGTTCGTCCTCGACGGCCAGTCGGCGCGGCTGACCCAGGCTGCCCTGGAGACGCTCGCCGTCGTCGCCTACCGCCAGCCCGTGACGAGGAGCCGGGTCAGCGCGGTGCGCGGGGTGAACGTCGACGGTGTGATCCGCACCCTGCTGGCTCGTGGTCTGATCACCGAGGCGGGGCACGACGAGGACACGGGGGGCATCTTGTACCGCACGACCCCGATGCTCCTCGAGCGGCTCGGCCTGCAGTCTCTGGACGAGCTCCCGTCGTTGGCTCCGCTGCTGCCGGAGCTCGACGAGCTTGATTCAGCCCAACCGTCGACCTGAGGTGCAGATGTCTGAAGAGGAAGGCGTCCGACTGCAGAAGGTGATGGCAGCCGCCGGCGTGGGCTCGCGACGGGCCTGCGAGGACCTCATCGCCAAGGGCCGCGTGTCCGTCGACGGCGTCACCGTTCGGGAGCAGGGCATGCGCGTCGATCCCGAGACAGCTGTTGTGCGCGTCGACGACATGCGCATCAACACCGGTACCAGCCGCGTCTACCTCGCCCTGAACAAGCCGCGCGGCATGGTCACCGCGATGAGCGACCCACAGGGGCGGCCCACCGTCGGGGATCTGATCGAGCAGCGCACCGACCGGCTGTTCCATGTCGGCCGCCTGGACGCCGACACCGAGGGCCTGCTGCTGCTGACGAACGACGGCGAGCTGTCGCACCGCCTGACGCACCCGAGCTACGAGGTCCCCAAGACGTACTTCGCTGAGGTGGTGGGGCCCATCGCACGCGACGTCGGACGCCGCCTGAAGGCAGGCGTGGAGCTCGAGGACGGCCTGGCCAGGGTGGACGAGTTCCGGCTGATCAGCTCGTCCGGGAACCGGGTGATGCTCGAGCTGGTGCTCCACGAGGGCCGCAAGCACATCGTGCGCCGGCTCCTCGAGGAGGTCGGTCATCCCGTTCAGCGGTTGGTGCGGACCGCGATCGGGCCGGTCTTGCTGGGCGACCAGCGGGCCGGCAAGCTGCGGCCGCTCAACGCCCAGGAGCTCGCGGCGCTCTACGCCGCCGTGGGGATGTAGCGGGGCCGCCGGGTAGGGGTCACGAGGGCTTTCTCGCCTTGTCGACATGCCAGCAAGCACAGTTCTCGCGACGAGCGCCGACGGCAGCCACCGGGCCGGGTCGGGCCCGACCACGGTCGAACAACGCGGCACGGAATCGCTATGTCGACACTCGCGACGGGGACTCGGCCGTCCCTGTTGTCGTTTTGTTGATCTGTCGATCTACGTCTGTGGCGGCTCCGCGACATCCCGCCAAGCCTCTCTACCGCTTGGTCTGCCCGTCGATAGGGTGGCGGCTCGGAGCTGAGGAGGGCGCATGGCGGTGCGGGCGGTGCGCGGGGCCACGCAGGTCGACGAGGACGACCGCGAGCAGGTCCTGGCGGCGACCACCGAGCTGCTGAGCGAGGTCCTGCGCCGTAACGCCCTCAGCAACGACGACCTGATCAGCGTCGTCTTCACCGCCACTCCGGACCTGCACTCGGAGTTCCCGGCGTACGCCGCCCGGCAGATGGGGATCACCGACGTCCCCCTGCTGTGCGCCGCCGAGATCGACGTACCCGGTGCGATGCCGCGAGTGCTGCGGCTGCTGGCGCACGTCGAGACCGAGCGGCCCCGCGCGGAGCTGCGCCACGTCTACCTGCGGGGCGCAGCGGGGCTGCGCACGGACCTACCGCAGTGACGCGAGCCCCGCTGAAGCGCCCCGCCCCCCACGGAACGATCACGTGCCGGACGCACCCCCGCCGGCGCGCCCGCGGGGTCGGCTGCCGCTCGGCACGGTGCGGCTGATGGACACGGTGCGGCTGATGGACACGGTGCTCGTCGTCGGCACCGGCCTCATCGGTGCCTCGCTCGGGCTGGCCCTGCATGGCCGGCGAGACGTCCTGCTGGCCGACACCGACGCTGCGCGCCTGGCCCAGGCGGTGCAGCGCGGCGCGGGCCGCCCCTGGGACGGCCGGGAGCGGGTCGACCTCGCCGTCGTGGCGGTTCCCCCGCTCCGTACCGGGGCGGTCCTTGCCGACCTGCAGCGTCGTGAGGTCAGCCGCACCTTCACCCATGTCGCAAGTTGCCAGTCTCGAGTTCAGCGAGACCTCGAGGGTGCCGCGGCCGACACGAGCGCGATCTGCGGCGGACATCCGCTGGCCGGACGCGAGGTCACCGGGCCGGCCGGCGCCAGTGCACGGCTCTTCCTCGGTCGGCCGTGGGTGGCGTGCCCCTATCCGGCCACGAGCGATCAGGCCAGGGCGGCGGTCACCGAGCTCGCCGAGCTGTGCGGTGCCGAGCCGCTCCTGATGTCGCCCGAGGAGCATGACCGGGCGGTGGCGCTCAGCAGTCATCTCCCGCAGGTCGTGGCGAGCTCGCTGGCCGCGCGCCTGCTCGACAGCGACCGCGCTGCCGCGGGCGTCTCGGGACCCGGGCTGCAGGACACCACGCGGATCGCGGCCAGCGACCCCGACCTCTGGACCGACGTCCTGTCCGCCAACGCGGATCAGGTCGCGCCGCTGGCCGCCCTGCTGGCGCAGGACCTGGCGCGGATGGCGGCGGCCCTGGCCGTCCTCGCGGGCCGGCCCGACGACGGGCCGGCCCTCGCGGCCGTGCGGGACGTGCTCACCCGCGGCAACGCCGGACGGGCGCTCGTCCCGGTCAAGCGTGGGGTCCTGGATCGCGACGTCGCCGTCGTCGCGGTGCGGGTGCCCGACGCGCCCGGCCGGCTGGCCGACCTGCTCGTGCGCGCCGCCGCGGCCGGGACCAACGTCGAGGACGTCCGGGTGGAGCACCTCGCCGGGCAGCAGACCGGCGTCGTGGAGCTGCTGGTCCGCACCGCCGAGCGGGCGCCGCTGGCCGCGGCGCTCGTCGCGGGCGGGCTCGAGGTGCTCGGGCCGACCTGAGCGAGGCTCAGTCGCTTCATCGCCTTACGGATAGATCGACATTCTTGCGGCTGGGCGCCGGTAGGCTGCCCGCGGTCGCCTCCGTCCGCGACCGGCCCCTTCCTGGTAGGAGAAGCACCGTGAGCCCGGCGCCGTCCCCGCGCGTCATCGCGCTCGACGGCCCCTCCGGGAGCGGCAAGAGCACCGTCGCGCGCGGCGTGGCCCGCCGGCTCGGCCTGGCCTACGTCGATACCGGGGCGACCTACCGCGCCGCCACTCTCGCCGCGCTGCGCGCGGGGATCGACCTCGCCGACGCCGACGCCCTCGACCGGGTCGTGGCGGCGGCGGACATCTCGCTGTCGGTCGACCCCGAGGCGCCAGGGGTCCGCCTCGACGGCGAGGACGTCAGCGCCGAGATCCGCGGCCCGGAGGTGACGGCGGCGGTGAGCACGGTGAGCGCGGTTCCCGGCGTACGACGGCACCTGGTTCGGCTCCAGCGGGTGCTGACCGCCGAGGGGGCCGTCCTCGAGGGCCGCGACATCGGCACCGTGGTGGTGCCGGACGCCCCGGTGAAGATCTTCCTCGACGCCGACCCCGAGGTGCGCGCCGCCAGGCGGGCCGCGGACGACGACGCCGGCGTACGGAACAACGGCGACGTCGTGCAGGCGGTCGCCGTCGACCTGGCGCGGCGGGACCGGCTCGACAGCACCCGGGCCACCAGCCCGCTGCAGGCCGCGGGCGACGCCGTCCACCTGGACGCGAGCAGGCTGTCCGCGCAGGAGGTCATCGATCGGGTGCTCGCCCTGGCCGTCGCGGCCGGCTTCGAGGTGGCGGGATGACCGAACCCACCTCCGCCGGTCCGCAGCCGGTCCTGGCCGTGGTCGGCCGGCCCAATGTCGGCAAGTCCACGCTGGTCAACCGGATCCTCGGACGTCGCGAGGCCGTCGTCGAGGACGTGCCGGGCGTGACCAGGGACCGGGTGACCTACGACGCCCAGTGGCGCGGGCGCACCTTCACCGTCGTCGACACCGGTGGCTGGGACCCCGGGGCCGAGGGCCTGGCTGCGGCGGTCAGCGCGCAGGCGGAGATCGCGGTCGCGGCGGCCGACGCCGTGCTCTTCGTCGTCGACACGACCGTCGGTGCCACCGACGTCGACGAGGCCGTCGTCAAGGTGCTGCGGCGGGCGAAGAAGCCGGTGATCCTGGCGGCCAACAAGGTCGACGACGAGCGCACGGAAGCCGACGCGACGCTGCTGTGGTCCCTCGGCCTGGGCGAACCGCTCGTCGTCTCCGCGCTTCACGGGCGGGGGAGCGGCGACCTGCTCGACGCGATTCTGGAGGCACTGCCCGAGACGCCTGCCGAGCGCTTCGACGAGGAGGCCGGGCCCCGTCGGGTGGCTCTGCTGGGCCGCCCCAACGTCGGCAAGTCCTCACTGCTCAACCGGCTCAGCGGCGAGGAGCGGGTGCTGGTCGACAGCGTCGCTGGGACCACCCGTGACCCGGTCGACTCGCTGGTCGAGGTCGGCGGCGAGGTCTGGCGTTTCGTCGACACCGCCGGCCTGCGGCGCCGGGTCGCGCACGCCTCCGGCGCCGAGTACTACTCCTCTCTGCGCACGCAGGCCGCGCTTGACGCGGCTGAGGTCGCGATCGTGCTCCTCGACGCGAGCGAGGTGATCAGCGAGCAGGATCAGCGCGTTATCGGGATGGTCGTCGAGGCCGGGCGGGCGCTCGTCCTGGCCTTCAACAAGTGGGACCTCGTCGACGAGGACCGCCGTCCCACCCTCGCGAAGGAGATCGAGCGGGAGCTCGCCCGAGTGCAGTGGGCTCCGCGCGTCAACGTGTCCGCCCTCACCGGCCGGGCCGTCGACAAGCTCGCGCCCGCCCTGCGCACCGCGCTCGCCGGCTGGGAGACGCGGATCCCCACCGCGAAGCTCAACACCTGGCTCAGCGACCTGGTCGCTGCGACGCCACCTCCGGTGCGCGGAGGCAAGCAGCCCAAGGTCCTGTTCGCGACCCAGGCGGGCGTGCGCCCACCGCGGTTCGTCCTGTTCACGAGCGGTTTTCTCGAGGCCGGCTACCGCAGGTTCGTCGAACGCCGGTTGCGTGAGGACTTCGGCTTCGCCGGTACGCCGATCGAGGTGAGCGTTCGCGTGCGCGAGAAGCGCGGCAAGAGCGGCGGCTGAGCTAGGCCGGATCTGTCGGACCCGACATCTACGGTCGGGCACGCCCGCGTCCGGTGCGGGTGGTGACCCCGCGATTGAGAGGCTCAGGCTGTGCCAGACGAGACGACGGGCGTAGCCCCAGACGGCGAGATCCGATTGCCAGGCGGGGTGACGGAGGCTGCGTTGCGCCAGGCGGTGGCCGCATGTCGTTCATGGCGGGGGGTATTGCGTCAGCTCGGGCTGTCCGCGCCTCGAAGCGGCCGGGCGCTGCGCGGGGTGTGTGACGCGCTGTCGATCTCTTACGAACACTTCAGCGGCAACCAATGGGGCCGCGTTCCTGATGATTTGCTTGCCGATGCTGTTGCCCGCTCGACCTCTTGGGACGAGGTCGTCCGTCGGCTCGGCTACGCCTATGGAAACGGCTCGGCCAGAGCTTCCCTGCGCAAGGCCGCGCTCACACTCGGGCTGGACGTCGGGCACCTCAGCGGGCTGGCTGCGCGTGAGGGTCGCGGTCCTTTCGACGGATCCGGCGAGGACGGCAACCTGCGGCACGCGGCAGCCTTCATCGTCGCCGCGAAGTGTGCGCTTCTCGGGCACGGGATCTCGTGGCCGCTCGAGCCACAGCCGTACGACCTGCTCGTCCACACGACACAGCAGGGCCTCCTCAGGGTGCAGGTGAAGTCAGGTACGCATCTGGCGCATGGCTCCTGGGTGGTGTGGATCACCAGGCAGCGGACGGCTGCGAATCTGGGGGGCAAGCGGCGTGCCTACACCTCCGGCGACATTGACTACTTCGGTGTGGTCGACGCTGAGCAGCAGGTGTACATGCTGCCGATCGCGCTCGTGGAAGGGCAGCAGTCCGTGACTCTGCGCAAGTACGAGGAGTACCGGATCGCGTGCTGATCCGGTTCCCGGCCCGTCACCAGTCTCGCGGCTACTAGTCTGTCGGTCGCACCACGGGCTGTGGCGCAGTTTGGTAGCGCACTAGACTGGGGGTCTAGGGGTCGCAGGTTCAAATCCTGTCAGCCCGACTCTGTTTGATGTCGCGGGACACCCTTCACAGGTGTCTCGCGACATCGTTCATGATGTTGCTTTTCTTGGCCGTCCTCGGCGGGGTCGAGGACGAGTTCTCGGAGGAATTCTCCGTCGCGGGTGATGACCCGGACGTGGAGTTCTTTGACGAGGATGAGCACCATGGTGCTGGCGTGGCGCCGGGCGACGCCGATGCAAGGAGTCCTTCGAGCGCAGCCCCTGGCGGTGTGGCGGTTGAGGCGCAGCGGCCCCATCCGGCCAACCGTCGCTTGGGGGGCTTTCGGCTGCTGCCGCTGGGGGCGCGTCGGGGGCGCGTTCGCGCGGTCGGCCCGCGTTGCTGCGCGCCCCGGTAGGCCGCCGGGGTCATTTTCGCGCCGTCCAGCCCAGCTCGTCGGGGCCATTCCTATCACTAAGAGTGACGGTTGACGGGCGCCGTACCGTCCGGTTCGATCCGCTTTGTCCACGGTCTGACCTGGGCTTATAGGCCGATCGCGCGGTGGGAATCAGACGAAAGGATGATGGACGCTCCGCGGCTCGCTGCTACTGTCTGTGACGGCCCTCACATCACAACGATGACGGGCTGGCCCCGGGCCCCCGGGGCCGGGAGGTGTTGATCCACGACGATCCGTCGGGGTCCCGAGAGGGATCCGGGCGGGGCCGACGGTCGCCAGGACGTCGTGGGGAGCCAATGGCGAGACCGGCCCTTCCGTTTCCACCCGGGAGGTCCGGATGTCCCGTCCACAACCCCTTGCTGTGCGGCTGCTGCGGCTGTCCGCCGGCGTCGCGATCGCCTTGCCTGCCGTCAGCCTCTACGGGGCCGCGGGGGCGTGGGCCGACCAGCCGAGCTCCAACGGCAACAGCTCACCGGGCAACAGCTCGCCGGGCAACAGCTCGCCGGGCAACAGCTCGCCGGGCAACAGCCCGGAGGGGAACAGCGCACCCGGCAACAGCGCACCCGGCAACAGCGCACCCGGCAACAGCGCGGACAAGGGCAGCGCACCGGGCAACAGCGACCACACGTCCGCAGGCGCGGACAACAAGGCGGCGGCACACGACAACGGGGCGCCGGGCAACAGCGACCACGCGAAGAAGGACGACGCGCCCCTCGTGACCGTCGTGGCGTCCGCGGCGGCCGCGCAGGTGACCGTCGCGGCACCGGGCAACTCCGACCACAGCAAGGGCAACGCCTCCACTGTGGGCTCGGCGACCTCGCCGCAGCCGAAGTCGAACGCCGACAACAACCCCGGTGGCGCCAACAACGGCGGCAACTGCGGCGACTACTGCTCCACCCGCAACGGATCGGCATCGGGCAACGGCAACGGCGGCGGCAACGCCGTCGGCAAGCCGTGCGCCGGCTGCGTGGGCAAGGCCGACAACAAGAACCCGCCCGGCCAGTTCAAGAACGGCAGTGACCACAACAACGGATACGAGTGCGACGGCAACCACGGCATCGGCCGCACGAACCCGGCCCACACCGGCTGCCGTACCGGCACGACGACCGGCGGTACGACGGGTGGCACGACCGGTACGACGACCGGTGGTGACTGCGACGACAAGAAGGGCAACGGCCACGACTCGAAGGGCAACGGCAAGGGCCACGCCAAGAACCACTGCACGACCGGCGGTACGACGGGT
>JAENVS010000019.1 GCA_016650445.1 Frankiaceae bacterium | reverse complement strand
CTGCTCCAGGTCACCCTCGACGACGCTGCCACCGCCGACGAGCTGTTCTCCACCCTGATGGGGGAGGACGTCGAGGCGCGCCGCAACTTCATCCAGCGCAACGCCAAAGACGTCCGCTTCCTCGACATCTGACCGTTCGGCGCTGTTTCACGTGAAACAGCGCCACTGACCTGCCGCAGCACGCGCGTCGGATGTTCCACGTGGAACAGGCGCCGAAGAGAGGACCCTCGTGTCGGACGTCGTACCCCCGCCGCCCCCGCCGCCGGACGATCCCGAGGCTGCCGCCGGGTCCCCGCACGCGGGCGACCGGATCGAGCTCGTCGGCATCGAAGTCGAGATGCAGCGCTCCTACCTCGACTACGCGATGTCGGTCATCGTCGGACGGGCACTGCCGGACGTCCGCGACGGACTGAAGCCGGTCCACCGCCGGGTCCTCTACGCCATGTACGACGGTGGCTACCGCCCCGACCGCGGCTACTTCAAGTGCGCCCGCGTCGTCGGCGACGTGATGGGCAACTACCACCCGCACGGTGACTCGGCGATCTACGACACCCTCGTCCGGCTTGCCCAGCCGTGGTCGCTGCGCTACCCGCTCATCGACGGCAACGGTAACTTTGGGTCACCAGGCAATGACCCGGCAGCCGCGATGCGTTATTGCCTGACTGCGGAGAGTCACATTCGTGCTGCGGATGGGTCCACCATTCGGATTGGCAACGTCGTTCCGAACGCTCAGCCGAACACGGATAACGAACTCGCCGGCGTCAAGCTCCTCGACCGCCGCGGTGAGCCGGTGGCGGCGTCCACGCTCTTTCACTCCGGCGAGCACCCGACGCTGCGCCTTACGACGCGTGAGGGCTACCGGCTTACCGGTACGCAGAACCACCCGGTGCTCTGCCTGGTCGACGTGCTCGGCGTCCCGATGGTGCTCTGGAAGCTGCTGGAGGAGATCCAGCCCGGCGACCGTGTGGCCATGTTCCGAGGGCAGCCGGTTCAGGCGGAGACGCTCAGCGAGAGAGAAGAAGCCGAGGCACTGCTCCTTGGCGCCTTCGTCTCCGAGGGCTGGGTTGGGGATGACCGCGCCTGCTTCAACAACATCGACCCGGACTTCTTCGACGACGTGCGAGAGGCCTACGACCGCTTCATCGGGGGTCGGCGCTACCGATACGGCCGGCGGATCGCCTCGGGCAGTGATCTGCACGAGCTCGACGTCCAGGACCTCACGTCGTTGCTCGCCAGCCCGCTGGCCGAGTTGCAGGGTCTGCGTGCGGACCAAAAGGTCGTTCCGGACTCGGTGTGGAACGCCGGCCCGATGTTCAAGCGGCGGTTCTTGCAGTCGCTGTTCGAGGGCGACGGGTCGTGCAGCAAGCTCGCCCGCAACACGATCCAGATCAGCTACTCGACGTACAGCGAACAACTCGCTCGCGACGTCCAGCAGCTCCTGCTGGAGTTCGGCGTGGTCAGTCGCCTGTGCTCGTACGCCAAGGGCGAGTGGAAGGTGTACATCGGCAACCGCCGGGATGCTCGCCTGTTCGCCATGCATGTGGGCTTCTGGGGACGCAAGCAGACCAAGCTCCGCGCGCTGCTGGCCGGTATCCCCGAGCACAGCACCGCGATGTCGAGCGACCACGTCCCGTACGTCGCGGACTACCTGCGCGCGAGTGGCGCGACGTCGTACACCGATCGGGACTGGCTGCGCCGGCACAACATCGACCGGATCGAGCGCTGGGAACGCGACCGCGACGAGATCCGGTCCCACATCACGGACCCCGAGGCCCTTGCGGTCGTCGAGCCGCTCGTCGACGGTCGGTACTACTACGCGGAGGTCGCCTCGGTCGAGGCGGCCGGCGTACAGCCGGTGTTCTCGTTCCGCGTCGACAGTGACGACCACTCCTTCCTGTCGAACGGCTTCGTCTCGCACAACACCGAGTGCCGGCTGGCCCCGCTGGCGATGGAGATGCTGCGGGAGATCGACCAGGAGACCGTCGATTTTTCGGCGAACTACGACGGCCGCTCCCAGGAGCCGGACGTCCTCCCCAGCCGCATCCCCAACCTGCTGGTCAACGGCTCGTCCGGTATCGCGGTCGGCATGGCGACGAACATCCCGCCGCACAACCTGCGCGAGGTCTCGTCCGGCGTGCAGTGGTTCCTCGACAAGCCGGACGCCGACCCCGAGGCGCTGCTGGACGCCCTCCTTGAGCGCGTCCAGGGCCCGGACTTCCCCACCGGCGCGCTCATCGTCGGCCGGGCCGGCATCGAGGAGGCCTACCGGACCGGGCGCGGCTCGATCCGGATGCGTGCGGTCGTCGAGGTCGACGAGGACAAGAAGGGCCGCACGATCCTCGTCGTCACCGAGCTGCCCTACCAGGTCAACCCCGACAACCTCGCCGAGACCATCGCCGACCACGTCCGCGACGGCCGCATCGCCGGCATCGCCGACGTCCGCGACGAGGGCTCGCAGCGCACCGGCCAGCGCCTGGTCATCGTGCTCAAGCGCGACGCCGTCGCCAAGGTCGTGCTGAACAACCTCTACAAGCACACGCAGCTGCAGCAGACGTTCGGCGCCAACATGCTGGCGATCGTCGATGGCGTCCCGCGCACGCTGCGGCTCGACGAGTTCGTCCGCTACTACGTCGCGCACCAGGTCGACGTCATCGTCCGGCGTACCCGCTTCCAGCTGCGCAAGGCGGAGGAGCGGGCGCACATCCTGCGCGCCCTGCTCAAGGCCCTCGACCAGCTCGACGCGGTGATCGCCCTCATCCGCGCGGCCGAGTCGGCCGACGCCGCACGCGGGCAGCTCATGGCGCTGCTCGAGATCGACGAGATCCAGGCCGTCGCGATCCTCGACATGCAACTGCGCCGGCTCGCCGCGCTCGAGCGGCAGCGGATCATCGACGAGGCCGCCGAGATCGAGGCGCGCATCGCCGAGCTCAACGAGATCCTCGCCAGCCCGTCACGGCAGCGCCAGATCATCGGCGAGGAGCTGGCCGAGATCGTCGACCGGTACGGCGACGAGCGGCGTACCAAGATCGTCCCGTACGAGGGCGACATGAGCGCCGAGGACTTCATCACGCAGGAGGACGTCGTCGTCACGGTCACGCGTGGTGGCTACGCCAAGCGCACGAAGACCGACCTCTACCGCCAGCAGCGCCGCGGCGGACGGGGCGTCCAGGGCGCGCGGCTCAAGCAGGACGACATCGTCGAGCGCTTCTTCGTGACGAACACCCACCACTGGATCCTGTTCTTCACCAACAAGGGGCGGGTCTACCGGGCGAAGGCGCACGAGCTGCCCGAGGCCGACCGCAACGCCCGCGGGCAGCACGTCGCCAACATCCTCGCCTTCCAGCCGGACGAGACGATCGCGCAGGTCCTGGACATCAAGGACTACGGCGTCGCGCCGTACCTCGTGCTCGCGACGAAGAAGGGCCTGGTGAAGAAGACCGCACTCACCGAGTACGACAACGGCCGGTCCAGCGGGCTCATCGCGCTCAACCTGCGCGAGGACGACGAGCTCATCGGAGCCTCGCTGATCAGCGCCGAGGACGACCTGCTCCTGGTCAGCCGCAAGGCGCAGTCGATCCGGTTCCGCGCCGACGACGAGGCGCTGCGCCCGATGGGCCGGGCAACGTCCGGCGTCATCGGGATGCGGCTGGTCGGCGACGACGAGGTGCTGTCGATGTCGGTCGCGACCGACGACGAGCAGGCGCTCATGGTCGTCACCGACGGCGGCTTCGGCAAGAAGACGCTGATCGGGGAGTACCCGCGGCAGGGTCGTGGCGGCCAGGGCGTGAAGACCGCGAAGATCGTCGAGGCCCGCGGCTCGCTCGTGGGCGCGATGGTCGTCGGCCCGGCGGACGAGCTGTTCGCGATCACCAGCGCGGGCGTGATCATCCGCATGTCGGTGGCCGACCTGCGCAACCTGTCTCGAGCCACGATGGGCGTGAAGCTCATCGCTCTCGACGCGGGTACGACGGTCGCGGCCGTCACGCCCAACGGCGAGTCGACGGACGAGGACGCCGACGAGGCGCAGGATGAGACCGTAGGCGATGCAGCACCAGTAGCGGAGACCACCGAACCGGCCAGCGAGCCGGCCGCCGAGCCGCCCGTCGACGAGGAGCCCGACACGTGACCGAGCGGGACGAGCAGACGGGAGTGGGCAGTCCGCCCCCGTCGCTGACCTCGCCGCCCAGTCCGCCGGTGCCCGCGGCCGGCGTTCCGCCCCGGCCGAACCCGCTGCCACCGCCGCGTCCGGCGCGCCCGGTCAGCCGCTCCCGCAAGGCCCGCCTGGTCGTCAAGCGGATCGACCCGTGGTCGGTGTTCCTCTACTCCGTCGTCGCATCGATCTTCATCGGTATCGCCATCGTCGTCGCGATCGGGGTGCTCTACGCAGTGATGTCCAAGGCCGGGGTGCTGACGTCGCTGAACGAGCTCATCGGTGACGTCACGTCCGAGCCCGGCGCAGCGTCGACGCCGTCGGAGTTCTTCTCGGTCGGCAAGGTCATGACGTTCGCCGGCCTGCTCGCCGCCCTCGACGTCGTGCTCGTCACCGCACTCGCCACCCTCGGCGCGTTCCTGTACAACCTCTGCGCCTCGCTCACCGGAGGCATCGAGGTGACCTTCAGCGACCAGAGCTAACGGTCGTTAACATTCGGCTCGTGTACGCTCGCCGACCGTGCCGCGAGGCGCGTGCGGGCCTGTAGCTCAGCTGGTTAGAGCGCATCCCTGATAAGGATGAGGCCGGAGGTTCAAGTCCTCCCAGGCCCACTCCAGTGCGTACGTCCAGACCGAGGAGACCTCATGGCGAAGAAGCGTCCCGTGCTCCTGATCGCGGTCATCGGCGCGATCCTGGCCGTCGTCCGCCGGCGCAAGGCCGGCCGCACGGAGGCGGATCTGTGGCGCGAGGCGACGAGCGCGCCCGACCTGCGCTGACGCTCTCGCCGGCAGCACGCCAGGGGACATAGCTCAACTGGCAGAGCACCGCCTTTGCAAGGCGGGGGTTGGGGGTTCGAGTCCCCCTGTCTCCACATCTCCAGTCGACCTGAGTGCGTATGCACCGGTCTGTCCGCACGGTGAACCACTCTTTCGGCCGTACGCCGCCGGACCGCGGCGTCCGATGGGTAATTGGGTGGCGGTGACCGCTAAGCCCGGCGGTCCTCGGTGCCGAGACATGTCTGCAGGACAGTGACGACTGTCCTCGCGCGCGCCGTCGATGGGGCTGCACGCGCAGCGGAACCCACATGAGACCCGGTCGCGCCGGGTCGGGAAGCACGGCTGATGGGGCTGACGGCGCGTAGGGCGGCACCGTGGCGAGCCCGTGCCCAGGCCGGCATCGCCCTCGTCGTCCTCACCGCGTGGTTCGGCACACTGCTGGTCGCCTCGCCGACGCTGTCCCCTGCCGATGCCGCTCCCGGCGACGCCGGTCCCGCGATCACACCCGGCCCGAGCTCCCCGGGCAACGACGCCAGCCCCACCTGGACCTTCACTCTCGACCCGGCGACGACGTCGACGTCCTCCACGGTAGACGGGACAACGGGCGACACGACGACCGTCACCATCGACATCACGCACCAGGCCGAGTGCGCGGTCTCGACGACCACCCCCTCGTCGTACGACGCGTGTGGCACCTCGGGTGCCACCCCCGCGACCCTGACGTTCAGCCCGCCCGCCGACCTGACCGTCAGCGACGACTACCGCTTCTACGTGCACGACGTCCGGACGACGACCACGACGACAACAGTCGAGTACGCCGACGGCAACCCGCCCCCGCCCCCGGCTGTGGTGACCGACCCGCCGGACCCCACCGACGACGCTGTCTCCGCGATCTACACGTTCGACAACGTGAACCCGAGCGTGTCGCTGACGCAGTCGCCGCCTGCCAGCGGACCGACGGCGTCGGTCGGGTGGGAGTTCACGGCGAACGAGACCGCGACCGTGACCTGCGTGCTGTCCGGCGGACCCACCAGTGGGAGCGGTCCCTGCGGACCGTCTGACCCGGTGTTCCCCGGCAGCACCGTGCTCGACGGCAGCTACACGATCACGGCGACCGCGACAGACGCCGCGGGCAACGTCGGCACCGCCTCGACGACGTACGGCCAGGACACGACCGGTCCGGTCCTCACCCTCGCCGCCGGCCCGACCGGCCCCGGCACCGACGGCACCCCGGACTGGCGGGTGACCGCGGACGGAGGCGAGCAGGTCGACTGCTCCGTCACCCTCGACACTGTCGCTGTGCCTGCTCTCGACGGGCGCTGCGACCTCGCGGCCTACCCCGCCGGGGGGCTGGCCGCGGACGGCACGTATGTGCTGTCGGCGACCGCCACCGATGCCCTCGCCAACACGACGACCACGGCGATGGCCACCTACGTGCTCGACCGGGTCGCGCCGGCTCTCACCGTCGGCGCCACCGACACCACCGACCCGACGGCGCCGAGCTGGACGGTCTCGGTCGACGAGGCCGGCGTCGTACCGAACTGCCGACTGACCGGCACGGGCGGCTTTGACACCGGCCTGGTCGGCTGCGGTGCGATGTACACGGCGCCGACGCTGGCCGAGGGCACCTACACCCTCACCGTCACGGCGGCCGATGCCGCAGGCAACGCCGCGACCCCGGTCACGCGGCCCTACACGTACGACGTCACCGACCCGCAGGCACCCGTGCTCGGCGGCGACAGCGGCTACCGGAACAGCAGCCCGATCTCCTGGACCGCCAACCCGGCGCCCGGTGACACCGACGCCGACCACCTCGTATGCGTGGTCACGGCACCGGACAGCACGACGAGCACGACGGACCCCTGCGGCCCGACGCTGACCGTTCCGCTGCTCGCGTCGCAGGAGGGACTGTGGACCCTGTCGGCGACCGCGGTCGACGCCGCCGGCAACGACAGCCCCGCCAGCACGCGCACCGTCACCTACGACCACACCCTGAACCCGATCGTCGTCACTCTGCAGCCCTCGCCGGCGAAGCAGCCGGTGTGGAACGTCACCGTCGACGCCGACGCCACGGCCACCTGCTCGATGACCGGCGTCTTCAGCGCCACCGACTGCACCAACACGGACATCAGCGCCGACCTGACCACCAAGCCGGGCGGGGTCTACCACCTCATCGTCAACGCGACCGACCCAGCCGGCAACACGGTGTCGGACGACGTCACGTACATCCTCGCGCCGGACGCACCGGTCGTGTCGGTCGTCGCGGAGGGGCGCAGCCTCAACCCGACGTGGACGATCAGTGCGCAGAGCGGCGCCACCCTCACGTGCACCTTGGTCGCGCCGGGCGGTGCTCGGACCAACGTCACGCCGTGCGCGACCGGCACCATCGCGCCGACCCTCACGGGCGGAGCCAACGGCACGTGGAACCTCGAGGTCGTCGCGACCATCTCCACTCCACCGGGCACGACGTCGTCGCCCGCCGGCAGCTCCCCGGCGGGCTACGCGCTCGACACCGTCGCCCCGGGTGACCCCACCATCTCCGCGACCCCCGCCGGCCCGCAGAACACGCCGGACGCCGACTGGACCGTCACGGCCGCCGCCGGCACCACGCGCGTCGACTGCGGCGTCTTTTACAACGGTGCGCTCGTCCTCACGGTGCCGTCGTGCGAGACCGGCGGCGTCTCTCTCGACTTCACCCCCTCCGACGAGGGCACCTGGCAGATCAAGGCCACGGCATTCGACCAGGTCGGCAACACCAGCAACGTCGTCTCGAGCGGTGTCGTCACCTACGACATCACCCCGGCCGGCGTGCCGGACATCCTGCCGCTGGTCAGCCCGTCGAACGACGACACACCCACCTGGACGATCAACACCGAGGTCGGCACCAGTCTCGAGTGCGCGTGGACCACCGGTGCCGCGACGCCGACGACGTGGTTCGCCTGCTCCCCGTTCGGGGTCATCGCCGTGCCGGCGCCCGCAAACGACGGCGTCTACACCCTGCACGCGCGCGCCACCGACCAAGCGGGTAACACCGGCGCGGCCGACAGCCAGGCATACGAGCTGGACCGCACCGCGCCGGCGGTGCCGACCTTCAGCACCCCGACCACCCCGAGCAGCAGCGCGACGGTCAGCTGGACCCTCGGGACCGGCAGCGAGATCAGCCCGACCCTCGAGTGCCAGCTCCAGTACGACGGGGGCAGTGGCTTCGTCACCGTCACCGGCCAGGCATGGGCGGCCTGCACGAGCCCGTACGCCGTCACGTTGACGGTCGAGGGCGACTACCGCGCGCAGAGCCGGGTCACCGACCGGGCGGGCAACCCCGGGCCGGCCGGGACGAGCGCGACGTACACCTATGACCAAACCCCGCCGCAGGTGCCGGCTGTCGACGGCCCGACCGGTCCGTCGCAGAGCCGGTCGGTGACGTGGGCGATCACCCCCGCCGCGACTGACGGCGGCACCGGGCTTCTGTGCCGCTTCGTCGACAACGGGACGGCAGTCGGTGCGTTCACCGCCTGCGGTACGACGGTCACCCGCACCGGCCTGGCGGACGGCAGCTACGCCCTGCAGGTGCGCTCCGTCGACGACGCGGGCAACCTGAGCACTCCGATCGTCGTGAGCCCCACCTACGTCGTCGACAACGCCGGTCCGGCCGCGCCGACCTTCGCCGGCAGCAACGGCACCGGCAACGTCGTGAGCACGTCGTGGAGCTTCTCCGGCGAGCTCGGCGGTACGCCGAAGTGCCTGCTCTACAAGGACGGCGTCGCTGTCGGCGGAGCACCCGCCACGTGTGCCAGTGGTGATGTCTTTGCGCTGACCGACGGCGACGGCGCGTACCGCCTCGAGGTCTTCTTCGTTGACGTCGCCGGCAACCCGGGCGTGGCCGCACTCAGCCCGACGTACCTGCTTGACACGGTCGACCCGGCGGCGCCCGCCGTCAACGGCCCGACCGGCACGGCCAACACCACGACAGCGTCTTACACCTTCACCTACGAGGCCGGCGCGGTCCCCGAGTGCCGGCTGCTGTTCGTCGCTGCCGGCTCGGCCGGCTCGCCTGCGCCCGTCGGTGCCGGCGCGTGGGCGCCGTGCGCGAGCCCGTGGGTCCGCACCCTGAGCCTCGGTGACGGCCGGTACCAGGCCGAGGTCCATGTGACCGACGCCGCCGGCAACGTCAGCCCGGATGCGCAGAGCCCGGTCTACGCGCTCGACACCACCGGCCCGGTCGCGCCCGTCTTCACCGCGCAGCCGACCGGCACCGCGAACGACACGACGGTCGACTGGACCTGGACCGGCGAGACGCCGACCACTGGCACCTGCACCCTGTCGCGCACGCCGGTCGGGTCGTCGACAGCGGCCGTCGTTGTCGGACCGGTGGCGTGCAACAGCGAGACCTTCTCGGCGAACCTCACGTACGGCGACGGCTTCTACCAGCTGGCGGTCCGGCTCACCGACCCGCAGAGCAACCCGGGCGCTGTCGCGATCAGCACGGGTTACACCCTGGACGCGACCTCGCCCGGCGCGCCGACCGTCAACGGCCCGGCCGGCACGAGCAACGACACGTCCGCCGACTACGCCATCACCTCGACCGTCGAAGCGGGTGCGACCGCCGAGTGCCGGCTGAACCTCGACGGCGCCGTCCTGGACAACTGGGCGTCGTGCACGATGCCGCGCACCGTCAACCTGTCCGCCGACGGCAGCTACGTCCTCGACGTGCGCCTCACGGATCAGTACGGGAACCAGGGCGTCCACGGCTCGAGCCCGGCGTACCTCCTGGACACGGTCGACCCGGCGGTGCCGGACCTGCACGGCCCGACCGGCATCGCGAACAACACCACGGCGTCGTACACCTTCACCTACGAGGCCGCTGCCGCCCCCGAGTGCCGCCTGCTGTTCGTCGCGGCGGGTTCCCCCGGCTCACCCGCGCCGGTCGGTGCCGGCGTCTGGACGTCGTGCACCAGCCCGTGGGTCCGGACGCTGACGCTCGGTGATGGCCTCTACCAGGCCGAAGTCCACGTGACCGACCTGGCGGGCAACGTCAGCCCCGACGCGCAGAGCGAGATCTACTCCCTCGACACGACCGGACCCGCCGCGCCCGTCTTCACCGCGCAGCCGACCGGCACGGCCAACGACCCGACGGTCGACTGGGCCTGGACGGGCGAGACGCCGAGCACCGGCACGTGCACGCTCTCGCGCACGCCGGTCGGGTCGTCGACAGCGGCCGTCGTCGCCGGCCCGGTGGCCTGCGACAGCGGCACGTACGCGACGACGCTCACCTTCGGGGACGGCTTCTACCAGCTGTCCGTGCGGCTCACCGACCCGCAGAACAACCTGGGCGTGGTGGCGGTCAGCACCGGCTACACGCTCGATGCGACACCGCCCGGCGCGCCGACGGTGACCGGCCCGACCGGCACGAGCAACGACACGTCGGCCGACTACGCGATCACCTCGGCGGTCGAGGCGACCGCGACGGCGGAGTGCCGGCTCAACCGTGACGGCGCGGTCATCAGTGACTGGGCCTCGTGCGCGATGCCGCGCACCGTCAACCTGTCCGGGGATGGCAGCTACGTGCTGGACGTCCGCCTGACCGACCAGTACAGCAACCAGGGACTCGCGGGCTCCTCCCCGGCGTACCTGCTCGACACGAACCTGCCCAGCGTTCCCGGCGTCACGGCACCGGCCTCCCCGGCGTCGAGCGCGTCCCCGACGTTCAGCATCGTGACCGACCCCGACACGACGACCACGTGCCGACTCTCCCGGGGTTCCGTGGTGGCCGTCGACACGACCGCGTGCTCGGCGAGCTACACGCCGTCCCTCGCCGGCCAGCCCGACGGCGACTACGTGCTCACGGTCGTCGCGACCGACCCGGCGGGTAACACCGCTCAGGGCAGCTCGGTGGCCTACGTCTTCGACACCACCGCCCCGATCGCACCGGTCGTGAGCGGCTTGGCCGGCCCGTCCCAGATCCGCTCCCCCGCTTTCTCGTGGACCGGCGAGGTCGGTGCGCGCGCGGAGTGCTCACTGCAGGAGAAGAGCGGAACACCGGGAGCGTTCGGCGCGTGCGCCACGCCGTACGCCCCGACGCTGCCGGCCGATGGATCGTGGGTGCTGTCGGTGCGCCTCATCGATGCCGCCGGCAACGTCGGCGCGGCCGGCAGCAGCGGCGCCTACGTGCTTGACACGACCGCACCCGCCGTCCCGACGGTGGCCGCTCCGACGAGCCCCGGTCGTGACCTGGCGCCGTCGTGGTCGGCCGCGATCGAAGAGGGCAGCGCCTCCGAGTGCCGGTTGACCGGACCCGGTCAGCTCGGCACCTGGTTCGCGTGCACGCTGCCGCTGACGACCCCTGTCTCCACCGACGGCGACTACACGCTCGAGGTCCGGGCCACCGACGCGGCCGGCAACGTCAGCGGACCCGGCCGCGGCACCTACCAGCTCGACACCACGGCCCCCGGCGCCCCGGTCGTCAACCAGCCGACGGGACCGGGCCGCTCGCGCAGCCCGCAGATCTCGTTCGCGACCGAGCCGGGAACGACCGGCAGCTGCAAGCTCAGCCGCGGCTCCACGGTCCTGTCGGACTCCGCACCGTGCAGCTCGCCGGCGTCGCTCGACCTCACCGGGCTGGCCGACGGTGCCTACACGTTGAGTGTCCGTGCCGTTGACCTGGCCGGCAACATCGGTCCGGCCGGCACCGCGACCTACGTGCTCGACACGACCGCACCGGTCGCACCGACGTACACCCTCGTGGCGGGCTCACCCAGCTCCGACGTCGCACCGGTCTTCGCTTTCACGGGAGAGCAGGGATCGACGTTCGGCTGCCGCCTGACGACGCCGTCCGGCGCTGTCCGCGACCTCACCTGCGCCAGCCCGCTGACGATCGATCTCTCGGGCTCGCCCAACGGCGCCTACACCCTCGCTGTCCGGGCGACCGACCCGGCCGGCAACGTCGGCCCGGCCGCCACGACGACCTACGACCTCGACAGCAGCGCACCGATGGCGCCGCGGGTGGTGGGACCGGTGTCGCCCGGCTCCAACCGGGCCCCGGTCTGGAAGATCTCGTCCAGCAGCCCGGCGGAGTGCCGCCTGACGCGCGGCACCACGATCATCAGGGACTGGGCGCCGTGCGGCACGTCGTACACCGCTGACCTGTTCGCGCAGCCGGACGGCGCGTACATCCTGGAGGCCAGGGTCATCGGCACCACGGCACCCACGTCGAGCCGCTATCGGCTGGACACGACAGGTCCGGCCGGCGCCACCATCGTCGGCCCGCCGTCCCCGTCGACGAACCGGAAGCCGACGTGGGCCGTGTCCTCGGCCGACACGACCGTTCGCGCAGAGTGCCGCGTCCTGGTCTTCACCGGTGTGCTCAAGGACTGGGCGCCGTGCGCGGTCTCGCCGGCCGGGTCGCTGTTCACGCTCGACCTGACTGGTCTCGGCGACGGCACCTACACCCTCGTCGTGCGCCTCACCGACGCCGCGGGCAACATCGGCCCCAACGCCACGAGCGACTACGTGCTCGACACGTCGGCGCCGTCCGCGGTCGGTGTGACGGCTCCGCTCAGCCCAGGCAACGACACGACCCCGACCTGGACGATCGCCAGCGGGGTCGGTGTGAAGCTCGAGTGCCGGCTGACCAGCAGCCAGAAGGTCATCTCCGACTTCGCCCCGTGCGCCAGCACGTTCACCGCTGACCTCACCGGCCTGCCCGACGGCACGTACACGCTGACGGTGCACGCTCTGAGCTCGGCCGGCACGCCGGGTCCGGAGACGACGAGCAGCTACATCCTCGACACCACTGCGGCGGCCGCCCCCGGCACCCTCTCCGGCCCGACCGGACCGTCGCGCGACCGCGCACCCACGTGGACCTTCACCCTCGCGCCGGGCACCACCGCGACCTGCCGAGTCACCTTCGGCGGCAAGGTCTTCCGCGACGGTCCCTGCACGTCGCCGTTCGTGCTGGACCTGTCCAACGCGGCCGACGGCACGTACACGCTGACGGTGCGCGCGGTCGACGCCGCCGGCAACCTCGGGTCGCCGTCGACGGCCGGATACATCCTGAAGACGACGCCGCCGCCGCCGCCGGTCCTGACGATGCAGCCGGGCAGCCCGAGCTCGACCACCAACCCGCGCTGGGGCTTCAGCCTGTTCCGCGGCACGACGGCCCAGTGCCGGCTGCTGCAGGGCGGCGCGGCGCTCGAGGACTGGCGGTCGTGCAGCGAGGCCGGCGCGAGCAACGGCACGGTGACCGCTTTCCTGTCGGACAAGCCCGACGGCCGCTACACGATGCAGGTGCGCGCGATCGACCTGGCGCTGAACACCTCCGCCGCCGTCGCGGGCGACTACACCCTCGACCGGAGTGCCGCTCCGCTCGCCGAGTTCGTGGAGACGCCGGCCACCCCCGGCAACGACACGACCCCCACGTGGGTCGTCGCCGCACCACCTGCTGCCGCGCCCACCCCGACGACCGCAGCGCTCCTGCGCACCGCTGCGCTGACCGGCACCCCGTCGACCGAGTGCAGACTCACCACGCCGCGCGGCGCCGGCGGCTGGGTGCCCTGCGCGGGCAGCTTCACCGCCACGACGAACGGCGATGGCGGCTACCTGCTCGAGGTACGGGCGTTCGACACCACCGGCGAGCGTGGACCGGCCAGCAGCTCGTCGTACCTGCTCGACACCCGCGCGCCTGCGGCACCGCGGTTCATCGACCCCGTCCCGCCGCCGGTCGGCAACGACGACGAGGTCGCCTGGTCCTGGGCCGACGACGAGAACATGGTGCAGTGCCGCATGCTGCGCAACGGCGCGGCACTCGGCAACCTGGCGCCGTGCGACCCGCCGCACGTCTTCACGATCGGGCGACTCGGCGAGGCGACGTACACCATCGAAGCGCGCGCCGTCGACGCGGCCGGCAACGTCAGCCCGCTGACAGCCGGCAGCTACCGGTACGACATCACGCCGCCGGCCGCCCCGAGCTTCGCGTCCCGTCCGGCCACCCGCGGCACCGCGTCGAGCGTCAGCTGGACGTTCGCGATGCCGGTCGACATCGACCACGCGGTCTGCGTCGTGACCCGCAACGGCACCGTCATCTCCGAGGGCTCCTGCTCCGGGTCCTTCACCCTTGACCTGCGTGGCCAGCAGCCGGCGACGTGGGCGCTGTCGGTGCACTTCGTGGACGCCGCGGGCAACAACGGGCCGTCGATCACCGGGTCCTACACGCTGACGGCAGCCCTCGGTCGGGGTCGCGTCGACGGGTCGGCCGATCCTGGCTCGGGCGGTGTCCCAGGTGGCTCCGGGCCAGGGAACGGCGGCATCTCCGCCCCAACCGCTGGCGGTGTCGACGAGATCAACGATCACCCGCGGGCCGGTGCGATCCCGAACGTCCAGCAGATCGTGAAGAAGGGGGTCAAGGCGGTCGCCCGCGCCACGACGGCGATTCCGGGGGCACTTCCCGGAACAGATGTGCCCGAGGCCATCAAGAACGCGCTGGGACAGACGATCACTAAACCGCAGCTGCCCCTTGCGCTCTTCGTCGTCGTGTTGCTGTTCCTGCTCGTGCAGAACCGGATCGACCGCCGCGACCCCAAGCTGGCGATCGCCCCCTCCACTGCCGAGCCGGAGCTGACATTCGGTCCGATCTTCCGTCCGGGAGGTGCCAGCGCATGAGCCGCTTCCTACCCGGCCGTGCCAGCGGCGGCGGCGCAGCGCAGGTCCGCGCCGCCGAGTCCGTCCCGGTCGCCGAGCGCCTGCGCGTCACGCAGTACCTGCGGGTCGCCGCGATCGGCCTGCTGCTGCTGTGCGCCGCCCTGGCCCCTGAGGCGCTGTCGCCCGGTCGTCGCCAGGCAGTGCTCACGACCGTCGGGTACGCCGCGATCGTGCTGTGCGGCGAAGGCCTGTCGCGGATCCTGCGCGAGCGCGTCGTCGTGCTGTTCTCCGCGCTGCTCATCATCGACGGCCTGTGGTTGGCCTGGGCGTCCTACGTCACCGGCAGCCTGTCCAGCCCGGTGCGCTACCTCGTGCTGCTGCACCTCGGTGCGGTTGCCCTGCTCGCGTCCTACCGGACCGGCCTGAAGCTCGCCCTGTGGCACTCGTTGCTGCTGCTCGCGGCGTACAACGGCCAGCAGCAGCCCGGTGGCTGGCTGACGCCGACGGAGCCCGAGGAGCTCGACAACCTGCTCGGTGGCGACCAGACCAGGCTCGCGGTGTTCGTCGTCGTCCTGTGGCTCGTGGCCGTGTCGACGTCGGCACTGTCCGCCGTCAACGAGCGTGAGCTTCGCCGCCGCAGGCACGACCTCGAGGCCCTCACCGACCTGGCCGAGTCGTTGGAGCGGACGGCCGACTCGGCGAGTGTCGCCCGCACCCTGCTCGACTCGGTCGTCGACACCTTCGGCTTCCCGCGCGGCGTGGTCCTCGCCGGGCCTGAGGGGCAGCTGCCGCTGCTCGCGTCGTACGGCCTGGAGGAGGAGACCGCCCGCCGCCCCGGCCGGCCCGCCGGCAGCGCCGTCATCATGCAGGCGCACGAGACGCACGCGACGGTCCTCGTCAGCGGACTCGACGACGACGCCGACCCGTGGCTGGCCCGGCTGCTCCCCAACGCCAGGAACCTCGTCGTCGTGCCGCTCCAGGCCGAAGGCCGGCCGCTGGGCGCCATGGTGCTCGAGCAGGCCGCGAACGAGGGCGGTCGCATTCAGCGCCGCGTCGTGTCCGGGCTGGAGCGCTCGGCGTCGTACGCCGCCCTGGCCCTGCGCAACGCCTGGCTGCTCGAGCAGGTCCAGCGCCTTGCGGCGACCGACGGCCTCACGAAGATCGCCAACCGGCGCACGTTCGAGTCGACGCTCGAGCGCGAGGTCGCCCGTGCCACCCGCAGCGCCGAGCACCTGTCGCTCGTGATGATCGACATCGACCACTTCAAGCGGCTCAACGACGAGCACGGCCACCAGGCCGGCGACGAGGTCCTGCGCAACGTCGCGGCGGCGCTGTCGTGCGAGTGCCGCGACTTCGACACCGCCGCCCGGTACGGCGGCGAGGAGTTCGCCGTCGTCCTGCCCGGCTGCGGCCCGGACGAGGCCAGGCTCATCGCCGAGCGGCTGCGCCACGCGGTCGCGGCTGCCCCCTCGACCGTCCCGATCACGGCCAGCGCCGGCGTCGCGACCTACCCCGCCCATGCCGGTGACGCGGACACGCTCGTCCGCGCTGCCGACGACGCGTTGTACGAGAGCAAGCGAGCCGGTCGCGACCGGACCACCGTGTCCGCGGGTGTCCCGCCGGAGGCGCAGGTCGACGCGCTGCTCCGTCGCGCCGTCACCCAGCGGCTCGGCCGGCACCGGCCGGAGAACGACGCGATGGAGGCACCCAGCGCACCCGCCCCGCGGGCCGGCGCCAGCTAGGTCCTGCGCTTGCTCAGGGTCGGTCGATGACGGCCTCGAGGTCCTCGGGGTCCTGAGCGTCCGGTGCGTCCGGGCGGCTCAGCCGCCGGACGGCGATCGCGACCGCGACACCGGCGGCGGCACCCGCGACTGCGGCGGCGAGCGCCCACGGCCAGCGGGCCGCAGCGATCGGCGGACCGACCCGCTCACCGCGCAGCGCGTCCCAGGCGGCGCCACCGCGCAGCACGGCCTCATCGAGGACCGCCTCACCGCGGGTCCAGGCATCCTCCAAGGCGGCTTCCCCGCGGGAGCGGGCCTCGTCGAGTGCCGCCTCACCGCGGGAGCGAGCCTCGTCCACGAGCTCCTCGAGCTCGGCCTTGTCGGGGAAAGTCGCTGCGCGCACGGCCGGTCTCCTTGCGGTCAGGGCGGGCGCTCAGCCTGCCATGCGGCGCGTGCGAGGATCGTGGCCGTCCGTTTCTCCCCACCCTTTCTCCCAGCCGATCGGAGCATCGCGTGGCCCGCGAGCTGTTCGCCACCCTGCACACCACCCACGGCGCCATCCGCGTCCAGCTGTTCCCGGACCACGCGCCCAAGACCGTGCAGAACTTCGTCGGGCTCGCCGACGGCACCGGCGAGTGGACCGACCCGCGCAGCGGCAAGAAGGGCGAGGGCCCGCTGTACGCCGGCACCGTCTTCCACCGCGTCATCTCCGGGTTCATGATCCAGGGCGGCGACCCGCTCGGCACCGGCACCGGTGGCCCGGGATACCGGTTCAAGGACGAGATCCACCCCGAGCTCGCGTTCACCAAGCCCTACCTGCTGGCCATGGCCAACGCCGGGCCCGGCACCAACGGCTCGCAGTTCTTCATCACGGTCGCGAACACCACGCACCTCACCGGCAAGCACACGATCTTCGGCGAGGTCGCCGACCAGGCCAGCCGCGACGTCGTCGACGCGATCGCCACGACGCCGACGGGTTCCATGGACCGTCCGCGCACGGAGGTCGTCATCGGGAAGGTCGCCATCGACGAGGTCGACAGCTGAGCAGTCCTGACAGCCGGACCGGGGAACAGGCCCCACCGGTCTGCTACCGGCACACCGACCGGGAGACCTACGTCCGCTGCACCCGGTGCGAGCGGCCGATCTGCCCGGACTGCATGCGATCGGCGTCGGTCGGCTTCCAGTGCCCCGAGTGCGTTGCCGACGGCGCGAAGTCGATCCGGCAGCCGCGCACCGCGTTCGGCGGGCGCGTGTCGACCGACGTCGGCCGGGTCACGACGACGCTCATCGCGATCAACGTGGCGGTGTTCCTGGTCAGCATCGCCGTACCCGATCTGAACCTGCGGTTCGGCAACCTGGCCGTTGGGCTGAGCCCGACCTTCGAGCTCATCGGTGTGGCGCAGGGGCAGTACTACCGGCTGCTCACCTCGGCGTTCCTGCACGCCGGGATCCTGCACATCCTGTTCAACATGTTCGCGCTCGCGCAGATCGGACCCGTGCTCGAGAACGCGCTCGGCCGGGCCCGCTACCTGGCGCTCTACCTGCTGTCGGCACTTGGCGGGTCGGTCGCGGCGTACTTGCTCGCACCTCCCGGCCAGCCGAGCGTGGGTGCGTCCGGAGCGATCTTCGGGCTGTTCGGTGCCTACTACGTCGTTGTACGCCGGCTCGGTGGCGACACCGGTCAGATCGTGGTGCTGCTGGCTATCAACCTGGTCATTACGTTCACCGTGCCGAACATCGACTGGCGGGCCCACCTGGGCGGCCTCGCGACAGGCGCCGCCCTGGCCGCCGCCTTCGCCTACACGCCACGCGGCCCGCGCCAGGCAGCGCTGCATGCCGTGGCGTGTGCTGCCGTCGCCGTCGCGTTCGTGGTCGCCGTCGTCATGAGGACCGCCGCCCTCACCGGCTGACCGAAGCGCGGATCGCGAGCAGATCGGTGAGCACGTCCGCGGGGAGCCGGCCGAGACGATGGCGCGACAGCAGTGCCAGGGTGCTGCCGAGGTCGAGCTCGAGCATCTCGGTGCGGCGGTCCTTCACGACCCGCATCCGCTCGACCCGATCCCAGCCGACCCGCAGGCGTCGTGCGCCCTGCAGCACCTCGACGCCGGCCGGGCCCGCACGCAGGACCGGCCCGCTGCGCAGGTCGCGAACGGCGAGTGCGAGGACCGCGACAGCCGCGGGCAACGTCAGCAACCGCCCGGCCGGATCGGACAGCACGGCGACGACGACCAGCACCGCGGCGAGAGCCAGCAGCCCGTACGCCCGCTGCCGAGGCACCCGGATGATCAACGTGTCCATCGTCACAAGCCTGCCATGCCGATCTGCGCCGAGGGCCCGTCGTACATTTGTGTGAACCGCGACTAACAGTGGAGGTACGCCGTGCGTGATGCCGTGATCGTCGAGGCAGTCCGGACCCCGGTCGGCAAGCGCAACGGCGGCCTGTCCGGCGTCCACTCGGCAGATCTGTCCGCGCTCGTGCTCCAGGCCATCGTCGAGCGGACCGGCATCGACCCGGCCCTCGTCGACGACGTCGTGTGGGGCTGCGTCATGCAGGTCGGCGAGCAGACGTTCGACATCGCCCGCACGGCTGTCCTGTCGGCCGGCTGGCCCGAGTCGGTGCCCGGCACCACCGTCGACCGCCAGTGCGGCTCCTCCCAGCAGTCGGTCCACTTCGCCGCCGCCGGCGTGGTGTCCGGGCAGTACGACCTGGCTGTCGCCGGTGGCGTCGAGGTCATGTCCCGTACGCCGATGGGCTCGTCGTTCACCGCCAGCCCGCTCGGCTCGATGTACATCGCGCGGTACGGCGAGGACTTCCCGAACCAGGGCATCGGCGCCGAGCAGATCGCGGAGCGGTGGGGCCTGTCCCGCCAGCAGCTCGACGAGTTCTCGCTCGCCTCGCACGAGAAGGCGGCGGCCGCGATCGACGAGGGCCGCTTCAAGAACCAGATCGTCCCGGTCACCAACCCGGACGGCGTCGTCATCGACACCGACGAGGGCGTCCGGCGCGGCGGCACCATCGAGAAGCTCGGCTCGCTCAAGCCGGCGTTCAAGGAGGACGGCGTCATCCACGCCGGCAACGCCTCGCAGATCTCCGACGGCTCGGCGGCGCTGCTCGTCACCACCAGCGAGTTCGCCAAGGCCCACGGGCTGACCCCGCTCGCCCGCGTGCACACCGCGGTGCTCGCTGCGGCCGAGCCGATGCCGATGCTGCACGCCCCCATCCCGGCCACGCAGAAGGCGCTGGCCAAGTCGGGCCTGAAGATCAGCGACATCGGCGCGTTCGAGGTCAACGAGGCCTTCGCGCCGGTGCCGCTCGCCTGGCTCAAGGAGCTCGGCGCGGACGAGAAGGCGCTCAACCCGAACGGCGGCGCCATCGCGCTGGGCCACCCGCTCGGCGGCTCCGGCGCCCGGCTGATGACGACCCTGGTGCACCACATGCGCGACAACGGGATCCGCTACGGCCTGCAGACGATGTGCGAGGGCGGCGGCCAGGCCAACGCCACGATCCTGGAACTGCTCTGATCCGTCGGTTTGAGTCGCGCCGCAGCGGTCACAACCGGGTCACGGCGTCCACAGTGTGGACAACCCCTGGGGAGAACGACAGCCGTGTAACTTTCGCGGGCTAAACCCGGAAGGTCGCGCTCAGCGCCACTGCGTGGACAGCGCGAAACCGGCCACGATGAACCCGAACCCGACGACGAGGTTCCAGTTGTCGAGCGCGCCCACCACCGGCATCTTGCCCTGGGACAGGTAGAACACGACGAGCCACAGGATCCCGATGCCGAACAGCGCCAGCATCAGCGGCGCGAGCCAGATGGGGCTGGGCTTGCGCTTGCGTGCCGAGGTCGGCGCGGGCGGCGGGGTGTAGACCGCCTTCTTGCGCTTCTTGGACTCGGGCACGTCGCTGCTCCTTCTTGGCTGATTCTTGGCGGACCGTCCGGATGCTGTCTGGATTTCTGCGGCTAGCGTAGGTGACGACGACAACCGGGAGGCGTACGTGGCGGGCCCAGTGGCTCCCTGGCGGGTGCTGGTCCCGGTGACGTCGCTGCTGGCCGGCTTGCTGTTCGCCACCACGGCCGCCACCGCTGATGGGACCGACCTGAGGGCCGGCCGGCGTACCCAGGTCACCGACCTGATCTCTGCCGAGCGCCGGACGGTCGACGCCCAGGAGCGCCGGGCCGCGGCGCTCCGGGCCGCCGTCGCCCGCGTCCAGGCCGCGGCCGCCGTCGGCAACAGCCTGGTCGCGGCAGAGCGGGCCAAGGGCGATGCGCTCGCGCTCGGCGCGGGTCTGGTGGCGGTCTCAGGGCCGGGTGTCACGGTGAGCCTCGACGATGCCCCGCGCCAGGAGGGGGTCCCGGCGGCCTCCGACAACCCCGACAACCCCGACGACCTCGTCGTCCACCAGCAGGACCTTCAGTCCGTGGTCAACGCGCTGTGGTCGGGTGGTGCGGAGGCGATGACGCTGATGGGGCAGCGCGTCATCTCGACGAGCGCCGTGCGCTGCGTGGGCAACACGGTGATCCTGCACGGGCGCGTCTACAGCCCTCCGTTCGTCGTCAGCGCGATCGGCGACCAGGACCGGCTGCGCGACGCGCTCGAGGAGGAGCCGGGCGTGCAGTTCTTCCGCACGTTCGTCGACCGCTACGGCCTGGGTTACGCGGTGCGGTCCGCCGACGAGCTCGATCTGCCGGCGTACGACGGGCCGCTCGAGCTGCCCCACGTCGTGCGGAGCCGGGGCGGCGGGTCGTGACCGCCGACGGCGTGCGCACGTTCCTGCGCGGGCTCGGGCAGACGCTCATCACGCTCGGCATCGTTGTGCTGCTGTTCTGCGTCTACGAGCTCTACTTCACCAACCTCTACACCGACAAGGAGCAGTCCCGCCTCGGCGACGCGATCCACGAGACCTGGGCCGCCCCGCCGTCGCCGTCGCCCTCGCCCGGCGTCAAGCTCGCGGAGATCCCCCTCGGCAGCGGCGTCGCCATCCTGTGGATCCCCCGCATCGGCATGGTGGGCAGGGGGCACGCGAAGGTCGTCGTCGAGGGCGTCGGCACCGAGGACCTCAAGCGAGGACCGGGTCACTACCCCGACACCGCGCTGCCCGGCGGAGTCGGCAACATGGTCGTCAGCGGGCACCGCACGACGTACGGCGCACCGTTCAACCGGATCGACGAGCTGCGCACCGGTGACGCCATCGTCGTGGAGAGCCGGGACACCTGGTTCACCTACCGGGTCACCAGCCTGCGGGTGGTCAAGCCGACCGCCGTCGAGGTGATCTACGCCGTGCCCGGTCAGCGCGACGCGGTCCCGAAGCAGAAGCTGCTCACGCTGACGACGTGCAACCCGAAGTACTCCGCGACGACGCGGCTGATCGTGCACGCCCTCCTCGACAGCGCGCTGGCGAAGAGCAGCGGCGAACCGCCGGCGCTGACAGGGGGTGCCTGAGATGTACGGCTGGCTGTGGCGCACCTTCCCTGGCGGCCTCGTCGGAAAGCTGCTGTGCAGTCTGCTGCTGACGACGGCCGTGCTCGCCCTGCTGTTCTTCGTGGTGTTCCCCCACGTCGAGCAGCTGCTGCCCTACCAGGACGTCAACGTCGACGTGCCACAATCCGCCGCACCGCTCGACGTCTGAGGGAGGCACCACCGCCATGGCCCGGCAGGCAGCCAAGAAGGCAGTTGCACCACGCACGTCGTACGCCGACCGGCCATGGATCCGCAGCTACCCCGAGGGCGTACCGGCCGACTTCGAGTTCCCGAAGGTGCCGCTGACACGGTTGCTCGACGACGCCGCATCGTCGTTCCCGACCAACACGGCACTCGCGTTCCTCGGCAGCAAGATGAGCTACAAGTCGCTCAAGGACGAGGTCGACAGGTTCGCGACGGCGCTGGCCGGCCTCGGGGTCGGCAAGGGTGACCGCGTCGCGATCGTCCTGCCCAACTGCCCGCAGAACGTCATCACCTTCTTCGCGGCCCTGCGCCTTGGGGCGATCGTCGTCCAGCACAACCCGCTCTACACCGAGAGCGAGCTGCGCCACCAGCTCGCCGACTGCGGCGCGAAGGTCGTTGTCTGCCTCGACCGCGTCTTCGAGACGGTCGCGAAGGTGCAGAAGGACACCGCGCTCGAGCACGTCATCGTCACGTCGGTGGCCGACTACCTCCCGACGGCGAAGCGCCTGCAGCTGAGGCTCCCGATCGCGAAGGCACGCAAGGCCCGCGCGGAGATCACGGCGGACCTGCCGAAGGGCGCGGCGGTCAAGCAGTTCACAGCTCTGCTCAAGAGCGCCGGCACGCCGACCCGGCAGGTCGCCCTCGACCCGGAGACCGACCTCGCGCTGCTGCAGTACACCGGCGGCACCACCGGGCTGTCCAAGGGCGCGATGCTCACGCACTACAACCTCGTCAGCAACGCCTACATGAACCGGCTGTGGGACACCGGCGCGAAGGCGGGCAAGGAGGTGACCCTCGGCGTGCTGCCGCTGTTCCACGCCTACGGCCTCACCGTCGCGATGACCGGCAGCGTCCTCATGGGCGGCACGCTCGTCCTGCTGCCGCGCTTCGACCTCGACCTGGTCTTCGCGGCGATCGACGAGTGGAAGCCGACGACGTTCCCCGGCGTACCCCCGATCTACAAGGCGATCGCGGACAGCCCCAAGGCCAAGCAGCACGACCTGCGCTCGATCCGGCTGTGCGTCTCCGGCGCCATGAAGCTGCCGGTGGAGATCCAGGAGCAGTTCGAGCGCATCTCCGGCGCGCGGCTGATCGAGGGCTACGGCATGACCGAGACGTCGCCGTCGACGCACGCCAACCCGGTGAGCGGCACGCGTAAGCCCGGCACGATCGGGCTGCCGCTGCCGGGGACGCGCTGCAAGATCGTCGACCAGGACAACGCCGCCAAGCAGGTGCCGCCCGGCGAGCCCGGCGAGCTGGCGATCGCCGGCCCGCAGGTGTTCCTGGGTTACTGGAACAAGGACGAGCAGGACGGCGTGTTCACCGACGACGGCTACCTGCTGACCGGCGATGTCGCCGTGATGGATGAGGACGGCTTCTTCAGCATCGTCGACCGCAAGAAGGAGCTCATCATCGCGGGCGGGTTCAACATCTACCCGTCCGAGGTGGAGGAGGTGCTGTTCGCGTTGCCTGGCGTCGCGGACGCGGTGGTGATCGGCGTACCCGACAAGTACCGCGGGGAGACCGTCAAGGCGTTCATCGTGAAGCAGAGCGGTGCCGACCTGACCGAGGACGACGTGACCGCCCACTGCGCGGCGAGCCTGGCGGCGTACAAGGTTCCCAAGCTCGTCGAGTTCCGGGGCGACCTCCCGCGCACGGTCGTCGGCAAGGTCCTGCGGCGGGTGCTCGTCGAGGAGGAGCGGGAGAAGGCGGCAAAGGGGGCGGCGCCGAAGCCGGCGTCCGTTCCCGGCGGCAAGGTCCGGCCGGCCGCGGCGGAGCCGGCGAAGAAGGCGCCGGCCAAGAGGACGGCCGCGAAGAAGGCGACGATCACGAAGACCGTGGCGAAGAAGGCCCCCGCCAAGAAGGCCGCGAAGAAGGCACCGGCGAAGAAGTCCTAGCCTGAGCGGGTGAGCCCGGCCAGGATCCTTGTCGTCGATAACTACGACAGCTTCGTGTTCAACCTGGTGCAGTACCTCGGGCAGCTCGGCGCGGAGTGCGTCGTACGCCGCAACGACGAGGTCGCACCGGCCGACGTCGACGGCTACGACGGCGTGCTGCTGTCACCGGGGCCCGGGGTCCCGGAGGATGCCGGCTGCTCGGTCGACATGGTTAGGGAGTGCGAGCAGCGCGGGCTGCCGCTGCTCGGCGTGTGCCTCGGGCATCAGGCGATCGCGGTCGCGCACGGCGCCACCGTCAGTCGCGCGCCTGAGCTGCTGCACGGCAAGACCAGCGAGGTCCTCCACGACGGGGCGGGCGTGCTGCACGGGTTGCCGAGCCCGTTCACGGCAACGCGCTACCACTCACTCGCCGTCGAGGAGGGCACGCTGCCCGCGGAGCTCGCGGTCACCGGCCGGACCGCAAGCGGTGTCGTGATGGCGATGCGACACCGCGACCGCCCGATCGAGGGTGTGCAGTTCCACCCGGAGTCGGTGCTCACCCAGGGCGGTCACACGATGCTGGCGACGTGGCTGGGCCAGTGCGGTGACCCGCAGGCCGCTGCTCTCGCGCCGCCGCTCGCGCAGCGCGTCGAGGACAAGCGCCTCGCCGCCTTCGGCTGACGCCGCCCTGCCCTGTCCGCAGTCACCTCCCGCTGCAGCCGCCTCCCATGATCAACGGTGGGTGTGCGCGGGATGGCGGCCGGGCGGGCGGGGGTCAGGGCGCCGCGGAGGCGGCCGGGGCGGGGGCCGGGGCCTGGCTCGGGGAGGCTTGCGGGGACGGCGACGGCGTGGGCTCGGTGGACGGCTCGGGGCTCGGCGGCGGGAAGAAGCCGGTGGGCGACGGCGATGGCGACGGGCTGGCCGGCACGCGGGCGATGACGATGACCACCGTCGAGCCCCGGGGCGCGAGCTGGTTGACCGGCCGCTGGTCGATCACCTTGTTGCAGCTGCTGGCCGGGTCAGCGGGGATGCAGGCGGGGTCGTCTCGCGGCTCGATGCCGACGGAGAAGCCCAGTGTCTGTAGCGCCTTGATGGCCTCCTCCTGCGTCTTGAGGCGCAAGTCGGGCACCTGCACCTGGCCGGAGGCGACCACCAACGTCACCTTCGTGCCCGCAGCGACCTGGGTGCCGGGTGGTGGCTGCATGGCCAGCACCTGCCCGGTCGGTAGGTTGACGTCGCGGGTGATGACCTGGCCGATCACGAGCTTGGCGTCCTTGAGCTGCGCCTCGGCCTCCTCCTGCGACTGACCGATGATCTGCGGGACGACGGTCATCTCGATGCCCTTGGACACCGTGAGCCGGATCGAGCCGCGCTTCTCGACGAGGAAGCCGGCCTCCGGGCTCTGGGCGATGACGGTGCCGGCCGGCTTCTGGTCGAACGTCGTCTCGACCTCGCCGACCTGCAGCCCCTCGTCGGCGAGCCGCAGCGTCGCGTCCTGCTGCGAAAGCCCGAGCACGGAGGGTGTCGGGACCAGCCCGGACTCGTTGCCGAGGACGTTTTTCACGACGAACGCGACGAGAATCGCGAGCGCGATGAGGATCGCCGCGAACACCGCGATCACGGGACCGCGGCGACGGGCCTCCGGGACGTAGAGACCAGACGCAGGGACGATCGTGGTCTCCGGCTCCGGCAGGAACGGCGTCGCGAGAACGGCTTCGCCCGCGGCTGCACGCAGCAGGTCCTCGCGCATCTCGTCCGCCGACTGGTAGCGGTTGACGGGGTTCTTCGCCATCGCCTTGAGGACAACCGAGTCGACCTGCGGCGGCATGGTGTCGTCGTACGCCGAAGGCGGGGTCGGGTTCTCACGCACGTGCTGGTACGCGACCGCGACGGGGCTGTCGCCGGTGAACGGCGGCTGGCCCGTCACGAGCTCGTAGAGCAGGCAACCGGTCGAGTAGATGTCGGACCGCGCGTCGACGTGCTCCCCCCGCGCTTGCTCCGGGGAGAGGTACGCCGCAGTGCCGATCACCGCTGCCGTCTGTGTCATCGTCGACGTGTCGGACACCGCCCGGGCGATGCCGAAGTCCATGACCTTGACCTCGCCGCGCGGGGTCAGCATGACGTTGGCGGGCTTGATGTCGCGGTGCACGATGCCCGCGCCGTGCGCGACGTCGAGAGCCGCGCAGATGTCGGCGCCGACCTCGAGTGCGCGCTGCGGGAGCAGCCGGCCCTCGGTCTGCAGCACGTCGCGCAGGGTGCGGCCCTCGACGTACTCCATGACGATGTACGGGACGCCGTTGTCCTCGCCGGTGTCGTAGACCGAGACGATGCAGGGCGCGTTGAGGGAGGCGGCCGACTGCGCCTCGCGGCGGAAGCGCGCCTGGAAGGAGGGGTCGCGGGCGAGATCGGCGCGCAGCACCTTCACTGCGACGTCGCGACCGAGGCGCACGTCGGTGCCGCGGAACACCTCGGCCATGCCGCCGACGCCGATCGTCTCCCCGAGCGTGTAGCGCCCGCCGAGCAGCCCGGCCTCAGCCATCCTTCCTGCCCTTGCCCTTGCCGTCGCCCCCGCGCCTCGGCGGATCCGGCACCGGCACGACGTGGACCGTCACGGGTGCGCCGAACGTCAGCGAACCTGTAGGGGACACGCTGCTGACGGTACCGGCGGCGGCCCCCGTCCCGTCGTAGACGACGCGCGGCACCAGCCCGAGCCCGGTGAGCGCGGTGCGCACGTCTGCGGGGCTCTTGCCGACGTAGGCAGCCGACGACACGGTCACCTTGGGCTTGCCCGACGACACGACAAGGGTGACGTCGTCGCCCTCCTGCACCTGAGCGCCGGCGACGGGCTCGGTGCGGATGACGCGACCCGCGGGAACGGTCTTCGACGTCTCCGTGATCCGGAGCTCGTCGAGCTTCACGTCGGTCAGCTTGTCGGTTGCCGCGTCGGCGGTCAGCCCGGCAAGGTCGGAGGGCACGGCCACGTCCGCCGGCGCGAGGCAGGCCCGCGCCGACAGGCCGACGACAACGACGGCGATCAGCACCGAGGCGGTCTGCAGAGCGCGACGGTGCTGCCGTGCGCGCGGTTCGGCAGCAACAGGCGCATCAGCAGGCGCATCAACGGGCGGTACGACGGGAAGCACCCTCGTCCGGGCAGGCGGCATCGGCATGGCAGCTGTGTCGGTCAGCTCGGCGCGCAGCGCCAGTGCCGCGCGGCCGAGATCGCCGGCATGCACGGGCCGCCGAGCCGGGTCCTTCTCGAGCGCCCCGAGCACCAGGTCGCGCACGGCCGGCGGCACGTCGTCGGGCAGCGCCGGCGGCTGTTCCTGCACGTGCGCCGTGGCCACCGCCAGCGGGTTGGTCCCGGGGAACGGACGCTGCCCTGCGAGGCACTCATAGGCGACGACGCCGAGGGAGTAGACGTCACTGGCCGGTGTCACCGGTCCACCGGATGCCTGCTCGGGCGAGAGGTAGTACGCCGTACCGAC
Organism: Frankiaceae bacterium; assembly: GCA_016650445.1. GTDB lineage: Bacteria > Actinomycetota > Actinomycetes > Mycobacteriales > SCTD01 > RYN-124. Next base: position 6,963 of record JAENVS010000019.1, on the reverse strand, counting down.
CATGGTCCCGGTGCGGGTGATCGGCACCGCGTCGGCCGCGCGCGCGATGCCGAAGTCGGTGACCTTCACGACGCCGTCCGGCCGGACCAGGAGGTTGCCCGGCTTGACGTCGCGGTGCACGACGCCGATGGCGTGCGCGGCTTCCAGTGCCATAGCGGCCTGGCCGACGATGTCAAGAGCCCGCTCGGCGGGCAGGCGACGCTCTCGGTGCAGGAGCGCCGACAGCGGCTCACCGTCGACGAGCTCCATCACCAGCCAGGCTGCCGTCTCCGGGTCGACCTGCTCGCCGTAGTCGTAGACCGAGGCGATGCCCGGATGCGACAGCGCCGCAGCATGACGGGCCTCGCCGCGAAAGCGCTGCCGGAACTCCTGGTCGTCGACGTACTCCGGCTTCAGGCACTTCACGGCGACCTGGCGTCCGAGCACGGTGTCCTCACCGCGCCAGACCTCGCCCATGCCGCCGACGGCGATGCGCTCGTCGAGCCGGTACCGCCCGGCGAGCAGTCCGTCGACGCACCCAGCGGGATGGTTCATTGGCCGAGCACGGCGCGCATCACGTCGCGCGCGATCGGGGCAGCCACGCGACCGCCGGTGGCCTCGGAGCCGGCCGATCCGCCGTCCTCGACGAGGACGGCGATGGCGACCTGCGGGTCCTGCGCGGGCGCGAAGGCGATGAACCACGCGTGCGGCGCCTGCCCTTCCGCGTGCTGCGCCGTCCCCGTCTTGCCGGCGACCGCGACACCGGGGATCTGCGCCGATCGCGCGGTGCCGTTGGCGACGACCTGCTGCATCATCGCGGTCAGCTGGTCCGCGACGTCTTGCGAAACGGCTCGCTTGTAGACCTCCGGCCGGGTCTGGGACAGCGTGCTCAGGTCAGGCGCCTGGACCTCGCGCACGAGGTACGGCGTCATGATGGACCCGCCGTTCGCGACGCCCGCCGCGACCATCGCCATCTGCAGGGGCGTGACGCGGACGTCGTACTGCCCGATCGCCGACTGCGCCTCCTGTGGCGGTGACAGCTCGTCGGGAAACACGCTGCGCGCGACCCGGAGCGGCACGCGCATGCCGTCGTCGCCGAGACCGAACTTCTCTGCCTGGTCGCGCAGCGCGTCTCCACCGAGGTTCATCCCGAGCTGCCCGAACGCGGTGTTGCAGGAGATGCGCAGGGCATCGGCGAGGGTCGTGGTCTTGCCGTCTCCGCAGGACTCGCCACCGAAGTTCTTCAGGTTGCGGTCGGTCTGCGGCAGGTCGAGCTCGGTCGGGGACGGGATCCGGGTGCCGGGCGTGAACTTCCCCGAGGACAGAGCTGCCGCGGACGTGATCACCTTGAACGTCGAGCCCGGCGGGTAGGTCTGCGACACCGCGCGGTTGAGCATCGGGTCGGCGGGGTCGTTCTGCAGCCGCTTGTAGTAGTCGCGGATCTGCTTCTCGCTGTGGCTCGAGAGCCGGGCCGGGTCGAACGACGGCGTGCTGACCATGGCCAGGATCGCGCCGGTGCGCGGATCGAGTGCGACGACCGCGCCGCGCTTTCCCTGGAGGCCGGCGAGTGCGGCGCGCTGCGCGGCCTGCTGCAGGGTCAGCACGACCCGGCCGCCCTCGGGCTTGCGGCCGGTGACGTAGTCCGAGAGCCGGCGTACGAACAGGTTGTCGCTCTCACCGGACAGCACGTCGTTCTCGGCCTGCTCGATGCCGGTGCGGCCGTAGACGAGCGACGCGAACCCGGTGACGTGCGCGAACGCCGTGCCGCCCGGGTAGGTGCGCAGAAACTTCAGCTGCTCCGACGGCGTCGCCTTGTCGACGGCCACCGCGCTTGCCCCACCGCCGGCCAGCACGATCGGACCGCGCTCGTGCGCGTAGCTGCGGAGCAGGCCGCGGAAGTTGCGGCTGTCCTTGCGGTAGTCCTCGGCCTTGACGACCTGCACGTAGTTGACGTTGACCAGCAACAGACCGAACAGCACGAGACAGGCGGCCGCGACCCTACGCAGTGGCGCGTTCATCGGCGTACCACCGTCGTCTGGGCCTCCGCCAGCGCAGCCCGCGCCTTCTCGGGGGCGACCGGTGCAGGTGCGGGCCGCCGAGCCGCGTCGCTGATCCGCAGCAGCAGCGCGATGAGCACCCAGTTCATGACGACGGAGCTGCCGCCGTACGACAGCCACGGCAGTGTCACGCCGGTGAGCGGAATGAGCCCGGTGACGCCGCCGACGATGACGAAGACCTGCAGGGCGAGCGCAAAGGAGAGCCCGGTCGCGAGCAGCTTGCCGAACGAGTCGCGACAAGCGAGCCCGGATCGCAGGCCGCGCTCCACCACGAGGGCGAACAGCAGCAGCACCGCCATCACACCGATGAGCCCGAGCTCCTCACCGATCGCCGCCATGATGAAGTCGGTCTTGGCGTAGGGCACGATTCCGGGTTGCCCCTTGCCCAGGCCGGTGCCGCTGATGCCGCCGGTGCCGAAACCGAACAGCCCTTGCACGAGCTGGTAGCCCGTCGTGCTGGCCGTCGCGAACGGGTCGAGCCAGGTGTCGACGCGACGGGCGACGTGCCCGAACAGCGTGTACGCCGAGAACGAGCCGAGCCCGAACAGCCCGACGCCGATGAGCAGCCACGACGTGCGCTCGGTCGCGACGTAGAGCATCACGATGAAGATGCCGAAGAACAGCAGTGACGAGCCGAGGTCCTTCTCGCGCACCAGCACCGCGAGGCTCGCGGCCCACGCGACGAGGATCGGGCCGAGGTCCCGCGCGCGCGGCAGGTCGATGCCGGCAACGCGACGGCTGGCGAGCGACAGCACGTCGCGCTTGCTGACCAGGTAGCTCGCGAAGAACACCATCAGCAGGACTTTGGCCGCTTCGCTCGGCTGCACGGTCATCGGGCCGACGCGGATCCACAGCCGCGCGCCGTTGATGGTCGCGCCGATGCCCGGAATCGCCGGGAGCAGGAGCAGAACCAGGCCGGCCGCAGCGCTGGTGTAGGCGTAGCGAGCGAGCCGGGTGTGGTCGCGGACGACGACGAGCACCGCGATGAACGCCGCGACCGCGATGGCGGTCCAGATCAGCTGCAGCGGTGCATCGGCGCGGGGCAGCGCGCTGGCGGCCTGCCGAGCGCGCTCCGCCTCGGCGAGATCGAGCCGTCGGATCATGACGAGGCCGAGGCCGTTGAGCATCGCGACGCACGGGAGGATGAGCGGGTCGGCGTACGGCGCGAACCGGCGTACGACGAGGTGCGCGAGGCCGAACAGCAGCGCGAGGCCGGCGCCATACCCGATCGTGCCGGTGGGGATGCGACCGTCCTGACCGATGCCGACGGCGGCGTAGGCGACGATCGCGATGGCGACTGCGAAGCCGATCAGCAGGAGCTCGATGCCCCTACGGCCGGCCCCGGCGCCCGGCGCGATGGTCTGCGCGCTCACGGGCAGCCGGCGGCGCTGCTGGGAACGGGCGCCGGGATCACGCTGATCGTGGGTGTCGGTGCGGCCGAGGCGCCGGCTGGTGGAACGGCCTGCGGCGTCGGCTGCGGCGAGGTGGTCACGGCAGGAGTCGGGCAGGCGAGCGTCTTGAGCCGCGCGAGGATCTGCCGTGCGTCGTCCTTGTCCTTCGCGACGATTCCCTTCTCCACCCGCGCCGCGTCGAGCTCGCCCAACTGGTCGGTGCGCAGGTCGCTGCGCTCCTCGAGACTGGACAGGTCGACGCCCGCGACCTCACCGGCGACGCCCCGGAACACGGCGACGGTCTGCCCGTCGGCGCCGACGTAGTACTGCGACCGGACGTAGGCGTAGCCCGCCCCCGCACCAGCGAGCAGCAGCAGCGCGACGACGGTGGCGAGGACGGCGAGGCGGCGGCCGTGTCGGCGGGGCGCGTCGCTGACCGGTGCGGACGTGCTTGGTCGGGGCGCCTCGACGTCGCGGCCCTCCGCGGTGCGGGCCCGGCTCGCTGCGCTGTCGGCGCTGCCGGGCGGTGGGGCCTGCGGTGCCTCGGCCGCCGCGCCCGCGACGACGGGTTCGGCGGGCAGCGGGTGGTCGGTCTCGATCGCATCCGCAACGACGACGGTGATGTTGTCGGGCCCGCCGCCGCGCAGCGCCAGCTGTACGAGGCGGTCGACGGCGGCCTGCGGCTCGGCCTCGCTCAGCGCGTCGCGCAAGGTGTCGGTGCTGCCGACGGGCCCGGTCAGGCCGTCGCTGCAGAGCAGGTAGCGGTCGCCCGCGCGGACCTCACGCACCGACAGGTCGGGGTCGAGGTCCTCACGACCGTCGAGGACCTTGGTGATGACGTTGCGCTGGGGGTGGGCCTCGGCCTCGTCCGCGCTGATGCGACCGGCGTCAACGAGGGACTGCACGAGGGTGTGGTCGTGGGTGATCTGGCTGAGCTCGCCCTCGCGCAGCAGGTAGGCGCGCGAGTCGCCGATGTGCAGCAGGCCGAGCCGGCTGCCGCCCCAGAGGATGGCTGTCAGCGTCGTGCCCATGCCGTCGAGTGCCGCGTCGCCCTCGACCATGTCGTGCAGGTGCCGGTTGGCCGACTTTGCCGCGCCGAGCAAAGCGGCGAGCAGGTCTGGGCCGGGGGCGTCCTCGTCGAGGCCGGCGATGGCGGCGATCGCCACTGCGCTGGCGACCTCACCGGCGGCGTGCCCGCCCATGCCGTCGGCGACGGCGAGCAGCCGCGGCCCGGCGTAGACCGAGTCCTCGTTGCCCTCTCGGAGCAGACCGGTGTGTGAGCGCGCGGCGTAGCGAAGCGTCAGCGTCATCGGCCGGGACCCGGGCGTGGCGCCGTCATCGGCTGTCCCTCATCGCCGCAGCTCCATCACGGTCTTCCCGATCCGGATCGGCTGCCCGAGCGGCACCGGCGTCGGTCGCGTCACCTTGCTCGCGCCGAGGTAGGTGCCGTTGGTCGAGCCGAGGTCCTCGACGAGCCAGGCGTCCTCACCGGGCACGAGGCGGGCGTGCCGGCTGCTCGCGTAGTCGTCGGTCAGCACGAGCGTCGAGTCGTCGGCGCGGCCGAGGGTCACCGGTGCCGCTCCGAGGCTGATCGTCGTGCCGGCGAGCGCCCCTTCGGTGACGACGAGGCGGCGGGCGGCAGTGCGCTTCGCGGGCTTCCCGCTCGATCGCGCGGCGGTGCCGGCCGCCGGTCGGGCCGGCTTGCCGCTGCCCCACAGGTCGCTCCGGACAGTGCGCACCGCGAAGATGACGAACAGCCACAGGAGAGCCAGCAGGCCGTACTTCACCAGGGCGACGACGAGCTCGGACCCCATCAGTCGCCTTGCCGGTAGACGATGACGGTGGCGCCGACCTGGATCCGGTCACCGTCGGCGAGCGCGACCTGCTCGACGCGTTGGCCGTTGACCAGCGTCCCGTTGGTCGAGCGCAGGTCGATGAGCGTCGCGCCGTTCGGGTCCACCTTCACTTCGGCGTGCCGGCGGGAGACGCCGGTGTCGGTCAGCCGCAGGTCAACGTCGGCACCGCGGCCGATGACGAGCGAGGGGGCGGTGACCCTGAGAACCCGGCCGGTCTCGCTGCCGGTGACGAGCTCGAGCCGCCGGCCGCTCTTGTCGCCCGGGGTCGGTGCCGATGCGGCGGGCCCGCCCGGGGCGGCGAGCACGGTGCTGCGCACCCGGAAGACGCCGGTCGCGAGGTCCTCGACAGGTTCGAAGCGCACCTTCACCGGGCCGACGAACGACCAGCCCTGCTCCTGCGCGTGCTCGGTGACCATGTCGGCGAGCTCTTTGCGCAGCGGCTCGTCGTACTCGGTCAGCCGCTCTGCGTCGGCCGCGCTCAGCTCGACGACGTACTCGTTGGGGACGAGGACCCGGCCCTGGCCGACGATGGCCTTCTTGTCCGCGGCCTCGCGCTGCAGGGCGGCGGCGACCTCGACGGGCTGCACCACGCCGCCGAAGGCGCGCGCGAAGGCACCCTCGACGAGGCCTTCGAGCCGGCGCTCGAAGCGCTGCAGCACTCCCACGCCAGACCCCTTCCCTCCGAGGCGTGATCGTATCCGTGACAGTGATCAACGCCGCTCGGCCGCTCTATGGCTCCGCGGCCGCACCTCAGAGCCTCCACCTCAGGCGGCATGTGCGCCCGGCTGAGCCGTTGCGGCCCATCTCGCCTCGCCTCCTCGGCCAGGCGGAGGCATTCATGTACGGCGGTTCGCGCCGCGTCGCCGGTGCTAGCCTCTGCGAGCCATCCAGAAGTGCTCGGGCGAGTGGCGGAATGGCAGACGCGCACGGTTCAGGTCCGTGTGTCCGAAAGGACGTGGGGGTTCAACTCCCCCCTCGCCCACCCCAGCAGCTGAGCGTGAAGGCGGCCCCGTCGGGCCGCCTTCGTCGTGCAGCAGTGTGCGGTCGCTGGGCGGCGAACGGCTTGTGGGCGAGCCGCCGGATGGCCGGGGCTGAGCGCGTCGAGTCCACGTCGGGCCACCAGATTTCGCGTTCTGGTTGCGTCGGGCCTCCGATCTGCAAAGGTGACAGCGACGCCGTTGGGGGTGCTCGGATGTCCTACTGCCGCGAGCTGCACACGGACGGAGCGCCTGACGCGCAGCCGTCCGCCCGCTTGGTCACCACGCCGTGACGCCGCCTCCGGCCCCGCCGCCCAAGGACAAGTCCAACAAGCACGACGGCACCGCCCCGGGAGGGTCCGGGACGGCCACAGCACCGGCACCGGCACCGGACTCGACGCCCGCGACGTCAACGACACCTGAGTCGGCGAACGGGACCGTGACGGCGCCGGCGCAGGCCGGGACGCTGAATGCGGACGGCACGGTGAATGACGGGTACGGCGGGTTCGTCGAGGCTGGGTCGCTGACGGACATGAGTAGTCCCGCGGTCCCGGGTCCGGGGGCGCCGGCGCAGGCCGGGACGGTGAATGCGGACGGCACGGTGAATGACGGGTACGGCGGGTTCGTCGAGGCTGGGTCGCTGACGGACATGAGTAGTCCCGCGGTCCCGGGTCCGGGGGCGCCGGCGCAGGCCGGGACGGTG
>JAENVS010000018.1 GCA_016650445.1 Frankiaceae bacterium | reverse complement strand
GAGCCGGTCACGGTGTCGTGGTTGGCCGGGTCGACGATCATGAGCATCCGCTTGACCCACATCGCAGGGGTGACCAGGGCAGCGGCGATGACGATGCCGACCACGTTCCTGGTCCAGGGCAGAGCGACGATCAGCAGCGGCACCACGCCCGCTGCGACCACGAACAGCCAGAACCAGACAGCCACGTGACCGATCAGCAGGTGGGTGAGCACCTCGGCGCTGTCGCGTTCTCCGACGTAGGCGCTGGGGAGGATGTCGGCGAAGGTCAGGTAGAGGTAGCCGGCGGAGAAGGTGGCCATGATGAACCCGAGTCGCACGATGTGCCGGTCGGTGATGAACGCCTCGAGGTGGTAGCCGCGGCGGAAGCCGGCCACGACGAGGATCACCAGCGCCACGCCGGAGTAGAGCGCAGCCACGACGAAGTAGGGCGCCCAGATGCTCTCGTACCACCCCGGACGTGAGGTCAGCGAGAAGGCCCAGGCGAGGACCGAGTGCACCGACACGGCGAGCGGGATGATCATGATCGACACCACCCCGAGACCGCCGGCCAGCACGCGGCGCTGATGCGGAGCCCCCACCCAGCCGCGCGAGAGGATCGTGTAAAGCAGGGTACGGCGACGCCCCAGCCGCGTCGTGTCGCCCTCGCGGAGCGCGGCCATGTCAGGCACGAGCGGGAGAGCGAAGAACACGACGGACGCTGCTGCGTAGGTCGAGATCGCCACGAAGTCCCAGAACACCGGAGCGGACAGGTTGGGCTGGGTCACCATCTCCCAGATGCGGTCCGGACGTCCGAGGTGCGGGATGATGAAGGCCCCGCCGATGATCACGGTGACGACGGCGGTGCCCTCGGCGAGCCGGGTGAGCGGTGCGCGCCAGTCTGCGCCGGTCAGGCGCAGGATCGCGGAGACCACCGCTCCGCCGTAGCTGACGCCGATGAACGTGATGACGTTGGCGATGTAGATGGCCCAGAACGCGTGGTCGTCGTAGCCGGCCACTCCCATGCCCCGCCGCAGCTGCACGACCCAGGCGGCCACGCCCGTCAGGACCACCGCGCCGAGCAGACCGACGACGAGCAGGTAGCCGCGGCTGGGCTTGCCGAACGGACGCAGGACGGCCTCGCGCACCTCGGCGCTCATGACGTGCCCGAGAGGTTCTGGCCGTGGCCGAGGATGTAGTACACGCGGGGGTTGGTCCCGAACTCCTCCTTGAACCGTACGGCGTCGTTGGCCTTGAGGAACTCGGAGAGCACCACCGTCGCACCCAGCCCGTTGACCGCGACGTCGGTGACGAGGTCGCCGATGTAGAGCACCCCCATCGGGCACTCGTCGACGCAGGCAGGCAGCTCCCCGTGCGGCAACCTGTCGGCGCACAGCACGCACTTGCCGACCGTGCCCTTCTGCTGCGGCACCGGCATCTGCGGGGTCGGGGGGAACGGCATCCGTTTGACCGGAGGGGGCTCGCTCCAGTTGAAGTAGCGCGCCTCGTAGGGGCACGCGGCCATGCAGGCGCGCGACCCAACGCAGGTGTCCTGGTCCACCAGGACGAGCCCCTCGTCGGTGCGGAAGGTCGCCCCGACCGGGCAGACGTACATGCAGGGAGGGTTCTCGCACATCATGCAGGGCACCGGCATGGGGTACGTGTCACCAGCGCTGTTCGTCACGGAGTTGACCTTGATCCAGGTCTGCTCGACGGGGAGCTGGTGGCGTTTCTGGCAGGCGATCGTGCACAACTTGCACCCGTCGCACGAGCGCAGGTCGATGACCATGCACCAGGCGTGCGACGGGCCCTTCGACGAGGCCGCGGCGTCGTCGCGGTAGCTCACCAGCGCCAGCGCGCCGGAGCCGGCGCCCGCCACCACGACCCCTGCCGCAGCCAGGCGCGAGAGGAAGTGGCGCCGGGACAGGTCTACGTCCGCTTGGAGGGTGACGCCCCGTGGAGGGAGCTGCGGTCCCTCCACAGGCTGTGTCCTACGGGGTGCCATGGTGCTCCCCTTCCTTGCCGACGACGCGAGACCTGGCTACGGAAGGACCGTGATCGTCCCGAACATGCCTGCCGCGCGGTGACCTTCGATCTCGCAGACGATCTCGAACGTCCCGGCCTTGGTGGGGATCAGGTACAGGTCCAACTGCTTGCCGGGCAGCACCTCAGCCTCGTTCAGTCGTGGGGCCTTGTACTCGCCGATGGCGTCCTCCGCCTTGCGGAAGGCGGCCGTGGGGAAGAACTCCGCAGCGGTGTACTCGTGCTTGACCTTCCCGACGTTCACGAGCTCGAGCACGTAGGGCGTCCCCGCCTTCATGGTGAGGTTCTTGGGCTCGAAGAACATCTTCGCGCCGTTCTCGCCGGCCTCGACGCGGATCGTCTTCTTGGCGTCCCAGTTGGCTGCCTCGACGAGGGCGGGGCCGTTCTGGATCCACTTGCCGGCGGTCAGGTCGCCGACCACCGGTGCAGGAACCGCCGGCGCGGTGCCGGTCACCGTGATCGACCCTTCCATGCCCGCCTCGCGGTGGCCCGCGATCTCGCACAGCATCTCGAACGTCCCCGGCAGGACCGGGATCACGAAGAGCTCGACGGTCTTGCCGGCGAAGACCTCGATCTCGGTGAAGAAGGGGGCCTTCACCTCGGCCCCGGCGTTCTCCATCTTGCGGGTCGCTGCTGACCGGAAGAACGCCCCGGCGGCGAATTCGTGCTTCACCTTTCCGGTGTTGACGAGCTCGAGCACGTAGGGCTTGCCCGCGGCGAGGGTGACGTTCTTCGGAGTGAAGAACATCTCGCCCATCTCGATGCGCACCGTGGCCCTGGTGTCCCAGTCGGCTGCGTCGACGAACTCCGCGCCGTTCTCCACGTACTTGCCGTCGGCGATCCCGGCCGCTGTCGGGTTCGTGGTCTGGTTCGCCGACGGTGTGGCCACGTCCGACCCCGTCGTGTCGCTGCTGCCGCACGCCCCGGCCGCGAGAACGGCCAAGGCTGCACCCAGCACCGTCAACGGCCTCCGCACGATCCTTCGTCTGCTTGAACTCGTCCTCATGGCTCTCTCCTGCGTTCACCGACATGACCGACACAGCGTGCGGCCATCCGGGGCACACGGTGGCCGAGCCGGCTTGTCCGGGTCCAGGGCCGAAGGTCCCGTTGTGAACAGAAAAACGACCCGGCTGTCGGTCAGGCCTGGCGGGACGCCGCGGTCGCGGGGTGAAACGGCAGACCGGTGCGCTGCATGCACGGGGGGACGAGGTGCACCATGCCTGCAGGTTCCACGCGCCCTGGACGTTGTCGAGTCCTCGTAGTCGCAACTGACCAGTCTTGTTGGGCGACCTTCATCTGCCTGAAGCATCGGTTCCACGATCGCCTTGCGGCGGGCCGATGCTGCTCGCGCCGGATCTGCGGGACTACCGACCGTTTCGGCCGCGCCGCCCCTCAGAGCCCGGCTCCAGATCAATCAGATCAGAACAGCTTGCTCAGCATCCGCGGCTCCGGCATGCCACCTTCTCCCGCGACACCAATCGATCACGGGTTCCCGACACGGCGTCCTAAGAGCGCGCGGACGCCGAGGGCGAGGGTGTAGCCGGCGACCGCGAGGACGGTGACGCCGAAGCACACCCAGAAGGTCGTGCCGACGTTCGCGGCGCTGTCGCTCGCGCCGTCGCCCTGCCCGATCCCGGCCAGGAACCAGAACGCGACGAGCAGCGTGCCGAGCACGGCGTACGTGGTGCGTGGACGTGACATGCGGACCCCCGGAGTCGTGGTTGGTGCTTTATAGGAACATAGGGGGTAGGTGTCAGCGACGCAACCACGTGACGATCGCGACGGCATGTCCCGAGCTGGCCAGTGCGAGTGCCCCGTAGGCGAGAGCACGTGCCGGCCAGCCCGACTCCTCGCCCGTCGGCAGCGACGCCCAGAGCAGCGTCAACAGGATCAACGCGCCGCCGACAATCGCGCCGACGGACGCATCGATGAGCGGGATGAGCCACAGCGCTGGCAGACCCGCGCGCCGCCGCACGGCGGCGCTCCACAGCAGGTCTGCCGGCATGCCCAAGCCGGCCTCCCTCATCAGGCGCGATCGGGAGACCCCGTGCTCCAGCGCCTCGTGCACGTGGCTGGCGATCTCGCGCTGACGGCACTCGGCCTCCTCCGTCGGGAGCAGGCGGGTGTACGTCCGGCACCACGCCTCGGTGATGGTCACGGCGTCACCAGGCCGGGTCGGGTCGAGCGGGTCCGGACGGGCCGTGCCGCTGCGAGCGCGGCTCGACCGTCCGTGGTCACCCGGTACAGGCGCCGCAGCGGTCGGCCGAGCGCCGAGGCGTCGCCGCTCTCCCAGTGGCTGGTCAGCAGACCGGCTGCCTCGAGCCGTCCGAGCGCCTTGTAGAGCGTGCCGTGGCCGAGGATGCTGCGGCCGCCGTGTGCGGTGAGCTCCTGACCGAGCGCGAACCCGTGCTGGTCCGGCGTGCTCAGCAGCGCATCGAGCAGCTCCAGCTCGAGCGGCAGGAGGACGCCAGCGCGACGGCGAGGCATGTCGGGAGCGTAGCGCCGGCGGCTCCGTCGGGGGATGCGGACGAGCCGTCCACAGCCGGCGCGGCGAGGCGCCTTCCGTCGTACCCCCGCGCGACGATGCTGGGATGACGACGCAGACGGTGCTCGAGGGGATGCCCACCAGGCTGTTCTCGTGCACGCCGTCGCGGCTCACGACCTGGCTCGACTGCCCGCGTCTGTACCGCATGACCTACCTCGACCGGCCCGCGCCGCCGAAGGGCCCGCCGTGGGCGCACAACACGGTGGGCTCGGCGGTGCACCTCGCGCTGAGCCGCTGGTGGTCCGAGCCCGTCGAGCGTCGTACGCCGGCAACGGCTCGCGCCTTGGTGGACCGCGCGTGGTCGACCGACGGCTTCACCGACGAGGCACAGGCCGACCGGCACCGCGAGCACGCCGGCGACATGGTCGCGCGTTACGTCGCCGCGCTTGATCCGCACGACGAGCCGGTCGGTGTCGAGCGCACCGTCGCCACCCGCACCGGTGCGCTGGCCGTCAGCGGCCGGGTCGACCGCGTTGACCGGCGCGGCGACGAGCTGGTCGTCGTCGACTACAAGACCGGGCGGTCCGTGCTGACCGTCGACGACGCGCGCGGCTCCCTCGCACTCGCGCTCTACGCGCTTGCGTGCGAGCGCACCTTGCGCCGGACCTGCACGGCCGTCGAGCTGCATCACCTCCCGACGGGGAGGGTGGCTCGCTTCGACCACACACAGGAGTCGCTCGCGCGCCACCTGTCCCGGGCGGAGGCGATCGGCGCCGAAGCGGTGGCCGCGGCCGAGGCCCTGCGGGCAGGTGGAGACGCCGACGAGCTCTTCCCCCCGCGGGTCAGTCGGGTGTGCGGGTGGTGCGACTTCGTGCGCACGTGCCCTGCGGGTCTTGCCGCGGCGGGTGCCCCGAAGAAGCCGTGGGACGGGTTGCCGGCAGAGGAGCCTTAGACGTCGCGCTCCCAGCGTCGGAACTCCTTGGTCACCCGCATGCCGGCCTTCTCGTACAGCTGCCGGGCGGTCTTGTTCTCGCCGTCGACGCCCAACGTTGTCGCGGCTCGGCCGGCCACGGCATCGCGCCGGAAGCACTCGTGCAGCAGAGCTCGGGCGATCCCGCGGCCACGATGCTCGGGAAGCACCGCCAACTGGCCGACGTGACCGTCGCCGCCGCGCACCCCCGTCGTGGCCACACCGACGACGGCTCCGTCCTCCTCGGCGCACACGACGTCGTACCCGGTGCCGATCGTGCGCGTCACCCAGTCGTCGTACGGTCGCAGGTGGCTGCCGTATGCCCCGGCGAACGACGTCATCACGACCTGCCAGACGTCGCGGCCGTCGCGTTCGAGGTCGAATCGCCGCATCGACACCCCGGCCGGCCACACTGCTTCGGGTCGGTAAGCGGCCAGGTCCCGGTGCATCCGCCACATCGTCCTGACCGCTTCGAAACCGACCGCCCCGAGCACCCGCGACGCATGCTCCGGTGACGTTCCGCTCCAGTGCTCGAGTCGACCGATCCCACGCTCGCCGGCCCGCTGCACCGCCCAGGTGAGCAGCTCGCGGTGCAGGTCCTTAGCACCGTCGTACGACGGATCGACGAGCGTTTCGGCCTCCCCGTTGGCGGCCAGGTCGGCGAACCCGACGATCCCGTCGTCTTCCACCACGAGGCTCTCGCTGTCCTCGAGCGCGAGCATCGCCTCGATGTCCGACCGCTCCATGTCGCACTCGCCGAACTCGACCATGTCGTACGCCGCGTAGACCTCAACCAGTCCACGGGCGTCAGCGGCGGTTCCAGGTCGGCGGGTGAGTGGCACGAGGAGCCACCCTGCCAGGCAGCGGCGCGCGCGGCACCCGAATTACGAGCCGCCCACCCGGGCCCGCGCGGCCTTGAGCTCCGGTCCGTGCCTCAGCCGCTCGGGTACGACGAGCAACCCGGACCGAAACGCCCTGCCGGCCGCAGTTGCCGCGAGGTCGGTGGTGGGCAGCCCGGGCATCCGGTAGAGCCGTCGCGCCCAGCGCGGCAGCATGCCGAACGCCGTCGTCGCCAGGGCGACCCAGGCCGGCCGGGCGGGCGTGCCCCTCGCCACCTTCGACGGCATCGGCGGCCACAGGATGAAAGACGCCGTCCGACGTGCCTCTGCGGTGACGTGCAGCTCGGGCCGCATCCGGTCGAAGTACGCCGCCATCTCGGCGACCGACCCCGGCACGGTCGACGGGTCGAGCCCGACGAGAGCCGACCCGCGGGTCTGCTCCGCGTAGTAGCGGTCACGGTCGGCCGCGCAGACCCGCAGGCCGGACCGGACCGCGGTCGTCAGGAACGACTCCACCTCGACGCAGTGCACCCAGAGCAGCAGCGCGGGGTCGGACACGCGGTAGGTGCGACCGCTCTCCGGCTCGATCCCCGACAGTCTCTTGTGGATGCCGCGCACCTTCGCCCCGGCGCGCTCCGCCTCGGCGCGGGTTCCGTACGTCGTCACCCCGACGTAGTCGGCGGTCCGGAACAGCCGGCCCCAGGGGTCCGCTCGGAAGTCGCTGTGCTGTGCCACGCCGGCCATCGCGAGGGGGTGGACCGCCTGCAGGAAGAGCGCGCGGAGTCCGGCTAGGGCCATCGACGGATCTGCGTGCACCCGCCAGGTGACGCTGTCCGGCCCGTAGAGCCCGGCGTCGGTCCGGGTCGTCTCCTGCACGCTCATCGTCATCAGCCTCGCACGACCGGGTGCAGGACTACCTAGAGCGCCGAGAGAACCTCTGCGAGGGGGAGCGAGTCGACGACCATGTCGGTGAGCCCGGCGAGGCGGCCGCACTCGACGCAGCGCACGCCCACGACGACCCACTCGACGTGCTCGCCGTCGGGGATGCTCAGGCCCGCCGCGACCTCGACGATCGACGTGCCGCAACCGATGCAGGACCGCATCGGCGGGTGCGTCCATCTCGACGCGGAGTCGAGCAGGTGCACCGCCGTGGCGCACGCGAGGCAGCGGCGGCGGGCGATGCCCTCGGCCGCGGTGCCCTCGACGTAGGCCCACGTGGGGCGCTCGTCGCCGTGCTGGGCGCAGGCCAGCACGACCGTCTCGTGGACCTCTGGGGCCCCGTCCAGTGACGCCAGCCAGGACCGCAGGTCCTCGGCGTCCTCACCCACGCGCGCGCCAGCCACCTTCTTCAGCACCATGCCTTTGACGTCGGAACGTCGAGTGGTGGGGCTTGAGCCCCGAACGGGGTCAGTCCGTGCTGCCGACCTCCGCGGTGCTGCCGGCGCCGCCCCCGCGGCCGCGGCCGCCGCGCCGGCGTCGTCGCCCTGCGGTCTCGCCGTCGGCACTGCCCGCCGCCGATGTCCCCGCGGATGTCGCCGCCCCGGCTGCCGCTACGGCCGGCTCGGCGTCGTCGCCACCACCACCGCGGGTGCGTCGGCGGCTGCCGCTCGTGCGCTTGGGCAGCTGGGGTGCGTCGTCCGCGGCCACGACCTCGTCGCGTGCGCCTCGCCCGCCGTCGCGCGACCCCCCGCTGCGGCCGCCGTCGCGCCCGCCGTCGCGGCTGCCACGGCCGCTGGCCTCGGGGCGGCGCGGCTTGCGGCCGGTCTCGCCGATGTCCTCGACCTGCTCCGCGTCGAGGCCGGCCCGGGTGCGTGCCGACCGCGGCAGCTTCCCCGTCGTGCCGTCGGGGATATCCAGGTCGGTGTAGAGGTGCTTGCTCGACGAGTAGGTCTCCACCGGCTCGGGGTGCGGCAGGTCGAGGGCCTTGTTGATCAGCCCCCACTTGGGCATGTCGTCCCAGTCGACGAACGTCACGGCGACGCCCTTCGCGCCCGCGCGTCCCGTTCGGCCGATGCGGTGCAGGAAGGTGCGCTCCTCGTCGGGGCACTGGTAGTTGATGACGTGCGTCACGTCTTGTACGTCGATGCCACGCGCTGCCACGTCGGTTGCGACGAGCACGTCGATCTTCCCGGAACGGAACGCGCGCAGTGCCTGTTCGCGGGCGCCCTGGCCGAGGTCGCCGTGCACCGCTGCGGCCGCGAAGCCGCGGTCCTGCATGTCGGCGGCAACCTTGTCGCAGGTCCGCTTGGTGCGGCAGAAGACCATCGTCAGGCCGCGCCCCTCGGCCTGCAGGATGCGGGCGAGCACCTCACCCTTGTCCATTGAGTGCGCGCGGTAGGCGAAGATGCGCGTCTCGGGGACCGTGCGGTTCTCGTCGGGCTCCTCGGCCCTGATGTGCGTCGGTTGCCGCATGAACCGCCGGGCCATCGCGACGACCGGGCTCGGCATCGTGGCCGAGAACAGCATCGTCTGCCGCTCGGTCGGCGTCTGCTCGAGGATGCGCTCCACGTCGGGGAGGAACCCGAGGTCGAGCATCTCGTCGGCCTCGTCGAGGACGAGCACCTCGACCTGCCCGAGGTTCAGATGGCCCTGGCGAGCCAGGTCGAGCAGCCGTCCCGGCGTACCGACCACGATGTCGACGCCCTTGCGCAACGCCTCGAGCTGCGGCTCGAACGCCCGCCCGCCGTAGATGGTCTGCACCCGGATGCTGCGGACCTTCCCGGCGTTCTCGAGGTCCTTCGCGACCTGGACGCAGAGCTCGCGGGTCGGGACGACGACGAGCGCCTGCGGGGTGCCGTTGGCGCCCTCGGCCTTGTTCTTGACGACGTTGAGCATGGGTACGCCGAAGCCCAGCGTCTTGCCGGTGCCGGTGCGGGCCTGGCCGATGAGGTCGTGGCCGGACAACGCGATCGGCAGCGTCATCGTCTGGATCGCGAAGGGCGACGTGATGCCGAGGGCGGCGAGAGCCTCGACGGTCTCGGGACGCGCACCGAGGGCCGCGAAGCCGTTGGGAGCGTCGATGGGCGCAGCAGTGTCTTCTTGTACGTCTGGCGTGGTCAGGGCGGAGCCTTCCGGGAGTCGCGCCGACCACGGCAGGAGCGGGCTCGCAGCGACCATCCCGTCGAGAGAGACGGGCGGGTCGGCGCGCCGGCGTCGGAAGAGGTCCGCGCACACGGGGGAGGCGGCGAGCGCCGTCTCCTTCACCTCATCCTACCGCTAGGGTCCCCCCGTGGGCGGTGTCGTGGAGTCGGGTGTCGACGCCGCGACGATCGACCTGCTCGGGGTGCTGGCCTACGGCGAGCTGACCGCTTTCGAGCGGCTCGCCAGTGATGCCCGTCTTGCGCCGTCCATCGGCGACAAGGCCGCGCTCGCGACCATGGCCGCGGCGGAGTTCGCGCACTTCACCCTGCTGCGCGACCACCTGGTCAAGCTCGGGGTGGACCCCGAGGAGGCCATGGAGCCGTTCATGGCGCCGCTGGACGAGTTCCACGACACGACCGACCCGAATGACTGGCTCGAAGGACTCATCAAGGCGTACGTCGGCGACGGGCTGGCCACCGACTTCTACCGCGAGGTGTCGGCCTTCGTGAAGGACGAGGACACCCGCGGGCTGGTGCTGCACGTGCTCGCCGACACCGGCCAGGCGGAGTTCGCCGTCAGCCGGGTGCGAGAGGCGACGGCGGAGGACCCCGCGGTCGCCGGCCGGCTCGCGCTCTGGGCCCGGCGGCTCGTCGGCGAGGCCCTGCTGCAGGCGCAGCGGGTCGCGGTCGAGCGGGAGGCGCTGACCGAGCTGCTCGTGGGTGGCAGCGGCGACCTCGCCGGGATCGCCCGCCTGCTCACCCGGCTCACCGACAACCACACCGCGCGGATGCAGGCCCTCGGCCTCCAACCGTAGACGGCGCGGAGCCCGGCTCCCTTGAACGGGAACCGGGCTCCGGTCGTGCCGGGTGTGGTCCTAGACGCGCGTGGTGCTGCGGCTGCGCAGGCCGCCCTGGGTGAGGGCGATGACACCGGCCGCGACGGCCACGCCGACGATGAGCTCGATCAGGGTGCGGTCGCCCGGGATGATGAGGCCGGCGAGCAGCAGGCTGGCGGCGCCGATGAGCATGGTGAGCCAGATCGGGAGCGCCTGGCGGCCAGGCAGCACGGCGCGGGCGAGTGCGCCCACGACGAGACCGACGAATAGCAGAACGATGATGGTGCCCACGGGTCTTCCTCCTCGTTGTCGGACCGGCTGGTCCGTTGAGGAGACGTCTGCCCGATGCTTCGGGAACTGAACCGAAATCCAGCCGAAACTGACCTCGACGTGTGAGTTGCCTGTCACATCCCGCGAACCTAGATGGTGCCGAAGCCCACCCGCCGGGTCTCGTTCTCGGCGATCTCGACGTAGGCCAGCTTGTCGGCCGGGACGAGGATGCGGCGGCCCTTGTCGTCCTCGAGGGTGAGGATGCCCAGATCTGCCTTCAGCGCCTCGGCCACCGCCTTCGCGACCTGCTCCGGGGTCTGGCCACTTTCGAGCACGAGCTCGCGGGTGGCGAACTGCACGCCGATCTTGACCTCCACCAGGTGCCTCCGGTTCTTGATGCGTCGTACGGACAACCGAGGTTAGTCGAGCGCGGGCATCGCAGCGCACGCGTCCGCTGCAAGCGCAACCGGGCTCAGGTGACCGTCGGGTCCGTCGAGAGCGGAGCGCCCGAGATCCCCCGCCAGGTCAGGCCGACCAGCAGCTCCATCGCCCGCTCCTTCGACAGCTGTCCCTCGGAGGCGAGCCACCATCGGGCGCCGACCTCCATGAGCCCGGACAGCGCGACCGACAGCAGCTCGGCCTCCTCGGCGCGGTAGCCGGTGTCGTGCGCGATCGTCTCGGCGAGGGCGTCGACGCACTCCTGGATCATGCGCTCCACGCGCTCGCTCACAGCGGGGTCGTTGCGCAGGTCGCTCTCGAAGACCAGCCGGAAGGCGCCCTCCCCGTCGGTTCCCTCCCCGTCGACGAAGTCGAAGTACGCCGCGACCGAGGCCTCCACCCGCTGTCGGTTGTCGGTCGTCGAGGCGAGCGCGACGCGGACCTTCTTGACGAGCTCAGTCGCGTGCTGATCGAGCAGGGCGAGGTAGAGCTCGAGCTTGCCCGGGAAGTGCTGGTACAGCACCGGTTTGCTGACACCGGCCCGCTCCGCGATGTCGTCCATCGCCGCCGCGTGATAGCCCTGCGCGACGAAGATCTCCTGCGCCGCACCCAGCAGCTGCTTGCGCCGGGCCGAGCGCGGCAGGCGGGTGCCGCGGCCCGCTGCGCCGCTTGCCGCTGCCGTCCCGGTAGTCACGCCCCCGACGATGCCACAGCCGCCCCGAACCTAGCGGTACTCGTCGTCCTGCTCGACGACGACGGCCTGCTCGGCGACGTCCGCCTCCGGCGCCTCCAGCGGCAGATCGACGTCGGGGGGCCGGGGTTCGTCGCGGGCAGCAGACGCGTGTTGCTCTGCCACGTCGGCGGGATCGGCCTCGGGGGTGGTCATCTGCAGTCCTCTTTCCTCAGTCCTGTCCGGACAGCTCGCGTGAGCCGTGCCGGGTGCGTCGGGCATCGATGACCCTGTCCGGATTGCGCCGGAGGTACTCCTCCTCGAGCTCCGAAGTACGCACGGTGTGGAACTGCAAGGCGTCCTCGCTGCCGTGCAGGAACGTGTCGTGGCGGGTCTCGTGGAGATGGGCCAGCTCGCGCTCGAGGGCCTCGTCGGTCAGAGCTGCGGGCACCACACCGGTCACGTGCGCTCCTCTGTCGGGTGTCGTCCGCCGTACCCGGGTAGGGCGGGGTTCATGACCGAGCCTGCACCCAGTCTGCCGTGGCGGCCGCCGACACCGCCAGGGGCGGTCCTGTTCTACGTCGCATTTGAGTCCTGGGCGTCGTTACGGAGTTGATCATGCGGGTACGTCGAAGGCGTGACCGACACGTCCACGCTTCCCGGGCCGCGCAGTCCGGAGCAGGTGCGCCGGGCGCGCAACCAGCGGCGCATCGGTCTCGGCGTGCTGGTCCTGTTCGTCCTCGCCGGCGCCCTCGGGACGTTCGGCACCCGCACTGGCGAGTCCACGTCGAGCGGTGGCGGCTACACGGTGACGGTCACGCACCCGACCGTCAGCCGTCCCGGTCATGCGATCCGGTACGAGGTCGAGGTGAAGCGACCGGGCGGGTTCGACGGGCCGATCAAGATGCGGTTCTCCAGCGCGTACTTCGACCTGTTCGACGAGAACAGCTTCGGTCCGGCTGCGGAGTCCGAGACCACGACCGGCGCGTACGACGTCTACGAGTTCGCGCCGCCGCCCGGCGACACCTTCGTGGTGTCGTCCGACACCCGCGTCGAGCCGGCCCGACAGCGCGGCGAGAGGGGTGAGGTCTCCGTTCTCGACGACGCCGGCCGCCCGGTCGTGACCGTCACGTACCGCACCCGGATCTTCCCCTAGGAGCGCGCCATGGACATCGTCTTTCGCGCGGCCTTCATCTACTTCTTCCTGTGGGCGATCACGCGCATCATCGGCAAGCGCGAGCTCGGGTCGATGAGCGCCTTCGAGCTGGTGCTGCTCGTGACCATGGGAGACCTGATCCAGCAGGGCACCACGCAGGAGGACTTCAGCGTCACGGGCGCCATGCTCGCGGTCGGCACGTTCGCGTCGTTGATGGTGCTCTTCTCCTGGCTGTCGTTCCGCTTCCGCCGCACCCGTGCGGTCATCGAGGGCATGCCCGTCGTCGTCGTGGAGGACGGGACGCTCTGCAAGGACGTCATGCACTACGAGCGCGTCGACAGGACCGAGCTGCTCGAGGCCATGCGTGAGCAGGGCATCGACGACATCGCCAAGATCCGCGTCGGCGTGCTGGAACCGAACGGCAAGTACTCCTTCTTCACCGCCGAGGAGTACCAGCCGGCGCCCGAGAACGAAGCCGCCTCCTAGAGCAGCGGGGCGAACAGGTCACCGAGCTCCGCCACTCGGGCGAGCACGTCGTCGCTCGTGAACACCAGGTCCGAGGCCTTGCGGCATGCCTCGATCTCCTCCCACGTCACAGGTGTCGACACCGTCGGCCGGCTCTTCGCCCGCAGCGAGTAGACCGACACGGTCGTCTTGGCCGCGCTGTTCTGCGACCAGTCCACGAGAACCTTCCCGGGCCGCAGCGCCTTCGTCATGCGGTGCACGACGAGCTCGGGATGGCTCTTCTCGAAGCGTTGTGCAAGTCCTTTCGCGTACGTCGACGTCTCCTCGCTGGAGGAGAACCCGTCTGCCCGCGCGTAGAGCTGCAGGCCCTTGCTGCCGCTGGTCTTCGCCAGCGGCTCGTGCCGGTCCTCGCACATCACCTCCCGCAGCAGCAGCGCCACCTCGCAGCACTCGACGATCGTCGCCGGCTCACCCGGGTCGAGGTCGAACACGATCATGTCGGGAGGGCCTGCGACCGCGGGCTTCCCGCGCTTGTTCTGCACGCGCCACATGTGCGTGTGCAGCTCGAGCGCGGCGAGGTTGGCCGTCCACACCAGGGCAGCCAGGTCGTCGACAACGACGTAGTCGATCGTCTCCCGGTTCTTGCTCGACCCCGGCGAGGGCAGCGTCTCGGTGTGCACCCAGTCCGGCGTACCGCGTGGTGCGTTCTTCTCGAAGAACACCATCCCCTCGACGCCGTCCGGGTAGCGCTTGCGCGTCAACGCGCGCCCGGCCAGGTGCGGCAGCAGCACCGGTGCGATGCGCGTGTAGTAGTCGAGCACCTGCCCCTTCGTGAACCCGATTTCCGGGTACAGCACCTTCTCGAGGTTGGACAGCACGACCTGGGTGCCCTCGACGTCGACGGCCACCTTTGTGGAAGCGCTCATTCTCGAACGACATCCTTCGGGTCGTAGTCGTCACGCAGGCCCTTGTACGACGGGTGCCGCAGCCGGCCGTCCTTCGTCCACTCGGTGTAGTCGACCTCGGCGACCAGCCTCGGCTCGACCCACACGGCGTCCTTGGCGTACATCCGCGGAACCGGGGCGGCAAACGGCGAGTCGTCGCGCCGGAGCGGCTCGAGCCGGTCGCCGAGCATCGTCAGCGTCGCGGCCGTGAAGCCGGTGCCGACGTGACCGGCGTACTCCAAGCCTTCGGGTCCCTGCACGCCGAGGAGCAGCGAGCCGATCCGCCCGGCGCGTCCTGCCTCGCCCGGCTTCCACCCGGCGATGACGGCCGACGTGCGGCGGATGTGCTTGACCTTCACCCAGAAGTCAGACCGCCGGCCCGGCAGGTAGCGCGAGTCACGGCGCTTCGCAAGGATGCCCTCCAGCCCCTGCTCACGCGTCGCATCGAGCAGTGCCTGCCCGCCGCCGGCGAACGACGGCGGCACCGACCAGTGCTCGCCCTGCAGCTCGAGCGACTCCAGCGCCGCTCGCCGCTCGTCGTACGTCTCCTTCAGCAGGGGCCGGCCCTCGAGGTGCAGGACGTCGAACAGCATCAGCTGCACCGGCGTCGCCCGCAGCAGAGCGGCGCCGGGCTTCCCGACGTGCATGCGCGACTGGAGCCGGCCGAAGTCCGACCGCCCCTCGGCGTTGAACGCGACGATCTCGGCGTCGAGCAGCGCCTGGCGCGCCCCGAGCTGCAGACCGAGCCCGCGCAGCTCGGGGTAGTGCGACGTCACGTCGTTGCCGCTGCGTGACGTCAGGGTCACTCGGCCACCTTCGACGGCGACAAGCGCGCGGACGCCGTCCCACTTCACCTCGTACGACCACGCGTCGTCGTCCTTCACGTGCGGCAGCCGGCCGGCGACGGCCAACATCGGCTGCAGGTCGCGCGGGATCGGGTGCCAGCCCTTCGGCGGGCCGTCCATGCGATGCACCATCCAGTCGCTGCCCTTGGTCCGGAAGAAGACGTACCGGCCGTCGACCTGCTTCCCGTGCAGGACGACCTTCACCTCCTTCTCCGTCCACTTCTCCAGCTGGTACGTGCCGGCGTCCCAGACGGTGACCTTGCCCCCGCCGTACTCGCCCTTCGGGATGTCGCCCTCGAAGGTCGCGTAGGCCATGGGGTGGTCCTCGGTCTGCTTCGCCAGGTGGTTGCTCTTCGGGTCGAGCGGCAGACCCTTGGGGACTGCCCAGCTCACCAGGACGTCGTCGCGCTCGAGCCGGACGTCCCAGTGCAGCGCGCTGGCGTGGTGCTCCTGCACGACGAACGTGTCGCCGCGACCGTGCTGGTCGTTGCCGGTGTGGTCCTCCGCGACATCCGGAACATCCCAGGCCGGCACCGGCTCAGGCGTCTTGTTCGCATCCCGCTTCTTGCGGTAGGTCTCCAGCGCCACGCGTCCGTCCTACCCCCTTCTCGGACAAGTGACTGCCAGTTCCGCACCTCGAGCCGCCCGGGGGCGCTCGGCTGCCTGGCTTGCTGCGGCGGTCGGGACGGAACTGGCAGTGGTCTGTCCGCCAGAGCCGTGCGCGAGGATGCGGGCATGACCGCTGTGGGTGGGACCGGGCTCGCGCTGCCGCTGAACCTGGCGCTTCCGGTCAAGGGGTTCGTCGACGTGGCGGCCAGGGCCGAGGCGGCCGGCTACGACCGGCTGTGGGTCGCGGAGGCAGGCAACAACGACGCGTTCGGGTTGCTCACTGCCGTCGCGCTCGGCACGAGCACCGTCGGGCTCGCCACCGGGGTCGTGCCGATCTACACGCGCACGCCGTCGCTGATGGCGCAGTGCGCGGGCACCTTGCAGGACGCGAGCGGCGGTCGCTTCACGCTCGGCGTCGGCGTGAGCAGCAAGACGATCGTCGAGCGCTGGAACGGCGTCCCGTATGACAAGCCGCTCGGTCGCATCAAGGAGTACGTCGAGGTCGTCCGGCAGCTGCTCGACGGCCAGCGGGTGGACCACGAGGGGACCTACTACGACGTCCACGGCTACTTCCTGATGATGAACAACCCCCAGCCGCCGCCGCCGATCATCCTCGGCGCGCTCAACCCGCAGATGCTGCGCGCGGGCGGCGAGGTCGCCGACGGCGTCTGCCTCAACTGGATCGGCGCGCATGCCGTCGCCGACGCGCTGGCCCTCGTCAAGGACGGGTCGCGTGACACCACCAACGCGGTCTTCGTCCGCGTCTGCGTCACCGACGACGTCGACTCCGTACGCCGATGGGCCCGCCGTGAGGTGATGAGCTACGTGACCGTGCCGGCGTACCGCACCGCCTTCGGGGTGCAGGGGTGGTCCGACGTGACGATGAAAGCCATGGAGCTTTGGGACGGCGGGGACCGCAAGGGCGCAGCGGCCTCGCTGCCCGACGAGTTCCTCGACACCCTCGTCGTCGCGGGCTCGGCGGATGACGTCCGCGGCCGGTTCGAGGCGTTCCGCGCCGCCGGTGTCGACGAGCCGGTCGCCTTCCTCGTCAGCGGGCAGACCGATCCCGCCGCCGCCCGAGCAGAGCTCGAGGCCACCACCGCCGCCCTCGCGCCCTGAACCTCCCTTACGCGGGAGGGCCTCGGCGCAGCAGACTCCGGCACGTCGGCCGGGGTGGGTGTGTGGACCTGCCCCGGCCGCGCCTCTAGCGTGATCGACATCGCAACGGGTACGGGGGAGCCGTGAGGTCGATCTGGAAGGGCGCCATCAGCTTCGGGCTGGTGACGATCCCGGTGAAGCTGTACAGCGCCACGGAGCAGAAGGACGTCTCGTTCCACCAGGTACGCCGGTCCGACGGCAGCCGGATCCGCTACAAGCGGGTCGCGCAGTCCGACGGCGAGGAGGTGCCGTACGGCGAGATCGCCAAGGGCTACGAGCTGTCGAACGGCGAGACCGTCGTGCTCACCGACGAGGACTTCGCCGATCTCCCGCTGACGACGAGCCGCGCCATCGACGTGCTGCAGTTCGTGCCGCTCGAGGAGGTCGACCCGATCTACTTCGAGAAGAGCTACTACATCGAGCCCGACAAGGCCGGTGCCAAGCCGTACGTGCTGCTTCGCGACGCGCTCGAGGAGTCCGGCAAGGTCGCCATCGTGAAGGTCGCACTGCGCAACCGGGAGTCGCTGGCGACCCTGCGGGTCCGGGAGGGCGTCTTCGTGCTCGAGACGATGTTGTGGCCCGACGAGATCCGCACGCCCGACTTCGGCTTCCTCGACGACGACATCGAGGTCCGCCCGCAGGAGCTGGCCATGGCCGGCAGCCTGATCGACACGCTGTCCGGCGAGTTCGACCCCGGCCAGTACAAGGACTCCTACCGCGAGGCGCTCCAGGAGGTCATCGAGGCCAAGATCGCCGGCCACGAGGTCAAGCAGCCCGACCAGCCGCAGCCCACGGCGGGCACGGTCGTCGACCTGATGGCTGCCCTGCGGGCCAGCGTCGAGGCCGCGAAGTCCGGTCGCCAGGGTGGCGGCGAGAGCAACGCGGGCAAACCGGTCAAAACCGCGGCGAAGAAGGCCACGAACAAGCCGGCCGCGAACACGTCAGCGCCCCCAAAGGGGGCAAAGGTCGCTGCCAAGGGGGCCAAACCCAGTAAGAAGACTGCTCCGAAGAAGGTCGCGACCCGCCGGTCGGCCTAGTCCTTACGGGTCATCAAGCGGCCCGGGATGATCGTCGATCACTCTCGGTAACTGCACCATCCCTCTGTCGAGAGTGACCGTCGTGAGCGTCACAGACTTCCGCGAGATCGTCGCGGCGCTGCGTGACGTCCCCGGCGTGTCCGACGCGGACGTCGAACCCGACGACGACGGCGGCATGGGACTGCTGCGCCTGGGGCTCGAAGCCGGCGTCGACGAGGTTGCCGTCGCCACCGCGGTCGGCCGACTGCTCCGCGAGCGGTTCGGTGTCGGCGTCGACGCCGAGCGCGTCCAGATCGTCGAGGACGCCGAGGTCCGGCCCCCCGTTGCTGAGCCCGAGGTCGACGTGCCGCAGCAGCGCGTCGCCGGCCGACCGGCGATCTCCCGCATGCACCTGGTCTCGAGCGGTCTCGACGTGACTGCCACCGTCACCCTGGCGTCGGACGGGCGGACGTCGTCGGGCGAGTCCCGTGGCAGCGCGTCACAGTCCGGGGTCCAGCGCGCTGTCGCGACCGCGACCCTGCGGGCCGTCGAGGAGCTCTCGGGCGACATCGCCCGGTTCGAGCTCGATCACCTCGAGGTCAGCCAAGTCGGCTCGGACCGGATGGTCATCGTCGCCCTCACCATGCTCTCCGCTCGGGGTACCGAGCGGCTCACCGGTGCGGCCGCGGTACGTGAGGACGTCCGGCAGGCGGTCATCCGCGCCACGCTCGACGCGCTCAACCGGCGGCTCGAGACCCTGCTCACCTGACGCGGCTACGTTTGCGCTCGACGTCCCCGAGCCCGTGAGGCCCGCCTTGTCGAGACCCGGCCCGTGATCTGCCTGCAGGGTGGCGGGGAGTTCTCCCCCGCGTGCCGCGCGATGGATCTCGACCTGGTGCATCGCGCCGGCGGCCGGGTCGTCGTCACCGCGCTCGCCGCGGAGCCGGGAGGTGACTACGCGACCGCCACCGCGAACGGCGTACGGCACTTCCGGGCCATCGGCGCCGGGGACGTCGTGGGCGCCCCCGACGCGCGGGACGACCGCACGGCCGCTCTCGGGCTGGTGTCGAAGGCCCGGTTGCTCGTGCTCCCGGGCGGCTCTCCGTTCCGGCTGCTGCGGGCGCTCAACGAGACGGGGATGGGGGAGGCGATCGCTGCTCTGCTCGCCGATGGCGCCGTCATCATGGGCGCGAGCGCGGGCGCGATGGTGCTCTGCGCCTGGACGGTGCTCCCGGATCGCCGTACAGGTGGGGCGCTGGCCGTCGAACCCGGCCTCGGGCTGGCCGGGGACCTGCTGGTCGTGCCGCACTGGAGCGGCGGATCGAGCCGCGGCGACTGGCTGCGCTCGATCGAGGCATCTGTACCGCCGAGCACGACCGTGCTGGGCATCCCGGAGGAGTCCGGCGTCCTCGTCGACGGCACCGTCTTGACCGCCGTGGGCAGCTCACCGACGCGGCTGCTGCACGAAGACCGCGACCTCGCCGTGGGCGACGGGTGGACGCTGCCCTGAAAACCTTCCCGCGCGGAATCGGCACGGTCCCGGCGCCCTGAGCCCCGGGCGCGACATACTGTCCACGCTCACCGACGGGGATCCCCGAGGAGGACAGCAGTGTCAGAGGACGCAACCGGCGCGCCCGGCTACCCGGCCGGCAGCGGAAACCCGGTGGCCGAGCGGATGCAGGCTCTGCTGTCCCGAGCCGTCGAGGAACAGCTCTCGGAGCAGCGCTCCGTCGCCAACTCCCTCGCTGAGGTCCGCGCCCAGGTCGCAGCGGTCGGTGAGGGCCTGCGGGGCGCCGCCTCCGGCGTCGCCGTGGAGCGCCTGCGCACCGACCTGGCTGCCGTCGCCAACGAGCTGCGCATGTCGACGACGGGGGTCGCGGAGCGCTTCGACGTCCTGTCCCGCCGGCTGGACGAGCAGGCCGCCGCCATCGCGGGGGCGGGAAGCGGGTCGTCGGAGCTCACGGGACGCCTCGAAGGCCTCTCGGGCGATCTCGCCGCGCAGGGCGCCGCAGTGTCCAGGCTGGCCGCGGCGGTGTCCTCGCTGGCGGCGTTCCCGGACGCCCTCGTCGCGCTGCAGCGCGACGTCGCCGGCCTGAGCGGCCGGCTGTCCCCGCTCGCCGACATCCAGTCAGCGGTCGCGGAGCTGCAGTCCAGCGACTCGGCCGCCGAGTCGATCCGCCCGGAGCTCGAGTCGTTGCGCTCCGCCACCGATGCCGTGCGGCCCGAGCTCGCCGCGCTGCGGGCGGCTTCGGAGTCCGTCCGGCCCGAGCTGGCGTCGCTGCGGGCCGCCACTGAGGCCTTCCGCCCCGAGCTCGACGCGATCCGCACGGCGGCCGAGGGGCTCCGCCCCGAGGTCGACGCGATCCGCACGGCGGCCGAGGGGCTCCGCCCCGAGGTCGACGCGATCCGGGAAGCGGCCGAGGGCCTGCGTCCGGAGCTCGACCGGATCCGCTCGGCGACCGAGGCTGTCGGCCCCGAGCTCGAGGCCATGCGCGGTGTCACCGACGCGATGCGGCCAGAGTTGGAGTCGTTGCGCTCGGTCGCCGAGGCGATCCGACCAGAGCTCGAGGCAATCAGCGACCAGGTCGCCAAGCTTGCCTCCGCGTCCGATGTGGCGCGAATGCGCGACTCCGTCGTGTTGTCCCTGGGCGAGCGCATCGACGGTCTGGCCGGCTCCCCGGCCGTCACCCCCGAGCAGCTCGCCGAGGCGCTCACGCCCGTGCAGAACCGGCTCACGGTGCTCGCGTCCGGCGGCCCGGCGATGGACCGCTTGCAGGCGCTGGACGGCCGACTCCAGATCTTCGAGGCGAGCCTCGCGCGACTCAGCGATCAGGTCGCGCAGGTCGGGGAGTCGGCCGGTGCGATCCCGGGCGTCGCGGGCGACCTGCGGGGTCTTGGCGAGCAGGTCACGGCCCTGGCCGGACTGGCCGCCGAGGTCGCGACCGTCAAGGACCACGTCACCCGCACCGCCGCGGTCACGTCCGATGTCGCGGCTCTGCGGCAGGACCTCGACACGGTGGGCACCAAGGTGGCCGCGATCACCGTGCCGACCACCGACGAGATCTCCGCCGCGGTCGCGGCGCGCATGGCGGACCGGCTGGTCGACGCCTTGGCGCCGCGGGTGGCCGACGTCGTGCTCGGCCGCATCGGGCCCATGGTCGCGCAGGAGGTCGGCGCGAAGGTGGCTGCCGGCGTACTCGACGGTGTGGAGGCGAGTACAGATCAGCTCGAGGCTCGGCTGCGCTCGCACATGGACGAGGCCATCCTCACGCTGGCTGAGACGCTGTTGCGCAAGCGCCGGCCCAACCGGTCGTGGGCGCCGGAGACCGTCGCTGACGACGACGAGGACGAGGAGGGCGAACCAGTAGCCGAGCTGCCGGTGGGCCCGCGGCCGGTGGCGAAGCAGAAGGCAACGGCTCCGCGAGCCGCAGTTCCGGCAGCCGCGGCTCCGGCAGCCGCGGCTCCGGCAGCCGCAGCTCCGGCTCCGGCCGAGCCAGCTCCGGCCGACTCGGCCCCGGCAGTCCCAGCGGCAGCGCCGTCGGCGGCAGCACCCACGGGATCCGCGACAGCCGTCCCGGTGCCGGCGGTTGCCGAGCAGGCCCCGACCGAGGTGGAGTCCTCGGCGCCCCAGCCCGCGGGGCCGCGCAAGCTGGCTCCACCGGTCAAGCCCACGACGCGTGCGACGGGCCGCGCCGCCACGCGCACGACGCCTCGGCCGGCCGGGCCGGGCAGCGCCGGGCCGGGCACACCCGGGCCGGGCACGTCCGGGCCGGGAACAGTGCTGCCGGCCGAGCCGATGAGCCGGCGCACCGCCGCCGTGGAGCTCGACGACGAGGACGACGAGGACGACGGTGGCCGTCGCAAGCCGTGGTGGCGACCCGGCGGCTGACCACGCGCTGCACTGGCTCCCACGCGCTGACCCCCGAACGAGACTGAGGCCGGACCCCATGCGGGGCCCAGCCTCAGTGTCGTTCTCGCGTTCTACTTGAAGGCGTCCTTGACCTTCTCGCCGGCGCCCTTGAGGTCACCGACGACCTGGTCCTTCTTGCCCTCGGCCTGCAGCGACTCGTCGCCTGTTGCGCCGCCGATGCGCTGCTTGGCCTCGCCCTTGAGCGACTGCGTCTTGTCCTTGGCCTTGTCGAAGATACCCATTGGTGGGCTCCTTTCCTCACCGTGGTTCCTGCCCCCGAGACCCCGCGTGAACCACGTTTGTGGTCCTGGTCACGGGAAGATCCGGGGGGCTGGCAGGCTTGGACCAGACGAGTCAGAAGACGTACGACGCGCCCGTTCCCGAGGAGTCCCTGCCGTGTCCCTGCCGCCCCTGGTCGAACCGGCCGACGCGCTCAGCCGCGACGAGGTCATGCGTTACAGCCGTCACCTGATCATCCCCGACGTTGCCACGGCCGGTCAGAAGCGGCTGAAGAACGCCAAGGTCCTCGCCGTGGGCGCGGGTGGTCTGGGCAGCCCGACGCTGATGTACCTCGCCGCCGCCGGCGTCGGCACCCTGGGCGTCGTCGACTTCGACGTGGTCGACGAGAGCAACCTGCAGCGC
Source organism: Frankiaceae bacterium (assembly GCA_016650445.1). GTDB lineage: Bacteria > Actinomycetota > Actinomycetes > Mycobacteriales > SCTD01 > RYN-124. Next base: position 66,994 of record JAENVS010000018.1, on the reverse strand, counting down.
CAGGTGATCCACGGCCAGAGCGACGTCGGTACGCCGAAGGCCGAGAGCGCGAAGCGGTCGATCCAGGAGATCAACCCGCTGATCCAGGTCAACCTGCATCAGGAGCGACTCGACAGCAGCAACGTCATGGAGGTCTTTGCCGGCTACGACCTCATCGTCGACGGCACCGACAACTTCGCCACCCGCTACCTCGTCAACGACGCGTGCGTGCTGCTCGGCAAGCCGTACGTGTGGGGCTCCATCTACCGCTTCGACGGCCAGGCCAGCGTGTTCTGGGCAGAGCACGGCCCGTGCTACCGCTGCCTCTACCCGGAGCCGCCCCCGCCCGGGATGGTGCCGTCGTGCGCCGAGGGCGGTGTGCTCGGCGTGCTGTGCGCGTCGATCGGCGCGATCCAGACCACGGAGGCCATCAAGCTGCTCACCGGGATCGGTGAGCCGCTCGTCGGCGAGCTGATGGTCTACGACGCCCTCGAGATGGAGTACCGCAAGATCCGGGTGCGCAAGGACCCGGAGTGCCCGCTCTGCGGCAAGAACCCGACCATCACCGAGCTCATCGACTACGAGGCGTTCTGCGGCACCGTCAGCGACGAGGCGATGGAGGCGGCCAAGGGCTCGACCATCACCGCCACGGAGTTGAAGGCGAAGATCGATGCCGGGGAGAAGCTCATGCTCCTCGACGTCCGCGAGCCCGCCGAGTACGAGATCATGGCGATCCCAGACTCCGTTCTCATCCCGAAGGGCGACATCCTCAACGGATCGGCCCTGTCCGAGCTGCCGCAGGACCGCGAGATCGTCGTCTACTGCAAGAGCGGCATCCGCTCCGCCGAGGTGCTGGCCGCGCTGAAGAACGCCGGCCTCGCCAACAGCGTGCACGTCCAGGGCGGTGTCATCGCCTGGCAGGCCCAGGTCGACCCGTCTCTGCCGACGTACTAGGTCTCGCTCGACTGGCCGCTGCTGAGCACGTGTGACATCCCGGTGAACTCCTCACCGACCACGAGCCCGTTGTCCGCTGCGGTGCCGTCTGCTGCTCGTACTGGATGACGGCCTGGGGCAGGACGACGACGCCCTGGCCGGCGACGACGGTGAAGGCGTAGTCGCCCTTGCGGTGCATGGCGCCGCGCATCTTGAGGACCTCGACGGTGCGCCGGCGGATCTTGCCCTCGTGGACGTGCCGAAGCAGGACGACGCTGTCGGAGACGAACTCCTCGATGCCTAAGCGCGAGAGCGTCGTACCGGGGTCATCCGGCGTCTCGACCGTCAACATGATGGTGAGCCCCATCCCCCGGAGGGACGAGATGAGCCGTCGCAGCTTCTGACGGGCGACCGCGACGTGCTCCTCGAAGGCCAGCACCGTGTTGCGAGGAAGTGCGCGGCGAAGACCGTCTTGCCACTGCCCGCCTGACCCGCGAGGACTGCGGCGCGTCGCTGCGGGAGACCGCCCATGGTGATCGCGTCGAACCCGGGGATGCCGGTCTCGATCTTCGGCACCGAGCGGCCGTCACGCGTCCCCAGGGTGTCCTGGTCGCCGAGCACGAGGGCATCTGCCGCCCGCGCGGCGCGCACGGCGAGGGCGATCCGCTCGCTGCGGTCGCTCACGCGGCCGACTCCGTCCTGGCGACCCGGAACCACGCCGTCTTGCCCTTGGCGGCGTGGTGCTCCATGGCGGAGTCGTCCGCGAGCTCGTGGACGAGGCCGAGTCCCCAACCGCCCTCGCGCGCTCCCCGTTGGGAGATTGCGGTCAGTTCCTCGTCGTGGACGGTCACGATCAGGGATCGATCGGTCACGGTGATGCCGACCTCCAGCGGGGTCCTGGCGTGGATCACCGCGTTGGTGACCAGCTCGCTGGTCAGCAGCAACACGGTGTCCAGCCGATCGTCCGGCAGTGCGGGGGCGTTGTTGCGGACGAACTCGCGGGCGGCCCTGACGTCTCGCGGGACGGGCTCAAGGTGCACGTGCTCGGCCGACTCGACGACATCGCCGACCGGGACCGCGCTAGCCGAAATCCGGTAGCAGCTCACGTCTGAACCGCCGTTCCCCGTGAAGGGTCGAACACGAGCGCACTCTCTTCCCTTCGTTCCAGCGGACTCTAGGTCGTCTGGGCATGATGCGGCCATGGCTACGCGACATCCGTCTCGACGGCTCGGCACGGTGGCCTCGGCGTCCGCCGGTCTCGGAGTGCGGCCGGGTGGCGACACCCCGGCGACGCCGTACGCGCGCACCGTCCTCGACGTCGTGGACCGCATCCCCCAAGGACGCGTCATGACGTACGGCGATGTCGCGGAGTACCTCGGCACCGGCACCGGCCGGACCGTGGGGACCGTCATGAGCAAGCACGGTCACGAGGTGCCCTGGTGGCGGGTGGTCCAGGCCTCCGGCCGGCCGGCCGAGCCGCACGTCGGGGAGGCGCTGGCCACGCTGGTCCGCGAGGGCTGCCCCGTGCGTGGCGACCGCGTCGTGATGGCGCAGGCGCGCTGGGACGGGTCGGCCGCCCGATAGCGGGCGACCGCGAGGATCTCCGGCGTACCGCGTTGTACGGGATGACTGCGCCCGGAATGTCCGGTTCAGTCGGGTTGTTCCACCTGTACGTCGCCTACCCCGGAGGTCTCCGTGCGCCTGCGCCGCCTGCTCGTCCCGCTCATCGCCATGACACTCGTCAGCGGCGCCGCCACGAGCGCCGAGGCCGCCCTCAGGCCGTCCCTGCGGGTCGCCGGCGTCGGCTGGGCCCCCGCGGCCACGGCCACCGTGCACCCGGGCGTCCAGACCTACACCGAGGGTGCTCAGTGCACCGCCAACTTCGTGTTCACCGACGGCGTGACGACCTACCTGGGGCAGGCAGCCCACTGCTCCGGCACGGGCGCGGCGACGGAGACCGACGGCTGCCTGGCGCAGTCGCTCCCGGAGGGCACCGCCGTCGAGGTCGACGGCGCCACCAAGCCCGGCGTCATGGTCTACAACTCCTGGGTTCGCATGCAGGCGACGCCCGAGCAGGAGGATGCGGACACCTGCGCCTACAACGACGTCGCACTCATCCGGCTCGACCCTGCGGACGTCGCGCTGACCAACCCGTCCGTCCCGGTCTTCGGCGGGCCGGTCGGGGTCCGTACGACGGAGCTGCAGTTCGGCGACACCGTGGAGAGCTACGGCAACTCGTCGCTGCGGTTCGGTGTCACGACGCTCAGCCCGAAGTACGGGCGGTCGCTCGGCGACGACGCCGGCGGGTGGAACCACACGGTCTACACCGCCACCCCCGGCATCCCGGGTGACTCCGGCAGCGGCTTCCTCGACGACAGCGGCCAGGCCTTCGGCGTGCTCAGCACGGTGGCCCTGGCGCCGCTGGCGCTGAGCAACGGCGTCGGTGACCTGGCCCGTGAGATCGCCTACGCCCAGTCCCACGGCGTACCCGGCCTGACCCTGGTCAACGGCACCGAACCCTTCACCGGCGGCATCTGACCCACCGCCCCGCCCAGGGCGTCAGAAGACGGGTGCGCCCTCGCCGCGCCCTCGCCGCGTGGCTGTTCTGACGCTTCGGGTGGGGGTACGGCGAAACGTCGTACCTCCGTGGTGGAGTGGGCACCGATGAGGACCGCTCCCACCCGCCGCCCGGCGTCGGCTGACCCGTCGCCGTACCGGTTGATCCGTACGCCGCCGGCCGTCGCGACGAGGCTCGTCCCTGACGAGGCGCAGCGCGAGGTGCTGGCCCACTGCTCGTCGAAGAACGGCGGTCCGCTGCTCGTCCTGGCCGGCCCCGGCACCGGCAAGACGACGACGCTCGTGGAGGCGGTGGCGCGACGGGTCGAGGGGAACGGCGTCGAGGGCGGACTCTCGCCGGACGAGGTGCTCGTCCTCACCTTCAGCCGCAAGGCTGCGCAGGAGCTGCGCGAGCGGATCACGGCACGTCTCGGTACGACGACGGCCGGGCCGTCGGCCTGGACCTTCCACGCCTTCGCCTACGCGTTGGTGCGCGAGCACCAGTCGCCGGAGGCCTTCCGCGAGCCGATGCGGCTGCTGTCCGGACCGGAGCAGGACGTCGCGTTGCGCGAGCTGCTGCGCGGCTCTCTCGAGCTCGGCCGGGCGTGGCCCCCGGTGCTGCGAGCCTGCCTGACCACCCGGGGGCTCGCCGAGGAGGTCCGCGCGCTGCTGGCGCGGGCCCGGGAGGTCGGCCTCGAGCCGGCCGATCTCGAGCAGCTCGCCCGGCGCGAGGGGCGGTCCGACTGGGCTGCGCTGTCGTCGTTCTTCGCGGAGTACCTCGACGTGCTCGACGCGCAAGGCGCGCTGGACTACGCCGAGCTGGTGCACCGTGCGGTGCTGCTCGCCGAGTCGCCCGACGTCGCGGCGATGCTGCGGTCGCGCTGCCGGGCCGTGTTCGTGGACGAGTACCAAGACACCGACCCCGCGCAGGAACGGCTGCTGCAGGCCCTTGCGGGCGGCGGTCGCGACCTCGTCGTCGTCGGTGACCCGGACCAGTCCATCTACGCGTTCCGCGGGGCCGAGGTGCGCGGCATCCTCGAGTTCCCGAGCCGCTTCCCGCGCGGCGACGGCAGCCCCGCACCCGTCGTGCCGCTGCGCACCTGCCGGCGGTCGGGCCCGGCCCTGCTCGAGGTCTCCCGCCGGGTGGCCGCCCGGCTCCCTGCTCCCGGGTTGCCCGCTGACCGAGTGCGGGCGCACCGGTCGCTCGTTGCCGGCGCGGCGACGAAAGCTGGTGCCGTCGAGGCGCACACGCACCCTTCCGTCGGGGCGGAGGCCGACGCGATCGCCGACCTGCTGCGGCGCGAGCACCTCGAGCGCGGCACCCCGTGGTCGCGGATGGCGGTCCTGGTGCGGTCCGGCTCGCGGTCCGTGCCACTGCTGCGTCGGGTGCTGACGGCTGCCGGCGTACCCCTTGAAGTTGCGGGTGACGAGCTGCCGCTGGCGCAGGAGCCGTCGGTGGCGCCGCTGCTGCTGGCGTTGCGCTTCGCCGACGATCCGGGGGCGCTGACCGTCGACGCCGCGCGCGAGCTGCTGCTGTCGCCGCTGGGCGGCGCCGACCCGAGTCAGCTGCGCCGGCTCGGCCGCGAGCTGCGCGCCGTCGACCGGCGCGCATCGGAGGCGCTGCCCGCGCCGTCGTCACAGCTCATCCGCGACGCCGTCGGCGACCCGCGGGTGCTGCTCGCCATGGACCCACGCGTCACGCGGTCGGCTGTCCGGTTGGCTGAGCTGCTCTCACGGGCGCGGAACGCGCTGGCCGTGAGCCCCGAAGCCGCGCTCTGGGAGCTGTGGTCCGGCAGCCCCTGGCCGAGCCGGCTCGAGAAGGCATCGTTGTCCGGCGGCTCCGCCGGCCGCGCGGCCGACCGCGACCTCGACGCCGTGGTCGCGCTGTTCGCGGCGGTGGCTCGGGCATCCGAGCGGCGTGAGATGACCGGCGTCAGCACCGTCGTCGCGGAGCTCGAGGCGCAGCAGATCCCGGGCGACACCCTTGCCGAGCGGGGTCTGCGCGGTGACGCGGTGCGACTGCTGACTGCGCACCGGTCGAAAGGACTGGAGTGGGACGTCGTCGTCGTCGCCGGCGTGCAGGAAGGCGTCTGGCCCGACCTGCGACGTCGCAGCACGCTGCTCGACGCCGAGCGGCTCGCGCCGCTGCGCGAGCCCGAGCTGCGGGCGCCGGCGGATCGTGCGTCGCTGCTCGTCGACGAGCGACGCCTGTTCTACGTCGCGCTGACTCGCGCCCGGCGCCGCCTGGTCGTCACCGCCGTCGACAGTGGTGAGGACGACGGCGAGCGGCCGAGCCGCTTCCTCGGAGAGCTCGGTGTCACGGTCGACGAGCACCGGGAGCGTGTCGCGCGCCCGCTGTCCCTGCCGTCGCTCGTCGCCGCGTTGCGACGCGAGGCGACCGACCCCCATCGCACGCCCGGCATGCGTCGCGCCGCGGCTGCGCGGCTGGCGCTGCTCGCCCGGGAGTGCGACGACACCGGTGACGCCCTCGCGCCCGCGGCGCACCCGAGCCGCTGGTGGGGGCTGGCCCTGCCGACGGAGAGCGACCACCCCGTCCAGGCGCTGGGTCTGGCCGTGCCGCTGTCGGGGTCGTCGCTCGAGGGCCTGCGCACCTGCCCACTGCGGTGGTTCCTCGAGCACGAGGTGCATGCGCAGACGGCCGCGAGCACCGCGATGGGGTTCGGCAGCGTCGTCCACGCGCTGGCTGACGAGGTGGCGACCGGCAAGGCACCCGAGGACCTCGATGCCCTGATGGTGCGGCTCGACACGGTCTGGTCCTCGCTCGCCTATGACGCGCCCTGGCAGTCCGAGCAGCAGCACACCGAGGCGCGGGAGGCGCTGCGGCGCTTCCTGGTGTGGCACCAGGCGCCGCGCGACCGCGAGCTGGTCGCGACCGAGGTGGGCTTCGAGGTCGAGCTCGACATGCCGGGCGGTCCGGTGCGGCTGCGGGGCTTCATGGACCGCGTCGAGCTCGACCGGGAGGGGCGCGTGCACGTCGTCGACCTGAAGACCGGCAAGTCGGCGTTCAGCAGAGACGACGTCGTGGCGCACGCGCAGCTCGGCACCTACCAGCTGGCCGTGCGCGCCGGCGCGCTCGACGAGCGGCTGGGGTCACGACCCGAGCCCGGTGGTGCCGAGCTCGTCATGCTGCGACTCGACAGCGGCCCCGGTCCGAAGGTGCAGGCGCAGCAGCCGCTCGAGCCGTCACCGTCGTGGGTGGAGGAGCTGCTCGACACCGCTGTACGCCGGGTGCTGGGCGAGAGCTTCCCGCCGACCCCCAACGACTACTGCACGCGCTGCGCGTTCCGGCGCTGCTGCCCGGCGCAACCCGACGGTCGGCAGGTGGTCGAGTGACGCCGGCCGACCTGCGCACCTTGCTCGACATCCCCTTCACCGACGAGCAGCTCGCGGCGGCGTGCGCACCGCTCGAGCCCGGACTCGTCGTGGCCGGCGCGGGATCCGGCAAGACCAGCGTCATGGCCGCGCGCGTGGTCTGGCTGGTCGCGACGGAGCAGGTGGCACCGGACCGAGTGCTCGGACTGACGTTCACCAACAAGGCTGCCGCAGAGCTCGCCGGTCGGGTGCGCGGCGCCCTCGTCGACGCCGGGGTGGCGATGGCCGACGACGCAGGTGAGCCGGTCGTGTCGACGTACCACGCCTTTGCCGGTCGGCTCGTGACGGAGCACGCGCTGCGGATCGGCGTCGAGCCGCGGTCGCGGCTGCTGGCCGATGCGACGCGCTACCAGCTCGCCGGCCGGGTGCTGCGACGGCACCGCGGCCCGGTGGTGCACCTGACGCGACCGATGTCGATGCTCATCGGCGACCTGGTGTCTCTCGAGGCCGAGCTGTCCGAGCACCTCGTGACGCCGGCCGAGCTGGTGGCCTGGGACACCGCCTGGGTGGCCGAGCTGGCGGCCGCGTGCGCCGAGTACGACGCCGAGAAGGGCACCAAGACCCACTGCGACGCACTGCGCAAGATGGCAGATGTCTCCCGGCGACGCATCGAGCTCGCCGGCATCGTCGACGCCTACCGCGATGCCAAGCGAGACCTCGACGCGATCGACTTCGGCGACCAGGTCGCGCTCGCCGCTCGGCTGGCCGAGACGGTGCCGGAGGTCGGCGTCGCCGAGCGGGAGCGGGCCGGCGTCGTCCTGCTCGACGAGTACCAGGACACCAGCGTCGCGCAGCGGCGGATGCTCGTCGGCCTGTTCGGGGGCGGTCATCCGGTGACCGCTGTCGGCGATCCCTGTCAGGCCATCTACGGGTGGCGGGGGGCGTCCGTCGCCAACCTCGACGGCTTCCCGCGCCACTTCGCGAAGGTCTCCCGCGAGCCGGCGTCGACCTACACCCTCGCCGTCAACCAGCGCTCCGGTGGCCGGCTGCTGCGCCTCGCCAACGCGGTCGCGGCGGCGTTGCGGCTGCGCCACGCCGTGGTCGAGCTGAAGGCGCCGCCGGAGAAGGAGCAGCTCGGTGACACCGTCGTCGCGTTGCACACCTCCTGGCCGGAGGAGGCGGCCTGGGTCGCCCGTCAGATCAAGGCGCAGGTCGATGCCGGGACAGACGCCGGGAACTGCGCCGTGCTCGTCCGCGCCCGCAGCGACTTCGGTGATCTCTACGCCGCGCTGTCCGCGGCCGGCCTGCCGGTCGAGGTCGTCGGGCTCGGTGGGCTGCTCGCCGTGCCGGAGGTCGCCGATGTCGTCGCGACCCTCGAGGTCGTCGACGAACCCACCGCCAACGCCGCTCTGCTGCGGCTGCTGACCGGGCCGCGTTGGCGGCTCGGCACCCGCGACCTGGCCCGGCTGGGTGAGCAGGCCCGCCGGCTGCTCGCCGTCGACGGGCTGGCCGATGCGCGCGAGGTCGACGCGCTGGAGGACGCCGTCGCCGGGGTCGACCCCTGCGACGTCGTCGCCCTGGCCGACGCGCTCGAGCGGCCAGGACACGACGGCTGGTCGGTCGAGGCACTGCACCGCGTCACCGCCCTGGGTGCGGAGCTCCGGCAGCTGCGCCAGCACCGCGACGAGCCGCTGCTCGACCTCGTGCACCGCGTCGTCGAGGTCACCGGCCTCGACGTCGAGCTGGCGGCGTCGCCGGAGTCGGTGCAGGCGCGTCGCCGCGAGACGCTGTCGGCGTTCCTCGACGTCGTCGCCGGCTTCGTCGACCTCGAGGGCGAGAGCTCGTTGCCGTCGTTCCTTGCCTACCTGCGCGCGGCCGAGGAGCACGAGCGCGGGCTCGACACGGTCACGCCGTCGGGAAGCGATGCCGTGCAGCTGCTCACCGCGCACAAGAGCAAGGGCCTGGAGTGGGACGTCGTCGCCGTCCCCGACCTGACCGCGAGGGTCTTCCCGTCCGAGGGGTTGCGCGACCGGTGGACGAGCAACGCGTGGGTGCTGCCCGGTCCGCTGCGGGGTGATGCCGACGACCAACCCGACCTGGCGGCGCTGTCGAAGGATGGTGTGTCGGCGTACAACGACGAGTGCCGCGAGCACCTCGAGCGGGAGGAGCGCCGGCTCGGCTACGTCGCCTTCACCCGGGCCCGCACACGGCTCATCGGCAGCGGTCACTGGTGGGGGCCGACGCAGAAGAAGAAGCGCGGGCCGTCGCCGTTCCTGCGGGAGCTGCGGGCGCACGCCGATGAGGGTCATGGCGTCGTCGACGTCTGGGTCGAGGAGCCGACCGAGGACAGCAACCCGTCGTTGCAGGCGCAGCCGTCGTACGTCTGGCCGACGCCGTACGACGAGGAGCCCTACCTGCGCCGCCGTTCCGCGGCAGACCAGGTGCTCGCCGACCTCGCCACGCTCGCGAGCGGTGCCGGGCTGCCGGCCGCGGCCGGCGTCACCTCGTGGGAGAAGGAACACCTCGATCGGCTCGACCGCGAGACGGCGTTGCTGCTCGAGGAGGCGCGCGCGGCCAGGCGCCCGCACCGTGAGGTGGAGCTGCCGTCGACGCTGTCCGCGAGCCAGCTGGTGCGGTTGCGGTCCGACCCCGATGGCTACGCGCGAGACCTCGCCCGACCGTTGCCGCGCAAGCCGGTGGCGGCTGCCCGGCGCGGCACGCGCTTCCACGCCTGGGTGGAGACGCTGTTCGCCCAACGCCCCTTGCTCGGGCCCGACGAGCTGCCCGGCGCGGAGGACGACGCGATCGGGGAGGACACCGATCTCGCGGCCCTGCAGGAGGCGTTCCTCGCCACCCCGCACGCGACCAGGAAGCCACACGCCGTCGAGGCGCCCTTCGCACTCGCCCTTGCAGGCCGGGTCATCCGTGGCCGCATCGACGCGGTCTACGAGCTCGGTGCCGGCCGCTGGGAGGTCGTCGACTGGAAGACCGGCAACGAGGCGGCTGACCCGCTCCAGCTGGCGATCTACCGGCTCGCCTGGGCGGAGCTCGTGGGCGTCGACGTGACACAGGTCGACGCCGCTTTCCTCTACGTCCGCACGGGCGAGCTGACCCGGCACGACGACCTGCCCGGCGCGGCCGAGCTCGCCGCGCTGCTGCAGGGCGACGGTGTGATCGAGGTCGAGCCGCTGACCCTGCTCTAGCGTGAGCCGATGGATCTTCGCGGTCGACGTGTCCTTGTCACCGGCGGGTCGCGCGGCATCGGCGCGGCGCTCGCGCGTGGGTTGCGCGATCGAGGTGCCCGCCCCGCGTTGGTGGCCCGGGCTTCGGCGGAGCTCCTGTCCGTCGCCGACGAGGTGGGCGGGCTGGCCTACCCCTGCGACCTGTCGGATCTGGCCGGACTGGCTGCGCTCGTCGAGCGGGTCGAGGCGGACGGCCCCGTCGACGTCCTCATCAACAACGCCGGCGTCTCGCACGTCGGCTGGTTCCTCGACCGCACGCCGGCCGAGATCGACCAGGTGCTCACCGTCAACCTGCTCGCGCCGGTGCACCTGTGCCGGTTGCTGCTGCCGCGCATGCTGGAGCGCGGCCGTGGGCACGTCGTGAACATCTCGTCCATGGCGGGCGTGATCGCGCCGCCCGGGCTTGCGGCGTACAGCGCCTCGAAGGCGGGTCTGTCGCACTTCACGGCAGGGCTCCGGGCCGACCTGCGCGACACCCCGCTCAGGTTCACGACCGTGCACCTCGGCTCGGTGTCCACGGAGATGGACGAGGAGGCGCGCAGCTACGGGCCGATGCGCGAGCTTGCGGCGAAGTCGGGTGGCCGCGACATCACGCCGATGCCGGTGTTCGTGGCCGCGGTGCTCGACGCCGTCGAGAAGGACCGCGTGCAGGTGCGGGTTCCGGCCGTCATGGCTCCGCTCGCGATGGCCGCGGAGCTGCCCCGCAAGGTCGGCCGGCTGGTCTTCAAGCGGGCATCTGCGATGGAGCTGCGTCGCGACTAGTTCTTCTCGCGGCGGAACTGCACGTCAAGGGTTCCCGTTGCCTTGAGCGCCCGCACCGCGACGTTGCCGCTGGGAAGTCCGGTCGTGTCGATCCAGTTGCCGCGGCCCGGGTCGCGGTGGGCGATGTCGATGTGGAACCTGCCGTCGGCGCCGACCGCGATGTCCTTGCCGGACAGGAAGACCGGCGCATGCAGCCAGTCGCCGGACTCCATGAAGCGCGTGAGGAGCTGGACCGACCAGTAGCGGCACGTGGGCGCGACGCCCTCCACGACGAGCACCTCGTCATCACCCAGGTCGTCGAACCACGAGCCGGAGTACTGGATGGCCGGCGTCGGCATCACCCGCACGACAACGGAAGCATCGAGGGGCGGGTCGGTCGGCGCACCGTGCGCGTCGACGTACTCCTTGCCGGCCCGGAAGACGGCCGTCGTGATGGATGCCGACAGGGCGCTGAGCGTCGTCTCGGCCTCGACGGTGTCGTGGACGTAGGCGCCGAGCGCGTCGAGCCGCGCGGCGATCTGCGCCTCCGTCAGCGGCGCCGGCGGGCCGGCGGGCGGCACCGTCTCGATCGTGTACGTCGCCTGCGTTTCCTGCTCCGGGTCGACGAAGTACTGCCGGACCATGACCTCCGTCGTCTCGTCGTCGAGGGCCAGGAAGTCGCCGGCTCCGGCCGGCTTGCTCTTCCCGAGCCACAGCTCGAACGAGCCGTCGGCGCCGATGTCGAGCTCGTCGTCGTCGAGGTTGCCAACGATCCGCTTGCCGCCTTGGGGTGTCGTCGCGTAAAGGCAGAAGCCGAGGTAGGCGCACGTCCCGCGGTTGCCGGCGATGCGGTAGGTGCGCTCCGGCGAGATGATCGCCGCGTCGTACACCGTGCCCGGGTTGTCGCCGTACATCTTCCGGTACGCCGTCATCCACCGCGTGAACGCAGGCTGCGCCGGGTCGCCCTTCTCGACGAGCATCTCGGTGGCGATCGAGAGCACGCGGGTGATGTGCCGGAAGCCCTCGGCGCGTTCTCTGTCGGTGCGTCCGCCGAGTGGTCCGCTGACGATGGCGGCGGTCGCTCGGAGCCGCTCGAGCAGCCGCTCGAAAGCCGCCTCTGCGTCACCCACCGGTTACTCCGAACCTCTGGCGGTAGGACGCGAAGGCGGCGTCGACCTCGTCGCGGTCGAGTCCGAACTCCTCGAGCGTGTAGCGGTGCGCACCGTGCTTGTCGCGCGGGTTCTCGGCCAGGTAGGCGCGGACGCCTTCGTCGACGTCAGATGTCCGGTCGAGGCCGAAGTGCTCGTAGACGCGGCGCACCGTGCCGACCGGGTCGTTGACGGTGTCGTCGTACTGCACGTCGATGACGCGCTCCGGCCCGAGCCGGTCGCGCACGGCCATCGTCCGCTGCAGTCCCCACGTCCAGGCCTCGAGCTGCTCGCGACCGACGTCGTGCTTGTCGACGGCGTCGCTCATCGCGCTGCGGAAGCCGTGCATGAGGCTGCTGACCGACGCGAGCACGGCCGTGGGGTTGCGGTGCGTGTGCACGAGCAGTGCGTCCGGGAAGACCTGCAGCAGCGTGTCGAGCCACATCAGGTGGCCCGGCGTCTTGAGGATCCAGCGCTCGCCGGCATGGCCGGACTGCAGGTGCTGCAGGAAGGTCTTCTCGTACGCGTACGCCGGCGTCAGGTCCTGCTCGCGCAGCCACGCCCAGTAGCTCGGCACCGGGAAGGTCGTCGGGAACTCGTACGACGCGAACTGCGGCGCCTGCAGCGCGAGGCACTCCTGCGGCAGCCGAGACCCGAGCGGGTGGATCGCCTCGAGCCCGGGTGCGATCTGCTTGAAGCCGGCGAGGTCCTTGTCCATCGCCGCGACGCGCACCGGGTCCTCGACCGGACCGGGCGGGGGAAACGGTCGCGCGACCTCCCACGACGACGGCGAGCGCATCGCGGGGTTCGACGCGAGCATTCCGTACAGCACCGTCGTGCCGGTCCGAGGCAGCCCGAGCACGAACAGCGGTCGCACGATCTGCTGGTCCGCGACGGCGGGGTGCTGGCGGCGGTGCTCGACGAGCTGGAGTCGTGTCTCGAGCAGACCGATGATGCGCTTGCGCGCCGCGACGCGTCCGATGGTCGTGAGCCGCGCCTCGCCGTCGAGCGCCTCTGTCAGCACGGTCAGGCCCTGACGGAAGTCGTCCGGCCCGAAGTCGTGCAGGCCGGTGCGCCTTCTCGCGGCGGCAAGAAGGCCGTCGACGCCCAGTCTCGGCTGCACGCCGAGCCGACCGACAGCGGCGCCGAGCGCGTTGACGGCCCGCACCGCGCGTGGCTGCTGCAGCGTCGTCAACGCGCCTCCTCGCATCCGGGCACCTTGCGCGAGACCGCGCCGCTCTGTAGAACGTGTTCTACCTGTAACGGCAGGTCGCCCGCAACCGAGAGGCCCTTCATGGCGAGCAGCTACGACATCCTCGGCACGACCGTCGCCATGCCGGTCGAGGTGCGCGATGCCTCTGCGGGAACGGCCGTCTTCGAGGTGGACGCCGTGGCTGCGGGTGCGCTGCTGCCGGCGGGGTTCGAGGTGGCTGAGGTGTCACCGGGCCGTGCTCACCTGGCGCTCGTCGTCGTGGACTACCGCGACAACGACCTCGGCAGCTACCACGAGGTCGGCGTCATGTTCTTCGTCCGTCCCGCCGACGGCGGTGGTGACGGCACCTTCATCGTGCGGCTCCCAGTCGACCAGCCGTTCACCTGCGAAGCGGGTCAGGTCATCTGGGGGTTCCCGAAGACGCTCGAGGAGATCGACCTCGACTACAGCGACACCGCGGTCTCGTGCACGTTGCGCATGGATGGCGAGCTCGTGCTGCGGCTGTGCCTGCCGCGCGAGGCGGACGCAGCGGCAGAGATGCCGCCGACGCCGATGACGGCGTACACGGTCATCGACGGCCTACCGCATGCGACGACCTTCACGCAGGGCGGCGCGGGATTCTCGATGGGGTTCGACGCGATCGAGCTGGAGCTCGGCACACATCCGGTCGCGAAGGAGCTGGCGGCGCTCGGGATGTCCCCGACGCCGGCGTTCACCACCTGGACCGAGCACATGCGCGCCACCTTCGAGGAGCCGCGCCCGCTCTGACCCGCGGCCGCTCGCGCCACCTCCCGGACAGCCGCGCTGAGCTCAGTCCTCGCAGACGTGGCCGTGGAAGGAGACCTCGTCGACCCGTCCTGAGGCGTTGTCTGCCGTCGAGCTCCAGATCACATCGGGCAACCGGTCGGTGTGCACGAAGAACCCGCCGTTGTCACCGACGACGCCGGTCGCGCCCGGTACCCGGTTCAGGACCTCGCGCATCGCGGCACCGGGCTGCACGTCGTACGGCAACGCGTAGCGAAGCCGGGACGGCCCTGGGCTCACAGTCCACCCCGCCAGCACAATGGGACCGCCGGTTCGTGGGTCCTCCTGCCCCAGCACGGCGGTCAACGGTCCCCAGGTGAGCCAGCGGCCGGGCAGGTCCTCGCAGAGCGGGTCGGATGTGGCCGGGCCCAACGATCGGCGCAGGCGCCGCTCGGCCTCGTCGGCCGGCGTGCCGATCGGTACGCCGGCGATCGTTGTCGACGAGATCTCGATCTGCGGCCGAGTCGGCGATGGCGATGGCGATGGCGACGGCAAGGGTGACGGTGACGCGGCCGGGCTCGGCGTGGCCGCGGGGTTGGCGCTCATCGTCGGTGAACCGGCCGGCCGCGCGGCGGGTGGCCCGTCCGACGTGCAACCCGACAGCGCGCAGGCCAGCGCGATCCCGACCACTGCCCCCCGGCGCATCGGGGCAGCATGAGGCATCGACCCGCCAGAGCAACAGGGAGGTGGGTGGTCAGCGCAGGGTGCGGAGCAGCGCCGGCAGCTCGGAGAGGGACCGGACCTGGTGGTCGATGGCCGGGTCGTCGGCGTGCAGGATGCCCCACGGCCCGCGGCGCACGTGGACGGGTGTCATGCCGGCAGCCCGGGCGGCCACGATGTCGTTGTCGACGCGGTCGCCGACATGGACGCAGTCGGCAACGCCCACCCCGGCAGCTGCTGCGGCCGCTTCGAAGAAGCCGGGATCAGGTTTGGCGACACCGAGCCCGCCGGACGACACGACCAGGTCGACCGGCAGCGACAAGGCCTCGACGAGCTGCTGGAAGCTCGCCGGCTGGTTGCCGCCGACGACGATCCGCCAGCCGTCCGCGCGAAGCGCGAGCAGGCACTCGAGCGCGTCGGGGTAGAGGTCGGAGGCGTCGAGCGCCCACCCGAACCCGCGACGGTCCTTGCCAGCCAGCTCCTCCCCGAACAGTGCCCCCGGGCGCACCAGGTCGAGAAAGGCGAGGTGGTCCTCGCCACGTGCGGCGAGGCCGCCGAGCACGCCGTACAGGGTGAACTCCGGCACCCCGAGGTACGCCGCCCACCCTGCCCACAGCCGGGTTTCGTCGACGAGCGTCTCGCCGACGTCGAAGACGACGGTCCTCATGCCGGGTGCGCTGCCAGGTGCTCCAGGAGCCACGTCGACAGCTCCCCATGCGCCTCCTCGGGGATCCAGTGGCTGACGCCGTGCAGAACCTCGAAGCGGTACGGCGCAGTGACGAAACCGGCCGTCGCGTGCGCAGCCACCGGGCCGAGAGCCAGGTCGTTGTCGGACCAGACGTAGAGCGTCGGCACGGTCGTAGGACCCATGCCCTTGACGTCCTCGAGGTCCTGCGCGCGGTACCAGCTCAGGCACGTGGTGAGGACACCCGGCTGCTGCATCAGCGCGACGTAGCGGTCGACGTCGGCGGTTGCCTCCGCACCGCCGAAGAAGGTGCGCAGCCCCCCGTCGCCGTCGCGCAGGAGCACCTCCTCGGCCTTGCCCTCGACCTGGAAGAGCCTCATGTACTGCGAGCGCTGCCGCTGGTCGTCATCGGTGCGCAGCGCCTCCACGAACGCCAGCGGGTGCGGCACCGACACCGCGGTCACGGTGCGCACGCGCGAGGGGTGCCGGTCGGCGAGCTGCCAGGCGACGGCCGCACCCCAGTCATGTCCGACCACGTCAGCGCGTTCGGCCCCGAGCGCATCGAGCATCCCGACGACGTCGGCCACGAGGTGCGGCATGGCGTACGCCGGCACGCCCTCAGGCCGCGCTCCGGGGGAGTAGCCGCGCTGGTCCGGCGCGACGACGCGGTAGCCCGCCGCGGCCAGCACGCCGATCACGTGCCGCCAGGACCACGACGTCTGCGGGAAGCCGTGCAGCAGGACGACCAGCCGCCCGTCGGCCGGTCCGTCGGTGAGGGCGTCGAAGACCAGCCCGTTGGCGTCGAGCTGCAAGGTCTCCATGCCGCGGGACCCTATTGGGGGCACCATGGGGGGCATGACGCTGCTCGATCCGCACGTTCCCGGCACGACCGCAGCCACGCACGAGGTCACCAACCAGCCGCCGCCGCTGGTGGGCTACGACGTCGCCGTCGACCCGGCCCTGCTCGCCGGACTCGAGCGGGAGGGGGCCGGCTGGCACGTCGACGACCTGCACCGGCTCGGTCGGCTGGCCGGCTCGGCCGAGGTGCAGCAGTGGGGCGAGGACGCCAACCGCCACGAGCCGGAGCTGCGCACGCACGACCGCTACGGCCACCGCATCGACGAGGTGGACTTCCACCCCGCGTGGCACAAGCTGCTCGACGTCGCCGTCTCGGAAGGCCTGGCCGGGGCGCCGTGGGCCGACGACCGGCCCGCCGCGCACGTCGTGCGCGCGGCCTCGTTCTACGTGTGGGGCCAGGCTGAGGGCGGCCACGGCTGCCCCGTCTCGATGACGTACGCCGTCGTACCAGCCCTGCGCTTCGCTCCCGAATTGAGCAGCGCCTATGAGCCGCTGCTCACGAGCCGCGTCTACGACCCCGGTCTGCGGCCGCCGCTGGGCAAGGCGGGGCTGCTGGCCGGCATGGGCATGACGGAGAAGCAGGGCGGCTCCGACGTACGCGCCAACACGACGGCTGCCACGCCGAACAGCGACGGCACCTGGTCGCTGCGCGGCCACAAGTGGTTCACCAGCGCGCCGATGTGCGACGTCTTCCTCGTGCTCGCGCAAGCCCCCGGCGGCCTTTCGTGCTTCCTCGTCCCGCGCATCCTCCCGGACGGCGCGCGCAACACCTTCCGCATCCAGCGGCTCAAGGACAAGCTCGGCAACCGTTCCAACGCAAGCAGCGAGCCGGAGTTCGACGGCACCGTCGCGTGGCTCGTCGGCGAGGAGGGGCGCGGGGTCCGCACCATCATCGAGATGGTGTCGATGACGCGGCTCGACTGCGTCATCGGCTCGGCGGCACTCATGCGTCAGGCCGTCCTGCAGGCGACGCACCACGCTTCGCACCGATCCGCTTTCGGTGGCCTGCTCGTCGACAAGCCGCTGATGCGCAACGTGCTCGCGGACCTGTCGCTGGAGGCTGAGGCGGCGACGACGCTGATGATGAGGCTGGCCGGTGCCGTTGACCGCGCTCAGCGCGGCGACGCGCAGGAGCAGGCGTTCAAACGGCTCGCTGTCGCGGTCGGGAAGTACTGGGTCACCAAGCGCGCGCCCAACGTCGCTGCGGAGGCGCTCGAGTGCCTGGGCGGCAACGGCTACGTCGAGGAGAGCGGGATGCCGCGGTTGTACCGCGAGGCGCCGCTGAACTCGGTGTGGGAGGGCTCGGGCAACGTCAACGCCCTCGACGTGCTGCGGGCGATGAGTCGCGAGCCGTCTTCTGTTGACGCCTTCTTCGCCGAGGTCGACCTTGCCCGCGGTGCCGACCCGCGCCTCGACGACGCCGTCCTCGGGATCAAGGCCGGGCTCGCCGACCTCGACGAGATCGAGTCGCGCGCCCGTCGGCTGGTCGAGCGCATGGCGCTCGTGCTGCAGGGCTCCCTGCTCGTGCGGCACGCCCCCCAGCCGGTCGCTGACGCGTTCTGCGCCAGCCGCCTCGCGGGCGACTGGGGTCATGCGTTCGGCACGCTGCCGCGGGGCACCGACGTCGGCGCCCTCGTCGACCGCTCCCGCGTGGGCTAGCGGGTTACTGCAGTGCGCTCATCGCCCGGAGCGTGGTTTCCAGGGCCATGTCGCCGACGCAGCGGTCGATGGCGTAGCTGTCCTCGTAGTTGACGAAGACGAAGCCGTTGGCGCCGAAGCCCAGCCCCTGCTGCCCGACCGGGTTGAGCTCGAACGACTGCGGCATGTAGCCCAGCGCGTCGTTGGTCTGCGCCAGCGGGAAGACGGTCTGGTTTGGCGCCTTCTCCTTGATGGTGTTGGTCAGGTTGGAGAACAGCTCACCCGGTCCGGTCGTGAAGATCAGGTCGCTGCCGATCTTCAGGACGCTGGCCGGCAGCTCCACCGACTGTGCTCCGGCCGACACGCAGCCGGAGTTCTCAAGGCCGGGCTCCGGCGTCCAGTCGGGGTTGCCGTCGGACACCGAGACCTTGGCCGGCATCACGTCGAACTTCCGGTCGAACAACCCGGCCGTTCCGAGGGCGTCCAGCGGCGCGTTCGTGACCGGCTGGCGCCACATCGTCTGGCTGAAGCGAACATCGGAGCCGTCGGCGACCTGAGCGTTGCCGACCGCGGGCAGGAGGTTGGCAAGGGAGACGCCTGTCGTGGAGCGCGCGCCCGTCACGTTGCCCAGGCCGGTCATGAAGTGCAGCCCGACCCCACCGAAGCGCGTCTCGAGCCGCTTCTCGAACATGCCCACCCAGTCGGGGTGAGCCATTCCCTTGGACTCGTCCTGCGTCACCGGGTGCGCCGCGAACGCGCCCAGGGTGGCGATGACTTCGGCCGGCGCCTCGGTCGGGCTTGGCGACGGCTCCGGTGACGGTGACGCCTTCTTGCCGTGGTCCTTGGTGGCGGTCTCGTCGGCGGGCGCGCCGGCAGCCTCAACCGGGGCGTCGCCGACGGCCACCGCGCGGATCCAGTTCAGGTCGGGTTCCTCGGCGGAGCGGTAGGTGGGACGTCGCTCGCTGTTGTACGGGCGGGCGTTCTCCGAGCCGAACTCAAGGGCGGCCGGGCGCATCGCCAGCACGGCCTCGTGCGCGGTGGCCTTGATGGTCTCGGTGACTTGCGCCATGTACCAGTCGGGCACGAAGCCCCAGCCGCCGATGAAGTCCGGGGAGGTGTGCGAGTGCGTGGCGTGCAGCGCGAACGAGGCGGCCGTCACCCCGCGGGCGGCAAGCTGGGGGTCGGCGCCGAGCGCCTGGCCGATCTGCTTCGCCCCGCAGTCGGTGCACTTGCTCTTGTAGTCCCAGAGCCAGCCCTCGCCGTCCACGACGGACAGAATGAAGGTGTTGGCACCGTCGCCGATGGCGATGCTGCGGACCCAGAGGCCGAACTCCTGGTCGAACGCGTTGACCGGGAACATCGGGCCGAGGCCGTAGCCGCCCTGGTAGATGCAGTCGGGGTTCTCCGGCCACGGCGTCCCGGTGCTGGCGAGGTGCTCGCCGACGTTCTTGATCTCGTTGTCGAAGGCCGCAGCGAGCTGGTCGGGGTTGAGCCGCGTGCACTTGTTGAGGTCCTTCTCCCACCGGGCCCCGGGAAACCGCTGCGTCATGCGCGCGGGGTCGGGCTCGATGGAGTTTTTCGACGCGCCGACGAGGAGCCCTTCGCTGCCCGACGTGGCGAGCGCCATCGCGCCCTGCGTCGTTGCCGTGCCCGACGGGTCCGCCGCCACGGGCGCCGACGCGGGAACGCCCGGCAGGCTCGGCGTCGGGACAGGCGAGATGCCGATCCCGGCCCAGGCGGCGGAGACCATCAGGGTCCCGGTCAGGCCGGCCAGCAGGGTGGAGCGGACGAGGGTGCGCATGAGGGTGTCTCCCGGGCGTCATGGGGGTGTTGCACCAGTGGTTCGCCGGGGGTGCCCCCGATCCCTCTGCGCCCAGCCCCGAGGTTGTGCGCCCGGTCTTGTGACCGCTCACCAAGCCGTATCGGGGCAGATCCGGGCGGAGACGGACGAAGCCCGGGTCGCGTGTGGGCGACCCGGGCCTCGAACCTGCGGCGCTACGGAGCCTTGACGACGTCCAGGTTCTTGAGGGTCTCCTCGAGCATCAGGTCGCCGGTGCAGCGGTCGATCGCGTAGCTGTCCTCGTAGTTGACGAACAGGTAGCCGCCGGCCGCGAAGCCGAGCCCCTGCTGGCCCACCGGGTTGATCTCGAACGACTGCGGCATGTACCCGAGGGCGTCGTTGGACTGCGCCAGCGGGAACGTGATGCGGCCGACGTTCTTCTCCTTCACGGTGTTGGTGTAGTTGGCGAACACCTCACCGGGCGCGGCCGTGAAGACGATGTCGTTGCCGATGCGGGCTGCGGTGTTGGGCAGCTCGACCGACTGCGCCGAGGCCGAGGTGCACGGCGCAGTCTCGCTCTCGCCGACGTTCACCACGGCCGGCGTCGGAGCGAACTTCCGGTCGAACAGGCCGGGGGTGCCGAGCGCGGTCAGCGGGACGTTGGTGAGAGCCGAGGTGGCCAGGGTCTGCGTGACCTTGACCGTGGTGTCGTCCACGACCCGGCCGCCGCCGATCTCCGGGATGAGGTTGGCCAGCTTGGTGCCGATGGTCACGCCACCGGAGTTGGACAGGTTGCCCAGGCCGGTCATGAAGTGAAGGCCGATGCCGCCGAAGCGCTCCTCGAGCCGCTGCTCGAACGTGCCCACCCAGTCCGGGTGCGCCACACCGCCGTTGGTGCCCATGGACGTGGGGTGCGCGGCGTACGCGCCCAGCGTCGCGATCACCCGCGGCGGGACCGGCTCCGTCGTCTCGGTGGGCGAGGGGCTGGGGCTCGGGCTCGGGCTGGCCTTCTTGCCCTTGCCGTTCGCGTCGCCGGGGCCGCCGGTCTCGGTCGGCGCGGGGGCGGCCTCGGCTGCCACCTGCGCCGGCGGCGTGCTGTCGACGGCGACCGCGCGAAGCCAGCTGATCTGCGCCTCCTCGGCCGCGCGGTAGGTGTCGCGGCGCTCGGTGTTGTAGGCCCGCGCCTCTTCCTCGCCGGTCTCGAGTGTCGCGGCCTCCATGCTCAGCACGGCCTGCTTCGCGGTGGCCTTGATGCTGTCGCTGATCTGCTTCATGTACCAGTTCGGCACGAAGCCCCAGCCGCCGATGAAGTCGGGCGACGCGTGCGAGTGGGTCGCGTGCAGGATGTGCGACGCCGGGGTCACACCGAGCGCGCTCAGCTCGGGGTCCGCGGCCAGGGCGGCGGCGATCTGCTTGGCGCCGCAGTCGGTGCACTTGCTGCGGTAGTCCCAGAGCCAGCCCTCGCCGTCGATGACGGTCATCACGATCGTCTTCGAGCCGTCGCTGATCGCCATGCTGCGCACCCACAGGCCGAGGGTCTGGTCGAACGCCTTGACCGGGTTGGTCGGGCCGAGCCCGAAACCGCCCTGGTAGATGCAGTCCGGGTTCTCCGGCCAGGTGGAGCCCGGGTTGGCGATGCCGTCGGTGGCCATCAGCGCAGCCTTGGGCAGGTCGGCGTACCAGTCCGGCTCGGTGGGCGTGCAGGCGACCGGGTCGGTCTCCCAGCGGGCGTCCGGGAAGCCCTTGGTCTTCATCAGGTCGGGCTGGGGGTTCATGGACGTCTTGGCGGCACCGACCAGGAGCTCGCCCGCCCCGAGCGAGGCGGGGTTGATCCCGTTCGCCTGCACCTGCGTCCCGGTGACTGCCGTACTGCCCGGGAGGCCGACCTGTCCGATCTCAGTGGGAGCCGAGGCGCCCGGCAACGGGGAGATGCCGATCCCCGCCCAGGCGACGGAGACCATGAGGGCGCCGGTCATGCCGGCGATCAGGGTGGAACGGACGACGGTGCGCATGCGAACTCCAGGCTCGGGGGGTTGCCTGCATGGTTCGTGGTCTCGACCGTGTTTCCTCCGGTGTCGGAGCACGAGGCACACGCCGGCGGACTGTGACGCAGCACAACGGCGGCCGGTCGACTAGCGTCCCTGACCGTGCCGCCCCGAGCCCGCGCCGTGACAGCGTCCCCGCAGCGCACCGCGCTCGAGATCGACCGCTTCTCGCTCGACAACGGGCTCCGGGTCGTCGTCAGCCCTGATGCGAGCAGCCCGGTCGTGGCGGTCGCCGTCTACTACGACGTGGGCATGCGCAGTGAGCCCGAGGGTCGCACCGGCTTCGCCCACCTCTTCGAGCACCTGATGTTCCAGGGCTCCGCCAGCCTCGGCAAGACCGAGCACTTCACCTACGTCCAGGGCAGCGGCGGCACGCTCAACGGGTCGACGCACGTCGACTACACGAACTACTACGAGGTGCTGCCGAGCAACGCCGCCGAGCTGGCGCTGTTCCTCGAGGCCGACCGGATGCGCAGTGTCGCGCTGACGCAGGACAACCTGGACAACCAGGTCGCGGTCGTGCAGAACGAGATCCGGGTCAACGTCCAGAACCGGCCGTACGGCGGGTTCCCTTGGCTCTCGATGCCGCCCGTGCTCTACGACAGCTTCGCCAACAGCCACGACGGCTACGGCTCGTTCGTCGACCTCGAGTCGGCGACCCTCGACGACGCCCGGCAGTTCTTCGACCGGTACTACGCGCCCGGCAACGCGGTGCTGACCGTCGTCGGCGACGTGAAGACCGAGCAGGTGCAGGGCTGGGTCGAGGAGCACTTCGCCGACATCCAGGCCCGCAAGACCCCCAAGCGCCCGTCGTTCGCCGAGAAGCCCATGAGCATCGAGCGGTCCGGCGTCGTGCACGACCGGCTCGCGCCGGCTCCGGCGGTCGCGCTCGCGTGGCGCACGACAGACCCGGCCGACTTCGAGACCTACCTGCCCTACGTCGTCCTGGCAGAGGTGCTCACCGATGGCGACGCCGCTCGCCTGCAGGACCGGCTGCTGCTGCGGGACCGCTCGGTCACGAGCGTCGGCGGTTACCTCGGGATCATGGGCGACTCGTACGACGCGCGGGACCCCACGCCGCTCATGGTCGAGGTGCACCACCCCGAGGAGACGCCGGTCGAGAACGTCGTCGGCGCGATCGACGAGGAGATCGCGCGGCTGGCCGCGGACGGCCTCGCGGGCGACGAGCTGGCGCGCACGGTCGCCCGTATGACGGCTCGCTACCTGCGTGAGCTCGACCCGTTCATGGGTCGGGCCCAGCAGCTCGCCGTCTTCGAGCAGCAGCGCGCACGGGCGGAGCTCGTCAACGAGCTGCCCGGCCTGCTCGACAGCGTCACGGCCGAGTCAGTGCAGGCCGCCGCGGCCACGCTCCGCCCGGACAACCGCGCCCGCCTCGAGCTGCGGCCTGGGGACGCGCCGTGACCGCCTCACGTCCGGTCCCCGCTCTCGGCAAGGCCCGCGTGTCCAAGGTGCCCACCGTCGCCGACGTGACCTTGCCCAATGGGCTGCGGGTGCTGGCTGTTCGGCGTACCGGGGTGCCCCTCGTCGAACTTCGCCTGCGCATCCCGTTCGCCGGCAAGGGTGATGGCAACGTCGCCCGCGCCCAGCTGCTCGGCGACACGCTGCTGTCGGGCACCGACTCCCGCGACGCCTCGCAGATCGCCGTCGACCTGCAGTCGCTGGGCGGTCAGCTGCACGCCAGCAACGACGCCGACCGCCTCAGCATCAGCGGCTCCGTGCTGTCGTCCGGGTTCGGGGGGATGCTCGACCTGCTCGGCGACCTGCTGACCGCCGCGTCCTATCCGAAAGAGGAGGTGTTCGCCGAGCGCGACCGCCTTGTGCAGGAGCTCGCGATACACCGCAGCCAGGCCAGCGTCGTCGCGCGCGAGGCACTGCTTCGCCGGATGTACGGCGAGCACCCCTACGGGCGGGAGCTGCCCAGCGCGGCGGCCGTCGCCGACGTCAAGCCGGGTCAGCTGCGTGCGCTGCACGCCAAGCGGGTCGTGCCGGCGGGCAGCGTGCTGACGATCGTCGGGGACGTGCAGCCCGCGAAGGCTGTCGCGCAGATCGAGCGCAAGCTCGCCGGCTGGACCGCGGCCACGAAGGCGGCCACGACCCCGAAGCTCCCCAAGCACGTCCCGGGCCTCGCGCTCCTGCTCGACCGCCCGGGCGCCGTCCAGACGACCATCCGGATGGCCGGGCCGGCGCCCGCAAGGAGCTCGAGCGAGTACGCCGCCGCCAGCCTCGCCAACATGGTCTTCGGCGGCTACTTCTCCTCGCGCTGGACGGCCAACATCCGCGAGGACAAGGGCTACACCTACGGCGGCCACTCCGTCTTCGAGCACCCGCCAGCGGGGTCGCGGCTGACGGTCAGCGTCGACGTCGCGACGGACGTGACAGCGCCCTCGGTCCTGGAGACCCTCTACGAGCTCGGTCGCATCGCCACCGTCCCCGTCTCGCAGGACGAGCTTGACCAGGCGCGCCGCTACGCCATCGGGTCGCTGCAGCTCGGCGCCGCGTCGCAGGCGGGACTCGCCTCGCTGATCTCGATGCTCGTCGGCGCCGACCTCGGCGTCGACTACCTGCGCACGTTCCCACGCCAGCTCGAGCAGGTCACCGTCGACGAGGTCCTGGCGGCTGCGGCGACGTGGATGGCACCGACCCGGCTCACCACCGTGCTCGTCGGCGACGTGAAGACGGTGGCAGCACCCCTCGAGGGCCTCATCGCCTTCGAGCGGGAGTGACCCCGCCGGGATGACGCCAGACCGGCGCGCACCGGCCCTGTCGCGAGCGACCGTCGACCGCGACGCCGCCACGCGCGACGACGACGCGGCACTCGAGGTGGCCTGGAGCGCCGCCCGGGTCCTCGTCGTCGACGACGGCCGGGCGCTCGTCGACGACAACGGTCCTGGGCTGGTCCTCGTCGACGCTGCGGAGGCTCCCGAGGGTGACCGGTTCTACCTCGGCCGCGACGACGCGTCGTCGTACTTCGCTGTCGCGGGCCGACTCCCGCGGATGCTCGGAGCGCGACCGCAGGGCCTGCGTGAGGTCGGAGCGCTTCTCGGCGACCGCGACGCCGGCCTGCTCGTGCACGCGGTCGGCCTGGCCAACTGGCACGCGACGCACACCCGGTGCCCGCGGTGCGGCGCCCCGACGGTGCCGGCCAAGGGCGGATCGATACGCCGCTGCGAGGACGACGGGTCCGAGCACTTCCCGCGCACCGACCCCGCGGTCATCATGCTGGTCACCGACGGCGGTGACCGCTGCGTCCTCGGGCGACAGGCGATCTGGCCGGCAGGGCGCTACTCGACACTGGCCGGCTTCGTCGAACCCGGGGAGAGCGCCGAGCAGGCCGTCGTGCGCGAGGTCGCCGAGGAGACCGGCATCAGCGTGCGCGACGTCGTCTACCGGGGCAGCCAGCCGTGGCCGTTCCCCGCGAGCCTGATGCTCGGCTACCGCGCCAGCTGCGATGCCGACGCCGAGCCACATGCACAGGACGCCGAGCTCGAGGACGCGCGCTGGTTCACCAAGGACGAGCTGCGCGCAGGGAAGGGGACATTGCTACCCACACCGGTATCCATTGCCTGGCACCTGATCACCGACTGGCTGGACGAGGACTGAACCTGTGCGCTGTCGGGCACACCGGCGCTCATGGGGGAGACCAAGGAAGCCGCGCGCGAGGCCGAGGACAGCGCGACCGTCGAGTGGCTCGCCCGGCTCGGTCTCGTCTGCCGCGGTCTCATTTGGCTCGTCATCGGCGTCCTCGCAGCGCAGGTCGCGCTCGGCGCGAGCGACCGGGTCGACAAGAACGGCGCACTGCACGCGATCGCGGAGAAGCCGTTCGGCGAGTTGCTGCTCGTCGTGCTGGCGATCGGCTTCCTGGGATACGCCGCGTGGCGGCTGCTCGAGGGCGCCGTCGGCCACCGCGACCAGGAGGCCGGGCGGAAGCGCTGGACCAAGCGCGGCAGCTCCCTTTTCCGCGGCGGCATCTACCTGTTCCTCGCAGGCAGCACCGCGAAGTACGTCGTCACGGGCGGCAGCAACGACAAGACCCAGCCGGTCACCGCCCGCGTCATGGAGCACACCGGCGGGCGGACGCTGGTGTTCCTCGTCGGCGCGGGCATCGTCATCGGCGGCCTGTCGATGGTCGTGCGGGCGTTCCGGCAGAAGTTCGAGGACAACCTGGACATGGGCGCCATGCCGAGCTGGCTGCGCTCGGCGACGAGCATCATCGGCACCGGCGGACTGGCGAGCCGCGGGCTGGTCTTCGTGCTGATCGGTGGCTTCCTCGTCAAGGCCGCCGTCGAGTTCGACCCGCGGACTGCCAAGGGGCTGGACGCGAGCCTGAAGACGCTGGCGTCCCAGCCGTTCGGCCGCTTCGTGCTGTTCGCCGGCGGGATCGGACTGCTCGCCTTCGCGCTGTGGTCCTGGATCGAGGCGCGCTACCGCAAGATCTAGGTGCTGCGCCCCGGTGCCCCGCCCACCAGCAACCGCGATCTACGTCTTGATGCCCGCAACACGCCGTACGACGCCGTACAAGACGTAGATCGCCGTGAGATCGCCGCTGGGAAGATGCGGGACGACGCTCAGCGGCGTCCGGCCAGCTCGGGCGGGAGCGGCACCGCGGGGTCGTTGGCCGACATCACGACCTCCTTGGCAAGGTCGTGGACCTTGCGACCGCGCGACCGGGCGACCTTGCGGAGCCGCTCGAACGCATCACGCGGCGTGCTGTGCTGGCGCTCGGTGAGCACGCCGATCGCCTGCTCGACGACGACGCGGGCGGCGAGCGCGTGCTCGAGCTGCTTGACCGACAGGCGAAGCTGACCGACCTCGTCGAGCGGCTGCTCGGTGCGGGCCGGACGGGCACCGGGTTGCAGCTCTCCGGCGAGCAGGTCGGCAAGGACCATCGCGCTCGTCAGGTCGCTGGTCGTGTCACCGCCGACCGCCCAGCCGCCCTCTGAGGACCGGCGGATCACGATGCCGTCGTCGATCAGCCTGTCGACGTGCGCCGACACCACCTCCGCGAGCTGGCTGAGCACCGCGATGGCATCGCTCGGGACAGTGACGCGACCGCGGTCGATGCCGCAGAGCGTGCCGACGATCCGGCCCGACCCGTCGCGGATCGGCACGCCGACGTAGGACGTGATCCCGTACAGCTCGCGGGCGGCCGGCTGGCTGTAGATGGGGTCACTGGCGGCGTCAGATGTCGTCGGTGGTGCGCCGTTGAGCATCCGGTCGCACAGCGTGCTGGCGAGGTCGAGCACGTCGCCCTCGGTGGGGATGGCCCACGTCAGGCCGTCAGCAGTCCGGATGCGCTCGAAGACGAAGCTGTCCTCGGTCACGCCGCCGACGAAGACGACTTCCATCCCGAGCAGGGTCGCGGCTGTCGACAGGACAGCGTCGATCGTGGGGTGCGCGAGGGTGGCGGTGGGGGGCACGGGACGTCCTCGGACGGGGACAGGGCGTGGCGCAGGGCGTGCTGTCGGGACAGTGTCGCGCAAGATCGGAAGTTCTGCAGCCTGTCAGCTGGCGAGGCGCTCCTTGACCTGCCCCAGGCTCGGGTTGGTGAGCGCGCTGCCGTCGGGGAAGACCACCGTCGGGACGGTCTGGTTGCCGCCGTTGACGCTCATGACGTAGTCGGCGGCGCTCGGCTCGTGCTCGATGTCGACGACCTCGTAGCCGACGCCCTCGCGGTCCAGCTGCTTCATGAGGCGGTGGCAGTAGCCGCACCACTGCGTGCTGTAGATCGTCAGCTGGCCGGCCACGCAGGGCGCTCCTTCGGGTCGAGTCGGTCCTCACCGTCAACAACCTGGCGGTTCGAGTCCTTCCCGTCATACCCGCCTGGGAGGATGTCTCCCGTGACCCCGGACGACGTTCTCGCCGCTCTGGACCCGGAGCAGCGCGAGGCGGCGTCGGCCGTGAGCGGCCCGGTGTGCATCCTGGCCGGCGCTGGCACGGGGAAGACCCGCACGATCACGCATCGGGCGGCGTTCGCCGTGCTCTCCGGTGCCGTCCAGCCGTCGGCGCTGCTCGCGGTGACGTTCACGGCTCGCGCGGCGGGGGAGATCCGCACGCGGCTCCGGCTGCTCGGCGTCGGCGGCGTGCAGGCGCGGACGTTCCACGCTGCTGCGCTCCGCCAGCTCCAGTACTTCTGGCCGCGGGCGATCGGTGGTGCGCCGCCCCGGCTCGTCGACAACAAGTTCGGTCTGGTCGCCAACGCGGCCGCGCGTGCGCAGCTTCGCCCCGGCACGACCGAGCTGCGCGACCTGCTGTCGGAGCTCGAGTGGGCGGCGTCGTCCCTCTACGGGCCCGACGACTACGTGGTCGCGGCGCAGAAGGCCGGGCGGCAGCCGCCGTTCGACGCCGCGGTTGTCGCGCAGGTCTATGCGGCGTACGCCGATCTGAAGCACGCCCAGGGCGTGGCCGACTTCGACGACCTGCTGCTGCTGACCGCCGCGGTGCTCGAGGAGCAGGGCGACGTCGCACGCGAGTTCCGTGAGCGCTACCGCTCGTTCGTCGTCGACGAGTACCAGGACGTCACGCCGCTGCAGCAGCGGCTGCTCGACGCGTGGGTCGGTGGCCGCGACGACCTGTGCGTCGTCGGCGACGCCCACCAGACCATCTACTCCTTCACCGGCGCGACGCCGTCGTACCTCCTGGGTTTTCGGCAGCGCTATCCGGAAGCGGTCGAGGTGCGGCTGGTGCGCGACTACCGCTCGACGCCCCAGGTCGTCGGGCTCGCCAACGACGTCATCGCGCGCTCGTCGATGAAGGCGGTGCGCCTGGAGCTCGTCGCGCAGCGTCAGGCCGGGCCCGCTCCGTCGTTCCTCGAGGTCGACGACGAGCCTGCAGAGGCCAGGCTCGTCGCGGCGCGTTGCGCGCAGCTCATCGCCGGTGGCACCGCGCCGAGCGAGATCGCGATCCTGTATCGCGTCAACGCGCAGTCGGCCGGTTACGAAGCCGCGTTGACCAATGTGGGCGTGCCCTACGTCATCCGTGGCGGCGAGCGGTTCTTCGACCGGCAGGAGGTGCGCGAGGCGATCCTGCTGCTCCGTGGTGCCGCGCGGGCCGGCGACGACGACGTCCCTGCCGGGCTTGCCGATGCCGCGGCCGACGTCCTGCGTGCCGGCCTGAAGTGGTCGCCCGACGCGCCCCCTGCAGGCGCGGGTGCGACCCGCGACCGGTGGGAGTCGCTCGCGGCGCTGCATCGCCTCGCGGTCGACCTCGGCAAGGAGCAACCGACGGCCGGGTTGCGCGAGCTCGTCGCCGAGCTCGAGGAGCGGTCCGCCGCGCAGCACGCACCGACCGTCGACGGGGTGACGCTGGCGTCGTTGCACGCCGCGAAGGGCCTCGAGTGGGATGCCGTCTTCCTCGTCGGCCTCGTCGACGGCACCGTGCCTCTGGTGCACGCCGATACCCCCGACCAGGTCGAAGAGGAGCGCCGGCTGCTCTACGTCGGCATCACCCGCGCACGCGTGCACCTCCAGCTGTCGTGGGCGCTGTCCCGGTCGCCTGGCGGTCGCGCGTCGCGGCGCCCGTCACGCTTTCTCGACGGGCTGCACGACGTCTCGCGCACGTCTTCCGCGGCCTCGCCGCGCGCGACGAAGAAGGGCAGGTCCGGTCCGATCGCCTGTCGCATCTGCGGTGCCGCCCTGCTCGCGGCCGTGGACCGCAAGCTCGGCCGCTGCCCGACCTGCCCCTCCGACCGCGACGAGGTGCTCTTCGAGGCGCTTCGTGAGTGGCGGGCCGCCCGCGCGAAGGAGCTCGGGCAGCCGGCGTACTGCGTGTTCACCGACGCCACCCTGGTCGCGATCGCCGAGCAGAAGCCCGACACCGTGGCCGGCCTCGTCGCGATCCCGGGGATCGGTCAGGCCAAGCTCGACAAGTTCGGCGACGACGTGCTCGGCCTGGTGTCTGCGAGTCCTGATATTTCCTGATCTTCCGGGCAGGGAGCGCGGGCGCCGCGGCGAAAGGGGGACCCACCCAGCTCCCAGCCTCCCGAGGTCGTCGTGCCCCGTCGCCGTGCTGCCCGTGCCCTGTCCGTCGTGCTGACCGCCGCCGTGCTGGCCCTCGTGACGGCCGCTCCGGCCGGCGCCGCCGATCCCTGCGCCGGCGTCCCGGGTGTCGACGACACGTGCGAGTCGTGGACGGCGGTCTACGACAACCCCGCGAAGGCACCGGGCTCCTACCAGCTCGAGCCGAGGGTCGCGGCCAGTGCCGACGGCAGCCGGCTGTTCGTCTCCGTCATCGACGAGCACCACAACGCCGACGATCCGTACAACTCGCCGGCGTCGTGGGCGGTCCTCGGCTACGACGGCGCGACCGGCGAGCAGCGCTGGCTGCAGAGCTATCAGGGACCGGGCGGTTACGACCGGCCCAACGCGATCGCCGCGTCGCCCGACGGTTCGCTCGTGGTCGCCACCGGTGGCAGCTACAGCGCGCCCTTGCTGCAACCAGGGGCCGAGCGCGACCTGATGACCATCGCGTACGACGGCGCGACGGGGCGTCAGCTGTGGCGCACCCAGTCCACCGGCCTGGTTCACGACGTCGGCACGCAGGTCCTGCTCGGCCGCGACGGCAGCGAGGTCTACGTCGTCGTCAACAACCTGCTCGACGGCGGTGACATCGACTGGGCCGTCGTCGCCTACGACGCCCGCGACGGCCGGCAGCTGTGGCGCACGCCCTACGCCGGTGTCGGCCTGGGCAAGACCGACTCGCCGAAGTCCGCTGCCCTCAGCCCGGCCGGTGACCTGCTGTACGTCACCGGGGAGAGCGGCGGCACCGCCGACTACGACGCCGACTACGCGACCGTCGCCTATGCCCTGCGCGGTCCCGATGCGGGCCAGCAGATCTGGGAGCAGCGGTACGACGGCGTCGAGCAGGACCTGTCGGACCGTGCGCGCGAGGTCGCGGTCGACGTCGACGGACGCGTCATCGTGACGGGCGACAGCCTGCGCAGCAACGGGCTCAACAACGTCAACATGGAGTACGCCACCGTCGCGTACGACGGCACCACCGGCCGGCAGCTCTGGGCCTCGCGGTACGCCGGCACACAGGGCGGCGGCCTGCACTTCGGCACGACACTGGCGACGAGCCCGTCCAACCGCGTCGCGGTCGTGTCCGGGCAGAGCGACGCCGGCGGCCGCGACTACGACTGGGCGACGATCGCCTACGACACCGAAACCGGTGCCGAGCGATGGGTGCAGCGGCTGTCCACGCCGCAGATCCAGCTGGAGTTCGCGACAGACACCGTCATCAGCCCGGACGGCACCACCGCCGTTCTCGCCGGGATCAGCGGCGCGAACAACCCGACCGGTTATCGCGACCTCAACCGGTCCCCGGGGCTGACCGTCGGCTACCGCCTCTCCGACGGCGCGCTGCAGTGGTCCGCGCGTCACTACGGCAACGACGACACCGACAGCTTCAGCCCGCGCCAGCTGGTCATGGGACGAGACGGCAGCGCGTACACGGTCGGCCAGCTGACGAACAACCTGCAGACCGACGAGAGCGACAACGTCTACGACGCGATGCTCGTGGGCTACCGCGCCGTCACCGGGCCGGCGCCCGTCGTGCCCGAGGGGAAGCCCTGGCTCATCGGGCTGATCGCCCTCGCCGCGCTCGGCCTGGCCGCCCGACGGTGTCACTCCTTCGGGTGAGCGAAAAAGACGCGCGAATAAATCCTTTGCACCTGCGGGGCAGGAGCCGTATCTTCCGGAACTACGCGGTCGGGACTGCCCTGACCTAGAGCGACGAGGAGGTGGACCGTGGTGAAGAACCTCACGCAGCTGACGCCGGTCCGCACCTCTGTCACCCCGAACACGATGGCGCCGATGAGCGCTGTGCACGGGACCACTGTGTCCTCGTACGGCCAGCTCAGCGCCCGCGCCTTCATCGGCCTCGGTGTCGCCAAGGCCGCCGTCACGACGGATGCAAACCCGGGTTCTCCTCCTCGAGAGGCACCGGTCTGAGAACCAGACCTTCGCCCCTCGAGGCCGCGGAACCCGTACACGGGATCCGCGGCCTCTTTCGTTTCTCCGGCCCACCCGCCACAACGACCCACCCCGTCAAGAGAAAAGCCCCTCACAAGGAGGTGACACCCGGTGTTCGCCCTCAACGACCTCCCCGACGACCTGACCGACAGCAAGACCGACGCGGTTCTGCCCTGTTGGACCGAGGACCCGGACCTGTTCTTCGCCGAGTCCCCGGCCGACGTCGAGACCGCCAAGGCCCTGTGCGTCTCCTGCCCGCTGCGGGACCGGTGCCTGTCTGAGGCCCTGGCCCGGCGCGAGCCGTGGGGCGTCTGGGGCGGCGAGCTCGTCGTCGCCGGCGTCGTCGTCCCCCGCAAGCGGCCGCGCGGTCGTCCTCGCAAGAACGACATCGCCGCCTAGCCGCCTCCTCCGATGACCTCTCACCTTCCAGAATCGAGAACTGACATGCACTCGCTCCTGTCCTACGACCTGGCCCGCCAGATCGAGCGCGAACGACAAGCAGAGGCGGCGGCCCACCGGGCCGTTCGCCGTCTCTCCCGCCGTCGCGGACAGCGCCGCGCCGAGGCAGCGTCCTATCGGGCCCGCCTCGCCCGTCTCGCCGTCCGCTGACCTGACCGCACGACCGCACCGCCGCAGCACACGCCGCCCCGGCGCCCTTCCTCGGCGCCGGGGCGGTGCGCGTCCACGGGGCGTCATGATCGTCCTAGGCTCGGCGGGTGCCTCTTCCGTCCCGCGACCACGGCGCGGCATCCATGTCCTCGGGCGACGACAGCTACCTGCGGGACCGCGCGCTGGACGTCCTGCTCGACCCAGGTCTCGCGCACGTCGTCGACCTGGTCTGCTGGGTCGAGAAGGGCCTCGTCCACGTTGCCGACTCGAAGGGGCATGTCGCGCTTCGCGCGACCGGGGAGTGCACCCTGCTCGCCGGTCGCGACCCGATCGTCGAGCAGGACCCGATGTCGGACAGCACCTCGTGCTACCCGTTCGCCGCGCAACGGCTGCACTCGCTGTTCGCCGACCAGCGCGCACCTGACCTGGCGGTGGTGCACACCGGCGCGCACTGCTGGCCGGAGCGCGGCGGCCATCCGGGCGAGCACGGCTCGCTGAACGCCGTCCAGTCCCGCGCGCCGCTGATCCTGTCGGGGCCCGGCGTCGAGGCGCGTGGTGTCGTCGAGCGGGTCGCTCGCGTCGTCGACGTCGGCGCCACGCTGGCGCACCTCGCGGGTGCGTCGTACGACGGAATGGACGGCGCACCGCTGCCTGATGCCGTACCCAGCGCGGCGCACGTCGTCGGCCTGCTGTGGGACGGCGCGCAGTGCGCCGACCTGCTGGCCCTGGAAGCGGCGGGCGAGCTGCCTGCGGTCTCCCGGCTGCTCCGGCGCGGTTGTGCGTTCCGGGGTGGGGCGATCGCGGAGTTCCCGAGCGTCACGCTCGTCAACCACACCAGCGCGCTGACGGGGGTCGGGCCGGGACGCCACGGGATCGTCAACAACGCCTTCTACGACCGGGTGCTGGGCCAGCAGGTCGTGCCCAACTCGTCGGACACCTGGCACAGCGCGATGCAGTGGCTCCGGCCTGGCGTGACGACGGTCTTCGAACGGCTGCCGGCAGGCCTGCGCTCGGCCTGCGTCAACGAGCCGGTCGACGTCGGTGCGACGTACTCGACGTTCGGGTTGATTCGGGAGACCGGTGCCGCCGGCAACCTCGGGCCGCACCTGCCGGTTGCCGCCGACGACCCGCACGCGACGCAGGAGTTCGTCGCGACCGACAAGGACTACGCGTGGGGCACGCAGGTCGACGCGGCCGGGCTGGACCAGATGCTGTCGCTGTGGCGCGAGGACGTGCCGCCGCGACTCACCTGGTGCAACACGACACTGACGGACTCCGGGCACCACGCCGGCGGCCCGGGCTCGGACATCGCGCGCTCGTCGATGCGCGACGCCGACCGGCGACTGGGCGTCTGGCTCGACCTGGTCGAGGAGCGTGGGCTGCTCGACGACACCGTCGTGCTCCTGACCGCCGACCACGGCTCCGAGGCCGCCGACCCGAGCTGCACCGGCGACTGGGACGAGGCACTGCGCAAGGCACGGGTGCCGTTCCGCGACGAGGCGTACGGCTTCCTCTACCTCGGTCACGACGTCGTCTCCTGAGCCGTTGACGTGACGACGGAGGAGCAGCGGGTCGTTGCGCGGCGGCTGGCGGCCCGGGCACTCTC
Organism: Frankiaceae bacterium; assembly: GCA_016650445.1. Lineage (GTDB taxonomy): Bacteria > Actinomycetota > Actinomycetes > Mycobacteriales > SCTD01 > RYN-124. The sequence goes on along the minus strand of JAENVS010000018.1, from coordinate 33,175 downwards.
GGACGGCCAGCCGACCCGGTGGTTCGAGGAGCTGTACGCCGCCGCGGACCGGGGCGAGACGGGTGTGCCGTGGGCCGAGCTCGCGCCGAACCCGATCCTCCTGCGCAAGCTCGCGGGTCTCGATGTCGCCGGCAAGCGGACGCTCGTCGTCGGATGCGGCTACGGCGACGACGCGGCGCTGCTGGCACAGGCGGGCGCCGAGGTCACCGCGTTCGACATCGCGCCCACTGCCGTGCGGCGCTGCGAGCGGCGTTTCCCGGAGCTGGGCATCACCTGGACGGTCGGCGACGCGCTCGCGCCGCCGCCGACGTGGCACCGGGCGTTCGACCTCGTCGTCGAGATCTACACGCTGCAGGTGCTGCCGGCGCCGGAGCGAGCAGTCGCCGGTGTCGCGCTGGGCCGGTGCGTCGCCGACGGCGGTCGGCTGTTCGTCTTCTGCCGCGGCCGTGAGCCCGAGGACCCGCCCGGGTCGATGCCCTGGCCGCTGACCGCTGACGAGGTGGTCGCGCTGGCCACGGAGGGCCTCGAGCTGGAGCGCTTCGAGGACTTCCTGGACGCTGAAGAGCCACCGGTACGCCGGCTGCTGGCGGTGCTGTGCCGAAACCCATGAGCGGGCCGGCGCCCGAGTGGGCAAGGATGGGTGCATGACCTTGCAGTGCGCCCCCTGTCTGTCCGACCTCGCCCTCGTCCGGGATGCCGTCACCTCGATCGGTGGTACGGCGACGTGCACGGCTCACGCCGTGCTGATGCGCTACCCGAGCGACGACCCTGGCCGCCGCCGCCGTCGGCTCTCCGACCTGCGCACCCTGGCCGAGAGCCGCGTCGTCGACGCGACCGGCACCGAGAAGGACCGGCTCGAGCTCCTCGTCCAGGAGTACGCCGTCGCTGAGGCGATGGACCTCGGTGCCCCCGACCGCACCGGACCCGGCCGTGGCAACGAGCCACGCAGCCGACGCGGTCGTGAGCGTCGCCCTGGCGAGCCGCGCGAGCCGCGAGAGGGCCGCGAGGGCCGGCCGCCGCGGGAGCCCCGGCCGGACCGGGGTCCGCGTTCCGAGGGCGGCGACCCGGCGGGCGCTGACGTGACGACCGCCGAGGGCGGCGAACCGGCCGCCTCAGACCGTCCCACCGGCGTCCCGTCGACACCGGAAACCGGGGCAGAGAGCAGTGCCGCTCCGGCCGGCGAGGCCGCGCCGAGCGGCCCGCCGCCGGTGGAGGCCGCGCCGAGCAGCCCGCCGCCGGTGGAGGCCGCGCCGAGCAGCCCGCCGCCGGTGGAGGCCGCGCCGAGCAGCCCGCCGCCGAGCAGCCCGCCGCCGAGCGGCCCCTCCCCGAGTGATGTCCGGCTGAGCACGCCGGCGGGCCCGCCGACGTCGTACGTCGGCAACGCGGCTCCGAGCACTCCGCCGCCGAGCGAGCCGATGCCTTCGGCCGCACCTGCCACGCCTGACGGTGGCGGTTCGCCCGAATCCTCCTGAAGATCTCGGCAACTGGCGGCCAGGACAGCGACTGAACGTGCCTGCGGGCTGGTTCACTGACGTGCCGACCCCGACATGGCCCCCGGTCCCAAAACAGTCGCCGCGAGCGACACACCGCCGAGAGGCGACCTGACGGGTCGGTGCACGTTCTGCGGCCGCCCCGGATATCGGGGCGGCCGCAGTGCTAAGACAGTGGGCAGACCGCAGAGGGAGGCAGATGACGGAGCGACCACCTCGCTGCCGGCCGCTGCCGCCGTCGGTCGTCAACGCCGTGATCGACACCGCGCCGACGACGTCGCGGGCCGAGCTGGTCCACCGCCTCGAGCTCGCCCTGGCGGCGCTGCCGCCCGCTGAGCGGATGGCGGTCATCTCCGCGCATGCATACGGCGAGGGGGCGATCGGCGCCGCCGTCGAGCTCGACATCGACAGCGGCGACGCCGACGCGCTGACCCGCAACGCGCTGCAGCTGCTGCGTGCCGCGCTCGCCGACCTGGACCTCGACGACTGATGGACCCGGCCACCTGCGGCGTCTGCGGGACGACGGTCGACGAGAAGCCGCCGACCTGGTCGATGCAGGTCAGCGAACGCGGTCAGCGGTGGATCTGCGAGACCTGCACCCGGGACAACCTGCGGTCGATCGAGGGCAAGCTCGACGAGGCCTGGTGGTGACCCCGGACGCCGATGGGACCTAGCCCGGCACGGTTTGGGCGAGCGGCGTCAGCGGCTCGCAGCCCGGGTGACCGAGCCGGTCGCGGCCGAAGTCGAGGTCGAAGCGGAACCCGCCCGTGACCTTGACCCGGCAGCTGTACGACGCACCCTTGCGCTGGACGTGGATGTCGTAGGTGCCGGTGTACAGCGGTCGGGTGGAGTAGGTGCCGTCGCGTACGCCGTCCTCGACCCGCGCGCTGCCGAAGCCGTACTCCATGAACGCACCGTCACCGGCCACCCCGGTCGGGCGGCCGGTGTCGGTGCGCCCGAACACGTCGAACTTGAACGACCGCGCCGGCATGGGGCGGCCGTCGGCGCCGGTGGCGGTGCCTGCGATCCACCCTGTGCCTGGGGCGCCGGCCCGGGGCAGGTTGATGTGCCCGATCGGGTCGCTGTACGCGGTGCCGCCGACGGGCAGTGTGTGCGGGAAGCTGTTGACGCGGATCCGCACCGAGCCGAACTGCCGGGCGGCGTCGACGGCGTAGACCTCGAGGTGCGCCTCGGTGATCTTGCGGCCCCAGCTGTGCGTGAGCTGCCCGGCTGACGACACGATGGAGATGCCCTGCGACAGGTCGGCGCCCGGCGGCACGATCCGGTAGTGCGTGTACATCTCGCAGCCGGCGTACGCGGGGTCGGCGGGGTTGAAGCAGGGGTGGTACGTCGCGCCCTTGCAGACGCCGGGGTACGACGAGGTGCAGCGCTTGCCGGCCTTGACCTTCATGCCGATGTCGACGTTGACCTGCACGAGAGAGTCGGCGGTGCTGGTGCGGATCAGCGCCGTCGTCTCGGCTCGCCGGGCGGGCACGTCACCGGACGTCGTACCGCCGCCGGCCAGTGCCGGTCCGCCGAGCATCACGAGCACGGCAAACGTCGCCACAGCCCCCCACCGCGCACGCACCGACACGCCTTCCGTCCCCCCTGCTGGCTACCCCGTGCGCAACGACGGACGCGAACCCCGGTGACGGGTGACGGCGTGCTGATGATCGTGTGCGGCAGCGGCAAACCTAGACGATCCGGACGTCAGGTGCGAGGCGCCGCGAACCCCGGCTGCCAGCGCTCCATCTCGGAGCGGTACGCCGCCTCGCCGCCGAGCTGGCAAAGCACCCCGATCGTGCCGAGGGTGACCCGGTGAATGAGCAGGTACGACGGCGGCAGGTTGAGCTGTCGGCCGAGCTGGTTGGCGGGCGACCGGGGGTCGCCGAGGCGGATTGCCTCCCCTCGCAGCCATGCGCGGCTGAAGCGGAACGTCGGCCCCATGATCGGCTCCAGCAACGGCATCAGGTAGCGCAGCACCGCATCGGCGTCGACGTGGATGGTGGGCTTGACGAAGCCCTCGGCGCGCAGCAGCGCGAGGACGCCGGCGGCGTCGCCGTCGATGGCGAGCCGGGTGATGACGCCGATCGGCTCCGGTGCGCCGTCCGGCAGGTGGTTGACGGCGCCGAAGTCGATGACGCCCAGGCGACCGTCGGCGAGCAGCCGGAAGTTGCCGGGGTGCGGGTCGGCGTGCAGCAGGCCGGCCAGGACAGGACCGGAGAACAGGAAGCGGGCGAGCAGCAGCGAGGCGCGGTCGCGCTGCTCCTGCGTCCCCTCACGGATGATGGTCGAGAGCGGTGTGCCGTCGATCCACTCCGTGACGAGGACGCGCTCGCCGCCGGCGACGACGTGCGGGACGTGGATCTCCGGGTCGTCGTCGTAGGCCTGGGCGAAGGTCTCCTGGCTCTGCGCCTCCAGTCGGTAGTCGAGCTCCTCCTTGACCCGCACCAGGAGCTCCTCCAGCAGCGGCTTGATCTCGACGCCCGGGGTGAGCGCGGCGAACACGCGCGCGAGCCGGCTGAGCTGGCGCAGGTCGGACAGCAGAGCGGGCCCGGCCCCCGGGTACTGGATCTTTACGGCGACCTCGCGGCCGTCGGTCCACGTGGCGCGGTGCACCTGCCCGATGCTCGCGGCCGCGGCCGGCACATCGCTGAACGCGTGGAAGCGCGACCGCCAGTCGGCGCCGAACTCTGCGGCGAGCACCTTGTGCACGGTCGCAGCCGGGAGCGGTGGTGCCGACTCCTGCAGCTTGGTGAGCGCGGCGCGGTACGGCGCGGCGACCTCCTCGGGAAGCGCGGCCTCGAACACCGACAGCGCCTGGCCGAGCTTCATCGCCCCACCCTTGAGCCCGCCGAGGACCTGGAACAGCTGCTCGGCCGTCCGCGCCTGCAGCTCGGCGGCGACGATCTCGGCCGGCCGGCCGCCGATGCGCTTGCCCAGGCCGAGGGTCGCCCGTCCCGCGACGCCCAGCGGCAGGGCTGCCAGCTTGGCGCTGCGGGTCACTGCCCGCCGCGGGATGTCGTTCATGGGTTGAGTGTGTCTTGCCGAGGCAAGGGCGTGGCGCTATCCCGCGTCTCGCCACCCGCAGTCGCAGTCGGGGTGGACCTGCCAGCTCCGTCGCCGCCAGCGCCAGTCGGGCAGCACGAGCTCGAGCGTGCCGCCGACCGAGCCCGGCCGGGGCGCGCCGTCGAGGAACGCCAAGGCCTGCATCGCCGTCTGCGCCGCGACCGCCACCGCCAGAGCCGTGTCGCACGGCGCCACGTCCCGCGCCGGCGTGGCGAGCTGCACGGCGATCGCCGGCCACCCCGGGTCGCGGTCGGCTCTTGTGAGGTCGAGGCAGCGCAGGCAGGCACTCGTGCCGGCGGTGACGAGCGGGCCGACGACTCCGACGTCGCCGCGGACCTCGGCGAGCAGGTGTGGCACCAGCCGCGGTGGCTCGGGGACAGCGAACCCGGCCGGCGGGGCCAGCACGAGCAGGTCGGGGAAGGCGACGTGGTCGGCGCCCGCGCTGACCTGGCCCGCGACTGCGGTGAGCAGGTCGCGGGTTGCCTGCGCGCGTGGCCGGCCGACGGCTGTCGGCGGCAGGCCACCGATCCCGCAGTCCTCGGGCCGCGTCAGCCCGTCATCGACCACGTCGACGATCCCGACGCCGGACGCAGCGAGCAGCGCGGCGACCGTGGCTCCGACCCGCCCGGCGCCGTCGACGACGACCCGCGCCGAGCGTCGGCGGCCGACGGCGATGAGGGCGTCGTCACCGCGGACCAGCCGGAGTGACCCGAGGTCGGCGGCGAGCCGGTCGCGCTCCGGGCGGCCGAGCCCGGCCAGTGCTCCGCGGTCGGCCGCCGCGTCGTCGAGCAGGCAGGCGTGCGCGAGCAGGGACAAGACCTCCTCGGTGCGCTCCGGCGGGCACCCGGAGTCGGCGGCGGCGCGCACGAGCCCGGCGCGGTCGCGCGTCCCGTCGAGCAGCCCGAGCACGCCTCGGACCAGGGAGTCGACGCCCGCGAGCACGACGGCGCGACCCGGCGGCCGGCCGAGCTGCAGTGTCTCGGGATCGCGCCACAGGCGGCGCACGGTCGGTGTCAGGAGTGGGCGCACGCCGGGAGAGTGACACCGCCCGCCGTCGCGCGCCTCCGCCCGTCCACAGCCCTGGCCACCTGGCTCCCCGGGCCGGCGGGGGTTGACCTCGGCGGCGTACGACGCGTGAAGGGCGGCTCCCCGGGTGGGGGAGCCGCCCTTCACGGACGTGCTGGGCAGGTCAGGCGTAGGTCACGCCTTGCCGAGGATGCGGTTCATCTTCGTCCCGCAGACGGGGCACAGGCCCTGGGCCATGCGGCGGCCCGAGTCGCTGACCTTGATCTCGCCGTCGAAGTCGCGCTTCTCCTTGCACTTGACGCAGTATCCGTTGTAGCTCTCGGCCACGGGGTCCTCCAGGTCGACTCGACGGGGACTTGCCCCCGGTTCCACGCTCCGGCTGGGGCGTGGCGAACGTGTTCAGCCTAGCCCTCGCACGCTTGGACGAGCGTGTTTCACGCTCCGGGCGTGGCGCGGAGGGGCTCCCAGGCGGGCACCAGCCGGGGCCGGGGGAGGGTCCCGGGCTCTCCGGTGGCCTCAACCGCGTCGCCCCCGGAGGAGGGCGTCTGGGCCGCTGGCGGGGCAATGACGGGCAGGGAGACGGAGAACACCGACCCCACTCCGAGGGTGGAGCGGCACTCCAGCGTTGCCCCCATGGCGTTGGCCAGCTCACGGGCGATGTACAGCCCGAGGCCGGTGCCGCCGGTCGTCATCCGCATCGGGTCCTCGACCCGGTGGAACTTGTCGAAGACCCGCTCGAGCTGGTCGGCGGGGATCCCACGCCCGACATCGGCGATCTCGACCGTCGCCCGGCCGCCCGTCACGCTCAGCCGCACGTCGACTTGGCTGCCGTCCGCGGAGTACTTCAGCGCGTTGCTGACGAGGTTGCTCAGCACCTGCACGACGCGCATCGGGTCACAGCCGACGTGCACGGGCTCGGCCGGCAGGTCGAGCTCGATCCGCTCGCCATCGGTGCCGAAGTCGCCGCACGCGCGGGTGATGAGCGCAACCAGGTCCGCCGTGCCCATCTCGACCTGCGCGGACGCCGCCCCCTCCGTCGCGGAGATCCGCGACGCCAGCAGCAGGTCCTCCACCAGGCGGGCCAGGTGCTCGGTGCGGCTGCTGATGATCTCGAGGCACTCGGCGCGCTTCTCCGGGCTCATCGCGTCACCGCGCCGGCGCAGCAGGTCGGCGTACCCCTTGATGGGGGTGATCGGCGTGCGGAGCTCGTGCGAGACCGTCGCGATGAAGTCGGCCTTCAGTCGCTCGACCTGCCGCTCGCGCGTGACGTCGTGGACGATGACGACGTCCCGCTGCAGCGTGCCGCCGACGCTGAACGCACCGGCGTGGGCGCAGCGCACGACGCGCTGCTCGCCGTCGTCACGCAGGACGGTCAGCTCGACGGTCGCGCGGGGCTGGTCCGGAGAGAGCAGCTCGCGTCCGGCGGTGAACGGGTCGACGGGCGTGCCGTCGGGCCGCAGCGTCGCGACGAGCTGCCCCAGCGGCCGGCCCAGCGCCGCGAGCTCCGGCCGGCCGGTGAGGACCTCCAGCGCCGGGCTCCAGAGCTGCACGCGACCTTCGCCGTCGAGCACGAGGATGCCGTCCGACGACTGGTCGACGACGGCCTTGAGCTTGCTCGTCTCCTCGGTCAGCCGCTGCACGTGCGCCGCACCACGAAGCGCCACCGCGAGCGCGCTCGCCAGCGGTGTCAGCAGTGTCAGCTCACGGCGGCCGAGCTGCTGGTGCCTGTCGCGCGTGGCGAGGACGACAGCGCCGAGCCGACGCCCCTCGGCCTCCAGCGGCGCCACGACGGCGCGGGCCCAGCCCTTGGGCAGGTTGTCCTTCTCGGTCAGCGCGAGCACGCCGTCCTGCGAGGAGCGCAGCAGCAGCATCTGCTCACCGATGTCCGACGTACGCCGCTCGTAGCCGCCTTCGCGGTCGTCGACCACGCTCGACGGCACCGAGCCACCGGGCTGCGCGCCCGGGTCGAGCACGGCGATCGCGACGTCGGCCGCGAACGCCTGGCGGGTCAGGTCGAGGAACGCCCCGGTGACGTCGTCGGCGTTGAGCCGGCCGGCCAGCACCTGCGACAGCGCGAGCAGCTGGCTGGACCGCTGCCGTTCCTCGGTCTCCTGCGCTGCGGCGCGGTACGCGAACGTCAGCGCGGCAGCCGGGACGACGGTGAACGGCAGGAGTGCGGGTGCGGCCCACGCCACGGTCACGGCCGTGCCGCCGAGCGCGACCATCCCGACGGCCATGACCGCCGCGAGCCGCGCGTCGTCGCGCACCATCTCCCACGGGTCGTCGCCACCGAGCAGGCCGTAGACCCGCGACAGCGCGATGAGGTTGACGGCGCTGAACGCGAGCGTGCCGACGAGCAGCGCAAGCACGGCCCGCCCGGACAGGCCGACCCCGGAGCCGGAGCCGGAGAGCACGTGGACGATCGCGACGAGCACGGCAGTGGCCAGCGCCTGGTTGGCGGCGTTGAAGACGGTCTTGACGAGCTCGCGCCGGCGGAAGAGCGAGCACAGGATGCTCGCGGCCACCGGGACCAGCAGGGCGTGGCCCGCCGGTAGCAGGAGCACGTCGACGACGACGGCTGCCTCGAAGAGCGTGAGCTCCTCGCTCTGGTCGCCGTGTCGTACGCGGACCGAGACGAGGTCACCGATGACGGTGAGGGCCAGCAGCACTCCGAGCAGGACGAGGCCGTGCGCCCAGGGAACCCGGCCGTCGAGCGACGTGACCGCCCCGACGTCGCGGGCGAAGAACGCCACGACGGCCTGAGTGACGACGCCGGCCGCGACGAGTGACAGGACGAGGCGACGCAGCCCTGTCGGCACGTCTACCTCCTCAGAGCACGGATGTCCGCGCTGTGCTCAGCACGGACCGTCGGACCTGTTATCGGCAGGTCTGTCGTCGTGCTTAGCGCCAGGTCGCGGACCAGTTGCGGGCCGACCAGCTGCTCGCGGCCCAGTTGCCTGCGGTCCAGTTGCCGGCGGCCCAGTTGCCGGCGGCCCAGTTGCCCGCGGCCCAGTTGCCCGCGGCCCAGTTGCGCGACGACCAGCTGCTGGCCGCCCAGTTGCCGGCGGACCAGTCCGCGGTGGCCCAGTTGCCGGCGGCCCAGTTGCCCGCCGACCAGCTGCTCGCTGCCCAGTTGCCGGCGGCCCAGTTGCCCGCCGACCAGCTGCTGGCCGACCAGTCGCTGTCGGCCCAGTTGCGCGCGGCCCAGTTGCGCGCCGCCCAGTTGCGTGCGGCCCACTCCTCGACGGTCGCGCCGGCCCAGTTGCGGGCGGCCCAGTTGCGCGCCGCCCAGTTGCGGGCCTCGACGTCCAGGCTCGACCAGCTGCTCGCGGCCCAGTTGCGCGCGGCCTGCGACAGCTTCGACCAGCTGCTCGCGGCGGTCTCCTCGTCGCCGCGCAGCAGCGCGTCGAGGAACGCTGCCCAGGCGGCCGGTGAGCCGGGGATGATCTCGCCGCCGACGCCGCTGTTGGCCTTGCCGACCGTGCCGTCGTACGCCGCGTCGAGGTCGAGCGCACCGGCTCCGGCCGCGTCGGGTCCGCCGAGGGCGGCGCCGTTCGTGGCGGTGTTCTTGAGCAGGGCCTTGACGCGGTCGGGGCTCAGACCCGGCCGTGCATCGAGAAGGGCGGCGACGGCGCCGGCGGTCGCGGCGGTGGAGAACGACGTACCGGAGCCCTTGAAGTAGCCGGTGCCGACGCGGCCCTGCGGGTTGTCGCGGTCGATGGTGCTGCCGGCGACGCGCAGCGACACGACGTGCGCGCCCGGAGCGACGAGGTCGGGCTTCTGCACGCCCTGCGGGGCGGGACCGCGTCCGGACCACTCGGCGACCGTGTCATCGGCCGTCGTCGCGGTGCCGTGGACGTCGAGGCCGCCGGCGGTGAGCAGGACCGGGTCGGTACCGGGGGAGGCAATGGTGCCGGCCGTGGGGCCGTCGTTGCCGGCCGGGACGACGACGGTGACACCGCGACGCCACAGGCCCTCGAGCGCCGCGCTCAGCGGGTCGATCTGGTAGGGCAGCGGGCTGCCGGACGACAGCGACAGGTTGACGACGTCGACGCTCTTGTCGGCGGCGATGGCCTGCAGGCCCTTCAGCACGGTGACGAGGTCGGTGCGGCCGTTGTCGTCGGCGACCTTGACGTCGAGGATCCGGGCCGCCGGTGCGACGCCGGCGTACGCGCCGTTCGAGCTGGTGCCGTCACCGGCGACCAGACCCGAGACGAAGGTGCCGTGGCCGTAGCCGTCGCCGTCCGGCGCGCCGCTGACGTTGACGTGGCGCACGCGACCGGCGAGGTCCGCGACCTCGGCGACGCCGGTGTCGACGACCGCGACGGTGATGCCGGCGCCCTCGCCCGACGGCGCGCCGAGCCCGAGGGCCGCGCGGACGCCGGTCGCGAGAGAGGCGGACGTGTCGTCGCTGCCGGTCACGCTCAGCGGGCTGTCCGGGACGACGCGGAACGAGGGCGCGAGCACGCTGCCGCGCGGGAGCGACGCGCTGACGCCGCCGATGAGCGAAAGCCGGTCAAGGACGGTGCCGCCCGCGGCCTGGACCGCGCGCGCCGCGGATGCGACGTCGCCGGCGAGGGACGTGACGACCACGCGCGACGCGGGCGCTGCCGCGGAGCCGGCCGGGACGGCGGCCACCCCCGTCGCAGCGAGCGCAACGGCGAGCAGCGCGGCGGTGCGCGAGATCGCCTGCGTGGCCGTGGGGTGCATGGACCTCGTCCTGTCCGGTTTTGGATGCAACGACAGATGTCGCTCTACATGTCTCGGGACCCGGGAGGGTCGTTACCGCCACCCGAACGGGTGACAGGGACTGCTCCGCGGGGTGGCTCGGTAGCCTGCGACACCGCCCAGCGGCGGATCCGGCGTCCGCCGGGCAGCCCTGAGGAGCAGCGTGTCCGGTCCCCTTCGTGTCGAGCGGGACGGCGACCACGTCGTCGTCCTGACGCTGGCGCTGCCCGACGTCCGCAACGCCATGACGGCCGAGCTGACGACGGCTTGGGCAGCGGCGGTCGACGGGCTACGCCGCGACCGGACGGTGCGGTGCGTCGTCGTGACGGGTGAGGGCCGCGCGTTCTGCGCCGGCGGCGACCTGGGCTGGCTCGCCTCGGAGCCCGACGCGACCGTCGACGCCCTGCGCGACCGGATGCTGCCGTTCTACGAGACGTGGCTGTCGTTGCGGGCCCTCGATGTGCCGTCGATCGCCGCGCTGAACGGCGCCGCGGTCGGCGCGGGCGCCTGCCTGGCCATGTCGTGCGACATCCGGTACGCCGGAGCGTCTGCCAAGCTCACGGTGCCGTTCGCGCAGCTCGGCATGCACGCGGGGATGGCGACCACGTTCCTGCTCCCCGAGATCGTCGGGCCGGCCGCCGCGCGCGAGCTGCTGCTCACCGGTCGGGTGATCGACGCGGCCGAGATGCTGCGGCTGGGGCTGTGCAGCGCGGTGTACGACGACGCGTCCCTGCTGGAGTCGGCGCTCGTCCAGGCCCGCGCCGTCGCGGCCGGCGCGCCGGTGGCCCAGCGGCTGCACAAGGTGGCGCTGGCGAACGGCGGGCATGCGTCGTACGCCGACGCGCTGCAGTGGGAGGCGCTGGCGCAGCCGGTCACGCTGGCGACGGCCGACCTGCAGGAGGGCCTGCGGGCGAAAGCCGAGAAGCGCCCCGCCGTCTTCACCGGCACCTAGCCGGGCCGGGAACGGCGGCGCCCCCGGTCCCGCCGGATCCGCTCGCCTTCCCCTTGCGAGCGGTTCCAACAGTCCCGGGGGCTCCGTCGGCGGCGACGCTACGAGCCCCGTCGGACGACCGTCAACGGCGGCGGTGCCGGGCCTGTGGACGCGGGTGTGGACAGGGTGGGGACACCCGGGCGTGTCCCTGTGGAGACCGTCCGCACGAGCCTGTGCAGCAAGATGTGGACACGTTCCGAAGTGGCCCGCTGACCTGCGCAAAGAGTTGTCCCACCCTGTGGAGAAAAGAAAAGTCGGGCCGGTGCCAGTCGCCTCACCGGGGTGGGCCGCCGAAACGCCGGCGACGGCGCTTCGGCGGGTCGTCCACGTCAGAGGGTGATCGAGCCTTAGCGTTCTGTATGTGCCTCCCGTGCGCCGTACTCGCCCCGACGGGGTGGAGGTCGTCCGGAGCGACCGGCGTCGTCAGACGGTGTCGGCGTACCGGCAGGACGGCCGCACGATCGTGATGCTGCCGGGACGCATGTCCAGGGCCGATGAGGACCGCTGGGTGGTCGAGATGCTCGGCCGCCTGGACCGCCAGGACGCGCGCCGCCGGCCCGGCAGTGACGAGCTTCAGGAGCGTGCCGCCCGGTTGAGCCTGCGCTACCTGGACGGCCAGGCCATTCCGGTCAGCGTGGCGTGGTCGGCGCGGCAGAACGGCCGATGGGGCTCCTGCACACCGGCGGACGGCACCATCCGGCTCTCGAACCGGCTCCAGGGCATGCCCGACTGGGTCGTCGACTACGTGCTGGTCCACGAGCTCGCGCACCTGCTGCAGCCCGGGCACGACCCGGCGTTCTGGGCGCTGGTCGGCCGCTACCCCCGCACCGAGCGGGCTCGCGGCTTCCTCGAGGGGGTGGCGGTCGCCGCCTCCCTTGAGCTGTCGGACGAGTGACCCCGCCGGCCGGACAGGGTCAGGCAAGGGCGGGTCCGGCAGCGTCAGGCGCCGTCGGTCTCGGGCCGGTCGCCCAGGCCGCGTAGCTCGGCGTCCCAGTCGGTGCCGCTGTCCTGGCTCCCGCCGGAGCCGCCGGCGCCGGTGCGCCGCACGAACGCCGCCGGGTCGTCGAGGTCGGCCGCCGAGGGGAGCAGGTCGGGGTGCACCCACAGGGCGTCCCGGCCCTCGATGCCTCGGGCGTCTTCGACCGCAGCCCACAGCGCCGCCGCCTCGCGCAGCCGGCGGGGACGCAGCTGCAGCCCGACGAGGGTGGCGAACGTCTGCTCGGCCGGGCCGCCGGACGCGCGCCGGCGGCGGACGGTCTCCCGCAGCGCCGGTGCGGACGCCAGCGGGCCACGCGCCGCGGCATCGACGACGGTGTCGACCCAGCCCTCGACGAGCGCGAGTGCCGTCTCCAGTCTCGCCAGCGCGGCCTGCTGCGCCTCGGTGGGTTGCAGCTCGAACACACCCTCGCCCATCGCCCGCTGCAGGCTCTCGGGGTCGCTCGGGTCCAGCGACCCGACGGCCCGCTCGATAGCGGCCGGATCCACCTCGATGCCGCGGGCGTAGGCGTCGACCGCGTCGTACAGGTGGGCCTTCAGCCACGGCACGTGCGCGAACAGCCGCTGGTGCGCGCACTCCCGCAGGGCGAGGTAGAGGCGCACCTCCCCGGCGGGCACCTCGAGCCCGGCGCTGAACGACGCGATGTTGGCGGGAACGAGCGCCGGGCGCCCGGGCTCTCCCAGCGGCAGCCCGACCTCGGTCGATGCCAGGACCTCCCGCGCGAGGGCGCCGAGCGCCTGCCCGACCTGCGCCCCGAAGACGAAGCCGCCGACCTGCTCCATCACGCCTTTGAGCGGACCGGCGCCCGCGAGCATGCCCTGCAGCTCGGGCGGGACCGCTCCTCCGAAGCCGTCGGCCATCCCGTGCTCCATCGCTGTCCCCATCGCGGTCACGACGCGACCCGCGACGGGGTCGACGAGCTGGCGCCACGCCGGCTGGGTCGCGGCGAGCCATCCGAGCCGGGTCCATGCCTGGCCCTCGCCACCGGATCCGGGCAGCGTCGTCAGCGGCTCGAGCCACAGGTCGGCGAGGCGGCAGGCATCGGCGACCTCACGCGCCTGCTCGGCCGTCACGTCGGGCTCGACGCCGTCAGCGCCCTCCGCCGTCGTGGCGATCGACGTCGCCAGATCCCAGTTGACCGGTCCGCCGGACCACGACATCAGCGACGTCAGCTGGCCGAGCACGTCACCGCCGCCGGCCGAGCCGAACAGCCCGCCGAGCATCTTGCCCAGGCCGAGTGGGTCGTCCTCACCCTCGTCGCCGGGATCATCGGACCGGTCGGACGGCCCGAAGCCGAACGGCGGACCCGTCACCGGACTCTTCCTTCCATGAGGGCAACGCTAGTCGCGGTCGCAACGTGATCCGGCGGCGCGGGCTCTAACCTCAGGGCGTATGAGCGTCGTGCGGTTGCTGGGTCTTCGGGAGACCGCGATCGACCCGGGTGAATTGCTCGCGGCCGTCGACGACGCCGGCGCCGGCGGGGTCGTGACGTTCACCGGCCGGGTCCGTGACAGCGACGGCGGTCGCGGCGTGACGGCCCTCGAGTACGTCGCCCACCCCGACGCCGAAGCCGCTCTGCGCCGAGTCGCGGAGGCCGTCGTCGCGGACCTGCCGGTGTGCGCCGTTGCCGCGCTGCACCGGGTCGGTCTGCTCCAGGTCGGCGATGTCGCCGTCGTCGTCGCCGCGGCCGCGGCGCACCGCGACCAGGCCTTCGAAGCCGCCCGCCGGCTGATCGACGACCTCAAGGAGACCGTGCCGATCTGGAAGCGGCAGGTGTTCGCCGAGGGCGACGAGGAGTGGGTCGGCTCGCCGTAGGAACACGGATCGGAACACGGCTGCGAACACCGCCTCAGGCGGACCCGCGAGGTCTACAGTGACGGCGTCCCGATCCCCCTCGGAGCCCCTCGGAGCGCGGATGCCCGCCTGGCTCGTCTGGCTGCTGCCGGTGCCCGTCGCGACGCTCGCGGCGGTTGCGTGGACGGCCTGGGCCGGCCGGACCCGGCGGCCGGTGGCGGCCAAGGACTCGGTGCTGGCGTACGAGAAGTTCCGTCAGGCTCTGCAGGCACCCGTCCCGACCCCGCGCGTCGAAGCGCCAAGCCAGCAGAAGGCCGGCTGAGGCAGCCGACCACGCCGTCTGCGGCGACGGCCGGTCATTACCTCGGGGTGGGGTCGGCAGCAAGCTCGGAGGGACGGTGGAGATCTCGAGAACGGCGCCCCCGGCGCACGGTCCACCGTCCGCCCGCCGTCCATACGGTTGAAATCGGCACGTTGCGTGCCTCGGGGCTCCGATGTGACCCGTACGGTGCCCCGGGCACCGCCACGTGCTCGGCTTGACGCACCCTCATCGACGTTCGCTGCCGAACTCAGCGCGCGTTGAGCTCGACAGGAAGCCCGGATGAGGGTTGGTAACTCGCCCGTCGAAGTTCCGCTGCTGGTCCGACACGCGCACCACCGGGAACCGGCCTTCTACGTGCCTCGTTCAGGCCGCCGTACGGATCAAATCGGAGCCCCTCAGGCGCGGCACGCTCCGATTTCATCCGTACGGCGGGCGATCCCGGGGAGCAGAGAGGTGCCGCTTCTTGTGGTCCTGGCGTGCTGATTTGCCAACCACGTATCCGACCTTGCTGCCGAACTCAGCGCGCGTTGAGCGGGACCCACACGCAGATCGGGGCGTTGCCCGGGTTGTTCTTGTCGTTGGTGGCGTTGACGCAGACGCGGGTGCTGCCATCGTCGGCGAGGGCGGGCGCTGCCGTCGCGGCGAGCACGCCGAACGCGGCGAAGCAGAGCGCGAGACGGACGCGGGTCATCGGGATCCTCCGGTGCTGGGTGAGTACGTGCAGGTGGTGAGCGCAGTGTCGGGGACGTCGTCGCAGTCGACCTTGTCGGTTTCGACACCGACCTCGCGGACTCCCGTCGGGTTGTCCGGCAGCGTGGGCGTCAGGTAGATGCTCGCCGTCGCGTCGGCACCGGCGCATCCTTCGTTGCCGGCGCCCGCACCGACCCCGGACCGGTAGTCGCCGCCGACGCACCCGATCGTGACCGGACCATCCTCGGTCAGGGTCTTGACCCGGGCTCTTCCGGGCGCTGCAACGGTGAGCGCAGTGGCGTGGGGGGCCGTGCCGGCGGCGGCGAGCAGCGCCGGCGCCGGCCGGTCGAGGGTGTTGGCCGCCGGCCTGCTGACGACGGCCTGGACGCTGTTCGGCGTACGGCCATCGCGGTCGAACAGCGGCGAGTGCAGCGCGCCGCCCACCAGACCCAGCGCCATGGCGCCGATCGCAGCGGGGGCGGCCAGCCGGGTCGCTGCGGCGCGCAGGCGGTCGGCCCAGCGCAGGCCGCTCACCCACGGCGCAAGGGCGACGAGCCCGGCGACGGGCAGCGTGCCGCCGCGTGCGGCGTACTCCTTGCGCAGTGCCTTGCGGGCCCGGGTCAGGATCGAGCGGACCGCCGGCTCCGTCATGCCGAAGCGCAGGCCGATCTCGTCGTACGCCTGCCCCTCGACCTCGCGGGCCCACAGCACGGCCGCCTGGCGCGCGGGCATCGCGTCGAGCGAGTCCAGCGCCATGCGGGCCTCGTCGCGCGCGACCACCACGTCGGCGGTGTCGCGGCCGACCCGCGTGCCCTCGGGGACCTCGGCGACGCTCGTCGAACGGCCACGCACCCGCAGCCGGTCGATGACGAGCCGGCCGGTGACGACGGTGCACCAGGCGATGAGGTCGTCCTCGGTCCGCAGCTGACCGCCGTGCTTGTAGGCGCGCAGCAGTGCTTCCTGGACGAGCTCCTCCGCCTCGTGCTCGTCGCCGAGCCGGCGGCGGGCGTAGCGCTGCAGCCGAGGTGTGATCCGGCGGACGGCCTCGTCGAAGTCGAGGGGGACGTCGGGGACCAGGCGCAGGTGAGCAGGAGCCTGCGCCGGCACGGGAGCCGGGATCGGCTCCGCGAGCACCGGGGGCAGCTCGAGCATCGAGGACATCGGTCCCTCTTCCAGTCGGGGGGCTGGGTGCGCCGACTACCCAGCCAACGAGCGACTTCGCGAAACCTCGCGGGTCTCCTGCAAGATTTTTGGGAAAAGGCACACGTCGTCGTAAAGTGGACATCGGCTCAAGACCACCCGGACGACCTGCCGAGAACCACCTCGTCGGGTCACTCGCACGCCCACGCAGGCTGACAGCAAAGGGAGCTTCCACCGTGGAGCACGTCGTCTTCTTCCCGGCCCATGACGGGTCCCCTGCCTTCCGGCGCGTCGCCAACCTCGAGGATGCCGTGCGCCTGGTCGAGCACCTGCGCAACGTCGAGGGCGTCAACGAGGTCAGCTGTCATGCGCTGACCGAGGTGCCGCTCGCCTTCCGCACCTACTACCGGGTCGAGGTTCCGGGTGCCGTCGAGGCACCGGAGGTCGTGGACACGCCGGTCGAGGCGTCGGTCGAGGCGCCGCCCCCCGAGGTCGTCGCCGAGGAGCCCCAGGCCGAGCTGTCGGTGCTGGCCGATGCGGTGTCCGCGGCGCCCGTCGAGGTCGCCGAGCACGCCGACGAGCCGGTGATGGTCTCGGCCAACGGCCGCACGAACGACGGCGCCAAGAGCCTCGGCTTCTTCGCCTGACGCTCGGCAACTAGGCTCGGCCGGGTGTCCCGGCGCACCCTGACCCTTCTGCTGTCGAGCGTGCTCGCGCTCGGGCTCGTGCTGGCGGTCGCCGTCGTACGCGTGCCCTACGTCACGCTCGTACCCGGACCGACGTTCAACACGATCGGCCTGTACGACGGGAAGCCGGTCATCACGGTCAGCGGTCACGCGACGTACGACGACACGGGCAACCTCAACATGACGACGATCAGCGTCATCACGCCCGTGACGCTCTGGCAGGCGTTGCACGGGTGGTTCCGGCACGACCAGGCCGTCGTGCCGCGGGACGTCATCTACCCCCCGGGCAAGAGCGCCGACGACGTGCGCAAGCAGGACCAGGCCGACTTCGCGGAGTCGCAGAGCAGCGCCACCACGGCCGCGCTCAGGTACCTCGGGGTGAAGGGGCAGGTGCACGTCCTCGTCGAGAAGGTGCGCGCCAAAACGCCGGCCGACGGCATCGTGAAGGCCAAGGACGAGATCGTCGAGGTCGACGGCCGGCCGGTGCGCGATGCCGCGGGCCTGCGCGCGCTCATCGGGACCCGAAAGCCGGGGCAGCCGGTGCGCCTGAAGCTGCTGCGCGGCGGCAAGTCGCTCGCGGTGACGGTCGGGACGGCCGCCACCACCGAGAAGGACGGCACGGTCCGGCCGATCATCGGTGTCGACACGACGGAGCGCACCGACTTCCCGGTGAAGGTCACCATCAGCCTTGCCGACATCGGCGGGCCGAGCGCCGGGTTGATGTTCGCCCTCGGCATCGTCGACAAGCTCGAGCCCGGGTCGCTGACCGACGGGCGGTTCATCGCGGGCACGGGCACGATCGACGACGCCGGAGTCGTCGGGCCGATCGGCGGCATCCAGCAGAAGCTCATCGGTGCCCGGAAGCAGGGCGCGACCGTCTTCCTGGTGCCTGCCGACAACTGCTCGGAGGCGCTCTCGTCGCCGCCCGACGGTCTCACGTTGGTGAAGGTCGCGTCTCTCAAGGCCGCTGTCTCCGAGCTGGGCAAGCTCAGGTCGGGTGCCGCGACCACGGCGTGCACGAAGAAGGCCGCGTAGCGGACCTGCGCTCCTCACCCGCCGCGAGCGCGGCGAGTGGTGGAATCACGACATGGAGCCCGGCGTCCCGTTCGCGCTCCTGGGTGCAGTGCAGCTGCTGCTCGTCGCGGCATGGTGCGCGCTGGCTGCCACGGCTGTCGCCCTGCGCCGCGGACGTGTCGCCGCCTTCCTCGTCGTCGCGGGGGCTCTTGTCCTCGCCGCGGTCGAGGTGCGCACCGCGCTGCGATTCGGGCAGGCGCGGTCCGACGACCTCGCGATCGGCCGAGCGGCCGGTGCGCTGCTCCTCGCCGCCGGACTCAATGCCGGCGCGATGCGCCAGCGCGTTGAGGCCGGCCTTCCACCCGAGCTCCTCGGCGGCGTCGTCGTGCCGCTCGCGTCCGCACCAGGACCGGCCTTCCTGGCGGGCGTCTGCACCGTGGTCGCGGCGCTCGTCGCGGTGCGCGTGCGTCGTGACGTCGCGGGTGTGCTCGTGGCGGTCGCGTTGGTCGCAGCTGCGGTCGCCGCCGTCGCGGCGCCGCTGGCCGACGACAGCGGGGCCGGCTCCGTCCTCGTCATCTCGCTGCGCGCCGTGACTGCCGTTGCGCTGCTCGCGGGACTCGTCGCGCTCGCCCGCGTGAGCCTGCTGGGCAAGGTCGTCGCCGCGATCCTCGCGGGTGTGCTCGCGATGGCCGCCGCCGCGGTCGGTGTCGTCGGGACCAACGTCGTGTCGTCGTACCAGCGACAGGCCAATGCGCTCGTCGCCGAGGGCTCGTTCGAGCGGCTCGCTGCTCTCGACCGCGTCGGCGAGTCGGCGCAGGTGATCGCGCGCCTCGTCGTCGAACCGCTGATCTGCCCGACGAAGGTGAAGTGCAACGCGGTGCTCTCGACGTTCGTCAGCGGTGGCGCCACTGACGACTTCGTGGTCCGGGTGGACCGCAACGGCAAGGCCACGTCGCTCGGCGGCCGCAAGGAGCTCTCCGCCGTCGAGCTGCTCGGTATCGGCCGTGACCCGGCGGTCCGCGCTCTGTTCACCAGCAGCGTCCGACTCAACATCCCGCCCATCGCGAAGGTCCGGTTGGTGGGCGCGCAGCCCGTGCTCGCCGTCCTTGCCGCGGGCCTCGACCGGCCGGCTGCACCGACCTACGCCGTGCTGTACGGCGTACGTCTCGGCGACGCCTACACCGACCAGGACATCGACGCGGTCGGCACGTACGGCCTGTCCTTCCTGGTCGACGGCCGGGTCGTCGCGAGCAACCTCCCGCAGCGCGATCGGGACACCGTCCAGGACATCGCGGATGACGCCGACATCGCCCAGGGCATCGACCCAGCCGGCCAGACCGTCGCCGCGGAAGGCTCGCGTCCGACGGTGCACTTCGCGCCGGTGCTCGACAGCGCCGAGAACACACTCGGTGTCATCGCCGTGTCGCGCGAGGCGACGGCGTCGCTCGCCGCGCAGCGGTCGGCGCTGACGTCGCTGCTCATCACGGCACTGCTGGCGACCGCTCTCGTCGGCGGGCTGGCACTGCTGCTGGGGCGTCGGACGGTCGAACCGGTACGCCGGCTCACCGCAGCGGCTGCCCGCGTGTCGGCGGGCGACCTCGATGCGAGCGCCGACGTGCGCAGCGTCGACGAAGTCGGGACGTTGTCGCGCACCTTCGACACGATGACCGGCTCGCTGGCCCGGCTCACGGGCGACCTCCGGTCCTCGGCTGCCCGTCTCGAGACGGTGCTCTCCTCGATGTCGGACGGCCTGGTCGCGACCGATGCGGACGGGTCGGTGACGAGCATCAACCCCGCTGCGCTGGCGATGGTCGGGCTCGAGTCCGAGAGCGACGCCCTGGGCCGTCCGCTCGCCGACGTGGTCGACGTGCGCGACCCGGCCGGCGCGGCTCTCGCCGTACCGACGTCGCGGTTGTTCGAGGCCGCGGGGGAGGTGCACCGCGGTGCCGACGACGACACGGTCCAGGTCCGTGTCTCTCTTTCGCCCCTGGCAACCGGTGACGGGGTCGTGCTCGTGCTGCACGACACGACCCGTGAGCGGGAGATCGAGCGCATGAAGACCGAGTTCCTGTCCAACGTCAGTCACGAGCTCCGCACACCGCTGACGCCGATCCGGGGCTACGCCGAGATGCTGGTGGCCAAGCCCGACAGCGAGGCCAAGAAGATCGCGATGTTCGCCACGACCATTCGCGACGAGAGCCTGCGCATGGGCCGGGTCGTCGACCTGCTCGTCGACGTGGCCGCGATCGAAGCGGGCCGTGTGACCGTCACACCGCGCCCTGTCGCCGTCAAGCACCTCATCGAGGGACGGCTCGAGGTCTGGAAGCGCAAGGCACCCGAGCGGGCGACAGACCTCAAGCGCCGCGTCGCCGCCGGGCTGCCGGCCGTCATGGTCGACCCGGAGTGGGTCGGCAAGGCGCTCGACGAGCTGATCGACAACGCCGTGAAGCACACCCCGAAGCGGACCTCCATCACGCTGACGGCGACGCTGCTGGACGACCGGGTCCGGGTCGGTGTGCGGGACACGGGTGGCGGTATCGCCGAGGCCGATCAGCGCACCTTGTTCACGTCCTTCGAGCAGGTCGACGGCTCTGCCACGCGGCGCGTCGGCGGCCTGGGGCTGGGCCTGTCGTTCGTGCGCCGGCTGGCCGAGGACGCCGGTTTCCCGCTCGGGTTCACGTCGACGCTGGGCAAGGGCTCGGAGTTCTGGCTCGACCTGCCGATCAGCTCGGAGCCGGTGCCGACGGCTCGTCGAGCGTCGCGAGCAAAGCCTCGGCGAGCGCCGGCGCGAGGTCGGGGCCGCTGAGCCGGTCGTCGGGCTGACCATCTGCGCCGCGCAGGCGAAGAACGCACTCGCGCGAGCCGTCACGGGCGACCCCGACCACCATCCGCACCTCGCGGCGCTCGGGATGGCTGGCCGCTGACGCGACGGCGTCGTCGCCGAGCAGCGCCTCGACGCCGGGCGGAAGCACCAGGACCTCGTGCGCCAGCACGACCCCGAGCACCTCCGTGCCGAACACGATGGCGGCGAGCGCCTCGTCGAGCGGCGCGTCGGCGAGTGGCTCCTGAGCGATGGGCGTCAGGCCGCCCGGTACGGCGGCGACGAGGCCCATCGTGGAGGCCAGCTGCGGCTCCGCGCGGAGCAGCTCGTCGGTGTCGACCAGGGCGAACAGCTGCGGGGGCTGGTCCCAGCCTGCCTCGGCGACGTGCTCCTCCACCTCACCGACGACGAGGAACAGCGGCGCCGGCATGGGGTCCATCCTGCCGGATCGACCGCGCGGGGAACTCTGCGCGCTGTGGTTGAGTTCGACCACCGAGGCATTCCCGACGACGGAAGTGAGAAGCGTGGCCGTCCGCACCCCCGGGATGGGCCTGCCCGCCCGCCCCCGTCTGCTCACCCCCGTGATCGTCGTCGTCGCCGTGATCCTGGTGCTCGGTGGCATCCTCGTCTCGCTCTACACAGATCTGCTGTGGTACCGCGAGGTCGGCTTCTCGGCCGTCTGGTCGACGGTCCTGACGACGAAGATCCTGCTGTTCTTCTCGTTCGGCCTCGTCATGGCGCTGCTGATCGGGTCCAACGTCGCGGTGGCGTATCGCCTTCGCCCGCCGTTCCGGCCGATGTCGCTCGAGCAGCAGAACCTCGAGCGCTACCGCGTCGCCGTCGAGCCTTTCCTGCGCCTCGTGCTCGTCCTCGCAAGCGCGGTGTTCGGGCTGTTCGCCGGCCTGTCGGCGGCGAGCCGGTGGCAGGTGTGGCTGCTGTTCCGCAACTCGACGTCGTTCGGCCAGAAGGACGCTCAGTTCGGCAAGGACATCAGCTACTTCGCGATGGTCTACCCGTTCCAGCGGTTCGTGCTGGGCTTCCTGCTGACCGCGGTGATCCTGTCGCTCCTCGCCGCAGCAGCCACCCACTACCTGTTCGGGGGTCTGCGGCTGCAGACGGCCGGCGACAAGGTGAGCCCGGCAGCGCGCGCGCACCTGTCGGTGCTGCTCGGCATCGTCGTCCTGCTGAAGGCGGTGGCCTACTGGCTCGACCGCTACGGGCTGGCGTTCTCCGACCGCGGCCGCGTGCAAGGCGCGTCGTACACCGATGTCAACGCCGTGCTCCCGGCCAAGAGCATCCTCGTCGGGATCGCCATCATCTGCGCGCTGCTGTTCTTCGCCAACATCGTGGTCCGCAACATCCTGCTCCCGGCCGGCGCGCTTGCCCTGCTCGTCATCTCGGCCGTCCTGATCGGCGGGGTCTACCCGGCGTACACCCAGCAGTTCCGAGTCAAGCCCAACGAGCTGCAGCGCGAGGCGAAGTACATCGATCGCAACATCGAGGCGACGCGGAAGGCCTACGCGATCGACGATGTGAAGACCACCCCGTACGACGCGAAGTCGACTGCGACGCAGACGCAGCTGCGCAGCGACACGGGAACCGTGCCCAACATCCGGCTGCTCGATCCCAACGTGCTGTCGGACACGTTCCGCCAGTTCCAGGGCCTGCGTGCGTACTACGCGTTCAACGAGAGCCTCGACATCGACCGCTACGACATCGGCGACGGCCTGACCGACTACGTCGTCGCGGTGCGCGAGCTCAACACCATCGGCCTGCGCGACCAGCAGCGCAACTGGATCAACCAGCACCTCGTCTACACGCACGGCAACGGGATCGTGCTGGCACCGGCCAACCGGGTCAACGCGCAGGGCCGACCCGACTTCGTCGTCGGCGACCTGCCGGTGAAGACGCCGGCGGATCTGCCCGTCGCCGAGCCGCGCGTCTACTTCGGCGAGGGCACAAACGACTACTCCGTCGTCAAGACGCAGCAGGACGAGAGCGACGGTCCCGTCGGGAGCGGCGGCACCGAGGCCGACTACAACTACAAGGGCGACGGCGGTGTGCAGCTGTCGGGCGCGGTTCGAAGGCTGGCGTACGCACTCAAGTTCCGCGAGAAGAACCTGCTCCTGTCGGGTGCGTTGAGCGAAGAGTCGCGGATCATGTACATCCGCGAGCCCCGGGCGCGCGTGCAGAAGGTGGCGCCGTTCCTCAAGCTCGACGGCGACCCGTACCCCGCGATCGTCGACGGCAAGATCATCTGGATCATCGACGGCTACACGACGTCCGCGGGCTATCCCTACAGCCAGCGCACGACGCTCGGCAGCGTGACGACCGACAGCCAGTCGAATGGCCGGAGCCGCCTCCCGGATCAGTCGGTCAACTACATCCGCAACTCGGTCAAGGCGACGGTCGACGCGTTCACCGGCGACGTGACGCTGTACGAGTGGGACACCGAGGACCCGGTGCTCAAGACGTGGAGCAAGGCGTTCAAGGACGTCGTCACGCCGAAGTCCGAGATCCCGTCCGAGCTCGAGGCGCACTTCCGCTACCCGGAGGACTTCTTCAAGGTGCAGCGTGACCTGCTGGGTCGCTACCACCTCACGAAGGCGGCGGACTTCTTCCAGGGGGAGGACTACTGGCAGATCCCGGGTGACCCGTCCTCGCGCGTGACGGCCGGTGCCGACACGGACCGCACGAACGCCTCGCCGGGCTCGCTGTTCAACGCCGGCCAGGGCGCGCCTGATCAACCGCCGTACTACGTCGTGCAGCAGTTCCCCGGGACGAGCAAGCCGACGTTCTCGCTGACCAGCGCGTTCGTCGCGCTCCGCCGGCAGAACCTGACGGCTGTTGCCTCGGTTTCGAGTGATCCCGGTGACTACGGCACGATCCGGGTGCTCGAGCTGCCCGACAGCGTGACGGTCAACGGCCCGCAGCAGGTGGCCAACCTGTTCGGCTCCGACGCGCGGGTCCGCGACGACCTGCTGCCGCTCGAACGCGGCAACTCCGATGTCGTCGTCGGCAACCTGCTCACGCTGCCGGTGGGCGGCGGCCTGCTGTACGTCGAGCCGATCTACGTCCGGGCCCGCGGCGACAACAGCTACCCGACACTGCAACTCGTGCTGGCGGCGTTCGGTGACCGGGTGGCTTCGGCGCCGACGCTGGCTGCTGCACTCGACGAGCTGTTCGGTCCTGGCTCGACGCCGACGACGCCGCAACCGACGCCGTCGCCGGGTGCTTCACCTGCGCCAGGCGGTGGTGACCTGGCCGCGGCGATCGCCGAGGCGGATGACGCGTTCCGTGACGGTCAGGCCGCGCTGAAGAACGGCGACTTCGCGGCGTACGGCGAAGCGCAGAAGCGGCTGCAGGCCGCACTGGAGCGGGCGGCCCGGCTGTCGGGCAGCTCGTCGTCGCCGACCCCGACGCCCTCACCGACCTCGCGCTAGTCCAGGAGCTCGAGGACCTTCTCGGCCGGCCGCGCCACCACGGCGCGATCGCCGCGGATGACGACGGGCCGCTGCAGCAGCGAGGGATGTTGCGTCAGGGCGTCCAGCAGCTCGTCGCGGCTCGCGTCAGCGAGACCGAGCTCGCGGTATTCCGGCTCACCGTCGCGCACCAGGACGCGCGGGTCGTCGGTGCCGAGCAGCTGAAGGACGCGCTCGAGCTCGGCCCGGCTTGGTGCCTGCTCGAGATAGGGGATGCGCAGGTAGTCGACGCCGCGCTCCTTCAGGATCGCCTCGGCGCCCCGGCTCTTGCTGCAGCGGTCGTTGGCCCAGACGGTGATGTCGTGCGTCATGCCACGAGTTTGCCTGCCCGCGGACGTGGCACGTATGCTGTGTTCACCGACGCGGGGTGGAGCAGCTCGGTAGCTCGCTGGGCTCATAACCCAGAGGTCGCAGGTTCAAATCCTGCCCCCGCTACAACGCAACACCGCAGGTCAAGGGCATGATCGCCGAAGTTGGTGATCATGCCCTTGGTCGTTCTTGTCAACGGTTTGTCAACGGGCGAAGGGCCCGGACTCACCCGGACGGTGGCGACCACGCTCGGACGCCGTCCAGGCTGCCCGCGGCGACGAGCTCGGCGCTGGCAGCGCGGCGAGCGCTGGCTTCGGCCTCGGCGTGGGTGGGCGGCGCGGCCGGTACCTCTCACCGCACCGGGCTCGGTGTACCGGCGACGGTGCGGACCGCCGGGACGATCCGCAAGCTGCTCGCCTGACCCTTGTTGCGTCAGGGAGGGGGTGCGGACACGCCGCGGCGGGACCCTGACGCTAGGGCGTGAAGGTTGCCGCGCCGTGGTTCTCCGCGGCCGGGGTGTGCGCCGCATGACCGACCGGCAGCCCGCCCCCGGTGCCCGTCGGGAAGTCGTCCTCGAACAGGACGCAGCCGCACGGCAGATTGACTGTCAGCGTCCCGCTGTTGGCGGCGGCCGCCGTCCCCGTCGTACCGAGCGTGGCCGCCAGGGCGACCGCTCCTCCGACGGCTGTGCGGGCCCACCAGGTCTTGATGATCGCGTTCATGTCTGCTCCCTTGTCAAGGGCCGGCGCTGTGCCGACCTCCGTCATGTGCTGCGGCTCAGCAGGGTGTCCAGCACGGGGCGCAGCGAGCTGCGCCGCGCCGACCCGGCGACGATGGCCGTGGCCTCGTCCCCGGAGCCGACCACGTCGAACGCCCATCCCTCCAGGACGACGGCCTCCGTCTTCGCGTCCTGGGCGATCGCTATGTGCGTGATGCCGAGGCTGCGCAGTCGCGTCGCCGCTGCCGTGTCGAGCGTCGCGCTCGAGCTGCCGGCATCCATCACCACCACCAGCATGGTCATGTGGGCTCCCCCCGTGGCTGTGCGCTGGACGCTAGGCCGGTGCACAGTCCAGCGGTATCGGGAGAACCCCTGGTTTCCGCGCCAGACCTGCGCGAAGCCGGGACAACCGGGTGACCAGCGCCTACCTTCGCGGACAGGGCCCCGAGTCACGGCGCCTCTCGGCGGTGGCGATGGTGAGCGCACAGACCCCAGGGCTCTTCGGGCGGGGCGCGGACGTTGCTCGCGTGCGCCAGCGCCTGCAGCGGATCAACCGCGGGCCGGGCCCGCAGGTCCTGCTCGTCGTCGGTGAACCCGGCATCGGCAAATCGCGACTGCTCGCAGAGGCCACCACACAGCCGGACGTCGGACCGGTGCGACGGCTGGACGGGTTCGAGCCGGAGCGCGACGTGCCGCTCGGTGCAGCCGCGGGGCTGTTCGCGCAGCTGGGCAGTGCGGGTGAGCCAGGGCGGCGCCTCTCGGCCATGCTCCGAGCGGACGACTTCGGTGCCTTGGAGTCCGTGCGGGTCCTGGAGGCCGCGTCGCGGGCCTTGCTGTCGCTGGGTCCGGTGCTGCTCGTGATCGACGACCTCCAGTGGCTCGACAGCCTGTCCCGCGCGTTCGCGCACCACGTCGTGCGTGCGGCGTACGGCGAGGGGGCGCCGCTCGCCATGCTCTGCGCGACGAGGCCGGCGCCGGAATCGGCCGCGTTCGCCGCCTCGCTGCGCAAGGCCGTCCCGGAGGCCAGCTTCGAGCAGTTCACGCTCGAGCCGATCGACTGCGCTGCGGGCGTCGCGCTCGCGCGGGCGATCGACCCCTCCCTGACACCAGCGCGAGCGGAAGGGATGTGGCGGACGGGCCGCGGCTCGCCCTTCTGGATCGAGGTCAACGCGGTGACCGGCAGCAACGCCGATGAGTCGGTGGCGCTGCTGCCGGCGATGCTCCGGGCGCTGAGCTCGGACGCCGCCACTTGCCTTTCAGCGGTCGTTCTGCTTGGGCGCCCCGGACGCCAGGAGGACGTGGCGGCCGTGCTCGAGTGGCCGGCGTCGCGCGTGAGCGCCGCAGTCGCCGAGCTCGTACGGCGGGGGCTGGTGTCGCTGCGGGCGTCGCTCGTCGAGACCGCGCACGACCTGGTCCGCGAAGCCGCTGCACTCGAGATCCCGGATGGTGAAGCGCAGCGCCTGCACGCGCGGATCGCGGATCGCCTGCAGCAGCGGGCTGCGGGCGACCTGCAGCTGCTCATGGAGGCGCTCGAGCACGCGGCTGCCGCGGGCATCGCGACCGCGCCCATCGCGCTCGAGGTCGCGCAGTCGCCCCAGCGCCGTCTCCTCGGAGCCGCAGGCTACGACCGACTGGCCGCAGCCGCGGAGACGCCGGTCCTGGACCCGACGGCGCACCTAGAACTCCGGCGCCGGCTCGCGGAGCTCGCCGAGGAGGTCGGCCACAGCCAAGCGGCGTACGACCACCTGATCTGGCTCGCGGACGTGCTGCCTGCGCCGCGCGACCGGGGCGTTGCGGCGCTCGGTGCAGCTCGGCTCGCCCTCGCGCTCGGCCGTCCGTGCGACGTCTCGGCGGCGCTGGAGGTGGTCCGGCGCTGCGCCGGCGACGACACGTGGACGCTG
The DNA here is from genome assembly GCA_016650445.1 of Frankiaceae bacterium. Classification (GTDB taxonomy): domain Bacteria; phylum Actinomycetota; class Actinomycetes; order Mycobacteriales; family SCTD01; genus RYN-124. Next base: position 5,997 of record JAENVS010000018.1, on the reverse strand, counting down.
GTTGCCGCCGACGCGCTCGATTACAGCCGTCTCGTCTGGCTGGACCATGACGCCGCATCGGCAGCAGTGCACCTGGAGCTGGCGAGCAGCACGGCCCGCGGGCTGGTCGCCGTGGCCGGCGGGATCGAGGAGCTCGTCGGCGCGGCCCGCGACGCATTCGTGCAGGTGCTCGATGCCGAGCGTGTCGACCGGCTGATGGCCGACGACATCGACGGCGTCATCAGGCTCTCTCACGCGCTGGTCGACGCGACCCGTGGCCTCGGGGAGCGGCACCTGGACGCGCGTCTCAACGCGGCGCTCATGACGCGGTTCCTCGACCGCTGGCCGGAGGTGGTGACCTCCTTGGCCGCTGTGCTCCGCGAGGCGCAGCAGCAGGTCTACCCCGCGGTCGCCGCAGATGCGGCGCTCGAGCTGGCGCTGGCGACGTACAGCGTCGGACGGGTGCACGACGCGCGGGAGTGCCATGAGTGGGCGCGCCAGCTGGCCCGACGGATCGACCGACTGAGGGAGGAGGTGGCAGACACGTGGGTCTGCGGCCTCCGGCAGTTGATCGACGCCTCAGCCGTCGACTGGCGTGCCGCCGTCGCCTCGCTGAGGCAGGAGGCGGCGGCACAGGACAACCCGCACTGCCGGCTACTGCTGCACCAGCGGGCCGCCATGCTGGCCGCGCGCTTCGACCCGACGGACAGCCGGCAGCTGGTCCGGGACGAGCTGGCGGCCGCGAACGCTGATGCCGCCGTCGCAGATTGCGTGCGGTGCCTCGCCGAGGTGCAGATCGTGACCGTCGAGCTGCTGGCGCGGATCGGTGACGTGGAGCGGGCCGAGGCCCAGCTGAGCGATTGGGAGGCGGGACATGCCGAGCCGAACCCGCGGATCGCTTTCTTCCGCGACCGAGCGGCGGCGCTGCTTGCGGTCGGCACCGGCCGCGCCGACGGGGTCGCGCGGCTGAAGGCGCTGGCCGCGGCGGCCGGGGCAGCGGGTACTCAGCTGGACCGGGTCTGGGCGCTGCTCGACCTCGGTGCGGCGTTGTCCCCGGACGACCGTCCCGCCGCGGTCAAGGCGTGGACTGCGGCCCGCGACCTGGCGGCCGGGCTCGGGGCGGTCTCGGAGCGGGCCGTCGCCGCGCGGCAGCTGCGGACGCTCGGCATCCGCAGCGCGCCGTCGCCGTGGAACCCCCCGTCAGCCGGACCGATCGGAGCACTCAGCCGCCGGGAGTGCGAGGTGGCCCGGCTGGCCGTCGACGGCGCCCGTACAGCGGAGATCGCGGCGTCGCTGTTCATCTCGCCGAAGACCGTGGAGCAGCACCTGTCCCACGTCTTCAGCAAGCTCGCGGTTCGGAACCGCGCTGAGCTCGGCGCCCGGTTCGGCAGCGAGCTGCACCTGCCCGAAGGTGCTGCGGTCAGGGTGTGAGTGAGATGGCGCAGCCGGGGTCGCCCGATGCGGCGGCGCCGAGGAACATCCCGGTGTTGCCCTGCTCCGCTGCGTTCACCATGGCGATCTCGAACATGGCAACCGGGTTGTTGACCATGTTGCACGCTCCGATGTAGCTGGTCAGCGGGTGCTCGGGAGCTTTCGCGCCTGCGGGCAGCGCACCGGCCGCCGTGACGGCAGCGGTGACGGTTGCCGTGACAATGGTTCTCATAATCCACCTTCTGGACATAGCGTGCCCCTCACTGTTTGCACGTCACCTGACGGTGAGCGTGCGACCTGGGCAAGACGCTAGGTGCGCCCGGAGGGATGCGGTATCCGGCGAAACCCTTGCTGCGTCAGGGAGGAGTGCAAGGTCGCCAGCCAGCCCCTGACGCAAGGGTCTACGAGGCTCCGGCTTGGACCGTCGAGCTGTGGTGACGTTCGGCGTTGATGCCGGCTTGGCATGGGTGCGAGGCGCAGCGAAGCTGTGCGACCGCAAGCGCTGGTAGGTGCGCGGTTGGCATCTCGTTGGCGAGCTGCCCGAACCGTGCCGGACTCTGCCGGACGGGGTGGAGGATCGACGCTCAACTCGCTGTCCGGGACCGTCCGCAGGAGTTCACCGGCATCCATGGGGCGGTGCTCATAACCCAGAGGTCGCAGGTTCAAATCCTGCCCCCGCTACAACGCAAAACCGCAGGTTAAGGGCATGATCACCGAAGCTGGTGATCATGCCCTTGCTGTTTCTTGTCAACGGTTTGTCACCGATGTACGCACCACATATGCCGGGGTGGGGCGCATCTGGCGGTCAGGTGCACTACGTGTAACGGGGCTGCCAGAGTCGGTCGACGGGCATGATGTACAGCCGGTCTTCGTGGTTGTAGGAGCGATCGCCCAGCGACAGTGCGATGCCCGCGACGAAGGCGTCACCCGTCGCGTCGCGGAGCTTGCGCAGCGGACGCAGGTCAACTCCGGTGACGCGGGTTGAGGTCTTGACCGCGAAGGCGAGGACGGCGCCGTCGTCGCGTTCGAGGATGAGGTCGACCTCGTCTCCGTCATGGGTGCGCCAGTGGCCCACGCCGGTGATGGCGTCCAGCCAGGAGGCCTGCTTGGTGAGCTCCCCGACAACGAAGCTCTCGAGGAGATGGCCGAGCTCGGTGAGCGCGGTCGGATCGCGCTGGGCGAGCTTGTCACTGCTGAGGCGGAGCAACCTCGCGGCCACGCCGGAGTCGAGCAGATGCAGCTTCGGCTTCGCCGTGGCGCGCGAGGTGAGGGTCTTGCCCCAGGCGGGGAGTCGTTGCATGAGGAACACGGCTTCGAGGAGTCGGGCGTAACTCTCCGCCGTGGTGGGGTCGAGCGTGGTCGCACGGGCCGCGCGGTCGATGTTGAGGACCTGCGCGGTCTGGCCTGCGAGGAGGTGGAGGAGGGCAGGCAGTTGAGCCCCCTGACGGAGGTTGCTCAGCTCTCGGACATCCCGCTCTAACGTCAGGCTCGTGTAGTCGTCGAACCAGCGGTTGCGGGCAGATGTTCTCTGGTGGGCCAGCGCGAGGGGAAAGCCGCCTGCGACGATCCGTTCCAGGTACTCCTCTCGAACGGTTTCCGACATGGGCTGACTGGCGACGGTTGCGCCGGGGTCGGCGAAGAGACGCTCGATGAGGTCCTCGTAAGTACCGTCGATCTCCCCCTGGGAGAGCGGATACACGGTCAGGCGTGTCAGCCGCCCAGTGAGGGCTTGAGCGGCCGGCGGGAGGGCATCGTGGCGGGCTGAGCCAGTCAGAGCGAAACGGCCCGGTCTGGTGTCACGGTTGAGCTCGGCCTTGATGGCGTCCAGGACGATGGGTGCCTTCTGGTACTCGTCGATGAACACGGGGCGAGGACCGTTGACGAAGGCTGAAGGGTCGCGAACGACGGCCTGTTGGGTGGCGGGATCATCCAGGTCAAGCAGGTCCGCGCCCACGGCACGGGCAAGCTCGGCGAGCAGGGTCGACTTTCCTACCGAGCGGGGCCCCTCCAGAAGAACAACCGGATCTTCCGACAGCCGCTCGAGGGCGACTGGCGTCAGTCGCCGGGGCTTCAGGCCGCTGAACGGGTGGGTCATGCGTCACCCTAGCAGGAATCCCAGAAACCGAGGGCCTTTAATCCCAGAAACCGAGGGCCATGAATCCCAGAAACCGAAGCACAGCCCCTGGAGAAGGGCGGTCGTGCTCCGGCCGGGACTCCGTGGCGTACGACGGAGGGAGAGGGATGGCCCCCGCTCGATACCTGGGGCGAAGGAGAACAGCCTCCGCAGCGATGACCTCGTCGCGTCCCGCAACCCGGCGAAGCGCGGACCTACCCGCTTGCCCCCGAGTCGCAGGTCCCGGTGAAGAACGGATCGGGGCGCCCGGTCGGCCAACCGCCAACCTTGCGACGGTTGCCGCCGTCGACGTAGCAGATGGTGCCGGGTCGGCTCGAGCTGTCGGCGAACGGTCCGGTAGCGGTGTTGCTCCACCACCACTCCGCAGCGTCGGAGGTCATGCTCCAGCCGTCGCTCGGCACGTCGACGGCGCCGGCGCGCGACTCCGTCACCGGGTTGGGGAAGTTGGCCTTGCGCAACCCGTCGCGGAAGGACTCCACGGTCAGGCGCGGCCCGGCCAGCTGGATACCCGCGGCGAGCATCAGCAGCGGACGGTAGATCTCCTGCCTGTTCTGCACGTCGTTCGTCGTCGTCACGGGCGCGATGGAGGGGTCGCCCTCCTGCACCGCCTGGTTGTACGGCTCGAGGGCAGGCAGCACCTGGCGGGGCTGGAACGTCAACCCGAAGGTGTTCGCCAGCTGGTCGCTTGGTGACGCGCCGAGCACGAACGAGGTGTTGATGTCGATCAGCCCGAACGTCGAAGCCAACCACTCCGGATGGAAGTTCTGCGAGGTGGACGCCTTCTGCAGCGCCCCGAAGCTGAACAGGTTGCACAGGCAGAACACCGACGTGACGTTGTTCTGCTTCATCTTCAGCATGGCGTTGTTGGCCGAGCCGGGGTCTGCCGGCACACCCTCGGCACCCGCATTGGCGACCGGGTTGACGATGATGTTCGCGTCGGGCACCGGTGCCCCGCACTGCCGCAGCCGGTCGGTCAGGGGCCGCAGTGCCTTCTTGTTCGCGACGGGGTCATCGGCGTAGTACGGCGCGAGAAAGATCCCGAACGAGCGCTTGCGCGAGGTGATGGCCTGCGGCGGTGTGGAGCTGTCGTTGCCCGCCGCGTGGGACGCGTTTCGGCCCACGAGTCGCCGGCAAGCCCAGTCGCCCATATGCGCGAACTCGTTGTCGCTGTCCATCAGGTACTGGTAGAGGCGAGGCGCGCACTTGTTCATGTACGTGCTGTCGTACGGCGAGTACGACCCGACAGCGATCGTCTTGTACGTGCAGGCCATGCCTTCCAGAAAGTACCGGCCGTTGTCCGAGCGGTAGAAGCTGGACGCGAATGGCTTCGGGCCGCCACAGCCGGCTGCGGCGGCAGCAGCATCGGCATCCTGCTGACGCTTGTCGGACGACCCGAGGTTCGAGCCGCTGACCGGCTTGCAGAAGGCGAACACCAGCTTGCGCCCGTAGAACTCGTACCGCTTGTTGAAGTGGTTCGCGAGCGCCTGGTACTCCTTCTCGCGCCCCTCAGGCGTCGGGATCACGATGGAGATCGTGTCCTTCGTGACGCCCGTTGCGGTGACACCGCCGTTGTCCCCGGTCCAGTACGGCACGCACGGTGGTGACTGCGGGTCCTCGGTCTGCCGAGGCGGTGAGCCGACGCAGGCTTTGAGCTGGTTGCGGGCGATGCTCAGCGTCGGCGCGGTCGGCGACGGACTCGGTGACGGCCGGGCGGTCGCCGACGGACGTGAGGACGGACTGGCACCTGCAGGTGCCCCAGGGGCCTCGGCAGCGGCCTGATCCGCAGGCGCCTTCTTGATGGCCTGCTTGGCGTTCGGCGCGAACTCGGCGACCGCAGGCGGCGAAGCCTGCGAGGCCTGCAGGATGAGCGGGACGAGGATGGCCACGATGCCGCCGGCGATGCCGAGGTTCACCAGGCCCGGCGACTGCCCTCGGCGCTTGCGTCGACTAGCCATGCGATCGCCCGCCGAACGGACTCGGAGGCGTGGCCTGTGGAGTCACGCCCATCACGATCGCGACGGCGTAGTCGGCAAAGGTCGACGCCACCTCATCGAGGGTGAAGTCGTCCGGGATCAGTGAACGGTGGACCTCGGCGGGGTAGTCATCGATCAGGGTGGTCCGGGGCGTGCCCGGCGGCCGGTACCAGGCTGCCGTCCGCACCGCCATCCCCGCGAAGGCCGCCACGACCAGCCACGGCTGCTCGCAGTGGAAGACACCCATGGCCGATCCGCGATCGATGATGGACTTGAGCAGGTCGACGGTCTGCTTTCGGATCGCGATGACCGTGGCCAGGCTGTCCTCGGTCAGTGCGTGCAGGTCGGAGTGCGCGATGGTCGTCATCAGCGGGTAGCGCGCATGGACGCAGACGTACGCCGTCATGAACGTGCGGATCTGGTCGACCGGGTCGGCGCTCGTCTCGAGCATGGCGCGACTGACCTCGTCATGGATGGCCT
>JAENVS010000017.1 GCA_016650445.1 Frankiaceae bacterium | reverse complement strand
CCCTTCGCCACCCCGCGGGCCAGCAGCGCCCCCCGATCCGCACCGTCCAGGGTCAACGCCCGGTCCAGTGCGGCAATCGCCGGTCCGGACTGACCCAGATCGCTGCGCACCTGACCGAGTGAGTGGCGGCTACGGCAGCACTGCCAGCGGCACCGTCAGCTCGGTGAGCGGCGGCCTCCTCAACACTGCCAGCGGCAACTACAGCTCGGTGAGCGGCGGCGTCAGCAACGCTGCCAGCGGCAACTACAGCTCGGTGAGCGGCGGCGGCAGCCGCACCGCGTCGGGAGACTATGACTGGGTGGGTGGCGGGTTGTTCCAGACCTCCTGATCCGTACTGAAGGTGAGCGGTGATCGGGCGATGAGTGCTCAACGTGCGAGGGCGCGGCGTGGGGTGCGGGCGACGACACCCGGACCGGCAGCCACAAACTCATCGCCGGGCCCAACCAGTCCTGGACCAGCTAGGGCGGCGGCGTACTCGGCTACGACAACACCATCAGCGGCACCTACAGCACCGTCACCGGCGGCGCCGATAACACTGCCAGCTACTACTTCAGCTCGGTGAGCGGCGGCAACAGCCGCACCGCGTCGGGAAGCAGTAACTGGGTGGCTGGCGGGTTGTTCCAGGACTCCTGATCCTTGCTGGGGGTGGGCAGACCTGGAACGATTATCGCGTGCGTCGCCGAAGCAAGCTCCTCATCGCGAGGACCGGGCGCGGCGGGCTCCTGGTGGCCCTGACCGTCAGTTGCGGGCTTTGACCGGAGAATCACCGGACATGATCGAACCCGATCGTGCCGAGTTCCGGATTGACTTCGTCATCGGAGGAGCGCAGAAGTGCGGCACCACGACTCTCGACGCCTGGCTGCGTAGGCATCCCGAGATCGGCATGGCGTCCGTGAAGGAGACTCACTTCTTCGATGACGAGAGCCGCGATTGGATTTAGCCCGACTACGCGCCTTTGCATGCACACTTCGAGCGGGGCCGGAGTGTCTACGGCGAATCGACTCCCATCACCTTGTACTGGCTACCTGCGCAGTACCGGATGCGTGCCTACCGTCCAGGCTTGAAGCTCATCCTTCTGTTCCGCGACCCTGTAGAGCGGGCCTTCTCTCATTGGCGGATGAGGTGGCGCAGCACCGCGGAAGGACTTCTGAACGGGGATCCTCCTGAAGAGATGACCTTCGACCAAGCGGTCCGGCAACGTCAACTGCAACCCCAGACGCAATCCGAAGTCCCAAGCCTGAACCGCTTTTCTTCCTACGTCGACAGGGGCCTCTACGGCCTCCAGACCCAGCACCTGCTCACCGTGTTTCCACGGGAGCAGCTGCTGCTTTCGGACTTCGACCTACTCGTGCATCGTCCTCGCGACGTCCTGCGGCAGGTCGCGGACTTCCTTTGCGTGGACGCGGAGCGCTTCCCTGTGGACGTGGTAATCCACGAAAACGCCGCCGCTCCGGGCGGCTACCCGTCCGCACTCGACGAGATAGATGTGTCTGCGCTGCACGAGTTGTTCCGGTCAGATCTCGAGGTCTTCCAGCAACTGTCCGGCCTCGACATCTCGCATTGGCCGACCCTCAGGGCGGGGTCGCCACACAGCTCGTGACAACGGTGCGCCACCAGCCCGATTGGCCCCATCCCGTCTCACCTTGCTGGCGAACTCAGCCTGCCACGGGGGAGCCGTGCTTGGCTGCTTCGGGAGCGCTGATCTGGCTGAAGCGAACCCAGCCGTCATCGATGTCCTTGACGCGTGCCCAGGTCCAGGCGACCGGTGTTCCGGCCACCAGGACCGAGCCGGGGGCAGGTGCACCGGTCGCTGGGATCTTGGCGAGGAGCAGACCCTCGTCGTCCTCGAAGCTCAGATCGGCCGGCAAGTCAATGTGGATCACGCCGATCCTCCCTCGGGTCGTAGTACGGGTTGTCCTGGACAGTGTGCGTCACGGCCAGGATTCGGTCCAACAGGTCGGTGAGCTCCTGCTCTGTACCGCTGGGGGCGCCGGCCACCGTGAGCGTGACCATGTCGTGATGCGGTACGAGCCCGGTCGGGAGAAGGGTCACACCGCGCTCGGCAAGATCCCCGATCCGGCATACGGCGATGCGCGGGAACCGGGCGAAGCGTACCGACAGGAGGTCGCGCAGCGCGTCCTGGTCGATGGCAACGAAGACGGACACGCCCCAGGAATGTTCAGTAGGCGCCGTGACCGCGCAGCACGGCGAAGACCGTCTTCCAGAGGATCAGCGCGTCCAAGGAAAGCGACCAGTTCTCCACGTAGTACAGGTCCAACCGCACGCTCTCGTCCCAGGGCAGATCAGTACGACCGCTGATCTGCCACAGACCGGTCATGCCCGGCCGCACGTAGAGCCGACGGTGCACCGCCGCCTCGTAGCCTGCGACCTCGTCGCGCAGGGGAGGGCGCGGCCCGACGAGCGACATCTGCCCGAGCAGCACGTTGAACAGCTGCGGCAGCTCGTCGATCGACCGTCGACGCAAGAAGCGGCCGAATCGCGTCACTCGCGGATCGGCCCTGATCTTGAACAGCGGGCCGGCCGACTGGTCGAGCTCGACCAGCGCGCCGCGCCGACGATCGGCGTCGACGTGCATCGAGCGGAACTTCCACATCCGGAACGTCGCGCCGTGCCGGCCGACCCGCTCCTGCCGGTAGAACACCGGGCCGGCGCTGTCGAGACGTACAGCCACAGCGATGACGATCATCGGCACCGCGAGCACGGCGAGCAGCATCGCCGCACCGAGCACGTCGACCGTGCGCTTCACCAGCGCCCCGACGCCGCCGAACGACGGCTCGTCGACGTGCAGCAGCGACAGCCCCGCAACCGGTCTGATGTGGATGCGCGGTCCGGCCACGTCGGTGATCGCCGGGGTGAGCAGCAGGTCGACACCCGTCCCTTCCAGCTGCCACGAGAGCTCGCGAAGGTCCTCACTGGACAGCGCGCTGGTGCCCGCGACGGCCACGGTGTCGGCTCCCACCTCATGCATGCGGGCAGCCAGACCGTCGACCGAGCCCAGCGTGACGAGTGGTCCGTGCTCGGTCGTCACCTCGGCGCCCGGCGATGCGTCCGGCACGCACGCCGCGACGACCTCAAGCCCGGCATAGCGGTCCCGCGCGAGCTGGCCCGCCAGCCGGGCAACCTCGTCCGCCGTACCGATCGCCACCACGCGGTGCAGGCAACGCCCCCGGCGGCGCAACGCGTGCAGCACCTTACGGGCGGCGTACCGACCCGAGAGCAACAGCACCGCACCGAGCGAGACCAGGACCGCGAAGAACCCGCGCGAGACCGAGGCGTGCAGCGCGTACGACGCGAGGCCCAACGCCGCCGCGAACCGCAGCGTCCCGGACAGCACCCGCTTGAACTCGTCCGACCCGACCCCGAGGTACTTCGACTCGTAGGCCCGCGAGGCCAGCAGGAACGCCACCCACGTCGGCGCGATGGCCGCCACGAGGACGGAGAACGACAGGCCGGCGATCGGGCCCTGCGGAGTCACGACTGGCTCGAGGCCGCCGTACCTGACCTGCAGCGCCACGACGACCGCGACCACGGCGAGCACCAGGTCCAAGGCGAAGAGCAGGCTCGCGTACGACGCCTCCCAGCCCCGTCGCCGGCGGCTGCGAGCTCGAGTCGCCACCGCGGCGGACAGAGCATCGGTGTCCGCGCCGATGTCATCGGCCGTCGGATCACCCGGGTGGGTCACCAGGGTCGTCGCGGGACGCCTCATGACGGCGAGTCTAGGAAGCGGTGGCGCCGGCGCGCAGCGGTCTCTAGCAGGGCCGCGTCAGCCCGCTTCGATCAGTTCCACGGCGCAGGGCAGCGCGGGCGCTCGCGACAACCGAGCATCCCCGGTGAGGAGCGGTATGGACAACGCCGCAGCGAGGGCCACATAGAGCGCGTCGTAGAAACTCACGTTCTCACGCAAAGCCAATGCGGCCTGGCCAAGTCGTCCGGTCATCTCGTACCGGTGATCGATGAGCGGGGCGGCCGCGAGCAGCAAGACCTGCGCCTGCGCTGCGGGCAGCTCTCCCCGAAGTACGCGGCGCCTGAGCACGTTGCCGATCTCGGCATCGACGAGGTGCGGAGCATGACAGGTTTCCGCCGCCAGTCGACGTCGAAGTGATCGATGCGGCTGCGAGGTCCCGAGGAGGCATAGCGCTAGCGCGGACGCGTCCACCACGATCGCCACGGCGCTGACGTCACCGGCGTTCGGCAGCGAGGTCATCGAGGACGGACGTGACCGTCGGGTCGGGGCCGCCGTTCTGGCCGAGGGTGGACTCGATCATCTCGATCGCCTCGCTCTTGGTCGGCCGCGCTGTGATGGCCACGATCTCCTCACGCAGGTACGCCTGCATAGATTGCCCAGCCTTGCGTGCCCGCCGGCGGAGCACCTCATACGACGCTTCGGGCACCTCGCGGATCTGGATGGTCGCCATAGCGCTAATATAGCGCAACAGCGCTACTGGCCGCGAGACAGGCGGTCAGCATGTGGGCACCTCGACACGGCGCGCGAGCGCACGGGGCAGGGGCTGCTCCGGGACACGTGCGGCACCCGGCGACACCGGCTCGTCCAGCGTCAGGACCAGGCGCCGGGTGGGTCCGGAGGGCAGGTCGACCCGCGTGGACCACGCCGGCAGCCCAGCCTCCGTGAAGGCGTTCAGGTATCCGGCTGCGCCGTCCTGTGTGCCCAACGGCTTGCCGTCGATCACTGCTTTGGTCAGCTTCGCGCCTCGCGTGGCGTAGACCGTCACGGTCACGCGGTTGCCCGTGCCGGTGATGCCCGGCAGGTGGTACGGGTTGTAGAGGTACGCCGGCAGGCCGTCGGGCGCGCGGTTCGTGAGCTCCACGGTGATGCTGCTCTTGCGGCGCGCGCCCGTGCAGGCGCCGGCCTCGTAGCGGATGGACCGATCGAGGAAGTACTCAAGCTTTCCGCCGGAGGAGTTGAACAGGACGGCGTAGGCGACGGGTCCGGGCCCGGACGGAAGGGCTCCGTCGATTCCAGCCTCGCGCAGGCCCGGAGCGAGCGCGGGGTCGTCGCTGCCCATGCGCAGGTGTCCGGAGCCAACGGCGTCCGCGATGCCGCGCATGAGCTCCAACGTGCTACCGCCGCCGTTGACGAGGCGGCTGGTGGCTGCCCTCGCGATGGTCTCGAGCAGCTGCTTGCGCTCCGCGCTGCGGTCAACACCAGAGCTGCTGCCGTCTGGCGCAGCGAAGTCGCGGTACTGACCGATGGCGAGGTAGTCGACGATGTTGGCCGGCGTCAGCGGCGCCGCACCCGGGACGGGGATCGGCGGGCTGCCTCGCAGGATGTCGCGAAGTGCCTGCGAGTCGACCGTGATGACGCCATCCACCCGCTGCCCCGCCTGGTGCCGCCAGCGGTCAGCGATCACCCTTGCCACGACGGGCAAGTCGGGGCTCAGGTTCACATTGACCCAGCGGTCGAACACGCCGTCCCCCCGATAGCGCTGGACGTAGTCCGCGGGGACCCCAGGCGGTGGAGGCAGCTCCCCGTCCTGCAGGTCCGCATTGCTCCCCTGATTGGTGACTCGTAGTCGGCCCTTGTCGGCGGTAAGGATCGCGAACCCACCGGGGAGCCCGCCGGTGCCGCGGGCCTCGCTGTTCTGCTGGATGAGGACGAAGTAGCGCCGGGGACGATCGGCACCCAGCAGCGCCGGTGCGATGCGGAGCCCACGTTGCACCCCACGCAAGGCGTCAGCGAGATCCCGGGCCTGAGTGCGCAGGTCGTCCGCAGCCTCGCTCACCGGCCACAGGACGCCGCGCCGTGGCGCGTCCGCGAGCCCGGCGAGGGCCGCCACACCTGCTGCTGTTGCCTGGTCGACCGCGGGTTGCGCCTGTCGGAGGACCGCGACGTCGATCGTGCCGTCGGCGGCCCGCAGCGCCTTCGGGTCGAGCTCCCGTGCCGCGGCGAAGGCGGGCGGGAGCACGGTCCGGGCGACGACGTCCGCACCCCTGGCGACGTCGGCCGCCTCGGCGAGCGTCGCGCCCAGGAGGGGGACGTGGCCGGCAGCGCGCCACAGCGGGTCAGTGGTCAGCCCGCGCGCGGCGGACGTCTCCTTGCCCGCGTCGCCGATGAGCCGGTCTGCATCGGCCAGCTCCCGGCCGAGGAGCGCCTCTTTGGCGGCGGCGAGGTCGGCCTTGGCCGCGGTCAGGTGGCGCTGGGCGAGGAGCCCCCGAACCCCGATCCAGGCGACGGCGAGCACGACGACGACGATCGCGATCCGCACTACCCGTCTCGGTGCTGCGCTGGCGATGACTCAGCCCTTCGTGATCCGTCCGCATCCCGGACATGGATCAGGCCCCGTCCGTGGACGGGGCCTGACCTAGGACGGAAGTGCTAGACGGCCTGGATCAGCCGGTCGCCGCCCTTGGTGCTGGCGATGCCCGTGCCGTTGTCGCTCGAGTATCCGGCGTACCAGCGGAAGCTGTTGCTGACGGTCTTGATCACAACGGCCAGGCCAGTGTTGTCCGTGATCGCGGACGCGCTGGCGTGGTAGGCCGAAGAACCGTCGGCATTGAACTCACGCGGACCGTGGACGAAGAAGACGACGCGGCGGCCGGAGCAGTTCTCGCCGTTGCGGAAGACGCGGGCGGTGAACCGCACCGTCGAGCCGGTGCGGACCTGCACGACGCGGGCGGTGATGCCGTTGGTGTTGGCGCGGATGCCGTAGGCGTTGCCGGGCGGGTAGGCGCCGCAGTTGGCACCGGGCTGGGCCGTCGCCGGGGAGGCGCCGCCGACCATGACCGCGGCGAGCGAGGCGCCAACGGCAGAAAGGGCGAGGAGTCGTGTGCGCACGATGGGGTCCTAACGACGCGAGGGGCAGGCAGGTGTCCGTGCCCGGGAGTTAACCAGAGAATGTCCAGTTCCCGCAGAAACACTGTGCAGGTAAGCCGGTCATGGCGGTCCGGTGAGGATCTGGCCGGTCACGGGCTGGAGCCGAGCGGATAGGTGTGACTGCAGCGGTTGACCGACCGCGGCCATGTCGACGGCGTACGCGAGGTCGTCCTCGACCTTCCCGTAGAGGCGCTTCAGGCCGGTCACCTCCTTCGCCGTACTTGTGCGCGCGACGACGTCGGTGGCGAGCTCGATCTTGGTGAAGGTTGATTCCCCGACGTACACCTCGACGATGCCGGTGGGATGCGCGAGCACGACCTCGAGCTGTCGCTCGCCGGTGGCGCGCCAGAAGCCGGACTCCCGGCCGGAGGGCTTGATGCGGTCGCCGTCGTCGTCGACGAGCCACGCCCTGCTCTCGTAGGCCAGGAACGGACGGCCGTCGTGGCTGAACGTCAGCTCCTGCTCGTACCGGAAGCCCTCGATCGTCGGGTAGCCGCCCACACCTAACCCCCCCCAGGTGCCGACCAGCCAGCCGATGTGTTCCAGGTTGGGGTGCAGGTCGGGGGTGGTCACGGGGCCATTCTTGCTCGGCTGCTGAGCGGGCCGCGGGCTGACCGTGCTGTCGGCGTCGTACATCGACACGTTGTCCCGGGCTTACCCGACAGTTTGTCCCGTCCCAACTCGACACTTTGTCCGGTCGCTGAACAGCTGGCTGCGTCTGCGCTCTGCCGCAGATCAGCTCCGCTGTGCCCCCAGGATGTGGACGCCACAGGCTATTTCTGCGCTGTGGCGCAGATGTGCATCCTCAGGTGGGGTCGAGAGCCGTCGCCCAGGCCTCGTCGAGGGTGCGCTGCTTGTCCTCGCACGCGCGCTGGAGGGCACCGCTGGCTTCGGCAATCTCGAGAAGCTGTTCGAGAAGCGCCAGGCGCTCGTCCGGCGTCAGGTCGGCAATCAGCTCGGCCTGCGCCTGCTCTGTGCCGGCGAAAGTGGCCCGGCTCCAGGGGTCATCGCTCATCGAAGCTGTCCCTTTCGAAAAGCCGCTGGAGAGCGTCGAGGTCACGGGCCGGCCGGCTGCTCGCGTCATCTCGATCAGGTGGTGCCTGGCGGCGACGGGCACGATGCGGTCGCCGATCCGCGTAGGCACCGCGCCCGCAACCAGCGTCTCGAAGTCGAGCGGGTACGAGACGAAGACGTCGACCTCGCGGGCGGGGTGCTGGGGGTCGAAGAAGGACAGGACCTGCATGTGCTTGTCCCTGATCCAGCCCTCCCGGACGTCCGGATCAGCGAAATCGCGAGGTGCGATCGGCACCCGCGGTTGAAGGCCGAGGCCTTCCAGGGCCTGCATGGCGCGGGCCGCAGCGTCCGGGTCAAGGTCCACGACGACGTCGAGGTCAACCGTGGCGCGCACGTGACCGCTCATCACCACGGCCAAACCGCCGACGACGACGTACCGCACGGCCGCCTCCTCGAAGGTGGCGTAGACGTCGTCGTACAGCCCCATGCCGGAAGGGTAGGCGGCTGAGCCGTCAAGAACCGTCCCAACGCCCCCGGGGCCGGACGACGGCTGGAGGCCCTGCTCGACGACGCCCGGGGTGATCTCGGAGCGGCCAGGAGAACGCGCCGGCGTGTCGGCCCGGGAAGTCCGAGACGGAGCCGACCGCCACGTCCGACTTTGCGCAGTGGACACCCGCGCGTCAGAGCGCCACAATCGTGGCCATGAGCACGGAGTCGTTGCGCGCGGTTCGCGATCACCTTTCCGAGGTGATCGATCGGGTCGAGCAGCATCATGAACGGGTCGTCGTCACGCGTAATGGTCGACCAGCGGCGGTCCTGATCAGCCCGGACGACCTCGCGCAGCTCGAAGAGACGCTCGACGTACTGCGGGATGCGGAGGCCCTGGCCGACATCCGTGAAGCGGACGCCGCCTACGAGCGCGGTGACGTCGTTCGCGGCGCGGCGGCCATCCGGGAGCTGCGTCGTTGACCGAGGACCCGCCGTACGACGTGGTCCTCACGCCTCCCGCACGACGCGCGATCACCGACGAGCTGCCCGACGCGGTCGCGACCGCAGTGATCGAGTTCCTCACAGTCGCGCTGCCGGCCCAGCCTCGGCGGCTCGGAAAGCACCTCCGCGACGACCTGGCCGGCATCTGGTCGGCACGACGTGGCACCTATCGCGTGCTCTACCGCATCAATGACGACCGTCGAGAGGTCGTCGTCCTCCGCATCGACCACCGACGGGACGCGTATCGATCAAACTGACCGCTGCTGGGGGCCGAAGCTCGGCTCATCTCGGAGCGGCCGGGAGAACGCGCCGGCGTGTCGGCCCGGGAAGTCCGAGACGGAGCCGACCGCCACGTCGTCGACAGCGCGATCACGTATCCACAGATCGCCGCTACCGCGTCGCCCGCGGCGCCGCCCGCACCGATCGTCGCCTCGTGGACGAGAGGTATCAGCAGCTGGGCGCAGACCTCGGCGGGGTCCGGGCGACCTGGGCCGCACGCACCGCGGGCCTGACCGAGGACGACGTCCGGGGTCGGCTCCGGCGGGGAGAGTGGCAGGAGCTCCGGCGTGGCACGTACGCCGACGGCGGCGTGGTCCCGGATGCGTTCATGCGCGCGAGCTCGGCGGTCCACGCGGCCTGCACCACGCGCCGGATCGCGATCGCCGCGGGCCGAACCGCGGCGCGCATGTGGGGCATCCCGCTCGTCGACGATCACGACCCGGCCACGAAGCGGTGCGAGGAGACCCATGACGACGTCGCGCTGACGTTCGGCCAGACCACGTCGCCCAGCCTGCACAGTCGCCAGCTCATCCTTGCGGCGGAGGACGTGTGCCTGCTGCGTGGGATACCGACGCTGTCGTTGGAGCGCACCGTCGTCGACCTCGCTGACGTGCTCCACCCTGATGCTCACGTCTGCGCCCTCGACCACGTCCTGCATCACGAGTGGCTGAGCCGGGCACAGCTGGAGGGCCTGGCTGCCGGCCGGGCCGGCTGGCCGGGCATCGTCGCCTTCCGCACCGCGCTGTCGCTCACCGACGCGCTCGCCGAGTCGCCGCACGAGACACTGACGCGCCTCGTGCTCAAGCCCGTCCTGCCCGGACTGCGGTCGCAGGTCACGGTGGTGGACCGGAAGATGGAGCTGCTCGCGCGGCTCGACCTGGGTGATGAGTCGCTTCGGCTCGGCGTCGAGTCGGACGGCAGCGCCTATCACCGCGGCCGGGCCGCCGCAGACCGCAAGCGGGACTTCAAGACCGGTTGGACCATCGAGCGATGCAGCTGGTTCGAGACGCGGTGCCAACAGGACGAACTGCGGGCGCGCGTCCTGGCGACCGCGGCCAAGCTGCGCCGGAAGGCCGGCTGAGCCGACGATCTCGGGGCTGCCGGGGCGGCCCGCCGGCGCGTCCTCCCGGCGACTCCGAGACGAGCGGCGCCGAGCCGATGTCGCCCCGGATTCAGGCGGATCCAGGTGGCCACGCCTATGGTTGCCCGACCACTACTGGGGGATCGGCGGTCCGAATGGCAGACCCGACGGAGACCATGCACCAGGCCGCCAGCCGCCTCGAGGCGGACGCCGAGCACCGGGCCCGCCGCGAGCACGACGTCCGGCTCATGCGCAGCCTGGCCGAATCCCTGCGCGCATCCGCCGACGAGCACGTCGCGGGTGCGGACGGGACGTGCGCGGCCTGCGCCGACGCACCGTGGCCGTGTCCGTCAACGCGCCGCTGGCTCGCGCTGGCCAACATCGCGCTCGAGGAACGCCCCCAACCCTGAGTCGATGATCGGAGGACTAGAGGCCGGTCAGCGGATTCTTGTCGAGCAATTCGCTAGCGGCTTGGTGCCGGGGCGCGGTCGCCGAGCGCGCCAGATCAGCAGTTGGTGTCGACGACGTCAACGAAAATCCTCACCTTCGGCGAGCCCGAGCGCCTGGGAGGCGTCGTCGATGTCGAGGACGAACCGGCCGTGGCTCACCGACACCGTGGCGGCCTCGACAGCATCGGCATCGGTGGCAGCCGTGGCGAGTCGGGTCAAGCCGGCTCGCAGCGCCTTGTTGACGACCGAGCGCAGCGGCAGGCCCTGCTCGCGCCGGATCCGCTCGAGTTCGATGGCGACATCGTCGTCGAGGGTCAGGGTCGTGCGCACGCATCCGAGCATGGGGTGCTGATGCGCAGACATCAATAGGTAGGGCACTACTCCTCGAGCGCGGCGAGATCCGCCCGATCCTGGGGACGTCCGCTCGCTGCCTTGTTCCTCCGCAGGTCGTCCAGAGCGATGAAGGGCACCGACAGGCCACCGACGACCACCTCAAGCCGGCGCGCGAAGCAGCCCTCGAAATCGACACCGTCGATCGACGTCAGTAGATCGATCCGCACTGGCGGATATCCGAGTTGCACGACGCGGTCGGGTTCGGTGAAGTCGGCCGGACTCAAACCCACCGATGCGAACCCGAAGTCCGCCAGCGCACTCAGCACACCATCCGCGTTCTCGCTGCTGGTCCACACCCAGATGTCGAGGTCGCCGGTGTAGCGCGGATGCCCGTGAACGGCGACGGCGTATCCGCCGACCACGAGAAACCGCACCTCATGGGCGACCAAGCACGCGAGAAACTCGTTGAAGTCGCGATCGAGCTCCATCGTTCTCCCCGTGCTGCTGCCGTCGAAGCTGCTCGACGGCGGCAAGTCGCTCGGCGGGCGGACGGCTACGCCAGTAGCCGATGTCGGTGGAGCGGTCGTGCAGGCCTCGGCGAACGACGACCCGAGCAATCCCAGACACGACGTCATTCTACCGGCGCCACGCCGGTTCACCGCACCATCTCGGAGCTGCCGGGCGGGCGCGCCGGCGAGTCCGCCCGCCGGCTCCGAGATGAGTGGTCCGACGCCCCGGCGCCCCGCCGACCGGTCCCAGCCGCCCTGCCCGACTACGCCAGCAACAGCCGGCTGATGATCATCTTCTGGATCTCCGTCGTACCGCCGCCGATCGACGACAGCTTCGAGTCACGCACCGCGCGCTCCGCCGGGAAGTCCTTGAGGTAGCCGTAGCCGCCGTGGATCTGCACCGACTCGAGCGCGTTCTCGACGGACAGCTTGCCGACCATCGCCTTCGCGATCGACGCCTCGAGCTGGTGCTCCTTGCCCTCCTGCTTGAGCCACGCCGCCTTGTACACCGCGTTGCGGCAGGCGTGGTAGTTGATCTCCATCTCCGCGATCTTGTGCGCGATCGCCTGGAAGTGCGCGATCGGCTTGCCGAACTGCTCGCGCTGCTTCGCGTACGTGATCGCCTCGGTGATCGTGGCGCGCATCCCGCCGATGGAGCCGGCCATCATCACCGTGCGCTCCCAGTCGAAGCACTCGAACGCGACCTTCCACAGCGCCTCCCCCTCGATCGACAGGATCGAGGAGGCGGGCACGCGGCAGTCCTGCAGGTGGATCTCGGCCGTCGGTGAGGACCGGCAGCCCATCTTGTCGAGCTCGCGGCCGACGACGAAGCCCGGCGTCCTCGTGTCGACGCAGAACGCCGTCGGCCCCTTGTCCGTGCGCGCGAGGACGTTGCACACGTCGGCGATCGGGCCGTTGGTGATGAAGATCTTCGTGCCGTTGAGGACGAACTCGTCGCCATCGCGCACTGCCGTCGTACGGAACGAAGCGGCATCAGATCCCGACTCTGGCTCCGTCGATGCCCACGCCCCCATGTACGTCCCGTCGCACAGCCCGGGGAGCCACGTGCGCTTGAGCTCCTCGGAGCCGTGCAACCAGATCGGTACGGCGCCAATCACCCAGTGCGCGCCCAGCGAGAGCCCGAGGCCGCCGTCGTGGCCACCCTGCGCCAGCGCCTCGTTGACCAGGCAGCAGTCGAGGATCGAGCCGCCGGAGCCGCCGTACTCCTCGGGGATCGGCATGCCCGCCACGCCGGCCGATGCGAGCTTGGCCCACATCTCCCGGTCCCACCGACCCTCGCGGTCCCGCTCTGCCGCGCCGGGGGCGACGACGTCGGCCCCCAGCTTGCGCATCGAGTCGAAGAGGGCCTGCTGCTCAGTCGTGATCGAGAAGTCCACAGCCGGACCTTAACCAGCGCCCGGTTGTTCGACCGCTAGCCCCGCCTGACGTGCAGCCTTCAGCAACCGGTCGTCGTAAGCGATGAACGCAGAAGGCCGCTCGGCTATCGAAAGGGCCGTGGCCAGATGAAGGGCGTCGAGCGTTCGAACGCTCCACGGCTGAACGGTTGCAGCCAGCGAGAGCACCGCCGCGTCGAGCGGAACCAGGGCCACCAACTGCAGCACCGCCTCGAGGACGTGGTCGCGCTGCGAACCCACTGATCGGCGTACTGCGCGCGAGACCTCTGGCCGGAGCAGTGCACTTCCCACGAGGACCGCCCCCGTCAAGCGCCGCTCGAGGGCGAGGGACTCTTCCTCATCGATGACGAGCTTGGTGAGCGCCGACGAGTCGAGGAAGACAACCGGATCGCTCACCGATCGTCGGATCGACGCTCAGCGAGCAGTTCGGCGGTCGCAGACGGGCCCGGAGCTCGCTTAGGGAACGCGCCTCCCCGGTTGGGTGCCGGGATGAGGCGACCGCTGGCAATCAGATCGGCGAGCGGGTCGTCCGACGGCGGAAGTGGGCTCAGCAGGGCCACGGGGGCGCCGTGATCGGTGACGGTGAAAGCCTCGCCCGCCTGGACCCGGCGCAGGTAAACGCTGAGGTTCTGCCGAACCTCACGCACGCCGATCCGCTCCATGACGCACATGGTAGCACTTTTAGCGATCGCCTCGCGGCTAACCGCTGGAGCGGTGGAGGCGGTAGGCGACGTAGAGCGAGCCGGCCGACAGCCCAAGCAACGCCGCCACCAGGGCGAGCGAGGACACGACCCCTGACACGCTGTTGACGGTAGCCGCATCGTGCGCGTCTACAGCGCAGGCGCTCGTTTACTGCGCAGCCGCGCGGCGCGCGTCGACGTCCTCATCCTTCTCGCGTCGCCGGCTGCGCAGCTTCGCGAACAGCCACAGCGAGAACAGCAGCAGCAGCACGATCCCGATCAAGCCGATGGCCAACGGGACGAGCACCCGCTTGTCCTTGGCCAGCGGGATGTTCTCCGCCTTCACCGGCGGCGTCGAGACCCCCGCCGCGGCCGGGAACGTCAGCCTGCCTTCGGCGCGCCGCTCGAGCAGTCCGGACGTCAGCGTCAGCCGCGCCGTCCACGGCCCACCGGTGATCGACCTGCCGAGCACGACCGTCACGGGCTCGGTCTGACCCGGTGCGAGGGTCGTCCCGAGGGTGGCGGGATAGGGACCGGCCGAGAGCCCGTCGGGTCCGTCGCGCAGCGTCAGTGAGCCCCTCATGTCGAGCGCACGCGCGCCGGTGTTGTGCACCTGCGCCGTGACCACCGCCGTGCCGTCGGCGCGGCGCGATGCCTGCAGCGTGTCGACCGTGAAGTCGCTCTTCGGTGCCTGCGGACCACCAACGTCGAGGTACACGCGGATGCCGATACGGCTCGCGACCGCGACCCCGCTGCTGGTCGGGCGGGCCGGGAGCTCGGCGAGGATGACGGCGTACCGCTCTCCGCCGGTCGCATTCGCTGGTACGGCGAAAGCAGCGGTTGCGAAGCGCTCCTGCCCGGACGGGACCGTCACCGCGGCCGGCGCGACGGTGATCCAGGAGGACAGATCGTTCGCGATGCGGCCCTCGGCGATGGTGAACGCTCCGCGCACGATCGCAGCCGCACCGGCGTACAGCTTGACCGTGATCGGCTGTTGGGTGCCGTTGCACACCCGGAACCGGCGGGTGAACCTGGCGCCGGGCTGGACGTGATCCACGACGTACGCGCGGGCGCGCGGGTCACGGACGCCGCCGGGGACATCGGCCAAACCGATGCCCAGGCCCGGGTTGCAGGCGCCGATCCGTGGCGGCGAGGAGGCCGCAGTCGCCGGCATGCCAGGAGCCGCCGCGACGACCGCGGCGGCTCCTAGGACGATGAAGAAGGTGCGCTTACGAGACACTCTGCGTGACGGTACCCGTGTACGCGCCACCCGGCTGGTTGGCGGGGACGGTCAGGCGGAGCATCGGCACGAACGTCACGACGCTCGGGCCGGTCGCGGTCGCGCTGACCAGGTTGGCGCCGCTGGCGACAGGGGCGTTGGCGCCCGACGCCGCGGTGCCGTCGGTGTAGCTGAGGGTCGCGAGGCCGGGCACGGTGCCGGTCGGGTTCACGTAGAACTGCGAGGCGGACACCGGGATCGCGGTGGGGCCGGCGACAACAGGCGTGAACGAGCTCGCGGTGGCCTTGGCGATCCAGCCGGCCGAGGACAGCCGAGTGTCCGTGATCAGCGTCGGGCCGAGGTTGACGTCAGCGAGCGCGGCTGCGGAGCTGGTCACCGTCCCCGAGACACCGGCTGCGACCGGTGTGACCAGGATCGACAGGCTGCCGTCGACAACGGTCACCGTCACGCTGGTGCAGGCAAGGCTGGCGATCTCGGCCGGCGTGCAGACGTCGGCCGACGCCGGAGTCGCCAGCGCAGTGCCGGCAGCAACCGCCGCGGCAACGAGGGCGAGGACGAGGGGCTTGCGCATGGGGGCTCCTGAAGCAGATCGCGTCTGTCACGTTGTGTGACTTCCCATGCATCGTCGTGACTCTGGGTCAGGAGTATGACGAGTAGTAGCCATCTTGACTAAGCCAACCGGCGTAACGCTTCCGGAGCTCTTGTCACGGTGCGCCCGATTCGTGCGCCGACCGACGCCCTCGCCGGCGACGTGCGGCGGCCAAACCGGCCATTGAGACCAACCTCAGAAGGACCAGCGAGAGAACTGAGACCCGTACGGTCGCGTCATGACGCAAAGACTGGTGGTCAAGGTGACGGCCGGCGCGGACGCGCCGGAGCGATGCGCGCAGGCGTTCACCGTCGCGGCGGTCGCCCTCGCGGCCGGAGCAGAGGTGTCGATGTGGCTGACCGGTGAGGCGAGCTGGTTCGCGGTGCCCGGCAAGGCGGAGGCGTTCGAGCTGGCGCACAGCGGGCCGCTATACGAACTGCGCGACGCGATCCTGGCCGGCGGACACCTCTCTCTCTGCACGCAGTGCGCGGCGCGGCGCGGCATCGAGGAGGCAGATCTGCTTCCCGGGGTGCGTCTCGCCGGTGCCGCCGCCTTCGTCGACGAGGTCCTCGGCGAGGGTGTTCAGGCCCTCGTCTACTGACCCTCGGCTGGCCCGGAAAGCCTTGTGCGGCAAGGACAAGTCGGGCGTTGCGCGGTCAAGACCCCTCAAGATCACGAGCAATCGGAGTAGTGCACTCGACCGAGCGGCTCCTTTCCGAGATGACTACAAGAGACCATGCGGAAGGGGGGGTCGGCGGCCCGATGTCTATAGGGCGATCGGAAACCACACTCCGACTAACCCAGAAGGACACCCACCATGCGTCGTACCAAGACCCTCGCCTCCCTCGTCACCGCAGCGACCGTTGCCATGGTGGGCTTCGGTGCCACCGCCGCGAACGCGGTATCTGGTGACACGATCGCGACGTTCACCGTGACGGGCTCCGCCGGCCTGGCCATCACGGTCCCCGCCAGCACGGTGGCCCTGACCAGCACCGCTGCCGCCGGTGGCGTCGCCACGTCGGCCGGCTCGCTCGGCGACGTCCAGGTCACGGACGGCCGCGGCGCCCTGCTCGCGACCTGGGTCACGACCGTGACGTCCACGGACTTCGTCACCGGCGCCGGCGCAACGGCCAACACGAAGGTGACGCCCGCCAACATCACCTACAACCCCGGCCTGGTGGGGGCCGCCACGGTGACGGGCAACGGCACGTTCGTGCCCGGCACAGCCGGTGCGATCGGCGCCGGCCGGATCGCCGGCTCGATGACCCTCGCGACCGGTGTCAACACCGCGCAGTGGAACCCGACGCTGGCCTTCACGCTGGCCACCGACCAGGTTGCCGGCACCTACACCGGCACGGTCACGCACTCCGCGGTCTGACGGCGGGTACAACTACTGCATGCACAAGGCACTTGCACTGCTGCTGGTGGCCGGGGCACTCGCCCCGGCCACCGTGGCGTTTGCGGCAGATGGTCCCGGTGGCGTCAGCATCAGCCTGGCTGAGGCGCCCACGTCCAGGCGCGCCGACCCCCGGGCCAGCATCTACATCATCGATCACGTGAAGCCCGGTACGACGATCACCCGCAAGCTCCTGGTGACGGACAAGTCCACCGGCCCGCTCAACGTGGCGCTGTACTCGTCCGCGGCGAGCATCCGGGACGGTGAGTTCTTCCCCGCCGCGGGACACGAGCCGAACGAGCTGTCCACGTGGACGACGGTGTCCACGCCGACCATCTCGCTGCAAGCGGGCGCCAGCCAGCCGATCACAACGACCATCGCCGTGCCGGCCAAAGCCTCAGCCGGCGAGCGGTACGGCGTGGTCTGGGCTGAGATCGCCTCGTCGGCGACGACCGGCGTCAAGCAGGTCAACCGCGTCGGGATCCGGATCTACCTCTCGGTCGGACCCGGCGGCGAGCCCCCCAGCGACTTCACCGTCGACACCCTGCAAGCCAACCGGCTGCCCGATGGGACCCCGGTCGTCTACGCGCTGGTCCACAACACTGGTGGGCGCGCTCTGGACATGAGCGGCTCGATGCGGCTGACCAACGGGCCGGGCGGTCTCAGTGCCGGGCCGTTCACGGCCAAGCTGGGCACGACGCTCGGCATCAAGGACACCGAGCCCGTGACGGTCCTGCTCGACAAGGCGCTGCCGGCCGGCCCCTGGCTCGCCCGCATCGACCTGCAGAGCGGCCTCACCAAGCGAGCCGCGACGGCGACGCTCACCTTCCCGGACGCGGGCGCGGCGCCTGCGGTCACGGCCGCACCCGTCACCCTGACGCAGAGCGCCAGCAAGAACGGGCTTCCCCTCCTGCCGATCCTCGGGACGGCAGGAGGGATCGGACTCGTCGGTCTGCTGGCCCTCGTCGTTTTCAAGCGGCCACGCCGGCGCGGCGGGAGCCACGCGAAGCACGGCCACTGACTACACGACGCTGTGCGTGATGGTGCCGGTGTAGGTGCCCACGACGTTGCTGTCGGCGACGGCGATGGTGATCTGCGGGTTCCACGAAAGCGACGTCGACGGTGACAGGGACACGCCCGTGCAGCTGAAGGCCGTCCGCGACACCGACAGGGATGCAGCCGTGACCTGGCCAGGCGCGCAGGCGTTGACACCGAAGCCGCTCGAGGCGGTCGCGGTCCCGGCGAGGTAGGTGACGGAACCCGCCGCTACCCGCTCGGCGGCCGAGCCGCCGCCGGTCGTAAAGGCGGTCGTGGAGACGGTGGCCGTCCAGGTCGCGTCATGAGCCAGCGCGGAGGAGGTTTCGACCGTCACCGTTCCTAGGTTGGCCGTGATCGTGCGGGCGCCCGCGGAGAACGACCCGAACGACACCGAGGACGGGACCGAGATCGCGAGTCCGGGCGCTGAGGCGTAGGCGGGCGTGGCCGGGACGAGGAGGGCGGCGCAAAAGGTGGCTGCGGTGATGCCGACGACACAAACGCGAGCGCGCAGAATCACGGCATGCCTCCTCACGTCGTACATCGTCAGCCATGGCATGCGTCATGAGGGGCAAACGACAACGGCCCGGCCCCCTTTTCGGGGAGCCGGGCCGTCGTACGGGGGAGAGTTAGGCGGGGACCTCGACCTCGGTCTCCACCACGTCGCCGAGCACTGCCGTCACTGTGGTGTCGTGCGGCGCGGCCTTCGGTGCGAGCGTGCGCAGGGTCCAGTCGCCGGGTGCGGCGAAGAACCGGAAGGCTCCGGTCGCCGACGTCACGACCTCGGCGGTGAACTCACCGGTGCTGTCGAGCAGTCGCACGTAGGCGCCACCGAGCGGCGTACCGCCCTGCGACACCGTGCCTTGCACGATGGATTCCTTGGCCACGTCGATCCCTTCCAGATCAAGCGTCTGCGCGGGGGCTCCGCACATCAGACGTCCTTCTCGACCGGTACGCCGACCAGTGAGCCGTACTCGGTCCACGAGCCGTCGTAGTTCTTCACGTCCTTCTCGCCGAGCAGCTCGTGCAGCGCGAACCACGTGTGGCTGCTGCGCTCGCCGATGCGGCAGTACGCGATGGTCGGCTTGCTCGTGTCGAGGCCGGCCTCCTCGATGTAGAGCGTGCGCAGCTCGTCGTCGCCGCGGAACGTGCCGTCGTCGTTCGCGGCTTTGCTCCACGGCACGTTGAGCGCGGTCGGGATGTGACCCGCGCGCTGCGACTGCTCCTGCGGAAGGTGCGCCGGCGCGAGCAGCTTTCCGCTGAACTCGTCGGGGCTGCGGACGTCGATGAGGTTCTTGTTGCCGATCGCGGCGATCGTCTCGTCGCGGAAGGCGCGGATGCTCTTGTCCTGCTCCTTCGCCGTGTACGACGTCTTGTCCCGTGCAGGGGTGTCGGCCGTCAGCTCACGGCCGTCGAGCTCCCACTTCTTGCGGCCGCCGTCGAGCAGCTTCACGTCGCCGTGGCCGTAGAGCTTGAAGTACCAGTACGCGTACGCCGCGAACCAGTTGTTGTTGCCGCCGTACAGCACGACGGTGTGGTCGTTGCCGATGCCCTTCTGGCTCGCGAGCTCCTCGAACTGCTCCTTGCTGACGAAGTCGCGGCGCACCTGGTCCTGGAGCTCGGTCTTCCAGTCGAGGCGGACGGCGTTCTTGATGTGCCCCGAGTCGTAGGCGGACACGTCCTCGTCGACCTCGACGAGCACCACCTTCGGGTCGTCGAGGTGGGCCTCGACCCAGTCGACGTCGACGAGCACGTCTGCGCGGCTCATGCTGTTACTCCTTTGTTGGTCGTGCGCTTGGCAAGCAGGTAGATCTCGCAGCCGAGGCAGAAGCCGAACGCGGCGTTGAGGAACGCCGCCGCGAGTGCGGCGGCGGTGGCGACGGTGCCGAGGGTGGTCACGCTCGTGGCGTAACCGATCGTGCCGACCACCGCGAAGGCGAGGCCGACTCCCTGGGCGAACTGCGGGGGACGCTTGTCCTCGAGCTCGCTCGGCGGGCTCTTGGGAATGCGCTTCCAGAGCGCGGCGTACGGACTGCGGCCCGTCGCGCCGAGCGCGAACACGACGGCCTGGACCGCGAGCAGCGTGGCGCTATGGGTGAGGAGCACACCGGCGAGTACGGCGGAGGTGATCCAGGCGGCGAACCGCTGGCCACGAGGGTCGATGTAAGAACGGTCGATCATGAGGAATGTCCTTCTGACGGACGGCTGTGGGGCTGGGGTCAGGTCAGAAGGACGGACACAGGCAGCCGGCGATGCGGCAGAAGTCCACCGCACGCCTCTTCACCAGGACCGACATGCGGGTCATCCTACGGCTTTCGCCAGCGCGGCGAGGATGTGCTCTTTGCGGGGCTGCCCGGCGGCCCGCTGGGTGACCCGCCCCTGGGCGTCCAGGACGAGGGTCGTGGGCGTCTTGAGGATGTTGAGCCGGCGTACGACATCGAGGTTGCTCTCGGCGTCCAGCTCGACATGGCGTACCCCGGGAACGGCCGCCGCGACCTCGGCCAGGATGCGCCGGGTCGCCCGGCAGGGGGCGCAGAACGCGCTGGAGAACTGCAGCAGCGTTGCGCGCTCGCCAGGGGCCTCACCGAGCTCGGTCAGCGTCGGGATGAGCGTTTCACCGAGCTCCACCAGGCGCATGCGGCCCTGGCGAGTGCGCCAGACGACGCCCGCAACGGCGGTCACCGTCAGCACGCCCAGGAGCACCCACATGCCGCCTTGAACACTCGCCACCGCCCAGCCCTTCCAGCCCTCCTGGCACGACACGGCGCAAATCGGAGCCCCTTACGCGTGGACCCCTCCGATTTCAGCCGTGTCGTGGGAGCGGAAGCCCACGCGCCTACGCAACTCGTGTGCCACCAAGCTGCGCGTCACTGCGCCCTTGAGCTCTGGGACCGAGCCGACCGAGCGGGCCGAGCCACGCGGGGCGCCAGCGGGCGGGGGTGGACGCGCACGGGCGGCCCGAGGACGTACTCGCGCTCACCTGTCTCCCGCAGCCCCCGCTCGAACGCCCTCCTCAGCCGCGCGGCGAGATCGGCACCCCCGTCGTCGCCGTCGCTCCAGTACCCGCGCACGACCTGCAATCCCGTGTCCCGCACCGTGTCCTCGCGAAGCTTCTCCTTCCACCCGACGCCGCCCTTCTTGATGGCGGTCTCGCCCGCGTACTTCTTGCGGCCGTCGGTCTCCAGCACCGTCCGGAACTCGTCCCAGACGAAATCCACCTCCGCGACGAAGACGCCGCCAAGCGTCCGCACCGACCGCTGCTGCTGCGGAGCCGGGAGGCCGTTGTCTCGGCACCAGATCCGAGCGAGCGACTCGAGCGCCGTCTCCGACCACTTGTCCGCGAACGCGATGACCTCGCGCGCCGTGGCCATCCCGGGCCACCGCTTGCACACGTCGAGCACGGCAGCGATCGCGGCCGGATCCAAACCGGCCCGCAGGGCCGACTCGGCCGTGACGAGCCCCGCCGCAAAGCTGCGGGAGCGACAGCAGTCGACGACCGTTCGGGCTGCCGACGTGACGCTCTCTCCCGCGACCCGATGTGCCTGCGGGACAGGCGCGACGAGATAGCCGCGCGACGTCACGGCGCGATCCCCTCGGGCGAGCGTGAGCGTCGGCTCGGCCGGCCAGGCGCCCATCAGCTCGATCTCATGCCAGACAGCGGCGGAGTCGTGACTGGTCAAGGTGTCGCCGCCGATCGCCAGCACGCGCGCTGCCGACGCCAACACATGCATGTAGCGATCAGACGTGACCTGCTTGTTGTCGAACGGCCACGCCGTGTAGATCCCGTGCCGCACCTTGTGCCACGTGCCTTTGCGCAGCAGCCGATCGATCTCGGCCTCGGTGTAGCCCGCTGCGATCGCCTGGCAGCGACGGAACACGCGCCCCTGCCTGTGCGCGAGAAGTTCCAGCTCGGGTTTCACGGGCCGGAGTCTGACCACGCCGTGGCGATGGTGCGGAGCGCTATCCACAGCCCGCCGTACGGATCAAATCGGAGACCACCATGCTCAGAGGCCACCGATTTGAGCCGTGTGGTGGGGAGATCAGGCGGTACGACGGCGGTGCGGCGAAGGTCAGGCGGCGTGGCGGCGGAGGGTGACGTCGGTGGCGGCGGCGGTGGCGACGACGCCCCGTGGCTGTACGTCGAGACCTGTCAGCTTCAGGCCGTAGGGCAGCGTCCCCAGGCGGATCACGAAGTCGAAGCGGCCGGCCAGCGCTGCGGTGACCGCGCGGCTGGCCATTCCGTTGCCCACCTCGAAGCGCTTCGCGGTGACCACCACCGACGACCCCTTCAGCGCCACCGTCGAGACGGCCGAGGCGGCGATCGTCCGGCCGAGCACCTGCACCGATCCCGTCACCCGCAGCTGATCGCCGGCGGGGGAGACCGTCAGCCGCCGGTCCCGCAGCTGCCTGGTGATGTCGGCGTACGACATGACGACGGTCGCCCGCAGCCGGTCGACCGGCACGGCGTCGACCGCCCCCGACAGCGCGTCGCCGAGCGGGACATGCACACCTCGTAGCGAGACCTCGAGCTGCGAGAGCCTGGCCCCGCCGGCCGTCACCTGCGACGCCGACAGCTCGACATCGCCGTACTCGCCCGCGATCGCCTGCGTCAGGAACGGCAGGCCCCGGATCGACACGTCCGGCCGGGTCGACAGCGACCCGCTCAGCTCCAGCTGCGTCGCGACGGCCCGCTCCGTGAGCGCCAGGGAGACGCGGTCGGCCGCGACCACGAGCCCGAAGGTGATGAGCAGCGAGACGAGCAACCGGTTCACGCGAGGACGAGCCGGCCGGCGACATAGGCCACCGGCGCGAGCGCAGCGAACGGCAGGACGAGACCCGCGGGCATCAGCGCGGAGACCCGACGGGCATCGCGCCGGCCGGCGGTGAGCTCCGCGGCGCCGAGGTCGACCGCGAGGTCGCCGGCCGAGACGGTGGCGGCGATCGCCAGCCCGAGCAGCGCCCCGCGGGTGCCGGCGACCGGCCCGGTGTCCCCGGCAGCCGCCACGGCCGCCATCGAGCCGACCCCGAGCGCGAACACCAGCCCTGGCCAGCCTCGGTTGGCACCGACGGCGAGGGCCGGTCGCGGCAGGATCTGGTCGCCGAGACGTCCGGCCAGCAGGGCGCCCGCGCCGGCGGCGAGGCAGACAACCACGGCATCACGGCCGCCGCCGGCCATGCGCAGGGCGATGAGGGATGCGGCGGACACGGCGAGTACGACGGCGACGAGCGTGTCGGCGAGCGACTCGGTCACCCGGGTGCGGCCCCGGCGCAGGAGCTGGTGCAGCAGCCCGACGCTCAGGGCGACCGCGATGACGCCGGCGAGCCCGGAGACCCGGCCGTTCGAGGTCAGGACGACGGCGTCGGCGACGGCGGCCGCGCCCGCAGCGACCACGAAGCCGCCGCCGCTGCCGGGGGCGTCGACGAGCGCGAGGAAGGCCAGGACCAAGATCAGCTGTACGACGAAGACACCGGCGGCGAGGGCTTCGCTGCTCACCGCCGCGAGCGCGGCCAGGCCGCCGCAGATCACGCCTCCGCCCAGCCCGATGAGCAGGACGTTGGGGCGGGGAGCGGGCTGCAGGGCCCGGGCTGCCGACGACGCCTCCGTGATGGTCACCGCCCGGATTGTGCCAGGGTCAGGGCCGAGGGGTCAGAAGGCGACGTTCAGCGTCGTGGTCCGGCAGCTGTTCACTTGCACGTTGTAGTAGCGCTTGACGGCGCCGTTCGGGGCGGTCGCGAGCACCTGGTACTTCTGGCCGGCCGGCAGGTTCGGGAGCAGGAACTTGCCGCTGCTCGAGGTGCCGATGTTCCAGCCGAGGATCGGGGTCGGGCCGTTGTTGTCGGCCCCCAACGACCAGGTGGCGACGCGCTTGAGCGTGGCCGCGGCGCCTCCGACCGTCGCCCGCCCGCTGATCGCTCCCGTCGTACCGCCCTGCGAGCAGATCAGCGGAAGCCGCACGTTGATGCGGGCCGGGTAGGGGATCGGGATGTTGCGGCGGTAGCTGTGGCCGTAGCGACTCTCGTCGGTCTTGCCGTAGGTGCCGGACGAGAACGGGTACGCCTCGATGAACATCCGCGCCGTGGCTGAGGGCACCGTGATCGACCAGGTGACGGCGTGGCCGGTGCGGTCAGCGGCGCCGGTGGCCGGGACGTCGCCGTTGAGGCGCAGCGTGATGCCGTAGCCGTGCAGGCCGCACCTCGTGGCGAGACAGCCGTTCTTGTCGATCGTGCGTCCCTGGGAGTCCTTGAGGTCGAAGCCGAGGAAGACGTCTACCGCGCGACCGTCGGAGCCGTAGATCGTGCCGCTCACGGTCCGGGCGGCCTCGGCGGGTGCCGCGGTCATCGAGAGCAGGCCGGCGAACAGACCGAGGGTGGCAAGGACGGCGAGGACACGGCGCATGTGGTGGTTGTCGGGATGTTCGGCGTACTTGTTGAGCCGTTTGACCGAAGTCACCCGCCGGCGAAGGGCGGCAGCACGTCGACGACGGAGTCGGGGAGCAGCGCGAGCAGCGTGTGATCCCGGCCACCGACCGGGTCGCCGTCGACGACGAAGCTGCACCGCCCGAGCACGGTGGCGAAGCGCTCGCTGTGCGCGGCGCGCGCGGCGTCCAGGGCCTCGGCGAGCGTGCCGGCGACAACCTCCTCCGCGCCGACCCCGGCGGCCTGCTTGGCGGCGGCGAAGTACCTCAGCTGCGTCACGTCGTCCTCACATCGGCTATCTTGCAGGCAGGCAACGGCGCCTCTTCTCCGCAGTCCATGACCCTGCAACGAGAGACCCGTCCATGGCCACCCTCCTCCTCCTGACCAACGCGATGCAGCCCTCCGCCGAGGTGCTGCCGGCGCTGGGGCTCCTGTCGCACACAGTCCGGGTCGCCCCGCTGGAGATCTCGGCGCTGCTCGACACCGCGCCGGCCGACGCCGTCCTCGTCGACGCGCGCCGCGACCTGATCGCGGCCCGGTCCCTCACCCGCCTGATGCAGACGACCGGCATCACGTCCCCGGTCTTCGCCGTACTGACCGAAGGGGGCCTCGCCGGGCTCTCGGCCGAGTGGGCGGTGAGCGACGTACTGCTCGACACCGCCGGTCCGGCCGAGGTCGACGCGCGGCTGCGGCTCGCGGTCGGCAAGGTCACCGCGGCGCAGGAGAAGGGTGCTGCCACCGAGCCCGGCGTCGTACGCACCGGCGACCTGACCATCGACGAGGGCACCTACACCTGCCGGCTGCGCGGCAAGGCACTCGAGCTGACGTTCAAGGAGTTCGAGCTGCTGAAGTACCTCGCGCAGCACCCCGGCCGCGTCTTCACCCGCGCCCAGCTGCTCCAGGAGGTGTGGGGCTACGACTACTACGGGGGCACCCGCACGGTCGACGTGCATGTACGACGGCTGCGCGCCAAGCTCGGTCCGGAGCACGAGTCGCTCATCGGCACCGTGCGCCACGTCGGCTACAAGTTCGTGACGCCGCCGCTCGCTGCGGCGCTCGCCGCCGAGGAGAGCGCGGCGATCCTGCCCGGGTAGCGTCCGCCGGGTGAGTGCGCCGGTCGTTCAGGGCCGCCTGTCGGCCGAGGACGTCGAGGCAGTGCGGTCGCTCGTGCACGACGTGGCAGTGGCGGACGGGGTCGGCCCGCTCAGCGACCACGTCATGCTGCACCTGCCGCGCGGTGGGGACGAGGCCGTGCGCAACCTGCTTGTGCGGTCCGACGACGGCCGGCTGCTCGGCTATGCGCACCTCGACGTGACCGACGTGGTGGCGGGGTCGAGCGCCGAGCTCGCCGTACATCCGGCTGCCCGCGGGCGTGGCATCGGGCGCACGCTGGTCGCCCGGCTGCTCGAGGAGACGCCGGACGGGCGGCTGCGGCTGTGGGCGCACGGTGAGAGCCCGGGGTCGGCCGCGCTCGCGAGGACGATGGGCTTCGCGCGCAGCCGCGTGCTCTGGCAGATGCGCCGACCGCTCGCTGACGCGCTGCCGTCGCCGAAGGTGCCGGCGGGCGTGACGATCCGGACCTTCGAGGTCGGCGCCGACGAGCGGCGCTGGACCGAGACCAACAACAGGGCGTTCGCCGACCACCCGGACCAGGGTCGTTGGGGCGTGGAGGAGGTGCTGCTCCGGGAGGCGGAGTCGTGGTTCGACCCGCAGGGGTTCTTCCTGGCGTTCCGCGGCGGCGCTCTCGTCGGCTTCCACTGGACGAAGGTGCACGGTGCGCTGACCCACGACCACGGCGACCTGCCGCACGAGCACGGGCACGACCACGCGCCGATCGGTGAGGTCTACGTCGTCGGCGTCGACCCGTCCGAGCAGGGGCACGGTCTGGGGCCGGCGCTGACCCTGATCGGTCTGCACCACCTGCAGTCGCTGGGGCTCGACGAGGTCCTGCTGTACGTCGACGAGAGCAACACCAACGCGATCCGTGTCTACGAGCGGCTCGGGTTCACCCGCTACGCCACCGACGTCAGCTGGACCCGCGGCAGCTAGCCGACGATGAGGCGCGCGACCTCGTAGAAGGCGGCCGCGACCAGCGCGGCCGCGGGGATCGTCAGGACCCAGGCCAGCACGATGTTGCCCGCCACGCCCCAGCGGACGGCGGACAGCCGTCGCGTCGCGCCGACGCCCATGACGGCCGACGTGATCGTGTGCGTCGTCGAGACCGGCACCGCGAACACGAAGGCAGTCGTGTAGAGGACGCCGGCTGCGGTCGTCTCGGCGGCAAAGCCCCGCGGCGGGTCCAGCTGGATGACCCGCCGGCCGAGCGTGCGCATGATGCGCCACCCGCCGGCGTACGTCCCGAGACTGATGGCCAACGCCGCCGACAGCTTGACCCACAGCGGGACGTCGAAGTCGGTCTGCGACCCGTAGGTGACCAGCGCGAGCACGATCACGCCCATCGTCTTCTGCGCGTCCTGCAGACCGTGGCCGAAGGCCATCGCCCCGGCGGAGAAGACCTGCGCGTGCCGGAAGCCGGTGTTGACCCGACCCGGCCGGGCCCGCCGGAACCCCCACAGGATGGCCAGCATCAGCAGGTAGGCGACACCGAAGCCGACCAGCGGGGAGATGACCATCGGGATGACGACCTTGTCGATCACGCCGTCCCACTTGACGTCGTTGGACGCGGCGAGCGCGGCCCCGACGAGACCGCCGATCAGGGCGTGGGAGGACGACGACGGCAGGCCGAAGTACCAGGTGATGAGGTTCCAGGTGATGGCGCCGACCAACGCGCTGAACACCAGGGTCAGCCCGGTGGCCCCCTCGGGCTTGGCGATGATGCCGCTGCCGACCGTTTTCGCGACGCCGGTGGCGACGACGGCGCCGGCGAGGTTCATGACGGCGGCCATGGCAAGCGCGACGCGCGGCGTGAGCGCCCGGGTGGAGATGGCCGTCGCGATCGCGTTGGCCGCGTCGTGGAAGCCGTTGGTGTAGTCGAAGGCCAGTGCGATCGCGACGATCGCGACCAGCCCGATGAGCTCAGCCGACACCGGCTAGGACTCCTTGACGGCGATGGTCTCGACCGTGTCGGCGACGTCCTCGAGGGCGTCGGCGGCGGCTTCGAGCTCGTCGGCGAGGTCCTTGAGCTTCATGGCCGTGAGCGCGTCGTACTGGCCCGAGAACAGCCGGGCGACGGTACGGCGGTAGAGCTGGTCGGCTTCGTTCTCGAGCCGGTTGACCTCGATCCAGTACGCCGCGAGGTTCTTCATCTTGCGCAGCCCCGGGAGCGCGTCCGCGGTCACCTGCGAGGCGCGCACGAGCACGTCGACGACGTTCTGGGTCTCCTCCGGCAGCTCGCCGATGTCGTAGAGCACGACGAGGTCGGCCGCGGCCTCCATGTGGTCCATCACGTCGTCGAGCTTGCTGGCCAGCCGGTAGATGTCCTCGCGGTCGAACGGCGTCACGAACGTGGTGTTGAGCTGACGCATGACGGTGTGGGTGACCTCGTCGTTCGCGTGCTCGATGTCGCGCATCTGCTTGGCCATCGCCGGCCGGTCCGCGCCGACCGCTAGCCCCTCCTGGAGCAGCCTCGCGCCGGCGACCAGGTTGGCCCCGGCGGCGCTGAAGTGGTCGTAGAAGGACGTGTCGCGGGGGGTCAGGCGCACGGGGACCTCGGGGGATGCGGCGGGTGGGGCGACCGCGAGCCTAAGGTGCCCGATCCGCGGCTCGGACAGCCCCTTGCACATCTGACTGAACAGCGCTAACTTACCGCCGTTCATCTACCTCGGGGGTCGTAGTGCTCACACGTCTGGCCGGCTTCTCCGTCACCCGGCGCCGCCTGGTGCTCGTGCTTGCCCTGGTCTTCGTCGGCCTGGCGGGTGCCCTCGGCGGCGGGGTCGCCAAGGAGCTGTCCGGCGGTGGGTTCGACGACCCCAGCGCACCGTCCGAGCAGGCCGCCGCCCTGCTGCACGACCAGTTCGGCACCGGCACGCCCACGATCGCGCTGCTGCTCACCTCCAAGGGCGACGTCGACGACCCGGCGGTCGCCGCGGCCGGTCAGCGGCTGGCGGCGCAGTTCGCGGGGGAGCGCGACGTCATGCACGTGCTGTCGTACTGGAGCGCCGGCCGCCCCGACACCCTGCGCAGTCGCAACGGGCACCGCGCTCTCGTCCTTGCGCGCATCGCCGGTACCGACGACAACATGGTCGACCGCGCGGCCGAGCTGACCCCGGCGTACAGCACGACGATCGAGGGCTTCGACGTCCGCGTCGGCGGCATCGCCGAGACCTTCAACGAGGTCGGCACAACGATCGAGCACGACATCGTCCGCGCCGAGGTCATCGCGTTCCCCCTCGTCGCCGTGCTGCTCGTACTCGTCTTCGGCAGCGCGATCGCAGCCGGCCTGCCGCTGCTCATCGGGGTGCTGTCGATCCTCGGGACGTTCCTCGCCCTGCACCTCACGGCGAAGTACACCGACGTCTCGATCTACTCGGTCAACCTGGCAACGTCGCTCGGACTGGGGCTGGGCATCGACTACTCGCTGTTCATGGTGACGCGGTTCCGCGAGGAGCTCCGCAAGGGACGGGAGGTGCCCGACGCGGTTGCGGCCACAGTGCGCACCGCCGGCCGCACCGTGTTGTTCAGTGCCATCACGGTCGGGCTCAGCCTCGGGGCGCTCATCGTCTTCCCGCTCTACTTCCTCAAGTCGTTCGCGTACGCCGGGATCTACGCGGTCTTCTTCGCGCTCATCGGCGCACTCGTCGTGCTGCCGGCGGCACTGGCGGCGCTGGGGACGCGCGTCAACACCCTCGACCTGCGCAGACCGGTACGCCGGCTGCTGCGGCTGCAACCGCCGCGCGAGAAGGAGCTCGACGAGGGCATGTGGCACCGCATCGCGGTGACGGTGATGAAGCGGCCGATCTCGGTGGCCACCGCGGTTGTCGCATTGCTGCTCGTCGCGGGCACGCCGTTCCTCGGCGTCGCGTTCAGCCTGCCCGACGACCGGGTGCTCCCGAAGTCGGCGGGCGCCTACCAGGTCGGCCAGGTGATGCGCGACGAGTTCCCGGGCCGCGAGTTCGCCGCGCTGTCGATCATCGCGCCGAAGGTGACTGCCGGAACCGACCAGATCCGCGACTACGCCCTTGCGCTGTCGAAGGTCGACGGCGCGGGACGGGTCGACGCCGTGACCGGCACCTATGCGGCCGGCCGGCAGCTCGCCCCCGCGACCCCCGCGAGCGCGCGCTTCTCCCAGGGCGGCGGCACCTACCTGTCCGTCGTACCGGACATCGAGTCGATGAGCGCGCGCGGCGAGCGGCTTGTGCATGACATCCGCGAGGTGCCGTCGCCGCTGGGCGAGGTGCTGGTGACCGGGCAGGCGGCTCGGCTGGTCGACACGAAAAACTCGCTCGGCTCGAAGCTGCCACTGGCCCTGGGGCTGATCGTCACGGCGACGTTCGTCCTGCTGTTCCTGTTCACGGGCAGCGTGGTGATCCCGCTCAAGGCGCTGGTGCTGAACATGCTGTCGCTGTCGGCGACCTTCGGGGCAATGGTCTGGGTGTTCCAGGAAGGACACCTGACGAGCTGGATCGGTGATCCGGTGGTCACCGGTGCGCTCGACACGACGACGCCGATCCTGATGTTCTGCGTGCTGTTCGGGCTCTCCATGGACTACGAGGTGTTCCTGCTGTCCCGGATCAAGGAGGAGTACGACGCCACGGGCGACAACACGCGCGCCGTCGCCATGGGTCTGGAGCGCACCGGTCGGCTGGTGACCGCGGCCGCGGCGCTGCTCGCCCTGGTGTTCCTCGCGTTCGTCTCCTCCGACATCAGCTTCATCAAGCTGCTCGGCCTGGGCACGGCGCTGGCGGTGCTCGTCGACGCGACGCTGATCCGCGGCGCTTTGGTGCCGGCGTTCATGCGGTTGATGGGCGAAGCCAACTGGTGGGCGCCGCGACCGCTGCGCAGCCTGCACCAGCGCATCGGGTTGGCGGAGTACGTCGAGCTCGACGTGCCGACCCAGCGACCCGTCGATCGGGACACCGCGGATGTCTGAGGCCGCAGTGCGGCCGCGGTCGGCCCGCGGCAAGGGTGCGGAGCTGCGCGGCGAGGTGCTGCGCGCCGCCATGGACCTGCTGACGGAGACCGGCGAGGAGGACGCCGTCTCGCTGCGTGCGGTCGCCCAACGCGTCGGGGTCAGCGTGCCGAGCATCTACCTGCACTTCGCCGACAAGCAGGCGCTGCTCGACGCGGTCTGCGAGGAGGTGTTCGAGGCTCTGCATGCGCAGATGCGGGCGGCGGCGGCGGACGCGCAGGACTGTTTCGATGGGCTGCGGCGGCAGGGCATCGCCTACGTGCAGTTCGCGGTCGCCAATCCCGAGCACTATCGGATCGTGCTGATGCGCAAGCACGCTGCGTCGGGCGGAGACCACGCCGACCTGGTGATGGCGAGCAGCTCGTTCCGGGAGTTCGTGGCGTCCGTGCAGGACTGCGTCGACGCCGGCGTCTTCGAGGGCGACGCCGAGGCGCTGGCGCTGCGGCTGTGGGCGGCGGCGCACGGCGTGGCAGCGCTGCTGGTGGCGAAGCCCTACTTCCCGTGGCCGCCGCTGGAGGACTACATCGAGCAGACGATCCGCATGGCGGGCATGGGGATCGCGCTGTCGAGCCGGCTGGACGAGTGCGGCGAGATCGCGTTGCCCGACCTGGTGGCAAAGCTCAACGCCCTGCGCGACTAGCCGGGGTGGGGCAGGGCCTTCGCGGCCTTCTTGGTGTTCCTCGCCGTACGGCGGGTGATGCGGCCGGCCGCGTGCGGGATCGACTCACGACCGCCGGTATCGGCAGCCGCCAGCAGCAGCCCGCCGAGCATGCTCAGGTTCTTGAGGAACTGGCGCCGCTCGTTCTGCTTGGCCGCCTTGTCGTCCTCGCTCCAGAACGGATGACCGATGTACGTCGTCGGCACGAGCGACCCCGCGAGCACCAGGGCAGAGAGCCGCGGCAGGCGCCCGGTGGCCAGTGCCAGTCCGCCGATGAGCTGTGTGGCCGCGTTGATGCGCACGAGCTTCTCGGGGTCCTGCAGGCCGGCCTTGGCCACCAGTTCGGAGCGGTGACCGGGGTTCTTCAGGGCGTCGAAGCCGCCGGCGATGAACATGCTGGCGAGCAGCGGGCGGGCCAGCGTGCGGGTGGGGCTCACGGTTGCCTCCAAGGGGGTTGCTCTCGTCGTACCCGGGTCATGCGTCCTGCAACGCCTTCTTCATGCTGGCGATGTCCAGCTCGGGCCGTTCCGGCCACGTCGGGTCCAGCTCCTCGAGCGTCTCGCTGAGCAGGTGCGTGATCGCCCAGTTGCGGTACCACTTTCGATCGGCCGGTACGACGTACCAGGGCGCGATGTCGGTGCTGCAGCGCTCGAGAACCGCGGCGTACGCCTCGCGGTAGGACTCCCACAGCGCACGCTCGTCGATGTCGTCGGGGTTGACCTTCCAGTGCTTGCGCGGGTCGGCAAGCCGGGCCAGCAGCCGCTCGTGCTGCTCGTTCTTGGAGATGTGCAGGAAGACCTTGAGGAAGGTGACCCCGGCCGCGGCCTGCTTCGCCTCCCAGGCGTTGATGAGGTCGTAGCGCTTCTCCCACTCCTCGCGCGGTACCAGGTCGTGGACGCGGACGATGAGCACGTCCTCGTACTGGCTCCGGTTGAACACCCCGAGATAGCCGGCCGGCGGCACCGCCTTGGTGATGCGCCACAGGAAGCTGTGCTTGAGCTCGTCGTCCGTCGGCTTGCCGAACGAGGTGATCCGCACACCCGCGGGGTTGACCAGGCCGACGACGTGCTTGACCGTGCCGTCCTTTCCGCACGTGTCCATGCCCTGCAGGAGGAGGACGACACGGCGGGTGCCGCCGGCCTTGCCCTCGGCGTACAGCCGCTCCTGCAGGTCGGCGAGCTTCGGGGCGATCTTCGCAATGTCCTTCGCAGCGCGGCGCTTGCCCGTCACACCCGGGGTCGCGTCGGTGCCCTTCTCGCCGACCGAGACCGAGATGGCGGCCGGGTCGAGGCGCAGTCGCTTGCGGACGTTCATGCCGCAGTGTTGCTCATCCTGCTGCGAGCAGCACAACGCCGGCGAGTGCGATGGCGACGCCGGCCCGCTGCCGGCCGATGACGCGCTCGTGCAGCAGGACCACCGCGAGGGCGACGGTGACGACGGGGGAGAGCGTCGCGAGGACCGCGACGATGCTGACCAGGCCCTTGGTCGTCGCGATGCCGTAGGCGGCGGTGCCGATGACGAGCAGCACCCCGGGGAGCGCGGCCGAGGGAATGTCGGCGCGTGGCACCCGCCAGGTGAGGCGGGCGGCTGCGACCACAGCGATGGTGCAGGCCAGCAGCGAGATGCGGCTCGAGAGGACGGCGGCGGTCGCACCGTGGTGCGACGCCTCGGCGAACACAGCGAGGAACGCCCCGAAAGCCGCGGCCGCGAAGATCGACAGGCCGACGCCGGCGACCGGGTCGGCATCCGGCTGGGGGGCGGCCCTGGCCGCAGCGAGGGCGACTCCGGCGATGGCGATGGGGATGCCGATGAGCTGAAGAAGGCTCGGCCGCTCGCCTTGAAGCATGGAGACGACGACAGGTACGACGGCGCCGGTCGAGCCGATCGGCGCGACGATGCTGATCGGCCCGCGGGCAGCGGCGGTGTAGAAGGACGCGAGCGCGAGGCCGTTGAGGACGCCGGCGGCGAGGCCGAGCCAGAGTCCCGTGCGGTCGGTGCTGCCACCGCGGACCGCGACCAGGACGAGCGCGCCGACCAGGCTGGCCGTCTGCCCGACGACGAGGACTCCACCGAGCGGCAGCCGCCGGTTGAGCAGCGGCCCGAGGTAGTTCGCCACCCCGTACGTCAGCGCCGTAAGCAGCGCCAGCAAGACCGCGATCACGCACTGGACAAGTCACGCTGACGCCCAGCTCTTCCGCCGCGTTCACGAGGCGAGGTCGTCGTCCGCTTCCTCGTCGGCGATCTGGGCGATGTGCCGCCACCAGCCGTAATCCTCGGCCGTCCGGCGCCGATGACAGTTGGCACAACGAATATCGCACTTGTCGATCTCCGCCTGGATGCGCTTCCAGCTCGCCCGCAATCCGACCACCCGCCCGACCGTTTCCAGCTTTTGACTGCTGTCGCGATGGTCGAAGTCCAGAACGCGAAGGTCGCTCTCCCCGCAGTCGACGCACGGATGTGCCTTCAGATAGGCCACGAGCCGCTCTCGATACTCCTTTCGGACGAGCTTGTTGCGCCTGGCGACGTTCTGCCGGTGTTCCTCGCGGTTCTCGAGGTACCAGGTCCGGGAACAGTCGCGGCAGCGCGCCTGCCTCCCGTCTCGGGCGGCTCGCCGGAAGTTGAACGACGAGATCGGCTTCACCTCATGACAGGTGACGCACCGCTTCGTGTCCATGCCGCAACGATGACGGGCAGGTACGACGTTTCGGCGGGACTGTCCACACGTGTTGCTCATCCCGCGACGAGCACGACGGAACGCGGCAGCTGCCACGATCGATCACACAGTGGGCCCCGTGGGACTCGAACCCACAACCCGCGGATTAACCTGCCACTTCGTCTTTCGACGCCGCTCGTGGAGCGTTCGTGGTCTGGACTGTCCCTTCACCGTGGCGCTACGCGCCGTAGGTGCCACCCGTCCAGTCTCTACACCTTCCGAGGTCGCCCTCGGCTTGGCTCGGGATTGCCATGCCCAGGAGCAGGCGAAGGGTTCCCCGACTTTGAGTGGTGTCATCCTGGCCGTTTCCGACCAGGCGCTCCTATTGAAGTCCGCTGCTCTGCCAATTGCGCTAGGGGCCCTAGCAGGTCGGACTGTAGCGGGCGGACGGGCCGCGCAGCCTGTTCGCCTGACGTGCCCAGCAGGGTGGCCGGGTCCGGTATGCTCGCCACCGTCTCCGACGGCCAGACAGTCCCCATCGTCTAGCGGCCCAGGACTCCACCCTTTCAAGGTGGCTACGCGGGTTCGAATCCCGTTGGGGGCACGTTCCACGGCTTGGACGATCCATCCAGGCCCCGTAGCGCAGTTGGTTAGCGCGCCGCCCTGTCACGGCGGAGGTCGCGGGTTCGAGTCCCGTCGGGGTCGCTGAAGCACCAAGGTCAGGTAGCTCAGCTGGTAGAGCACACGCCTGAAAAGCGTGGGGTCGGCAGTTCGATCCTGCCCCTGACCACTCCAAGAAACCCCGGTTGACCTTCGGTTTTGTCTCCGACGGCGGCTTCACCGTCAAGATCATTTCTGGCGCTGGCAGCCAAATTGGCAGCCAACTCGAACCGGTCACCTTCGGGGCGCCGAACCGTCGCCGTCGTCGCCCCACAGTGCGGTCGCCATGAGCCCGGCTGCTTCGTCGTTCAGTTCCGGAACGACGTGGCTGTAGGTGTTCATCGTCAGCTGGTACGTCGAGTGTCCAAGGATCTCCATGACGACCCGCGGCGGGCCCTTCAGCAGCAGCAGGAGACTCGCCGCGGTCGTGCAGTCGGGCATCGCGGACACAGCATTGCTCCTGCCAGGGGGTCTTGCGGTGCCTGCTCGACGGTCGGCTCAACCGTGGGGGTCTTCGTCAGGGGTCCGACGCTTGCCGGCGCAGGAGGGCGACGAGCTCCCTGCGATCGGAGGCGCCGAACTTCTTCACGATGTTCGCGATGTGCACGCGCACGGTCCCGCTGGCCATCGACAGGTCCGATGCGATGGCCTCGGTTTCGGCACCCGCGCGCAGCCGGGCGGCGACCTCGGTCTCACGGGCGGTCAGCTCAGGCCGGCTGACACCGTGGGTCCGAGGAGTGACGGGCAGGTTGCTCACGACCTTGCTCATCAGCGACCGTGGAAAGACGATCTCACCTGCGAGCACGTTCCTGAGCGAGGTTCCGAGGCGATCCGGGTCCATGTCCTTCAACAGATAGCCGACCGCTCCCGCACGCAGCCCTTCCAGGACGTCTGCCTCGTCGCGGGAGAACGTGAGAAGGACGATCGCGGTCGCGCCCAACGCGCTGATCTGCTCGGCTGCCCATATGCCGGAGCCGTCGGGCATGTGCACGTCGAGGAGGGCGATGTCCGGTCGGGTTGCGCGAACCGCTTCGACCGCCTGACGTCCGGTTGCTGCCTCTGCGCAGACGTCGAAGCCGGCGGCCTCGAGCGCCGACCGAACTCCCGCGCGGGTGTAACCGTGATCGTCGGCGATCACGACCCGCGGCCGTTTGTCGGTCATGACGCCCACTCGATCGACACGATGGTGCCGCCGCCGGGGTGACGCCTCACGCTCACAGACGCGCCGACAGACATGGCGCGGTCTTTCATACTGATCAACCCGAAGCCACCTCCGTCGTCCGCACTTCCGTCGAAGCCGGACCCATCGTCGACCACGTCGACCTGGCCGGAGCGAATGCGGATGACCACGCGGGTGGCCGCGCCATGGCGGGCGGCATTGGAGACGGCTTCGCGCACGATCCGTACCAGGGCCGTCCGCGCAACCTCGGTCGCTTCAACAGCTGGCGCGGCGTCGATCTCCACCGTCATGTCATAGCGATCCGCGATCTCGACGGCCGCTCTGCGCAGCAGGTCATCGAGCGGCTCGTCGACGGTGGTGGACAGCGCGTAGATCGCCGCCCGCGCCTCCGCGAGCGCGCGGTCCGCGGCGGCACCGATCCGCTCGAGCTCGGGGACGGCGGCGCGGCGCCCGGCTGCTGCCGTCAGCGACCGGATGTAGCCGAGCTCCTGCACGGTCCCGTCGTGCAGGTCGCGCGCCAGCCGCCGGCGCTCCTCGAAAACCGCCGCGTCGGTCTGCGCCGACCAGTACCCCTGCAGCTCCCGAAGGCCGCCGGCGAGCAGGGCAACGTAGAACGCCGTACGCAACACGTCACCTGTGTACAGCCACGGCGAGTAGAGCGACGGGAACAGCAGGTAGTTCAGCCGCGCGCAGGCTCCGATGGCGCAGCCGACACCAATCCAGCGCAGCATCCCGTCGGAGGTGCGTGCCGCCGCACGGGTGAAGCCGACGCTCGCGAACGCGTAGAGCAGCGCATGTACGAGCTGTGCCACCTGGATGACCGCGTGCCCACTGAGGAGCGGACGCCCGGAGTCGCTCGGGTCGAGGCTCGGGTCGATGGCCCTCGGCAGGTCCAGCGGCCCCACGGCGGCGAAGGCGGTGAGGGTGAGGAACGCGAGTGCCGTAAGGGGCAACAGCAGGTGCACGCGCACCGCGCTGGGACGTCGGAGGGAGGTGTCAAGGGCCGCAACGGCCACGAGCGCGGCTGCGGCCAATCGCGTGACCAGCGGGAGCCACACCGCCGCTGTTGCGTTCCGCTCGTCGGCAGGCGGCAGCATCACGACCGCCGCGCTGTTGAGGGCCAGGAGGAAGAACGCGGTTGTCATGCACAGGTCGGTCACGGTCTGGCTGCGCCGGTAGCGGCCGAAGAACAGGACGGCGACTGCGGCCGCCGCGCCCCCGTCGAAGGTCTCCAGCACGAGGTGCCAGCGCGGGCTCACGTACGCGAACTGCAGGCCCGGCACCAGGACGACCACCAAGGTCAGGCCCGCGCCGGCAGCAGCTGCTGCCGTCGTCAGCGCGCGTGGCGACAGTCGTCGCACGGCGGGCTTCACATGCCCACGATTCCATGCGCAGCCGGCGGCGGGGTGACTAGCCGCGCCTCGCCCGACGGGCTATCGCGGGTGGCACCACGTGGGTCTGATGCGGGGACGGGACAGGCCATTTCCGGTACGTCCCGTTCGTCCGTTCGGCCCACTGCAGCATCCCCGACCGTTGGCTGTCAGCGCCAGTTTCGGCCGGAACCTCCGACTTGTGCGGGATTTCGGGAGCGAGGGTGGACTGGCCGGTGCGGCACCTATGCCCGACTAAACGATGACTACACGTCTGACTAAACGGTCAGCCGGTTCCGACCAAACGTCCGATACGCGCCGCGCCGCGTCGCTGCCAATCTGCCTCTCGTCAAGCCGGCACCGGCCGGCAGCCACTCGGCCCAACCGGCCGGTCACCTCAACGAAAGGCACTCCGATGCTCCAGTTCCTCGTCACCCTCCAGTCCTTCGTCGCCGGCCGCATCGACCGCGACGACAAGGGCGCCACCGCCGTCGAGTACGGCCTGATGGTCTCGCTGATCGCCGTCGCCATCGTCCTCACCGTCACCGCACTCGGCGGGACGCTCGACGGCATTTTCGGCAACGTCGACACGGCCATCACCCCCCCCGCCCCCTGATCGGCGCCAAGCGGCCCCGATGAGCCTGCTCATCGGGGCCGCCCCCGTTCGCAGCCCAAGCAGCCGGAGGACAGCATGCGCAGGACCGAGCCCGACCGCGGCGCGGCCGCGGTCGAGCTCGCGCTTGTCCTCCCGGTCCTGATGCTCCTTGTGATGGGCATCATCAACTTCGGCATCGCCTTCAACCGGCAGATCTCGCTGAGCGGCGGCGCCCGCGAGGGCGCGCGCTGGCTGGCGCTGCACAGCACCGACCAGGCGGGCGCCGTCACCCGGACCGTCAACGCCGGGCCGGTGACACCGGTTCTCACGACGGCGGACGTCAGCGTCTGCACCGGCCCGGCCGGTGGCACCTGCGTCGCCAACGCCCCCTGCGCCTCCGGTCTCACCGGGCAGGTGCGGGCGACCCAGGACTTCGACATCAGCATCCCCTTCGGCCCGCAGCTGACGGTAACGCTCACGGGCAAGGGAGTCATGCGATGCGGCGGGTAAGCGGCGACTCCGGCGCGGTCGCCGTTCTCGTCGCGCTCCTGCTGCCCGTCGTCCTGCTCGGGTTCGGTGCCCTCGTGCTGGATGTCGGCTCGCTCTACGCCGAGAGGCGTCAGCTCCAGAACGGCGCTGACGCCGCCGCGCTCGCCATCGCCGCCAACTGCTCGCAGGGCTCCTGCACCGACGCCGTGACAGGGCTTCCTGAGGCGACCGCGCAGACGTACGGCAATACCAACGACAACCGTGGCAGCGTCAACGTGGAGCGGGTCTGCGGCGTGGGCAGCGGCCTCACCGCCTGCCCGGTCGGCGAGGCAGCTCCCTCCGGCCTCGGCTACGTGCGGGTTCGCGTGCGGACCGGCACCTCGGGCGGCCCCGGCCTCATGCCGCCGCTGCTCGGCCGCGCGCTCGACCCGACGTACGACGGCACGAACGTCCGCGCCGTCTCGACCGTCGCCTGGGGCGTCCCGATCACCGTGGCCAGCGGGCTGCCGCTCACCATCTCGCAGTGCGAGGTGCCCGAGGTCAACACACTGCCCTCGTTCACGAGTGCGGATGCCGTGAGCATCGCCAGCTTGGCCGACGCGACCGAGGCGATCCTGTACTTGCACGACACCACCGGCGCATCCGACTGTCCTGCCGGCCCTTCCGGCGCCGACCTGCCCGGCGGGTTCGGCTGGCTCGACGCGACGGCTGGCTGTACCGCGCTCACCGACGACGGCGTCTGGTACGACGACAAGACGGGCGTCCCCCCGCCGACTGTCTGCGACCCCGCCGACTTCGACGCGCTGGTCGGAACCGTCGTCTACATCCCGGTCTTCGAGGAC
The DNA here is from genome assembly GCA_016650445.1 of Frankiaceae bacterium. GTDB lineage: Bacteria > Actinomycetota > Actinomycetes > Mycobacteriales > SCTD01 > RYN-124. The sequence goes on along the minus strand of JAENVS010000017.1, from coordinate 90,203 downwards.
ACCAACCAGCTCAACGGCAGCAACGGCAGCTACCGCATGGCCTCTGCCGCCGCCTTCTTCCTGACCGGCTACTCCATCGTCGGCCAGTACACGCACAAGTCGATCGCCAGCCTCACCTACCCGTGCAGCGGGCAGGCGACCTGCATCAGCGGCTTCTTCGTGAACGTGCCGTACTCCGACGCGATCGGAGAGCTGTCCGACGACGCCTCCAACGGCGTCGTCTCCGTCAAGATCGTCGACTGAACCAGAAGAGGACCGGTTGCCATGAGAGCCCGCAAGAGCGCGCTGCTCCTCTCCCTTGTCGTCGCCCTCGTCGGCACGCTGCTCGTTGCGTCGTACGTCAAGCACAGCGACGCGAGCGCAGCGACCGCGGAGACCAAGATCTCGGTGCTCGTCGCGAAGGCGAGGATCCCCGCCGGCACGGACAGCAAGGCCGTCGCGGCGGGGCTGACGCAGCTCGTCGCGATGCCCAAGAGCACCCTTCCGCTGGACGCACTCACCGACCTCACGACGGTCGAGAGCCTCGTCGCCGTCTCCGACGTGTTCCCGGGGCAGGTGCTGGTCCGGGCGGGGTTCGCGCCGTCGCCCAACAGCGGCGGGCTCACGATCCCGAAGGGGAAGCTGGCGGTGAGCGTGCAGCTCGGTGACCCGCAGCGGGTCGCCGGTTTCGTCTTGCCCGGCTCCGAGGTCGCGGTCTTCGACACCCGTTCCGTCGCCAGCGGCGCGACTGGTGCGGCGGGTGCGCAAGACGCAGTCGAGACGCGGACGCTCTTTGCGAGGGTCACCGTCATCGCCGTCGGCCCCACTGCCCTGCAGCCGCCGCCTACGACGACGAAGAAGGCGGCCGAGCCCGAGAAGGCCGTCCCGGCCGCGATCCTCACGCTCGCTGTGGACCAGGGCGAGGCAGAGCGGCTCGTGCAGGCCACGCAGACCGGGAAGCTGTACTTCGCCTTGCTCAGCCGGGACTCGAAGACCGGCTCCTCGGCAGGCGTCAACGACGGGACGCTGTTCCGATGACGCAGCAGAGAGTCCTCGTGCTGACGCACTCGGTCGAGGTGCCCGCAGGAGACTTCCTCGGCCTCGGCATCCCGACAACCGGCGTGACATCGACGCCGCTGCTCCTGGCGGCGCTCGACGACGGCGTCGTCCTCGTCGTGATCGCGCCCGACGTCCCGCTGGCCGAGGCACTGGACGTCGCGAGCGGCCAGCGGGTGGCTCGCCCGGACCTCGGCGTGGTCCTGATGCGCACCAAGCCCGACGCGGGGCTGCTCAAGACCGCCATGCGGGCAGGTGTCCGCGAGGTCGTCGGCGCTGACGACGACGCGGGCCTGCTGGAGGCATGTCAGCGCTCCCTCGAGCTGACGGCGCAGCTCTCGGTGGCGTCTGCGCCGGCTGCGTCTCCCGCACCGCTTGTTCCGGCTGTGCCCGTAGCCGGGCAGGTCGTCACCGTCTTCGCGGCCAAGGGCGGATGCGGCAAGACGACCGTCGCCACCAACCTCGCCGTCTCGGTGGCGGAGGCGGGCCGGTCGGTGTGCCTGATCGACCTCGACCTTGCTTTCGGCGACGTCGCGATCGCGCTGCAGCTCGACCCGAAGAGGACGCTGTCGGACGCGGTTGCGATGGCGGGCCACGTCGACGAGACCGGGATCCGCTCGCTCATCACGCCGTACCGGCCGCACCTTGACGCGCTGCTGGCACCGGTCGAGCCAGGTGCCGCCGAGGCGATCCCCGCGAGCCTGGTCGGCGAGCTGCTCGCGGTGCTGCGGACGATGTACGACGTCGTGGTCGTCGACACTCCGCCTGCGTTCACCGACCACGTGCTCGCGGCGTTCGACGCGAGCGACCGGTTCGTGCTCGTCGCCAGTCTCGACGTGCCGGCGCTGAAGAACCTCAAGCTGACGCTGGAGATGCTCGACCTGCTCAACTTCGACCCGGCCCGTCGCGAGATCGTTCTCAACCGATCGGACTCGAAGGTCGGGCTAACCCTGGGCGAGGTGCAGGACGCGCTCGGCGCGAAGGTCTCGGTGCAGATCCCGTCGAGCCGTGCGGTGCCGTCCGCGATCAACCGCGGAGTCCCCATCGTGCTGGACGCACCGGGACACGCGGTCAGCGCAGCGATTCGGTCGCTTGCCGCACGGATCGCACCGAAGCCCGCGTCGTCCACGTCGCACGGCAAGGGCCGCAGGTTGCTCCGCCGGCGCGTGACGGCGTGAGCCTGGCAGACCGGATCGCGCGCGCCGGTGCCCCTGACGTACCGCTGCAGAAGGCGTCGGCCCGCAAGGCAGCGACGCCGCCGGACGCGTTCGCCTCGTTGAAGCGCCGGGTGCACCAGGAGCTGCTCGACAGCCTGGGCCCGCAGCTCTACGACCCGCACATGTCCGAGAGCGACCTCGCGGCGCAGGTGCGCGCGACGCTGAAGGCGGTGCTGGAGCTGGAGGAGACGCCGCTCACCTCCGCCGACCGCAGCAAGCTGGCGAGCGAGGTGGCGGACGAGATCCTCGGCTACGGCCCGCTCGAGCCATACCTCAACGACCCCTCCATCAGCGAGGTCATGGTCAACGGCGCCGAGCACCTGTACGTCGAGCGGAGCGGCCGCATCGAGAGCGTCCCCGGCCGGTTCCACGACGAGGCACACCTGCGGCGCACCATCGACAAGATCGTCGCTCGCGTCGGGCGCCGGGTCGACGAGTCGAGCCCGATGGTGGACGCCCGGCTGCCGGACGGCAGCCGTGTCAACGCGGTGATCCCACCGATCGCGCTCGACGGCTCGATGCTGACCATCCGAAAGTTCGCCGCGGATCCCTTCACGGTCGCGGACCTCATCTCCTTCGGCACGCTGAGCGACCCGGTCGCCAAGCTGCTGGAGGCGTGCGTCCGCGGCCGGCTCAACGTCGTCGTCAGCGGCGGCACCGGCTCGGGCAAGACAACGACGCTGAACGTGCTCTCCTCCTTCATCCCCGGCGACGAGCGCGTCGTGACGATCGAGGACGCCGCCGAGCTGCAGCTGCGCCAGGAGCACGTGCTGCGGCTCGAGTCACGACCGTCCAACACCGAGGGGAAGGGCCAGGTCGCGATCCGCGACCTGGTGAAGAACGCCCTTCGCATGCGCCCCGATCGCATCGTCGTGGGCGAGGTCCGTGACGGCGCTGCACTCGACATGCTGCAGGCGATGAACACCGGCCACGACGGGTCGATCACCACCGTGCACGCGAACACCCCGCGCGACGCCCTCGCCCGGCTCGAGACGATGGTCCTGATGGCGGGGATCGACCTGCCGGTGCGGGCAATCCGCGAGCAGGTCGCGAGCGCGGTCGACCTGGTGATCCAACAGGCCCGCCTCCGCGACGGCAGCCGCCGGATCACCCACGTCACCGAGGTCTCCGGCATGGAGGGCGAGATCATCACCCTGCAGGACGTCTTCATCTTCGACTTCGCGGCAGGTGTCGACGAGCACGGCAAGCACCGCGGGCAGCTCGTCTCCACCGGCCTGCGGCCACGCTTCCTCGACCGGATCGCCGACATGGGCGTCGAAGTCCCGCAAGGGCTGTTCAGCTTCGACGGCACCTTCCGATGATGCGCACCCTGCTCGCGTGCCTGCTGGTCGCTGTGGCGAGCGCTCCCGCCGCGGCCGCGGACGAGGTCATCCGTTCGGCGTCTCCTCGCCCGGGCGAGGTCTCTCTCGTGCTGTCGGTGCCGCCGGAGGCGCGGGCTGGGCTGCGCGTGACCATCAACGGCACGCCCGTGCCGAGCTCGGTACACGCCGCGGAGGCGGTACCCGACAGATCCGTGATGCTGCTCCTCGACCAGAGCGGCTCGATGAAGGGCGAGCCGATCCGGCAGGCCGCGGCCGCGGCGCGCGCTTTCGGCAGCGCGGTCCCTGCAGACGTGCGGGTCGGCTTGACCGTCTTCAGTGACCGCGTGCAGGTCCTTCTCGACCCGACGCTTGACCGGTCGCGGCTGACCCGCGCGCTCGACGGCGTGCGGGCCGGTGGCAACACGACGCTGTACGACGCGGTGCTCGTGGCGCTACGGCGCCTCGGCCCCAGCGGCGCCCGCAGCATCGTCCTGCTCAGCGACGGCCAGGACACCCGCAGCGTCCGCAGCGTCGAGCAGGCGGGCGCGGCCGTCTCCGCGGCCCACGTCGAGCTGCAGGTCATCCAGCTGGTCACCCCGCTCGGGAAGCCGGCGCCGCTGCAGCAGCTCGCGCGCGCCGGTGGCGGCACGGTCCTGGGCGTGACGAGTGCGAGCCGGCTGCCCGCGGCCTTCCGCACCGCGGCCGGCGCCCTGCGCGACCAGGTGGTCGTCACCGCCGCAGTGCCGCCCGGCACCGAGGGCCAGGTCACCGTGGGCGTCGACGCGGGCGGCGTCCACGACGAGGCGGTTGTCCTGCTGCCGACACCAGCGGCAGATGCCGCGGCGCTTCCCGCCGTGCCCCGCCCTCCCGATGGCCGGCCCAGCCTGCTGCTCGCCGCTGCCCTGGTCTTCCTCGGCCTGTTCGGCCTGTCATCTCTGCTGCTGAGCAGCCCCGCTCGGGATCGCCGGCGCAGGACCGAGCTGCTGTCGGCGTACACAGCACGGCCGGCGCAGCAGGTGGAGGCACCCGCCGCCCAGCCCGGCGTGCTCCTCCGGCTGGCGGAGAAGTGGGGGCGACGAGGCGACCGCGCAGGTCTGCAGGAGAAGCTCGAGCGGGCGGGCATCGAGCGATCGCCCGGGGACTGGCTGGTACGTCAGATCGCCACCGGCCTCGCGGTTACCGTCCTCCTCACGCTGCTGACCAACGTCGTCGTCGGCGTCGGCGCCGGCCTGCTGGTGTCGCTGGTGGGGTTTCGCTGGTGGCTGGGGCACAAGGCCAAGCGGCGGCTGGCGAAGTTCCAAGCCGACCTGCCCGACAGCCTGCAGCTCGTTGCCAGCAGCCTGTCCGCCGGCTACTCGCTGCCCCAGGCCCTCGACGCCGTCGTGCAGGAGGGAAACGAGCCGCTGGCGGGGGAGTTCGGCCGCGCCCTTGCCGAGGCTCGGCTGGGGGTCCCCGTCGAGGACGCGCTCGACGTCGTCGCGACCCGGGTGGGCAGCGAGGACTTCCGGTGGGTCGTCCTGTCGATCCGGATCCAGCGCTCGACCGGCGGCAACCTGTCCGAGGTGCTGCTGACGGTCTGCAAGACGATGCGCGACCGGGCGGCGATGCGCCGGCAGGTGAAGGCGCTCTCCGCGGAGGGGCGCCTCTCGGCGTACCTGCTCATTGGTCTACCTATCGGGCTGGCGTTGTTCGAGTTCAGCTTCCGACGTGAGTACATGCGGCCGCTCTACACCTCGGGTCTTGGCATCGCGATGCTCGTCATGGGCTGCCTCGGGATCGTCGTCGGCGCCCTGTGGATGCGCAAGATCATCAACGTGGGGGACTGAGATGCTGCTGCTCGGTCTCGCCGCGGTGTTCGTCTCGCTGCTGCTCGGCACGATGTCGCTGTCGGTTGCGGCCAGCGAGCGCCAGCAGGTGCGCAGGTCACTCGCTGCTGTCTCGGGCGGCCGCACCGCGCCGACGGTGGCGCCCACCTTGGCGCAGCGCATCGGTGACAGCGCCGTGCTCGTCACGTTCGCCCGCCGCCTCGCACCGTCGGGGGCAACGGCCAAGACCCGCCGCCGGCTCGACTTCGCCGGCAACCCCAAGGGCTGGGACCTCGACCGGGTGCTCGCGTTCAAGGGTGCCGGCCTCGTGGTCCTGGGAGTGCTCGGGCTGCTCTTCGGCGGCGGCGCGCCGGCGAAGATGCTGCTCTTCGCGGGCGCGGGTGCGCTGGTCGGCTTCTACCTGCCGGACGTGCTGCTCTACAACACCGGCGTGAAGCGGCAGCAGGTGCTGCAGAAGGAGCTGCCTGACGCGCTCGACCTGCTCACGATCTGCGTCGAGGCGGGTCTCGGCTTCGACTCGGCGCTGGGTCAGGTGACGCGGTCGTTCAAGGGACCGCTGGCCGGCGAGTTCTTCCGGGTGCTGCAGGAGATGCAGATCGGCAAGGGCCGGGGCGAGGCCTTCCGGGCCGTCGTGGACCGCACCGACGTACCGGAGCTGCGCGCCTTCGCGAGCGCCATCGCGCAGGCGGATGCGTTCGGCATCCCGATCGCGAACGTGCTCCGGACGCAGGCCCGCGAGATGCGACTCAAGCGGCAGCAGCGGGTGGAGGAGAAGGCGCAGAAGGTGTCCGTCAAGATGATGGTGCCGCTGGTGCTGTGCATCCTGCCGGCGATGTTCGTCGTCATCATCGGACCGGGCGCCATCTCCATCATGCGAGCGTTCTCGGGTGGGTGAAGCCGCCGGCCCGCCATCTCATCCGACGCCGTCAGGTCGAGCCTCGGGCGTCGACCGTGCTGCCAGCCGCGACGAGTAGCGGGCCGATGAGGAGCCAGCGGCCGCGGAGCTGGTGGTGGGACACCCAGCCGATCAGCCGCACGAACGCCACGGCCGCCAGCCCGATCAGCGGCCCGGCGAGTACGGCAAAGACCAGCAGGGCCGGGTGCAGCGCGTAGCTGGGGATGTCCACGTAGGTCACGTGCGTGGGCAGGTAGATCCAGGACGTGACGGTGGCGATGCCGGTGCAGGCGAGCGCGGGCCCCTCCCACGGTCATCCCCCTGCTCCGCACGCGGCAGGGCGAAGCCGTCGCCTATACCGCCGACGGCGACACGTTTCTCACCTCGAGCGAGGGATCCGGCCTCGACACCAACCCCGAGTCCGGCGTCATCGACCGCTACCCGCGCGCCGTCGCGCCGCCGGCCGACGTACCCGAGGTGCCGGTCGTCTGGGCGCTGCCGCTCGTCGCCCTCGTCACCGGCGGCTTCGGGCTGCGCCGACGTCAGCTGAGCAGGTCGTCCTCGGCCTGAACGAGGCGGCCGTCGTGCAGCGTCAGGACCCAGACGCTGCCCTTCCTCGCGTGCACCCTGCGGCCGGCCGGCAGCAGCGCATGCAAGATGCGCGGGATAACACCGCCTTGGCTGCACACCACGACGGCCGCCCCCGGCACCAGGACGTCGAGCAGGTGCCGCTCCGGATCCGCCGGCGCCCCGTCCTCGCCGAAGAGCGGATCGATCTCGAGCTCCACTCCCACCGCCGCAGCAACGCCGGACACCGTGTCGACACAACGGACCGGCGGTGCCGAGATCACCTTCACCGGCTGGTACGCCGGCAGGACCGCCGCGATCTGCTCCGCCTGCCGACGACCCCGCTCATCCAGCGGTCGATCGGCGTCAGCGCCGCGCCACATGGTCGGGTCGCCAGCGCTCGCGTGCCGGACCAGGAGGACGACAGCGGCGTCGGCCGGCAGCTCGGTCATCGCGTCATCCTGGCGCAACGACGAAAGCCCCGCCGGCATCCCGGCGGGGCTTCGTCGCGTCTGCGTGACGACGCCGCCCGTGGAGGCAGGCGGCGTCGTCGTCCTGGGTCGCGGTCTGGGTACGCCGCGAGGCGGGACGACTAACTGTTGGCAGGCCGCGGCTGCGGAATGCCGGCGAGGAGCGAGCGGACCTCGGCCTCGCGGTAACGGCGGTGGCCGCCGAGCGTCCGGATCGAGGTGAGCTTGCCGCTCTTGGCCCAGCGGGTGACCGTCTTGGGGTCGACGCGGAACATCGTGGCAACCTCGGCAGGCGTCAGCAGTGCCTCGGCGTCGGGGGTACGGGTGCTCATGGCACTGGGTCCTCTCGTCTGGAGCGGCGAGCCGGCGTGGTGCCTGCTCCGAGGTTGATAGTGCGCGATGTCTGCTTTCTCCGTAATGGCCCGTGCGGGCCATCTTGTGACTAGTCCCGCGCTCACTCGGGCTCAACGCCATGGCTCAGTTTGCGGACTCCACGCCCTGCAGGGCCTTCATCCTGGCCGTCACCCGACCGTAGGCCGCACCGGCGCGGCCCGCCTCGCCTTCGGCCAAAGCCACCAGCGCCTCCGCGATGTCCCTGGCCGACTCGTCCTGCCTCAGCTCGGCGTCGTCGAGCAGGTGCACCAGGCCGCCGTAGTCCAGCTCGACGAGCGATCGGGGATGGAACTCCTCGAGCCACCGCCCGAGGTCCTCGACCCCCGCGGTCACGATCCCGTCGTCGAGGGTGCGGCGCAGCACGGCCAGAGCTCGAGCAGTACGCCGGCGGGCGCGCGACATCGCCGTCCGGTAGACGAGCGACCTGCCGGTGACCCTCGTAGTGCCGGCTCCCGGCGTACCGAGGTTGAACTCGCGCTCCTCGGCCTCGACGAGGACGAACCAGCGCAGCGGCACCTGCCACGTGCTGCTCTGGATGTGCGTGTGCAGGCTCGGGTGCTCGATCCGCCACTGCTCGAGCTCGTCCTCCGCGACCTCCGAGGCCACCCGCGGCACGAACATGTCCGCGAGCTCGTCCGGCAGCACGTCGCGGAAGTCGCCGATCGCCTCGCACGCGCGGACCCTGGTCCGCCAGGGGCAGATGAGGGTCACGCCGTCGACCTCGGTGACGAACGCGTGCTCGCCGACGACCGGCATCACGGCCGGGACGCGGCCCAGAACGGCGTGCAACGCAGCGGCCTGCTCCATCGCCATGCCGCCCTGGACGGTCGGGATGTTGCCGGCGCGAACGTACGTGTCCCAGTGCCGGCGCTCCTCGCTGTCGAACGCGGCGAGCGGCTCGTACACGCGCAGGTGCGCCACGAACGCCGTCACGTCGGGCATCGTCGCACGGCCCCTCAGCTGCGGGAGGATCTCCGAACGACGGCAGCGAGCGCCACCAGCCCGACGGCCATCAACGGGAACCCCAGTCCCGGCCCGGTCGCCGGAAGCTGGCGCGGGGCAGGTCGGGCGTCGACCTGCGAGGGCACCGTCGTCGGCCGCGCGGCGCCGGCCGACGACGCCCCGACGACGAACGGGCAGCCGAGCGACCCGGCCGAGTCGGCGTTCGGGACGACCCGGCCGGCCTCGTCCCGGCGGCTCACGATCGTCAGGCCGGTGAACGTCGACCCGGTCGTGATCGGCGGAGCCAGCTTGAGGTTGGACAGGAAGGTCGCCGGCAGCTCGACGCGGATCTCCGACGCCTTCTTGTCGACAGCTCCCTTGAGCGGACCGCCGATGGTCGTGCGGGTGGTCTTGAACTGCTCCAGGTGGAAGTCGTCCTCGGCCTGCGACAGGTCGTGCTCCGCGACCGCCTGGTAGGTCTGGCCGCCGTACGCGAACGAGAACTCGACGAACTCGCCGGTGCCGCCCGCAGGTGGATCCTGGGAGAGGTCGAGCATCTTCGTGTGGAACACGACCGCCTTCTTCGCGGCGTCGTACGTCACGTAGCCCTTCACGATGTCGACGGCCGGGGCACTCGGCAACGGCGTGTCGACCACGAACTCGGTCGCGTCGCCTGAGGGGTCGGTGAAGGCGGCATCGGGGGTGCAGACCAGCCTCGGCGGCGTGACGCGCTCCGGCGTCATCCGCTGGCCCGTCGTGATCGAGTAGCCGCTGGTCTGTCGCACATATGCCGAGACGAGCGCGCCCGGTGCGGCCTCGTTGTCGGCCAGCGCGATGTTCGCGCGGCCGGCGCCGTCGATGGCGACCTGGAAGAAGTCGAGCAGCGAGCGGTCGCCGGACTGTCCGGGGATCGGCAGGTCGCAGAACGTGCCGTTGTTGCAGATCGAGCCGTGGTGCATGACGGGCGTCGCCGCGTTCGTGTAGCTCAGCATCGTCGGCGCTGCCGCACCCGCGGCGTTCTTCGCGGTCGCGTTCCCGAGCTGCGCGAACGCGACCGTCCAGTTTGTGAGCCGGTCACCCTGGTTGCGGTAGTTGAGGTTGGAGCCCTTCTCGCCGCCCTCGCCGTGATACCAGACGACGTCGACCATCCCGTTGGCGCCAGCTGCCATCCACGGGAACAGGTCGGACCGGCCCTCGTCGGGCTTCACGCCCCGGTTGTCGTTGTTGACCTGGAACGGCTTGGACCACGTCTTCGCGCCGTCGGTGCTGACGGCGTACTCGATCTTGTAGCCGTCGGACCAGAGGCTGTAGACGTTGCCCGCCTTGTCGACCTCGACGACCGGGAAGAGCAGGTTCAGCTCGCGCCTGCTGTCGGGCGGCGTGGAGAAGACCTTCGTGTCGGTCCAGGTGATGCCGCCGTCGGTGCTCTTCGCGACGTAGATCGAGTCCTGGTGGTTGTAGTTCGTGCCCGGCGCGTTGGAGTCGATCTGCGCCTGCGCATTGTCAGCAGGGTCACGCGGACCGCCGAACGTCGCGTACATGGTGTGGATCGGCTCACCGGACAGCAGGTTGTTGGCCCCGGTGGGGTGCGAGTAGTCCGTGACGATATTGCCGACCTGGTTCTGGTTCACGACCGACGGCATGGTCGCCGGATCGATGATCCCGTGGGCGCCGTCCGGCGACAGCGAGACGTAGGTGTTGCCGGCATCCGGCGACATCGTCACCACGATCTGGCTGGTGTCCACCTTGTGGAAGATCAGGAAGTTCGTGTGCGCGCCGTCGAAGGCCTGCCACTGCCGGTCGGTCAGGGTGTTCTGCGTGCCGTACGGGTTGAGCAGCTCGAAGCTCTTCCCGCAGTCGACCGACCGGGCGACCGTGAAGTTGTTCAGCAGGTCGATGTTGTGCAGGCCGGAGTACGCGATTGCGTCACAGGGGGACGCCTCGGCGTAGCGCGCATTGCCGACACTGATCTCGGAGTCGCCACCGCCGGTGCCGAGGTCCGGCTGCATGACGGATCCCTGGATCAGGGTGCTCGACCCGTCGGCGTTCTTCTTCTCGGTGATGCGCCAGAAGTTGCTGCCCAGACCCGTGGGTGCAGAGACGTACGCCGCCGACAGCCCGTCCTTGGGCACACGGATGCTGGGCTCGGCGCCGCCGCCGGCGAGGAGCATCGGCTTCGTGAAGGTCGCGGCCGGCACGGTCGTGGTCGCGGAGAACGCTGCGGTGGCGCCACCCGCGATCAGCAGCGCAGCGGTGACAGCAGTGGCGACGGGAGCGGAACGGTGGGCCATGACGGCCTCCCAAGGATCGGCGTACCCGCCCTCTTCGGCGTTCGCCGAAGGGCACCTGCCCACGCAGCGTCACCGTTAGGCTCGGCTCCATGGCTGTCTTCGACCGCACCGACCACCTCAAGGACGCCGGCCACGAGCAGGTCATCTTCTGCCAGGACCGCGCCAGCGGCCTCAAGGCCATCATCGCGATCTACTCGACGGCGCTCGGTCCCGCGCTCGGCGGCACCCGCTTCTATCCGTACGCCGACGAGGCCGCTGCGGTCTCCGACGTGCTCAAGCTGTCCAAGGCGATGGCCTACAAGGCAGCCTGCGCCGGCGTCGACCTCGGCGGCGGCAAGGCCGTCATCATCGGCGACCCGTCGACGGACAAGACCGAGGCCCTGCTGCGCGCCTACGGGCGGATGGTGGAGTCGCTCGGCGGTCGCTACTACACCGCGTGCGACGTCGGCACCTACGTCCAGGACATGGACGTCATCGCCAAGGAGTCCCGCTTCGTGACGGGCCGCTCGCCCGAGCACGGCGGCGCCGGTGACAGCGCGGTGCTGACGGCGTACGGCGTCTTCCAGGCGATGCGCGCCGCCGCGGAGCACACCTGGGGCGCACCGACGCTGCATGGCAAGAAGGTGGCGGTGGAGGGCGTGGGCAAGGTCGGCCACCACCTCGTCGAGCACCTCATCGAGGACGGCGCGTCCGTCGCCGTGAGCGACGTCGACGCAGCGGCGCTCGAGCGCGTGTCCAACGCCTTCCCCGACGTCGAGGTCGTCGGGGTCGACGCCCTGCAGTCGATGGACTGCGACGTCTATGCGCCCTGCGCGCTCGGCGCCTCGGTCACCGACGACCTTGCGCCTCGGTTGAAGGCGAAGATCGTCTGCGGCGCCGCCAACAACCAGCTCGCCCACCCCGGTCTGGAGAAGGTGCTCGCCGACCGCGGCGTGCTCTACACCCCCGACTACGTCGCCAACGCGGGCGGCCTGGTGCAGGTGGCCGACGAGATCGAGGGCTTCCGCTTCGAGCGGGCCAAGGCCAAGGCCGCGAAGATCTACGACACCACGCTGACGATCTTTCGCACCGCGGAGACCGAAGGCGTCCCGCCGGCCGTCGCCGCCGACCGCGTCGCGGAGCGCCGGATGGCCGACGTCGGCCGGCTGCGCACCGTGCTGCTGCCGGGACGCCCGTAACCCGTCGTACCGAACGACGAAGGCCGGCGTCCCGCGAGGGGAGCCGGCCTTCGTGCTGCGCGAGGGAGTTACTTGAAGGTGAACAGGCCCGTCACGTTGATGCTCGGCTCACCGGCGAAGTTGCAGGTGTCGATGCTGATGGTCTGGCCCTTCTTGAAGCGCACGGACGTCGACTCCTTGTCCTGCGGCGCACCGCCGTCGGAGCTGGCGAGGGACTCGCCGTCGGCGGCGCGCACGGCGACCGACCAGTCGAGCGTGTTGTTGAGGGCGACCTCGAGAGTCCCCGCGGCCGGCACCTTGAACGAGTAGTGGTGGATCGCCGTGGGCAGGGTCGGTGCGCAGATCTCGTTGGTCGTCGGGTTGGTCGACGTCGGGTCAGGGTTCCCGGTCGCGGTGTAGGCGATCTTGATGGGCTTCGGCTTGGCCTTGCCGGCCATCGCCGGGGCGAACGAGCCAACGGCGAGAACCGCGACCAGACCGGTCGTGAGAGCAGTGCGTGTGCGCATGTCGTGTTCCTCGCTGCTGGGAGTGGTCTAGAGGGCGGTGAAGGTGTAGGTGACGCTGGCGGTGGGACCGCCAGAGAAGTTGCAGGCGCGGATGATGACCTCGACGCCCTTCTTGAGCTTGAAGCCGGCGACCTCCTCGGGACGGGAGATGTCCTCTTCGGTGGCCTGGGCGCTCTCAGCGGAGTTGGTGCCGTCCTGGACCAGCGCCATGTCCCAGTCGCCCTGGAAGCCGTTCATCTTCACGGTCAGGCGGCCGGCGAACGGCGCCTTGAAGGTCGTGTCGTGGTTCGAGCCGGGGACGCGGCCGAAGCAGACGCCGTCGGCGATGTTCGTCGGGCTGGGGTTGGACGCGGTGGCCGTGTAGCTCTTCTTGATCGGTGCAGGCTTCGGACCGGCAACGGCGGGGCTCATGGCGCCCGCCACCGTCACGACGGCGAGCGAGACGCCCAGGGCAGTACGTGTGCGCATGTCGAACCTCAGTCTCGGAGGGGGTCTCGGTTACTTCTTGTACTTGTACGTGTAGGTGACCTCGGCCTGCGGCGTACCGGCCATGTTGCAAGGCAGGATCTTGATCGTTGCGGCCTTCTTCAGGCGGACGCTGGTCGACTCGAACGCGTCCGGCGGGTTGACGTCGTCGCCGGCCATGACCTCGCCAGTGGCGTCCTGCACCTGCAGCGCCCAGTCGCCCTGGAAGCCCTTGATGCTCACCTCGACGGTGCCGGGACCGGGGACCTTGACGCTGATGGGCGCCTCCTGCGGGAGCTCACCCGAGCAGTGGTTCTCGTTGCCGGACGCGGCGTTGCCGGTCGGGTCGGGGGTGCCGTCGGTGAACGTCACGGTCTTGGTGAACCCCTTCGGCGGGGCGGCGTTGGCGGACGTGCCCAGGGCAACGGTGACGGTGGCGGCCAGCAGTGTGCAGGCGAGCGTGCGGTTCACGGGTGCTCCTCGAAGTGCGGGTGTTCCGGGGATTCGTCGTCGCCCGGGGCATTCCTGCCTCCGAGAACGACACTTCCTCCTAGAGGTGACGCGGGATCTGGCCGGTCGCCCCGATACGCCCGGGTTGGGGCGGAAATGTCCCTGCCGTCAGGGGGCGGGGACCCGTGATGTCGGAACACCACAAGCCCTGTACCGTTGTGTCCCTGGGAGCGCCCGAGTGCAGCATGGGCGGCCCGCTGTCGTCACAACCGCGCTCGGGGGTCGTTCCCCGTCGGATCGAAGGGGTCGAGCCATGGGGCGCGGCCGTGCAAAGGCCAAGCAGACGAAGGTCGCCCGCGACCTCAAGTACAACAGCGGTGGGACCGATCTCGAGCGCCTGAAGGCCGAGCTGGCGGGGCGCGCCCCGGCAGCCCCCGCCGCGAAGCCGGCGGAGGACGACGAGTTCGCCGACCCCTACGCGTCCGACGAGGACGACGAGGACGAGGACGACCTCGCCGCGAAGTAGCGGCTAACTATGCGGGGTGCGAGCCGGTCAGGGCGACGTCGCCTGAGCCGGCGGTGACCTCGCCGGCCACCCACGCCGGGACGTGCCGCGCCAGCAGGAGCGCCAGGGCCCGGTCGACGTCCTCCGGCGGCACCAGGGCGACCATGCCCACGCCCATGTTGAACGTCCGCTCCATCTCGGCCGGCTCGACCCTGCCCCGGCCGGCCACCAGCGAGAAGACCGGTCCCGGCGTCCAGGTGCCGCGGTCGATCGTCGCCGAGAGGTGCGCCGGCATCACCCGGGCGAGGTTGGCCGCCAGCCCGCCGCCGGTGATGTGCGCAAACGCGTGTACGCCGGTCTCGTCGATGAGGGACAGGCAGTCCTTGGCATAGATCCGCGTCGGCGTGAGCAGCTCCTCGCCGAGCGGCCGGTCGAGCTCGTCAACATGCGCATCGAGACGCAGCCGGGCGGCCTGCAGAAGGACATGCCGCACGAGCGAGAAGCCGTTGCTGTGCAGGCCGCTCGACGCCATCGCGAGGACGACGTCGCCTTCGCGGACGCGGTCGGGACCGAGCACCTCGTCGGCCTCGACGACCCCGACGCCGGTGCCCGCGATGTCGTAGTGCTCCGGGCTCATCAACCCCGGGTGCTCCGCCGTCTCACCCCCGACGAGGGCGCAGCCGGCCTGGGCGCAGCCCTCGGCGATGCCGCCGACGATCTCGGCGATGCGCTCGGGAACGACCTGTCCGCACGCGATGTAGTCCTGCATGAACAGCGGCTCCGCGCCGCACACGACGAGGTCGTCGACGACCATGCCGACCAGGTCGATGCCGACCGTGTCGTGCTTGTCCATGGCCTGGGCGATGGCGAGCTTGGTGCCCACACCGTCGGTGCTGCTGGCGAGCAGCGGCTGCGTGTACTTCGCGACGTCGAGTCGGAACAGGCCGGCGAACCCACCGAGCCCGCCGACGACCTCGGGGCGCCCGGCGCGCGCGACCTTGCTCTTCATCAGCTCGACGGCGCGGTCACCGGCGTCGATGTCGACTCCGGCAGCGGAGTACGACGAGCGCGAGACCCCCTCGGCGTCGTACGTGTGGGTGAAGCGCCCCGTCGTCACGGGCGACCCAGCGCGTCTTCGGCGCCGCCGGCGACGAGCAGGGAGTCCATGCCGTCGACGCCGTCACCGCCGTTGTGCACGATCTTCGTCCCGTCGGGAGCGTGCGCGTGCTCGACGATGTGCTCCGCACTGGCGTTGCGGGCGATCCCCTCGAGGACGTGCTTGCCGATGAGGTCGGGCTGCGGGATCTCGATCGGGTACTCACCGGTGAAGCAGGCCCGGCACAGGTTGTTGGCCACCTGGTTGGTCGCCGCGGTCAGCCCCTCGAGGCTGACGTAGCCGAGAGAGTCGGCGCCGATGGACACGCGGATGTCCTCGACGGTCATGCCGCTCGCGATCAGCTCGGCGTGCGTGCCGAAGTCGATGCCGTAGAAGCACGGCCACATCACCGGCGGAGCGGAGATCCGCACGTGCACCTCGGTGGCGCCGGCTTCGCGCAGCATCCGCACCAGGGCGCGCTGGGTGTTGCCGCGCACGATCGTGTCGTCGACGACGACCAGTCGCTTGCCCTTGATGACCTCGCGCAGCGGGTTGAGCTTCAGCCGGATGCCGAGCTGACGGATCGTCTGCGACGGCTGGATGAAGGTGCGGCCGACGTACGCGTTCTTCACAAGCCCTTGCCCGTAAGGGATTCCGCTCTGCTCGGCGTAGCCGATGGCCGCCGGAGTGCCGGACTCCGGCACGGGGATGACGAGGTCGGCATCCGCCGGCGCCTCGAACGCGAGCGTGCGACCGACATGGAGACGGGTCGTCATCACGCTGCGCCCGGCGATGGTCGTGTCGGGGCGCGCGAGGTAGACGTACTCGAACAGGCAGCCCTTGGGGGTGCTCTCGGCGTAGTGCTGGGAGCGCACGCCGTGCTCGTCGATCGCGAGCAGCTCCCCCGGCTCGACCTCACGGACGAAGCTCGCGCCGACGATGTCGAGAGCGGCGGACTCGCTCGCGACGACCCAGCCGCGTTCGAGTCGCCCCAGAACCAGCGGCCGTACGCCGTGGGGGTCCCGCGCGGCGTACAAGGTGTGCTCGTCCATGAAGACGAGGGAGAAGGCGCCCTTGAGCTGCGGAAGAACCTCGAGGGCGGCAACGTCGAGCGGGACGTCGTTGAGCGACGCCATCATCGTGGTGATGAGGTCGGAGTCGGTCGTGGCCCCCATGCCGTCGGACTTGAGGTCACGGACGCGGCGGGCCAGCTCGCTGGTGTTGGTCAGGTTGCCGTTGTGGCCGAGGGCGATGCTGCCGCCGGTCGGCAGAGTGCGGAACGAGGGCTGGGCGTTCTCCCAGGTGCAGCTGCCCGTCGTGCTGTAGCGGCAGTGGCCGATCGCGAGGTGGCCTCTGAGCGAGCCCAGGGTCGACTCGTCGAAGACCTGCGCGACGAGGCCGAGCTCCTTGTAGACGACGATCGCGCTGCCGTCGCTGACCGCCATGCCGGCGGCCTCCTGGCCGCGGTGCTGGAGGGCGTAGAGGCCGTAGTAGGTGAGCTTCGAGACGTCCTCGCCGGGGGCCCAGACGCCGAAGACGCCGCACTCCTCGCCGATGGGACGTTCGAGGTCTTCGGGCTGGCCCTGTGCGTGCGGCACGCGGGGAGCTCCTCGGGAAGTGGGCGTGGGAAGCCGACTGGGTTGAGTCTACCGGCGGGCTGGCGGTCGGTGGCGGGCTGGCGGTCGGTGGCGGGCTGGCGGTCGGTGGCGGGCTGGCGCGCAGCGTGGCGCGCGGCGGGCTGGCGCGAGCGCCGCCCTGCCCATCTCGGAGCAACCGGTACGACACACCGGCGCGCCACCCCGGCTACCCCGAGATCAGGTACGCCGTGACGACGCCACCCACGCACGGTGACCTGACGCTCACGTGAGCGGCCCGGGGCTTTGGCTCCGGGCCGTTCTGCGTTTCCCTGACCACAAAAGAACTACTCAGCGTGACGAGGAAGTCACGGACACGAGTCGAATCTGGGTGGCAAGCCGGGCCCCCAGCGCCCGAGCATCGACCGAAGGAGCCCTTCGTGAAGCGCACCATCATCGCCGCTGCTGTCCTCGCCCTCGGTGCCGCCGGCGCCGGCGTCTCGTTCGCCGACCCGTACCCGAACGGCAACAACGACTACGGGCTCTGCAAGGCCTACACCGCCCACGGCGACAGCCAGCCGAAGCCGTTCGAGGAGATGGCAACCGCCTGGGAGGCGGCCAACGAGGGCGACGAGACGTTCGCCGAGTTCTGCGCGACGGTCCTCGCGGGCGACGGCTCGCCGGGCAACTCGGAGCACGGCCACGGCAAGAAGGGCTGAGCAAGCCTGAACGTCAGAACGGCCCGGGGCTTCGGCTCCGGGCCGTTCTGCGTTCCGCGTCACTCCGTCCGGCCCAGCCTCGTTAGGCCATCCAGCAGGACTTCCGGTCCGGAAGTCGAATCCCTTCCAGCAGCCACTCGAGACGTCCGCCCCCAGCACGGAGGTACGAGATGAAGCGCACAGTCATTGCCACCACGGTCCTCGGCCTCGCCCTGAGCGGTGTCGGCCTCGCGTCAGCCAAGCCCGGCAACGGCGCCCAGAAGAGCGGCGTCGCCGCGTCGGGCATCCCCTACGTCGCCTGCTCTGCGGCGTCGGGCAGCGGCAGCCAGGGCGCCAACGGCTTCGCCGTCCTCAACGCCCCCGGCAAGCCCGGTTCCCCCCGCAAGATCGTCGTCGAGCTCGCGCTCCGCAACGCCCAGCCCGGCATCTACGACGTCAGCCTGTCGACGGGCTCCGGCTGCGGCACCAAGGTCGCCACCCTGACCGTCGGTGCCAACGGCAGCGGCAACGCCTCCATCGCCTCGCCCGGCGGTGCCGGCAGCTACTTCGTCGTGGCAACCCAGACCGTCGCGTCCGCCCTGGCGAACCAGGCGCCGCCCGCGCAGTACGCCTCGGCACTCGTCGCGCTGCGCTAGTTGACGGACCGCTCGCGGCCCTCCCAGTAGGGCGCACGCAGCTCGCGCTTGAGCACCTTCATCGCGCCCGACAGCGGGAGCGGCTCGGTGCGGAACTCGACCGACTTCGGGACCTTGTACGACGCGATCAGCCCGCGGCAGTGCTCGATCAGCGCTTCCGCGGAAACGTCTGCATCCGGCTTCAGCACGACGACGGCATGGACCGCCTCCCCCCAGACGTCGTCGGGGATGCCGATGACCGCGACCTGTGCGACTGCCGGGTGCGAGGCGACGGCCTGCTCGACCTCGGTCGAGTACACGTTCTCGCCACCGCTGACGATCATGTCCTTGGTCCGATCGACGAGGTAGAGGAAGCCCTCGTCGTCGAGGTAGCCGGCGTCTCCGGAGTGGTACCAGCCGCCGCGGAACGCCTCGGCCGTCTCCTCGGGCCGGCGCCAGTACTCGCTCATGAACTGCCCGCCGCGCATGCACACCTCACCGACTTCGCCGACGGGCAGGGCGTTGCCGGCGATGTCCTGGATGCTCACCACGGTCCCGGCCACCGCACGACCCGCCGACGCCAGCTTGTCCTCGCGTAGGTGGTCCTCCGGCAGCAGAACGCTGACGAGCGCGGCGCTCTCGGTCATCCCGTAGCCCTGGTAGAGCAGCAGCTGCGGCTGCTCGCTCCGCAGCCGGTCGAGGATGGGTCTCGGCATCGGTGAGGCGCCGTACGTCATCTTCTGCAGCGACGCCATCCTTTCCGGCGAGTACGCCGGATGCGCGAACGTCATGGCCAGCATCGTCGGCACCATGATCGTGCTCGTCGCGGCGTACTTCTCCATCGCGTCGAGCACCGCAGGCGGATCGAAGAACGGCACCGTCACCATCTGCCCGCCGGTGGTCGGCGTACCGACGATGACGCCCATCGACGCGGCGTGGAACATCGGCACCTGCGCCAGGTAGATGTCGTGCTCCTCGAGCGGCACGGTCATCTTGATGTGGTACAGCGTCAGCATCAGCGACCGCTGCGAGAGCAGCACGCCCTTCGGCAACCCGGTGGTCCCACCCGTGTACATCAGGATCGCCGGGTCATCCTCGTCCGGCTCCTCGGGAACCGTGCCCGAGCCGGCAGCCAGCAACGCCTCGTAGGACACGTCGTGCGGCACGTCCCCCTCGCCGAGCAACACGACCGTCGTGACCCCGGCTGCTGCCCGGACCGCGTCGATGACAGGTGCGAAGGCAGCGTCGACGAACACCACGCGGGTCGCGGAGTCGGCGAGCACATGCGTCAGCTCGCGCGGTGCGAACCGCAGGTTGAGCGGGTTGACGACGCCGCCGCCGAGGAAGCCCGCGTGATACAGCTCCTCGAAGCGCGCGCTGTTCAGCGACAGCACGGCGTACCGCTCGTCGCGGGCAAGACCCAGCTCGGTCCGCATCGCGTTGGCCAGCTTCACCACCCGCGCCCCGTGCTCGCCGTACGTCGTCGTGACCCCGGTCGACGCGTCGGTCAGGAACGGTGCCGTGGCATGCCGGTCAAGGGCCGGCAGCAGCTGCCGGTGCCAGATGAGCTCCTTCATCGGCCGACCCTACGAGACCACCGGAAGGTAGGCGCTCAGGTCGGCGCGTTCGCCGCTGGCGCGGACCTGCCCGTCACGCACCGCGTCGTGCCACGACGTGCGTCCGGTCGCGAGGTCGAGGAACGCGCGCGGCCCCATCTCGACGACGTTGGGCGGCGTACCGCGCGTGTGCCGCGGGCCCTCGACGAGCTGCACGGCGGTGTACGGCGGGATGCGCAGCTCGACGGACCGGCCCGGTGCCCGCTTCACGAGGACGCCGACGAGGGTCTTGACGGCGATCCGTTGCGCGATCGGATCGGCGTCGATGCCGACGTCCATGCCGTGCACGACGCCCTCGATGATCCGGAAGTGCACGGCGTCGTGCAGGGTGTGCGCGCCGGTGCGCTGCTGGACGACCTGCCGCTCGTCGGCTGTCGCCAAGGCGGCCCGCGCCGCATCCACCGCCCCGGCGAGATCAGCGGCGCCTTCACGGGCGTCGCGATCTACGAGCTCGGCCAGTCCGGGCGCCGCCGCCGCCCACCCGGCAATGTCCGTGTCGGCTCCCGTCGGCGCGTCCGCGGCGATGATGCGAGCCAACCCGGCGGTCGTCGCGGTCAGGTGCGCCTCGACCTCACGCACCGTCCACCCCGCGACGCGGCTGTCGGCCGTCGGGTCGAGGGATGGCAGCACCTCGAGCAGCCGGTCCCATTGAGCGAGCAGCGCGTTCAGCGCACCGTCGTACGCCGCACTTCTCGCCATGTCTCCTCGCCAGGTCAGAGCGCCGGCGCCGCCGGAGCGTCGCGCGTCGCGCCGGCCAGTGGCCCGAACAGCGCGGGCAGCGTTCCCTCGTACGCCGCTCGCAGCTCAGCCAGCGGCGCGGTGAACACGCCGTCGATGTCCACGCTGTCGCCGCCGGTCAGGCCGAGCCGGGTCCACGGCAGACCGCGCGCACCGCACAGCTGGGTGAACGCGAGCTCGTACGCAGCGGGCACCGCGACGAGACAGCGGCCCGCCGACTCGCTGAACAGCTGGACGAACGCGTCGATGCCGCCGTCGAACTCCACCTGGGCGCCGACACCGTGACGCAGCGACGACTCGACCAGCGCCTGCGCGAGCCCGCCGTCAGACAGGTCGTGCGCCGCGGCGAGCAACCCGTCACGCGAGCCCGTCACGAGCACCTCCCCGAGCACCTTCTCCCGAGCCAGGTCGACCGCCGGTGGGCGCCCACCGAGGTGCCGGTGCTCGGCCCACGCCCACTCCGACCCACCGAGCTCGTCGAACGTCTCCCCGAGCACGAGAAGAGTCAGCCCCTCCTCACGCCAGCCCATCGGCGTACGGCGCGTGACGTCGTCGAGCAGTCCCAGTACGCCGACGACCGGCGTCGGGTTGATGGCCGTCGTACCGGTCTGGTTGTAGAAGCTCACATTGCCGCCGGTGACGGGGATACCGAGCTCGATGCACGCGTCGGCCAGGCCGCGGGTCGCCTCGGCAAACTGCCACATCACGCCGGGGTCCTCGGGTGAGCCGAAGTTCAAGCAGTCCGTGATCGCGATCGGGACAGCACCCGTGGTCGCGACGTTGCGGTACGCCTCGGCCAGGGCGAGCTGGGCTCCGGCGTACGGATCGAGCCGGGTGTAGCGGCCGTTGCCGTCGGTTGCGAGGGCAATGCCGAGGTTGGTCTCCTCCGACAGCCGGACCACACCGGCGTCCTCGGGCCACGCAAGCACCGTGTCGCCCATGACGACGCGGTCGTACTGCTCGACGACCCACCTGCGGCTGCACAGGTTGGGACTGGCGACCATGCGGAGCAGCAACTCCTTGGTCGCGGTGGGGTAGTCCGGGAGCGGCGTCGCGGCCAAAGCGTCCTGGTCGGCAGGTCTCGCCGTCGGTCGCTCATAGATCGGCCCGTCGTCGGCGAGCGACCCGGGCGGCACGTCGACCACGACCTCGTCGTGCCAGGTGACGATCAGCCGGTCGCCATCGGTGACCTCACCGATAGCGGTCCCGAGCACGCCCCACTTCTCGGCGATGGCCAGCACCGAAGGCAGGTCATCCGGCGTGACGATCGCGAGCATCCGCTCCTGCGACTCGCTGGCGAGGATCTCGTGTGGCTCCATCGAGGCCTCGCGCAGCGGCACCCGCTCGAGGTAGGCGTGCATGCCGCTCTTGCCTGCCGCACTCGTCTCGGTCAGCGCGCAGGTGAGGCCCGCCCCGCCGAGGTCTTGGATGCCCTGGACCAGCTCTGCGTCGTACATCTCGAGGCAGGCCTCTATGAGCAGCTTCTCCATGAACGGATCGCCGACCTGGACGCTCGGGCGGCGGGCCGGCCCGTCATCGTCGAACGTGGCGGAAGCGAGGACGGACACACCGCCGATGCCGTCTCGCCCGGTCTTCGCGCCGAGCAGCACCACGATGTTGCCGACACCCCTCGCGGCGGACAGCTGGATGCGATCGACCGGCATCACACCGAGGCACAGCGCGTTGACGAGCGGATTGCCTTGGTACGACGGGTCGAACACGACCTCGCCGCCGATGTTGGGCAGGCCGAGGCAGTTCCCGTAGCCGCCGATGCCCGCGACGATCCCCGGCAGCACGCGCTTGGTGTCGGGGTGATCGGCGTCGCCGAAGCGCAGGGGGTCCATCACCAGGATCGGACGCGCGCCCATCGTCAGGATGTCGCGCACGATGCCGCCGATACCGGTGGCCGCGCCCTGGTACGGCTCGACGTACGACGGGTGGTTGTGGCTCTCCACCTTGAACGTGACGGCGAGCCCCTCACCGACGCCGACCACGCCGGCGTTCTCGCCCATGCCGACGAGCATGCTGTCGCCCTTGGGGATCCGGCCGAACTCGCGCGAGAAGTAGACCTTGCTCGACTTGTAGGAGCAGTGCTCGCTCCACATGATCGAGTACATCGCCAGCTCGGTCTGGGTGGGCCGGCGACCGAGGATGGCGCGCACCTTGGCGTACTCGTCGTCCTTCAGGCCCAGCTCGAGGAAGGGCTGCTCCTCGTCAGGGGTCTGCGTCGCGCGGTCGACGGTGTCGAGGGTCACCCGGCTGAGGCTACCGGCGGTCAGTCGAGCAGTTGCCCGAGCCGGAAGCGAAGCCGGGCGGGCTCGTCGATGACGACCGCGTCGGTGAACCGTCCGGTCTCCCGATAGCTGTCGCCCTCGAGCGCGTAGGTGACGAGGAGCCGGTCGACCAGCTCGAGCCGCCAGAAGTGCGCGATGCCGGCGGCGGCGTACTGCGCCGGCTTGACGAGCCGGTCGGTCGTCACGCTGCTCGGGCTCATGACCTCGACCGCGAGCACGACGTCGTCCGGATCGGCGTACTTGGGACGAAGGCGCTGCAACACGAGCAGGTCCGGGATGCGGAAGTTGTGGCGATCGAACTCAACCGCGCCGGGGACCAAGACCCGCCACTCCGGCGGGATGGCGTCGTGCAGCAGGTGACTGAGCTCGGTCGCAGCGAAGTCGTGCCGGTTGATCGCTGGCGGGGTCACCAGCAGGGCGCCATCGACGAGCTCATAGCGGAGCGCGTCATCGGGCAGCGCCTCGAGGTCGGCCACCGTGTAGCCGTCCCAGGCGAGCGGTTGCGCGGTCACCAGCGTCATGGTCCTCCTCCACGTCCGGCATGTCACGACTCTGGAGTCAGGACGGCCCGGTCGGAGCAGGCCGGGGGCGATCTGTGGACAGTGATGATGCGGCGGGAACGTCAGGCGTCGACCAGACGCTTGAGCACGCTGGTGAAGAAGGTTAGGCCGTCGGTGCCCGGACCGGTCAGGTCCTCGATCGCGTGCTCCGGGTGCGGCATCAGGCCGACGACGTTGCCCGCTGCATTCGCGATACCGGCGATGTCGCGGCTGCTGCCGTTGGGGTTGCCGCCGACGTAGCGCGCGACGACCCGGCCGCTGGCCTCCAGCTCGTCGAGCGTCTTCTCGTCGGCGACGTAACAGCCCTCGCCGTTCTTGACCGGTACGACGATGTCCTGGCCCTCGGCGTACTCGCTCGTCCAGACCGTGCTCGTCGACTCGATCCGCAGCCGCTGGTCGCGGTTGATGAAGTGCAGGTGCTGGTTGCGGGTCAGTGCCCCCGGCAGCAGGTGCGACTCGCACAGCACCTGGAAGCCATTGCAGATGCCCAGCACCGGCAGGCCGTTCGCGGCCTGCTCGACGATCGTGCCCATGACGGCGGCGAATCGGGCGATCGCGCCGCAGCGCAGGTAGTCGCCGTACGAGAAACCACCGGGCAGTACGACGGCGTCGACGCCGTGGAGACTCGCGTCGCCGTGCCACAGGGCCACGGGCTCTGCCCCGGCGAGACGCACGGCGCGTTGGGCGTCACGGTCGTCAAGGCTGCCGGGGAACGTGACGACGCCGATCCGGGGGGTCATACGCGGGCGCTCCTGCGGGCTGGCGGGTTGCCCGAAGACTACCGGGGGCACGCGTTTCGGAGTGCTGGGACCGATCGGCTAGGCGAGTCCGGGGCGGTGCCTTCGCACGCCAGCAGGGCGGCGACAGCCCGGTTGAGGGCGCCCTAGGCCAGCCGGACCGTGTAGTCCTCGATGACCGGATTGGCGAGCAGCGTCTCGGCCATCTTCTCGGCCTGCTCGAGTGCCGCCTGCTCGTCGGACGCCTCGAGCTCGAGCTCGACGTGCTTGCCGATGCGCAAGCTGCTCGCCGGTGCGAACCCCAGGCTGGGCAGGGCGTTGGAGACCGCCTGCCCCTGGGGATCCAGGATCTCCGGCTTGAGCATCACGTCAACGACGATCTTCACGGCAGCCACACCGGCAGGCTAGCGCTGCCGGTGTGCCGCGGGCCGGGCTACTTGTACGTGAACGTGTACTTGGCGTTGGCCGACGGCCCGCCGAGGAAGTTGCAGACGCCGATCGTCAGCGTCGCGGCCCTCTTCAGCTTGAGCTCGAGCTTCTCGGTGTTGTCCGCGCCGAGGGACCCGTTGCCACCGCCGACGACGGGGACCTCTCCGCCGGTCGTCGTACCTTCACCGACACCGAGGACGTCGCCGTCGCCGTCGACGACGGTGATGTCCCAGTCGCCCGCGAAGCCGGTCAGTCCGACGACGAGCGTGCCCGCGCCGGTGGTCTTGATGGTCTTGGTGGTGGTGCTGACGCCCTCGAGGTCGGGGTTGATGCAGCTGTTCGCGTCCTCGGGTGCCGGCGGTCCGAGCAGGGGCGACGGGACCGGGACACCCTCGGCGACGTACGACGCGGTGATGGGCTTCGGCTTGGCCTTCGCGGCCAGGGCCGGGGCGAGCGAGCCGCCGGCCACCACGAGGGTCAGGGCCACGGGCAGGGTGTGGCGGATCTTCACGGGTTTCCTCCGGGCGACTGCTGGGGTGTCGGTTGCCCATGGGTTCGCCACGGCGAAGGCTCCACCTGCACCACAGGCGATCGCAGTACGAAAGTCGCGTGCCGATCTACCGCATATCGTCGCAAGTCAGGCGGAGTCGCGCAGCCAGGAGTCGAACGACGACCCCGTCAGCTGCTCATACGCGTCCACGTACTTCGCGCGGGTGCGCGTGACCACCTCGTCCGGGAGCTCGGGACCGGGCGGCGTCCTGTCCCAGCCCGACTCCGTCAGCCAGTCACGGACGTACTGCTTGTCGTACGACGGCTGCGGCCCGCCCGGCGCCCAGGAGTCGGCGGGCCAGAACCGCGACGAGTCCGGGGTCAGCACCTCGTCGCCGAGGGTCAGGCCGGCCGGGCCGTGCCCCAGCTCGACCTTCGTGTCGGCGAGCAGGATCCCTGCCTTCTCCGCGACGGCCGCGCCGTGCTGGTAGATCGCGAGGGTCGCCTCGCGGACCTCGGCGGCGAGGTCTGCCCCGAGCTGATCGACGACCTGCTCGTAGGTGATCGGCAGGTCGTGCTCACCCACCGGCGCCTTGGTCGTCGGTGTGAAGATCGGCTCCGGCAGCTGCGATCCCTCGACCAAGCCGGGCGGCAGCGCGACGCCGCAGACGCGGCCGGTCCGGCCGTAGTCGACGAGCCCGGAGCCACTGAGGTAGCCGCGGGCCACGCACTCCACCGAGAGCATGTCGAGCCGGCGGCACAGCATGGAGCGGCCGCGGAGCTCATCGGCGTGCGCGTGCAGCGCGGCCGGCATCTCGCTGACCCGGGCGGTCACGAGGTGATGCGGTACGACGTCGGCGAGCTGCTCGAACCACCAGACGGAGAGTCCAGTCAGCACTGCGCCCTTGTCCGGGACGCCGGTCGGCAGGATGACGTCGTACGCCGACAGGCGGTCGCTCGCGACGAGCAGGACGTGCTCGTCGTCGACGGCGTACACGTCTCGGACCTTGCCTCGGGCGATCAGCGGGAGGGGTATCGGCACCCCCTCAGTCTTTCACGCCGAGCTGAGCACCAGCCCCATCAGGACGACGCCGACCGCGGCCGTGCCGGCAGCGACCTGCACCCATCGCCGGCTGCGGTAGAGGGCCGCGGTGGTCAGCGGTCCGGCGGCAAGGAGTGCGACGGCCAGCAGGGCGAGGGCCGCACCGCCGGCGTGGTTGGTGCCGGTGCAGGACAGGAAGCAGCCGCTCCAGGTCACCGCCGAGACGAAGGCGGCGAGCAGCGCCAGCGGGATGCAGCCGACGATCGCGAACACGGCCAGGACCGCACGGACGACGGGCCACGCGGAGCTCGGCCGGGTCGACGGCGAGGGCTGCGGCTGCGGCTGCGGCTGCGGCTGGGGCTGGGGCTGGGCGAAGGTGACATAGGGCGAGGTCATGCCTGCAGTCTCGGCATCCTTGCTGCCCCGGACCTGAGTAGTCCTACGACAGCGCCGCGAGCCGCTCGAAGACGGGGGCGAGGCGCTCCAGGTACCTCTCGGGGCGGCAGACCTCGTCGAGCCGTGCCTCGTCGAGCTCGGTGCCGGCCTCCTTCGCGTGCGCGGTCAGCGTCTCCCGGAAGGGGATGCCCGTCTCCCACGTCCGCATCGCGGCGGCCTGCACGAAGGCGTAGGCGTCCTCACGGGAAAGCCCGCCCTCGACCAGCTCGAGCAGCACCGTGCTCGTGTAGATCAGCCCGCCGGACGACTCGAGGTTGGCCCGCATCCGGTCGACGTCGACGACGAGACCTGTCGCCAGCCGGGTCGTGAGATGCAGCAGGTAGTCGGTGCCGACAGCGGCATCGGGCAGCGCGATCCGCTCGGTCGACGAGTGGCTGATGTCGCGCTCGTGCCAGAGCGGGATGCCTTCCATCACCGGCACGACCTGGGCCCGCACGATGCGCGCGAGCCCCGCGATCCGCTCGGACACGATGGGGTTCTTCTTGTGCGGCATGGCCGACGAGCCCTTCTGGCCCTTGCCGAACGGCTCCCACAGCTCACGCACCTCGGTGCGCTGGCCGTGCCGCACCTCGAGCGCGAACGCCTCGCACACGGTGGCGATGACCGCCAGCGCCGACACCCACTCGCTGATGCCGTCGCGAATCACGACCTGCGTCGCCGCGGGCGCCGGCGTGAGTCCCAGTCGCGCCGCGACGGTCTGCTCGACGGCGGGATCGATGTTGCTGTAGGTCCCCACTGCACCGCTGATCTTCGCGACGGCAACCGCGTCGCGCGCCCGCTTCAACCGGTCCCGCGACCGTGCCATCGCGAAGGCGATGTCGGCGACCCGGTGCCCCCATGTCGTCGGCTCCGCGTGGATGCCGTGCGTCCTTCCGACCCGGACGCTGTCCTTGTGCGCGAGGCCGAGGTCACGCAACGCCGCGACGAGACCGTCTGCCTTCGCCAGCAGGATGTCGGTCGCCTCGACGAGCTGCAGCGCGAGGGCGGTGTCGAGCAGGTCGGACGACGTCATCCCGAAGTGCACGTACGCCGCCGCCTCGCGCGGGTCGGTGTTGTCGGCCCAGGCCGACAGGAACGCGATCACGTCGTGCTGCGTGACCGCTTCGATCTCGGCGACCGCCTCGGGCGTGGGCGGCGATGCCAGCCGAACCGGTTCCACGGAGTCGGCCGGCACGACGCCGGCGGCGGCGTGCGCCTCCAGGACGAGCACCTCGACCTGGCACCACAGCTCGTACTTGTGGGCCTCGCTCCAGACCCGGCCCATCTCGGGCAGGGTGTAGCGCTCGATCACGTCGTCTCCCCGGGTAGGGACCCAGTCTCCCAGACCGCCCCGCAAATGATCACTGCCGCCTCAGCATCCGGCGTGAGCGTGCGAAACGGCGGTGATCGTTTGGAGGGAGGAGCAGTTGGACCTAGTGGCGGGCGGCTTTCTCGAAGTCGTCCTTGAAGCGCCACAGCCGGGTGCGCAGCAGCGGATCGGCGACGGCCAGCACCTGGACGGCGAGCACCGCGGCGTTCATCGCGTTGTCGATGCCCACCGCCGCCACGGGGACCCCCGGTGGCAGCTGCGTGAGGCCGAGCAGCGCATCACGGCCATCGAGACCGCCGGTCGACAGCGGTACGCCGATGACGGGCAGGGTCGTGTGCGCCGCGACGATGCCGGCCAGTGCTGCCGAGCCGCTCGACCCGGCGATGACCACCTCGATGCCGCGCGGCTCGAGCTCGGCCATCCAGTCGGCGAGCGCCCGGGGCGCACGGTGCGGAGAGAGCGAGTGCTCGTCGTACGCCACACCGAAGCGCGACAGCAGCGCGCCGGCCTGCGACATCGTGTCGTGGTCTGCGGGGCTGCTGTAGATGACCGCGACGCGGGGTTCGCGACCGTCACCGTCGAACACGGGATCACCCATCGAGCTGCACCTCCCCCCGGACGGCGCGCAGCGCGACGTCCGACCTCGAGTGTGCTCCTCGAAGGGTCACCGACGCGAGCCCCTCGTAGGCCATTTTCCGCGCGCCCGCAAGGTCCGCCGCAACCGCCGTGACGGCAAGCACGCGGCCGCCGCTGCTGACGACGCGCCCGTCGACGAGGCTGGTCCCGGCGTGCTGGACGGTGACGCCGTCCGGCACCGCTCCGACGAGCACCTCGTCTCCTGTGACGGGCGCGTCGGGGTAGCCGTCGGCCGCGACGACCACGGTCACGGCCGCGCCGTCCTTCCACACCAACGCGGGTGCCTGCGCCAGCGCGCCGGTCGCGCACGCGTGCAGCAGCGCGGCGAGCGGTGTCTCCAGCAGCGCGAGGACCGACTGCGTCTCCGGGTCGCCGAAGCGGCAGTTGAACTCGATGACGGACGGCCCATCCGGGGTCATCGCGAGGCCGGCGTAGAGCAGCCCGCTGAACGGCGTACCTCTGCGTCGCATCTCGTCGACGACCGGCTCCAGGACCCGTGCGGCGATGTCGTCCACGGCGCCGTCCGGCAACCACGGCAACGGTGCATAGGCACCCATCCCGCCCGTGTTCGGACCCTCGTCGCGGTCGTACACGCGCTTGAAGTCCTGAGCCGGCAGCAGCGGCAGCACGGTCACGCCGTCGGTGAGCGCGAACAGCGAGACCTCGGGCCCGGACAGGAACTCCTCGACGACCACCCGGCCGCCGAGGGTCGTGAGGACGTCGCGGGCGAAGTCGACCGCCCGCGCGAGGTCGGTGCCGACGTGCACGCCCTTGCCGGCGGCCAAGCCGTCGGCCTTCACGACGTACGGCGGAGCGGCTCCGGCGAGGTACGCCGCGCAGTCGTTGTCGTCGTCGAAGACCATCGCGGCCGCGGTCGGTACGCCGGCGTCGCGCATCACGTCCTTCGCGAACGACTTGCTGCCCTCGATCTGCGCGGCAGCCGCCGAAGGTCCGAAGACGACAAAGCCCTTGTCCCTCAGGGCATCCGCGACCCCAGCGACCAGCGGGGCCTCCGGGCCGATGACGACCAGATCGGCTGCCAGGTCCTGGGCGAGGTCGACGACCGCGGCGGCATCGAGCGGGTCGACCGGACGCACCTGCACCGTCGCGGCGATGCCGGCGTTGCCCGGCGCGCAGACCAGCGCGGTGACGGCAGGGTCGCGTGAGAGCGCCTGCACCAGGGCGTGCTCGCGGCCGCCGGAGCCCACCACCAGAACCTTCACGTCGCCCGACGCTAGCGTGCGCTGCACGAGCGTCGAGAGGGGAGCCACCGTGGAGACCGCGATCCTGCTCTGCGTGCCGGAGGCCGAGCCGCTCGTGCACGAGTGGCGGCTTCAGGGCGACCCGTCGGCCGCGCACGGCGTGCCCGCGCACGTGACGCTGCTCTACCCGTTCCTGCCGGTGGCGTCCGTCGACGACGGCGTGCTGGCCGAGCTCGGCTGGTTCTTCGCAGGGGTGGACGCCTTCGGGGTCCGGTTCACCCGGGTGCAGCGCTTCGAGAACGCGGGGGTCGTCTGGATCGAGCCGGCCAGCGATGCCCTCGTCGAGCTGACCCGGGCGGTCGCCCGGCGGTGGCCGGAGTGCCCGCCGTACTCCGGTGAGATCCCGGTCGACGAGCTGGTCCCGCACCTGACCATCGTGCAGACCGACGACCGCGCGCTGCGGCAGTCGGCAGCCGACGCCGTGAGCCCCGGCCTGCCGTTCGACATCGTCGCCGCCAGCGCGTCGCTCTGGGTGCAGGACGAGCACGGCACGTGGTCGGAACGGGCCACCTTCCCCTTCGGACCGCCCGAGTAGCGGCAGACTGCGCCCCGTGGGCGAGCGATTCGAGGCGAGCGTCGCCGGGCGGGTGCTGATGACGGCGATCACCGCGGTGCTCGTGGCCGCCGTGCTGGTGTGGAACATGCCGCCGGGCCGGCCGCGTGACGCCGTGCGACCGGCCGCGGCACATGTGATCTACCCGATCGGGCTCGACCAGGACTGGGCGCTGTTCGCACCCGACCCCCGCGCCTTCTCGGTCGGCGTCTACGCGCGGATCACGTACGCCGACGGCCGCACCCGGATCCGGGTGCCGCCGCACAACGGCCACCTGCTGCTGCCGTACCGCAGCTACCGGTGGCAGAAGTACGTCGAGCGACTCCGTGCCGACGACTACCAGGGCCTGTGGGAGCCAACGGCCCGCTGGATCGCGCAGGAGGCAGGTTCGGGCGTTCGGAAGGTCGAGCTCGTCCGCACCTTCCGAGACGCCGTGATCCCCGGCAGCGGTGAGAAGCGCGGCGACCGCGGCGAGTTCTCCTTCTACACGCTGGACCTGTCGTGAGCCGGCTCGACCTCGTCCGTCGGCCCTGGGACGGTTGGTCGCGATGGGCCTTCGCGCCTGCCGACACCGCGCCGATGGCCGCGCTCCGGATCGCGGTCGGCCTGCTCACGATCGGCTGGACCCTGTCGCTGCTGCCCGACGCCGAGACCTTCCTCGGCCGGTCCGGCGTCCAGCGCGACCTCCCGACCTACGACAGCGGCGCGTGGGTCGTGCAGCTCGGGCCGCCGTACCTCGTGCTCGGGGTGCTGCTCGCTGCGGGCGTGGCCCTCGTCGTGGGCTGGCGCACCCGTGTCGCATCAGTCGTGGCGGCGGTCCTGCTGCTGGCCGTGCAGCGGCGCGACCCGTGGATCCTCAACTCGGGCGACCTGCTGCTGCGCGAGCTCGCGTTCTTCGTCATGCTCATGCCGGCCGGCGAGACCTGGTCGCTCGACGCGCGCCGTCGAGCCAAGCAGGGCAAGCCGGAGCGGCTACGCGCGCCGTGGGCCCTGCGGCTGGTGCAGATGCAGGTCAGCGCGATCTACCTGTTCTCGGTCTGGGCGAAGGTGCGCGGGACCGACTGGAACGACGGCACGGCCGTGGGCATCGCGCTTCAGCTCGAGGACCTGCAGCGCTTCGCGATGCCCGAGGTGCTGGCGACGTCGGTGTTCGTGTCGGCGGTGCTGACCTACTCCTCGCTCGTCGTCGAGGCGGCCCTGGCGTTCGCCCTGTGGCTGCCCCGGCTCCGCTACTGGGTGATCGCCGCGGGTGTGGGCCTGCACCTCGGGATCGAGGCGTCGCTGCTCATCGGCTGGTTCTCGTTCGCGGTGATCAGCAGCTACCTGGCGTTCGTGCCCGCTGCGCATCTGCGGCTGGCCGTGGCGAGGGCACGGGCCCTCAGAGCAAGGGACGCAGCTCCAGGGTCTGAACCCGGTCCGGTCCCACTCCGATCGAGCTGAACGGCGCACCGCTCAGCTGCTCGAGCGCCCGGACGTAGTCCTGCGCGTTCTTCGGCAGGTCGCTGAAGGTGCGGGCCTGCGAGATGTCCTCGGTCCAGCCGTCGAAGAACTCGTACACGGGTACGGCGTGGTGGAACTCCGTCTGCGTCATCGGCATCTCGTCGAGCCGCTTGCCGTCGACCTCGTAGGCGACGCAGACCGGGATCGACTCCCACCCGGTCAGTACGTCGAGCTTGGTCAGCACGAAGTCGGTCACCCCGTTGATGCGCGCCGCGTAGCGCGCGATGACGGAGTCGTACCAGCCGCACCGGCGCGGGCGTCCGGTCGTCGTGCCGTACTCACCGCCGTCGGCGCGCAGCTTCTCGCCGTCGGCGTCGAGCAGCTCGGTCGGGAACGGGCCCTCGCCGACCCGCGTCGTGTAGGCCTTGATGACCGCGATCACCTTGTCGACGCGGTTCGGCGGGATCCCCGAGCCGGTGCAGGCACCGCCGGCGGTCGCGCTGCTGGAGGTCACGAAGGGATAGGTGCCGTGGTCGACGTCGAGCAGCGTTGCCTGGCCGCCCTCGAGGAGCACGGTCTCGCCGCGGTCGAGGGCCTGGTTGAGCAGCAGCGCCGAGTCGACGACCATCGGCCGGAGCCGGTCGGCGTACGACAGCAGCTCCTCGACCACGGCCTCCACCGTGACGGCCTTGCGGTTGTAGACCTTCACGAGGAGCTGGTTCTTGAGGTCGAGGGCGCCGGCGACCTTCTGGCGCAGGATGTTCTCGTCGAACAGGTCCTGCACGCGGATGCCGATCCGGTTCATCTTGTCGGCGTACGTCGGCCCGATGCCCCGTCCCGTCGTACCGATCTTGCGGTTGCCGAGGAACCGCTCCGCAACCCGATCGAGCGTGCGGTTGTAGGACGCGATGATGTGGGCGTCGGCACTGATCACGAGGCGCTCGCAGCTGAACCCGCGGGCCTCGAGGTCATCGATCTCCTGGAACAGCACCGCAAGGTCGACGACGACCCCGTTGCCGATGACGGGCGTGCACCCCGGGCTGAGGATGCCGCTGGGAAGCAGGTGCAGAGCGTAGGTCTCGTCGCCGATGACGACCGTGTGGCCGGCGTTGTTGCCGCCGTTGAACTTCACGACGTAGTCGACGGAGCCACCGAGCTGGTCGGTCGCCTTGCCTTTGCCCTCGTCGCCCCACTGGGCGCCGATCAGCACAAGTGCGGGCATCTCAGCCCTCCAGAACAGACGAAGGACCCTGTGCAGGACGCAGCAGGGCCTCTTGCGGAGCAAGTCTAGCCGTCTCGCCCTAGTCTCGCCCGTATGGCGAAGCTTCCCGGCATCGACGGCGTGTTCGGCAGCGTCATGGGACTGCTGCAGGCACAGACCGAGGCGCTCGCCGCACTGCCGGCGACCGTGACGTCACTGACGACGGCGGTGCGCGGGCTCGCCGAGACGGTGCAGACGATGAACCGCATGGTCACCCGGATCGACGGCATCGTCACCGAGCTCGAAGAGCCACTGAAGGCGCTCGCCCCCGGCATGACCCGGCTGGCCGCCATCCTCGACAGCCCCGGCGTCGACGAGATCCCCGCGACGCTGCAGCAGGTGCAGGCCGACATCCTGCCGGTGCTGCGCACGCTCGCCGACACGCATGAGCGGGTCGCCTTCATCGCCGGGTCGACCGAACGGATCATGACGTTCGTCGACGAGACCAGCCGCACTCTCGCCGGCCTGCCCGGTGCCGCGCTGCTCGGTCGCCGGCGACCGGCGGCGAAGGTGATCGTGCCGCCGGAGGGCTCGACCGGGGTGCCCGACTGACGACTGACGAGCGTCATCTCGGAGACACCGGGACAACACGCCGGTGCGCCGGCCCGGTTGCTCCGAGATCAGCGCGCTGGCGCTGACAGCTCTAGGCCTGCAGAGCGGTACGCGCGGCCGGATCGCTGTCGTCGAGGAACGTCGCGATCCGCTGCGCCTCCTCGGCCTCCTCGATCGTGTCGGCCGCGCGGCCGAGCGCGTAGAGCGCCCGCAGGAAACCCTGGTTCGGCTGGTGCGCCCACGGGATGGGGCCGAAGCCCTTCCAGCCGTTGCGGCGCAGAGCGTCGAGCCCGCGGTGGTAGCCGGTGCGGGCGTAGGCG
This sequence comes from Frankiaceae bacterium, assembly GCA_016650445.1. Classification (GTDB taxonomy): domain Bacteria; phylum Actinomycetota; class Actinomycetes; order Mycobacteriales; family SCTD01; genus RYN-124. The sequence continues at coordinate 56,444 of JAENVS010000017.1, read as the reverse complement.
TAGGACTCGATGACGGCACCGCGGTCGTACGCCGCATCGGCGAGCGCAGCCCACGCGGCGCTCGACGTCGGGTGCTTGGCCGCGACCTCGCTGGCGTCCGCGCCGGCGGCCAGGAGCACCGCGCCCGGCTCCTCCGGCAGGAGCGTTGGAGGTGGTCCGCCGAGGAGGTCTCTACCCGTGATGTTCATGTGCGCAGAATGCCCTATGCCCGCTGAGCCCTCCGGTCGACTCGTCCCGGCCCATGACACGCACCTGTTCGTCGTCGAGCGCGGCAACCCCGACGGCCTGCCGGTGCTCGTCCTGCACGGCGGACCCGGGCTCGACCACACGATGTTCGGCGACTACCTCGACCCGCTCGGAGAGCGCTACCGGCTCGTCCTGATCGACGGTCGTGGGCAGGGACGCAGTGACCGCGACAGCGACCCCGCATCGTGGAACCTGCAGCAGCACGCCAGCGACGTCAGCGCCATCGCGGCCGCGCTCGGCGTAGAGGACTACGCGGTGCTGGGTCACTCCTACGGCGCCTTCGTCGCGCTGCAGCACTGCGCCGATGCCCCGGGGGCTGCCGTCGCGACCGTGGTCAGCAGCGGGGTTCCGGCGATGCGGTTCCTCGACGGGGTCGCGGCCGGCCTGGCCGCCTTCGAGCCCGAGGACCTGCGGGCGCACGTGACGGCTTCGTGGGAGCGCGAGCCGACGGTCGAGTCCGACGAGGAGTGCCGCGAGGTGCTGTTAGACCAGCTGCCCTGGCACTTCGCCGATCCACGCGACCCGCGCATCAGTGAGTACGTCGCGCAGATCTCTCACATGCGCTACGCCGCGGCGGTGCTTCGAGCGGCCTCGCTCGAGGGCGGCGGGTTGTCGATCGACGTCGAGGACGCGCTGCCGCACGTGCCTCAGCCGCTGCTCGCCTGCACGGGGCGGCACGACCGGACCTGTCCGCCCGCGGCGTCCGAGCGGATCGCGGAGCTCGCGCCGCTGGGCGAGCTGCACCTCTTCGAGCAGTCGGGTCACATGACCTTCGTCGAGCAGCCCGGGGAGTACGTGCAGGTCGTCGGCGACTTCCTCACCCGCGCGACCTCCTAGGCCGCAATTCCTCGCCGATCTACGTCTCGTACGACTTTCCGCGGCGTGTCGCGGGCATTAAGACGTAGATCGCGGTGAGGGGTGGGGGCTGGAGGGCAGCGGGGTGCGGCGCAGGAGGTGGTCGCGAGCGGCCTCGTCTCCGCGGGCGGCGCGCTCTGCCAGCCGATCGGCCACCTTCGCGCGGTGCACGTCGTCGGCGTTGCCGCCGTACTTGAACTTCGCGGCGACAGCGTCGACGGTCAGCCGCAGCCCGCGGATCCCGGGCAGCTTGCGCGTGTGCACCGACGGGTCCGCGACCGACGAGCCCGGCTCGAAGTGCGCCAGCTGCACGCGGAGCACGTCGAGCAGCGCCTCGCCGGTCAGCACCTCGGTCGTGCAGGTCAGCGCGACCGCTGCGTAGTACGACGTCGGGATGCCGTGCCCTGGCTCGTCCGCGTCGACCTCCTTCCACTCCGACGGGATGAAGGCGACATCGTCGATGACGGACAGCACGACGTGGGGGTTCTCCTCGACGGCCCGCCAGACGGGGTTGGGACGAGCGAGGTGCAGCAGCACGGTGGCGTCGCCGTCGTACACGAAGTGCGTGGGTACGACGACAGGAACGGAGCGGTCGCGGCCGGACGCGATGAGCGTCCCGAAGTCGCGCGGCGCGAGCCAGCGCTTCCACTCGTCGTCGCTCTGGGCGGCGTCCCATGGGTGGATGAGCATCAGGCCACCAGCCGGTGCGCGTCGTCGAACATGGTCCGCAGGGCGAGCCGGCCGGCGACGACACCGGCAACAGCCGCGGCTCCGAGCAGCATGTACATCACGACGACCTGGTAGCGGATCGCCGTCAGCGGGTTGACGCCGGCGAGCAGCAGCCCGACCGTCGCGCCCGGCAGGCTGATGAGGCCGACGACCTTCGTGCCGTCGATCGCCGGGATGAGCGCCGCGCGCAACGACGTGCGCAGGTGCGGCGCGAAGGCCACGCTGCCCGCGAGGCCGAGCGCAAGTCGCGCCTCAACGGCTCGCCGCCCGGTGATCGCCTCGTCGCGCATGCGCTGCAGGGTCATCGACGCGCCCTGCATGGCGCCGGTGACGACCATGCCGCCGACCGGCACGACGACCCGGCCCGAGGTGTCGATGACCTGCGCGGCGAGCAGCAGACCGAGGGTGGCGGCCGTGCCGGTCGCGACGGCGAGGGTCGCGACGCGCATCACGTGCGGCAGGCCGCGTGCCCGCCCCCCGGCGACGCGTCCCGCGAGCAGCACCATCGCCGTCACCCACGCAAGGGCGCCCGGCAGCCCGGTGTGCCGGAACAGGATCAGCAGCAGCCCGCCGACGGCGACGAGCTGCACCGCCGCGCGAGCCGACGCGACGAGCACCTCGCGGCCGAGGCCGAGGCGCTCCCGGAGCACCAGGAAGAACGCGATGCCGACGAGCAGCACGGAGGCTGCGACGCCGTACCAGCTCGGGACCGAGGGGCTCATGTCACTGCGCTCATGAAGCGCCTGCCAGGTAACGGCTTTCGGCAGCGGGGCCGGCCTCCTCGAGGCCGCCGGCACGCAGGACGAGGACGTCGTCCGCGAGCCGTCGCGCCTGCCGCAAGTCGTGGCTGACGAGGACGGCGGTCAGACCATCGGCGACGAGCGCGCGCACGACCCGCTCGACCGACATCGCCGCGACCGCGTCGAGCGCCGAGGTCGGCTCGTCCAGCAGCAGCACCTCCGGCCCGACGGCGAGTGCGCGCGCGAGGCACAGCCGCTGCGCCTCACCGCCCGACAGCGACGCGGTGAGCCGGCTCAGCGCCTGGTCGGCCAGCCCGACGCGGCCCAGCAGCTCGACGGCCTCGTCCTCGGAGAGGGTCGGGCGACCGGTGCGCAGGTCCTCGACGACGGTCGCGCCGAGCAGGACCGGCGCCTGCTGCACGAGCCCCACCCGTCGGCGTACCTCCAGGACGTCGTACGACGGGAGCGGCCGCCCATGGAGCAGGACGGTCCCGGCGGTCGGTTCCTCGAGCCGGTCGAGGAGCCGCAGCAGCGTCGACTTGCCGGCGCCGCTGGGGCCGGCCAGCGCGGTGCAGCGGCCGGGCGCGATCTGCGCGGTGACCCCGCCGAGCACGCTGACGCCGTCGCGGACGACGTGCACGTCGTCGAGCGAGAGCACCGACTGCATGCCGATCATTGTGCTCCGGACCGGCAGCCGGAGCGGCTCAGCTGACGGGCAGGGTCCAGGCGGCGTCCCAGACGCCCCTGTCGACCTCACCGGGCAGCGTCGAGACCCTGATGTTCTTCTCCGCGGCGAACTTCTTGGCGATGGCGGCGCTCTGCGGGCCGAAGTAGCCGTCGACGGTGATCGGCCAGCCCCGCTTGGCCATCCGGTCCTGCCACATGTGCACGCCGATGCGGAACTGGTCCTGGTCGGCGACGCTGAGCTGACGGTGCAGGAACGGCGGCGGCGTCATCGGCGCAACGGCCACCCGCACCCTCGGCGCGGCGGGCCGGATCGCCTTCGCGGTGCGGCTGCGGCTCGCGCGGATGGCCTCGACCCGCGTCGGCGCGACAGCGGTGTTGGCGACCACGCCGGCACCGGCGGAGGACCGCCCCAGGCCAAGAGCGCGGGAGCAGGCCGGCCACGGGGACCAGCCGCGCTGCGACTGCAGCTTGGCGGCGGCCGCGTCCTGCGTCGCAGGTGCGGCCTGGTCGGCGCGGCCGGCGTACCCGAGGCCGTTCCAGGTGCCCCGGTCGAACTGGTAGGCGCCGTAGAAGCCGTTCCCGGTGTTGATCGCGTAGTTGCCGCCGCTCTCGCACTGGCGCAGTCGGCGGAAGTCGTCGGCGGTGGCAGCCGAGGCGTTCGACGCGAAGGCGGCGACGTCGGCGGCGACGAACGAGGCGCTCAGGCCGGCCGCGGCCATGACGGGGGCGGCCTTCGAGGGCTTGGCGTGACGGGCGTGCTTGCGCGGGCGGACGAACGACGACACGGGGAGAGTCCTTCCTCGCGCCTGCGGGGTGAGCTGTCGGGTTCGGGCCGGAGCAGCCCGGGCACCGGCCGTGATGCGCAGCCGATGCCTTCACCCCAAGGACGTGTGCACGTCCGACGGACCTGTGGGTCCCCCGCTCCTGCCTCGAGCAGCTGGTTCGGCGGCTCGACCCCGGAGGCAGGACTCGGCGGGCAGGGGCGAGCGCCCCGTCGTACGGGGCTCACAGAATGTAACGGAGCGATCTCGCTCCGGCTAGTCCTGCTACGGCTTTGTGGTGCCCGCGCTACGCAAGTCCTGACATGCCTCCACGACCCGGGCGGCCATGGACGCCTCGGCCGCCTTCCCCCAGGCCCGCGGGTCGTAGACCTTCTTGCTCCCGACCTCGCCGTCGACCTTCAGCACGCCGTCGTAGTTCTTGAACATGTGGTCGGCGACCGGCCGGGTGAAGGCGTACTGCGTGTCGGTGTCGACGTTCATCTTCACCACGCCGTAGTCGAGCGTCTCGCGGATCTCCGCCAGCAGCGAACCGGATCCGCCGTGGAAGACGAGGTCGAACGGCCGCTCCTGGCCGACCTTGCGGCCGACCTCGTCCTGGATCTCCTTGAGGATCGCCGGCTTGAGCTTGACGTTGCCGGGCTTGTAGACGCCGTGCACGTTGCCGAAGGTCGCCGCGAGCAGGTAGCGACCGTTCTCGCCGGTGCCGAGGATCTCCGCGGTCCGCAGCGCGTCCTCCGGCGTCGTGTAGAGCTTCTCGTTGATCGCGTTCTCGACGCCGTCCTCCTCGCCGCCGACGACGCCGATCTCCATCTCCATGACGATCCGCGCCTTCGCGCAGGCAGCGAGCAGCTCCTGGGCGATCTGCAGGTTCTCCTCGAGCTCCACCGCGGAGCCGTCCCACATGTGCGACTGGAAGAGCGGCTCGCGGCCGGCGTCGACGCGCTCCTGGCTGATTGCGATCAGAGGGCGCATGTAGCCGTCGAGCTTGTCCTTCGGGCAGTGGTCGGTGTGCAGCGCGATCGTCACTGGGTAGGCCTTGGCGACGTGGTGGGCGTACTCCGCCAGCGCCGTCGCGCCCAGCACCATGTCCTTGATCGTCGTACCGCTGAGGAACTCCGCGCCGCCCGTGGAGACCTGCACGATGCCGTCGCTCTCGGCCTCCGCGAAGCCGCGCAGTGCCGCGTTGAGGGTCTGCGACGACGTGACGTTGATCGCCGGGTAGGCGAACCGACCCTCCTTCGCGCGGTCCAGCATCTGCGCGTAGGTCTCGGGGGTGGCGATGGGCATGTCGGGGCCTCCTGGCGGGGGCGGTACGTCGCGGCGGGGACGCTCGCGAGTATGCCGGACCGGGGTTTCCGGCGCGAAGTCCCGACGTCTGCGCCCGGACGGGACAGAATGCAGGGATGCATACCGCGCGCCGCCTCGTCACGCTCGCCAGCACCGTCGTCGTCCTCGCGGGGCTGCCCGCGCTGCCGGCCCATGCCAGCGCGACCGCCAACGAGATGGTCTACACGGCTGAGACGACCAACGGCACCACCGACATCGTGCTGCTCGACCTCGAGTCGGGTGCCACGCGCAACGTGCTGCAGTCCGACCCGGCCAACAACGTCCTGTTCGACGACGCCGAGCTCTCCCGGCAGGGCGACCGGGTCGTCGCCGTCAGGTACGCCCTGAACTCCTTCAACATCCTCACCGGCTCGCTCGTCGTCGTGAACCGCGACGGGACCAACGCGCAGACCCTCACGACGCCGCAGTCGACGCAGACGACGGATGTGAGCCACCAGAACCCGGTGTGGTCGCCGGACGGCTCGACGATCCTGTTCACGCGCGTGACGGTGACGCAGGGAGCGACCGACGCCGACCCGTCCACGATCGCGACGTCGCTGCACACCGTCCCGGCGGCCGGTGGCGCGATCACCGACGTCCCCGGCGGGCAGACCGGCTTCACCGCCGACTACGACCCCAGCGGGACGAAGATCGTGTTCGCCGACACCGACGGCAAGGACGTCGGTCCACTCGTCGTCATGAACCTCGACGGGACGGGCCGCACACCACTCGGCCCGGAGGGTGCGCTCCCGGCGTGGTCGCCGGACGGCACAACGATCGCGTACGACGTCGTCACCCAGCGCGACCCCGCCGGCGGCAACGCGGACATCGCGCTGATCGCCACGGTCCCGGCCGCGGGCGGCGCCGGCACGGTGCTCACGGTGACCGGTCCGTCGGGCGGTCAGCGCACGGTCGCCGAGTACCCCGCGTGGGCGCCCGACGGCGAGAGCATCTTCTACGACTTCTACGCGTACGACGGCTCCGGCAACGAGCTGCCGGGCGACCTCTGGGCGGTCGACACCAGCGGCACGCGGGCCGGCAAGTTCCGCGGCGGCGCCCTCGACGAGGCCCAGCCGTTCGTGCAGGGCCCGGCGCCGAGCTCGGTCGTCAGCGGGACGCCGTCGCGGTTCAAGCCGGTGCCGCCCAAGCGCATCCTCGACACCCGTGAGGGCGTCGGCGCGCCGATGGCGAAGGTGCCGGCGAAGACCCCGCTCGTCGTGACCGTCCGCGGGCTCTCCACCGACGCCGGACCGGTCCCGGCGGATGCCACCGCCGTCATCCTCAACGTCACCGTCACCAACGTCACCTCGCCGACCGACGTCCGGGTCTACCCGAGCGACGCGGCGACGCTGCCGGGGGCGAGCAACATCAACGCGGTGCGCGGTCAGACCGTGCCCAACCTGGTGACAGCCACCCTGAGCGCGGACGGGCGCGTGTCGCTGCTCAGCAGCGGCGGCACCGTCGACCTCATCGCCGACCTCGCCGGCTGGTACACGCCGACGACGGCCGACTCCGGCTTCACCTCGCTCGATCCACGACGCATCCTCGACACCCGGAGCCCGTCGGTGGGCGTGCCCGGTCCGGGTCGGGTGCAGGCAGCGGCGCCGATCGACCTGCAGGTGACGGGCGCCCTCCCCACCTCCGACGGGGACGTGGTCAACGTCCCGGCCGACGCGACAGCCGTCGTGCTCAACGTGACCGCGACCGGAGCGAGCAGCAACACCGACGTGCGCATCTACCCGACCCCCGCGGACGGCTCCACGGCGCGCCCGCTGGTGAGCAACCTCAACCTGCGCGCCGGGGAGACGACCCCCAACCTCGTGACGGTGGCCGTCGGGGCCGGCGGCAAGGTGCGCCTCGCCAACGCGGCCGGCCAGGTCAACCTGCTCGCGGACATCGCCGGCTACTACTCCGCAAGCAGTGCCGGACGCTACGTCCCCGTCGTACCGCTCCGCTTCCTCGACACCCGCGTCGGCATCGGCTCAGCGGCGACCACGGTCGATGCGGGCAAGTACGCCGACCTGAAGATCGCCGGCACGCGCGGCGTGCCCCCGGACGCGCTGGCCGCGGTCCTGAACATCACCGCGACGGCGGTCACGTCGGGCACCGACGTCCGCGCCTACCCCAAGCCGACGACGACCGGCGCGCCGCCGACGGTGAGCAACCTGAACCTGACCCGCGGCGTGACGCGCGCCAACCTCGCCATCGTCAAGCCCGGCGACGACGGCCGCGTGCGCGTCCGCAACGAGGGCGGCTCGCTGCACCTCATCGGCGACCTCGCCGGCTACTTCCTCTAGCCGCGGACGTCGGCTTCGACGGCTTCGAAGGCCTTGCGGGCCGCGATGAGCACCGGGTCCCAGACCGGGGCGAACGGCGGGGCGTAGGACAGGTCGAGCGAGAGGATCTCGTCGACGCTCATCTCGTTCCAGATGGCGGTCGCGAAGACGTCGATGCGCTTGGCGGCGCCTTCGCGACCGACGACCTGCGCGCCGAGCAGCCGGCCGCTGCGCTGCTCGGCGAGCAGCTTCACCCGGATCGGCTTGGCTCCAGGGAAGTAGCCCGCCCGGGTCGTCGAGTCGACAGAGGCGGTGACGTAGCGAAAGCCCGCCGCGTCGGCCTCCTTCATCGACAACCCCGTGCGCGCGACCTCGAGGTCGCACACCTTCGTCACCGCCGTACCGATCACGCCGGGGAACGTCGCGTAGCCCCCGCCGATGTTGATGCCGGCGACCCGGCCCTGCTTGTTCGCGTGGGTGCCGAGCGCCACGACGACGCGCTGGCCGGACAGCCGGTGCACGCTCTCGACGCAGTCACCCGCCGACCAGACGCCCTCGACCGGCGTGCGCATCCGGCGGTCGACGACGAGGCCGCCCGAGGCCCCGACCGGGATCCCGGCCTCCTTCGCCAGGGCGACGTTGGGCCGTACGCCGAGGCCGAGCACCACCAGGTCACACGGCAGCTCGCGACCGCTCGCGGTCGTCACCGCGACGGCCCGTCCGGACGCGTCGGTCTCGATGGCCGCGACGCCGTCACCCAGCACCAGCTCGATGCCGAGGCCGCGCAGGGCGTCGGCGATGAAGCCGCCGATGTCGGGGTCGAACGTCCCGACCGGGGTCGCGGACTGATCGACGACCGTGACGTCCAGCGACCGGGTCCGGCAGGCCTCCGCGATCTCCAGGCCGATGTAGCCACCGCCGACGACCACCACCCGGCGGACGTCCCCGCTGTCGAGCTCGCGGATCAGGGCGACACCGTCATCGAGAACCTGGACGCCGTAGACGCCGCTCGCGTCGATGCCCGGCACCGGTGGACGCGCCGGAACCGAGCCAGCCGCGTAGACGAGCGAGTCGAAGGGCTCCGTGAGGTCGCTACCGGCGTCGAGGTCGCGCACCGAGACCGTTCGCGCCGCAAGATCGATCCCCACGACCTCGTGCCGTGTGCGCACGTCGATGCCGTTCGCGCGGTGCTGCTCGGGCGACCGGCTGATCAGCTCGGCCTCCGAGCCCACCGTCCCGGCGATCCAGTACGGGATCCCGCAGGCGGAGTACGACGTCGCCCGGCCGCGCTCGAACGCGACGATCGACAGGTCCTCCGGCCCGCGCCGCTTGCGGGCCTGCGAGGCCGCGCTCATCCCCGCGGCGTCACCGCCGACGACGATCAGGCGCTCCACCACAGGGCGACCGTAACGCCCACTAGCCTGCGGGGGTGGAGCCCGCCCTCGCCCTTCCCGGTCTGCTCGACGGCCAGCACCTGGTCGAGACGTTCGGCCTGATCGGGCTGCTCGTCATCGTGTTCGCGGAGACCGGCCTGCTGCTCGGCTTCTTCCTCCCGGGCGACTCGCTGCTGTTCGCGGCCGGCTTCGCCGCCACGGGTGAGCTGACCGACCAGCTGCACCCGAACATCGTGCTCGTCTGCGTGCTGGTGACCATCGTCGCGATCGCCGGCGCGCAAGTCGGCTTCCACATCGGCCGCGCCGCGGGGCCCGCGCTGTTCCAGCGCAAGGAGTCCCGGCTGTTCAAGCGCTCCTACGTCACCAATACCGAGGAGATCGTGGAGCGGTACGGCGTCGGCAAGGCGATCGTGCTCGCACGCTTCATCCCGATCGTCCGCACCTTCCTCAACCCGCTGATGGGCGCTGGAAACCTGCCGGCGCGCACCTTCCTGCTCTGGAACGTCGTCGGCGGTGTCCTGTGGGGCACCGGGGTGACCGTGCTCGGCTACTACCTGGGGACCGTCGACGTCATCGGGAAGAACCTCGAGGTCTTCGCGCTGCTCGTCATCCTGATCTCCTTCGTCCCGATCGGGCTCGAGCTGCTCCGGGCCCGTCGCAACGCACCCCGCGCCTGAGCCGAGCTGCCCGCCCTGCCAACCGAACCCGGTCCACACTCGTCCTCGGAGTCGAGGGAGGTGGCGTGAGAGCCGAGCAGGACCAGGCGTTCACCACGTTCGTGTCCGCTCGTTCGCGGCACCTGCTGCAGACGGCCTACCTGCTGACGGGGGATCGGCACCGCGCCGAGGACCTGCTCCAGACCGCCCTCACCCGCGCGTACCTGCGCTGGGACCGCATCGAGTCCGAGGACCCGGAGGGCTACGTGCGACGGACGCTGGCCAACGCACACATCGACTGGTGGCGGCGCAAGCCCTGGCGGGAGGAATCGACGGCCGAGCTCCCTGACGTGCCGACCCCGGATCAGGCTTCGGCGTACGACGTCCGGCAGGCCGTCCTTCAGGCGCTCGCCGGGCTGTCCCGGCGGCAGCGCGCCGTCGTCGTGCTCCGCTACTACGAGGACCTGTCCGAGGCCGAGATCGCCGGCGTGCTCGGGTGCTCTGCCGGGACGGTCAAGAGCGCTGCGTCGCGCGCCATGGCGAAGCTGCGGACGCACCCGGGCCTGTCGGCGCAGCGGGAGGAAGTGGCGTGAGCATCGACGACGACCTGCGGGTGCTGCTGCGCTCTCCCGCGCTCGCGCTCGAGCCGCCGTCGGGCCTGTCTGCCGACGTACGCCGGCGGGCTCGACGCCACCGGGCCCGCACCCGCGTCGCCGCAGGTGGAACGACAGCTGCGCTCGTCGTGGTCGGCGTCCTCGTCCTGCCGTCGGTCAGGACAGCCGTCGACGATCTCCGCGAAGGACGCAACCAGCCCGCGGGCATCCGGACCGACCCGCGCTTCCCCGCCGCGACGACCGACGTCGTGACGCTGCAGCGCATCAACGGGGCCGAGATCCTCACCTGGTTCGAGGGCTCGCGCTGGTGCACGGTGACCAGCCGTGTGACGCAGAAGGAAAGCTGCGTGGGCCCGGTCGACTCGGCGCACCGCGGCTTCAGCTGGGTGCAGGCGGCCGGCTCGCCGTCGCTGACTGTCGACGACCAGCACGTCGTCGCCGGCATCGTGCCCCCGGACGCCAGCCGCGTGATCGTGCACATGCGCGACGGCCGCGAGTTCGAGGCGGTCATCGCCACCGGCAACCGCTTCCCGGCCCCGGTCTGGTCGACGCTTGTCGACGACAGCACCGGCGTCGTCTCCCACTACGCCGCCTTCGACCGCCTCGGCAAGGAGATCGCCCGCAGGAACGCCTAACGCAGCCGGGGCGACATCCGGGCAACCGAGGGGTTAGCCCGAAGGAAGCGCTCGATGACCTGCCGGAGCAGCCGGGCCTCGGGTGCGTTGAAGTCGTCGCGGCTGTCCAGCTCGCTGTCGGGACGGGCATCGAGGTAGGCGTCGCGCATCTCGCCGTGACCCTTCGCGATCTCGCTCAAGGGCTTGCGACCGAGCAGGTTCTGGGTGTCGAGCACAGCGACGGTCAGGTAGGCGAGGCCCTCGTACTGGCTGGTCGTGATGTCGACCTGGCGGGCCGCTTCGACCTCCACGCCGGTGTTGATCGAGTCGTACGGCGGGTTGTGGCGCAGCTTCGCGTTCACGGGCGCGAGCTGGTGCGCCGGGCCGTGTCGATCGATGACCCAGTTGACGCCACAGCAGACGTGGTTGGGCGAGCTGTCCTCATCCCCGCGCCGGGCCATGCCCTGGACGAACGGCCGGACGGCCATGTCACCTGTCGGCGTCGCGGCGGGGCCGTCGGCGTTGCGGTAGAAGGTCGTGAAGTGCCACACGAAGACCTCGCTCGGCCCCTGCTCGATCGGGACCCGGGCCGGGTCGAACTCGATGAACTGCTGCGCGTAGTCGTACGACGACTGGTCGATCCGGTCGAGGAACGCGCGGTATCCAGCCGGAGTCAGTCGCATGGCGTTCATGGCTGCGGCCGTCGCCGGGTCCGGCGCGGCCGGCATCCGGCGCAGCTGCACGCTCTTGGACGCGGCCCGCGCGGGCAGCGGTGCCGGGGTGCGTCTTGCCGTGGGGGCAACGGGGGTCCGCCGCTGCTGCGGCGGCTTCGGCCGAGGGGCGCGAGCCGTTGCCGCAGGAGCCGGGCGCCGGGTTGCCGCGGGCTTCAGGGGTACGGGGACGGGGCGCACGACCACGCCATCCACGACGCTGCAGGCGGCGGCGCACACGGCCGCCGCCGGTCGGCCCGGGGCGGAGGAGTCGACGGTCGCCGCCGACACCACGCCGGCCAGCAAGGTTGCGGACGCCAGAGCGCCGACAACCCGCCCCGCCGCGCCTGCCATCTGGACAGCATCGTCACGACGAGCGCCGACTGAAGGTGAAACGTGACGACGAGACTGCCGTCGTCACCCATCCCTCACGCCGAGGACACCTACTGGGCGAAGTCGACCTTCACAGGCTCGCGGGCCTCGGGCTCGTCGACCTCGAAGTACTCCGCCTTCCCGAAGCCGAACGTCGAGGCGATCAGGGACGACGGGAACGCCTCGACCCGGGTGTTGAGCGCGCGGACGTTGCCGTTGTAGAAGCGACGGCCGGCGGCGATGCGGTCCTCGGTCTCGGCGAGCTGCGCCTGCAGCTGCTGGAACGGCCCGGCCGCCTTCAGATCGGGGTAGTTCTCCGCCACGGCGAGCAGCCCGCGCAGCGAGCCCGCGAGCTGCGACTCGGCCCTGGCCTGAGCGGCCACCCCGCCACTGGCGTCGACCGCCGCCGTCCGCGCCTGGACGACGCTCTCCAAGACGGTCCGCTCGTGCGCCGCGTAGCCCTTCACCGTCTCGACGAGGTTCGGGATCAGGTCGTAGCGACGGCGCAACTCGACGTCGACCTGCCGCCACGACTCCTGCACGAGGTTGCGCTGCCGGACGAACCGGTTGTAGCTGACGACGACGGCGAGCAGCAGCAGCGCGACGACGGCGAGGACGACGTACAGAGCGGTCATGCGGGTGCTCCCCCTGGCGGGTGTTCGGCGGATGGTGCGCGGTCGGACCAGACGTAGGACGGGATGCCGGCGACGAGCAGCTCCAGCGTCGAGAGGCGCGCCAGCAGGTCGACCGGGTTGAGGCGCCCGTCCTCCCAGCACAGGGCATCGAGGTACAGCAGCCGCATGTGCAGCGGCGGCCGCGACAGCAGCGCTTGCATGGTCCGCGGGTGCAGGACGTCGTACGCGAACTTCGGGTCGCCGGCGGTCACCCGGTAGCGCCGGTTGAAGTCCTCGCTCTCGAGCTCGACGTCGCTGAAGCCGAGGTGCCCGGCCAGCCGGCTGAACATCGACTCCGGTGCCAGCTCGAGCCCGGGCAGGGGGGCGGGGAGCGACACGGCGCAGACGGCATAGCGGTGGGTCGTCGTCGACCGGCGTCCCTTGCTGTCGGTGGAGTGCGTCTGGTAGCTGTACTCGAACGCGACCATGTCGTAGTCGCCGTGCCGACCCTGCAGGACGTTGCCGGCCTTGCGGTTGTCGCCCTCGCCGAACGGCGAACCGGTGAAGCGGTCACACCAGCTCTCGTCGTAGGCGACATAGGTCCAACCGTTGGACAGCGCGAACGCAGCGAGCATCGCCCGGCGCTTCTGCTCGGCCCGGTAGCCGAGTACGGCGACGACGATGACAAGCGCGATCCCCACCGGGATGAGCAAGAGCGGGAGCGCGTCCACACCGGAACGCTGTCGCTCCCAGGGCCCGGCGTCAACGACTGATCAGGTCAGGTCCAGGTCGTCGAGTGAGAACACGTAGCGGTACGGCACGCCCTCGGCCTCGATCTTCTCGCCGGCGCCGGTGGCGCGGTCGACGATGACCGCGACGGCGACGGCAGTCGCGCCGGCCTCGCGCACCGCCTGCAGCGCGGCCAGCGGTGAGCCGCCCGTCGTGCTGGTGTCCTCGAGGACCAGCACCCGGCGCCCGGCGATGTCGGGCCCCTCGATCCGCCGCTGCATGCCGTGCGCCTTGGCTTCCTTGCGCACGACGAACGCGTCGAGCACCCGACCCTGCGCGGCAGCCGCGTGCAGCATCGACGTCGCGACCGGGTCGGCCCCCATCGTCAGGCCACCGACTGCGTCGAAGTCGAGGTCCGCGGTGAGCTCCAGCATCGCCCGGCCGACCAGCGGCGCCGCGCGCCCCGACAGCGTCACCCGCCGCAGGTCGACGTAGTGGTCGGCCTCGCGTCCGGACGACAGCGTGACCTTCCCGTGCACAACGGCGAGGTCCTTGACGAGTGCCAGCAGATCGGAAGAGTCGCTCATGATTCGACCCTAGCCAGCAGCTTGGCCTCCAGGTCGGCGGGCAGCCCATTGAGCGGCAGTCCCTCGCGTGGTGCCGGCATGCCCGCCCTCGTCACCCACTCCCACGTGTCGCGCACGGTCTCCCCCACCGGGCGGCAGCGCAGGCCGCTGGCGACGGCCAGCGACGTGTCCGACTCCATGAGTCCTGCCAGTTCGCCCGTGCTGGGCACCCAGCACGGCAGCTGGGTCCACGGCTCCGCGCCCTCAGAGTCCAAGACCTCCTCGGGCACCCAGACGAGCTCCGCATCAGCCCCGGTTGCCGCGACGCACGCCCCGAGCAGCGCTCCGATGGTGGTAAACGCGCGCGGGCTCACGACGTCGATCGCGCCGGCGGCGCCGCGCACGAGGTTGTCCAGCAGCCACGCGGCGAGGTCGCGCGCATCGACGTACTGCAGTCCCCGCCCCGGATCACCCGGTGCCACAACCCGGCCGCCCCGCGCGATGCGGCCGAGCCACCACGGCAGCCGCCCGACGTCCTCGTACGGTCCGAGGATGAGACCCGCCCGCGCGAGCAGCGTCCGCTCGGCGCCGTACTCGCGCATGGCGGCGAGCTCGCCGCCGCGCTTGTCGGCGGCGTAGTCCGTCAGCTCCGCATCGGGGTTGCCGTCAACCACCGGCTTGGTCTCGTCGCCCCCGGGATCCGGCGGCCACGTGTAGACCGACCGGCTCGACACGTAGCCGTAGCGCTCGGTGCGGTCGGCCAGCAGGCCGGCCGCGTCGCGCACCACCGACGGCGCTCCGGACCAGGTGTCGACGACGACATCCCAGCTCTCGTCGCCCAGTACGTCGGACAGCTCGGCGTACGACGTGCGGTCGGCTGTCAGCGTGCGAACGCCCTCGGGAGGCTCGGCCGTCGCACCGCGGTTGAGCAGCGTGACGTCCCAGCCGCGCGCGACAGCGTCCTGGGCGACCGCACGGCCGACGAACCGGGTACCGCCCAGCACAAGCAGCTTCATCTGCCGCAGCCTGCCGTGCCAGGGCGGTTGACCGCCACCCTGTCCGCTGACGGCTTAGCCGACGTCCCGCACGAGCCGGGAGCGGTGCCGACGGACCACGGCCGCACCGAGCAGCAGCGCGGCGGCGACCGGGAGCAGCGGGCCGAAGGGAACCTCCGGCACGGTTGCATCCGGGTCTGGCGGGGTGCCGAGCACCGCGTCGAACGCCGGCGTCACGTCGACTGGGCGCATCGGGTTGCTGTAGCTCCGGTCGCCGAGATCGCCCGCGGCGGCCGTGGTGGTGGACTCACGCGGTCCACCCATCGCGAAGGCCTGCACGCTGTACAACGTCTGCCCGGTGACGAGCCCGAACGCGGATGCCGGGGCGCGGATCACCAACGTGTTCCCCTCGACGGTGCCCGTCACCGAGATGGCCGCGTCGCGGTGGTAAGCCGTGCCCCCGTTGAACCACGCGACGCCCTCGAACAGCGGGCTCTGCAGGCCGTCGTTGGCATCGAGCTTCCCACCGAAGAACCCGCGGGTGCCGTCTGCCTTGTGGTCCATCGACAGGTGGAAGACGTCACCGGTGGTACCCGCCGTGAGGTTGTCGCGGCTGGTGGAGAACCGTACGACGTACTGCAGTCGATCGGTGTTGATGGAGTAGCCGCTCGCGGCGTACGTCGCGAGGTCGGTGGTCATGCGGTCCGACGACGCATCCGCGAGCTTGACCCGCGCCACCAGCTCAGCGCCTTCGAGAGCGAGCGATGCCCCGAGCTCGTCGAGCGAGCTGAGGTTGGTGCCGCTCGACGCGTTGGGCCACGTCGCGTCGCCAGGACGGTCGCTTCGCTGACCCTGCTGTACGGCGACGGCCACGGTCGGCTTGCTCGCGAGCAGGGACGGGCCGGCGACCTGCTTCGCGAAGTGCACGAAGGGGCCGCCGCGAGCCGCCGTTGCCGATGTCGTCTGGAACGTGGAGTTGTTGTCGGTGAAGACGACACCCACGCGGCCATCCGCATCGACGCCGAGGTCGATCATGTCGAGCAGCGACCGGTCGCCCGTGCAGGTCGTGCCCGACGTGCAGATCGTGCCGATGTGCACCGGCCGGTGACTGACCTTGCCGGTGCGGACCTCGATCGGCTGATCGCCTTCGGCCATGGCATTCGTCAGGACCGAGACGTAGGTGTCCCACTTCGCCGTGACGGGCGCCGTGTCCGGGGTGCCTGTGTGGTCGACCGTGCCGTCGTACGAGATCGCGACCCGCCCGATATCGCCGGCGATGATCTCGGGGAACACCACCGATCCGATCGACGGCGGGTCTACGACGGCCGGCGTGCTCCACTTCGTGCCAGGCCGGCCACTGAGAGTCGGGTTGTTGGCCGGGTCGTCGATCTTCGAGAAGCTGTAGTTGATCGCGGAGCCGGCAACCCATACGGCGTAGGCGTTGCCGTGGCTGTCGAGCGAGAGCCAAGGGAAGATCGTCGGGTTGGAGTTGGCAACCGTGTTGACCTGCCAGCCGGCCGCGCTGGCGTAGTCCGCCGCGGCGGCCGTGGCCACCAGGTAGTTCCCGCCCTGCCGGTACGGCTGGTAGATCCAGCCGCGACCAGGCCCGTCGGTGTTGTCGACGCGCACCTGACCGCTCTGCTCGACGCCGGCGATCTGGGGCGCGGGCTGCGGGATCGGCAGGCCGCCTGCCGTGATCCCGACGATGTACTGGCCCACGAGCGGTACGTGGTACGTGTAGAAGCCATGGATCTGCTGACCGCCGACGTCGTGAATGCCCGGCGCGAGTGGCGCCAACCACTGCCGGTCAACTCCGGTCGCCGGCGCGGTCGCCGCGATCTGCTGCTGGATCGGGAACGTGTCGCCGTGATCCAACGACGTCGCGAGTGCCTCCTGGGCGACGACCTCCTGGTCACCGAAGAAGAGCGTGCCGGTGACGGGGTTGACCTCGTTCTCGGTGTCGCCGCCGCCGCCACTGGCGCAGTTGGGGCGTTGGCGCGGGGCGCAGGCCTTGTCGACGAGCTGCCGGAAGGTGTCGCCGCCGTCCATGGACCGGTAGAGCTGGCCGCTTTGCAGGGCCGTGTCGGCCGGCCAGTCGATGAACACCCGGTTCGGGTCGATGGCGCCCGGCAGCGATGCCGCGACCGGCCGCTCCATCGTCGTCTGCGGCTCCGCGCCGAAGAACGTCGGTGACACGACGGACGCCGCCGAGAAGGCGACGGGCAGATCGGCTGCGTGTACGACGGCCGGCGGCTGGCCACCCGCGGCAGCGGGCGGTGCGGGGATCACGAAGCGGGACGGCGCGTCGGTGGAGTTGTAGACCGCGGTCAGGGCCTGGCCGGTGTCGGCACTGGACGTCACCTGGATCATCAGGTTGCTCGCGATGGGGGTCGCGCCGGTGTCGACCGTCAGGCGGGTGACGTTCAGCGTGGGGCCGGCGCCGAGGGTCAGGACGACGGACTTCTGGCCGATCTTGCGAGCCGTCCCCGCATCGACGTCATAGTCGGCGTAGACGGTGACGTCGGCCGTCGCGCCGAGCGCCACGCCTTCGCCGTTGGGGCTCATGAAGTACCAGTTGAGCTCGACGTCGTCCTTGAGCGGGCCGGAGAAGGCGCCCAGCCAGAACGCGCCCAGGAAGTTGCCGGCCGAGTCCTGGTTGCCGGGGCCCTTCATCGTCTGCGTCGCCGGCTGGGTGCCCGTCGGGGCCGCCTTGTCGAACGTCGCAGTCGGCGCGGTGGTGACGCTGGTGACGTTGTCGGTCGGCCCACCGTGGAAGTAGTACGTCACCGGTGGATCGCTCGGCGCGGCCGACGTCGGCGGCGCCGCGGCGAACCCGGCGAGCATGGTGGCGAGTGCTGTCGCTGTCAGCGACGCGACCAGCCTGCGGCGGGACATGCGAGTACGACGGGATGCGCTGGGCAGCGACATGGGGCCTCATCCGATGAACGGGAGGATCGCCCCCGTAACCGGGCCTCATTCGCCGGGCCGGACCCGTCTCCTTCTGCCGCCGGACCAGCAGATTCGGACATTCCGGTCGTTCAGACCTCCGCGGTCACCGCGGCGGCCACCGTCAGCTCATCGCCGGACGGGTGGCGGTCGACGACGACCTCGTCGCCGTCGCGGATCTCGCCGGCCAGCAGAGCCCTCGCGAGCTGGTCGCCGATCGCCGTCTGCACGAGCCGCTTGAGCGGTCGCGCGCCGTATACCGGGTCGAAGCCGGTCAGAGACAGCCACGCGCGCGCCGCGTCGGTGACCGTCAGCGTCAGCCGGCGGTCGGCAAGGCGGCGGGCGAGGCGCGCCACCTGCAGGTCGACGATGCGCGTGAGCTCCTCCGACCCGAGCGCGTCGAAGACGATGATGTCGTCGAGCCGGTTGAGGAACTCCGGCTTGAACGACGAGCGCACCACGTCCATCACGGCGGAGCGCCGCTGCTCGGGCTCGAGCGTCGGGTCGCTGACAAACGCGGACCCCAGGTTGGACGTCATCACCAGGATCACGTTGCGGAAGTCGACGGTGCGGCCCTGCCCGTCAGTCAGCCGGCCGTCATCGAGGACCTGAAGCAGTACGTCGAACACGTCCGGGTGCGCCTTCTCGACCTCGTCGAACAGGACGACGGCGTACGGCCGGCGGCGGACGGCCTCGGTCAGCTGCCCGCCCTGGTCGTAGCCGACGTACCCGGGCGGCGCGCCGACGAGCCGCGCAACGGAGTGCTTCTCGCCGTACTCGCTCATGTCGATGCGCGTCATGGCGCGCTCGTCGTCGAAGAGGTACTCCGCGAGCGCCTTCGCGAGCTCGGTCTTGCCGACGCCGGTCGGTCCGAGGAAGAGGAAGGAGCCGGTCGGCCGGTCCGGGTCGGAGATGCCGGCGCGGGCACGCCGAACGGCGTCGGACACAGCACGTACGGCGGTGGCCTGACCGACGAGCCGCGACCCCAGTGCCTCCTCCATGCGCAGCAGCTTGGTTGTCTCCCCCTCGAGCATCCGGCCGGCCGGAATGCCGGTCCAGGCCGACACGACCTCGGCGACGTCGTCCGGACCAACCTGCTCCTTGACCATCGCGTCGCGGGACTCGGCCGCCGCGCTGGCTTCGTCGAGCTCCTTCTCCACGGCCGGGAGGTCGGCGTACTTCAGCCGCGACGCGGTTTCGAGATCGTTGTCGCGCTGCGCCCGTTCGAGCTCGGTCTGCAGCTGGTCGAGGCGCTCCTTGAGCTCCCCCACGCGGTTGAGCCCCGCCTTCTCGCGCTCCCACCGGGCGTTGAGAGCCTGCAGCTGCTCGTTCTGATCAGCCATCTCGCGACGCAGCTCGGCCAGCCGCTGCTTCGAGGCCGCGTCAGTCTCGCGTGCGAGAGCGAGCTCCTCCATCTTCATCCGGTCGACGGAGCGCTGCAGCTGATCGATCTCGACCGGCCGGCTGTCGATCTCCATTCTCAGTCGCGACGCCGACTCGTCGACGAGGTCGATCGCCTTGTCCGGCAGGAAGCGCGACGTGATGTAGCGGTCCGACAACGTCGCGGCCGCAACCAGTGCGGCGTCGGTGATCTCGACCTTGTGGTGCGCCTCGTAGCGGCCCTTGAGACCGCGCAGGATTGCGACAGTGTCTTCGACGGACGGCTCACCGACCAGCACCTGCTGGAAACGACGCTCGAGCGCCGGGTCCTTCTCGATGTTCTGGCGGAACTCGTCGAGCGTCGTGGCGCCGACCATGCGCAGCTCACCGCGCGCCAGCATCGGCTTGAGCATGTTGCCGGCGTCCATCGAGCCCTCGGCCTTGCCGGCGCCGACGACGGTGTGCATCTCATCGAGGAACGTGATGACCTCGCCGTTGCTCTGCTTGATCTCCTCGAGCACGGCCTTGAGCCGCTCCTCGAACTGACCGCGGTACTGCGCGCCGGCGATCATCGACGCGAGGTCGAGCGAGACGACGCGCTTGCCGCGCAGGGTCTCCGGCACGTCGTGGTCGACGATGCGCTGCGCGAGCCCCTCGACGACAGCCGTCTTGCCGACGCCGGGCTCACCGATGAGGACAGGGTTGTTCTTGGTACGACGGGACAGCACCTGGACGACCCGACGGATCTCGGTGTCCCGACCGATGACCGGGTCGAGCCGGCCTTCGCGCGCGGCCTGCGTCAGGTCGACGCCGTACTTCTCCAGCGCCTTGTACGTCGACTCCGGGTCCTGCGTCGTGACGCGGCGCACGCCCCCGCGGACCTTCTCGAACGCGTCGAGCAGCGCCTTCGGCAGCTGAGGTCCGGCGGGCGCGACGCCCTTGAGCAGCTCCGCGACCGGCCCACCCGACGCGGCGAGGCCGACGAGCAGGTGCTCGGTCGAGACGTAGTCGTCGCCGACCTTCGCAGCCGCGTCCGATGCGCCCTTCATGACCCCGAGCAGGGTGCGGGAGAGCTGCGGCGCGGCGACGGTCGAGCCGGTGGCGGCGGGCAGCAAGCGCAGCAGTGCCTCGGCCTTGCTGCGCACGGCGTCGGGCTGCGCGCCGACGGCAGTGAGCAGCGGCGTGGCGATGCCGTCCTTCTGGTCGAGCAGGGCGAGCAGCAGGTGCACGGGCTCGACGTCAGGGTGTCCTTCTGCGGCCGCCCGTCGTACGGCGACCGACACGGCCTCCTGCGACTTGGTGGTGAGGCGGTCAGCGTCCAAGGTGGTCCCTCCAGGGTTGGCGGTTCACCCTGTTCAACGCTGTGAAACCTGAGTCGATTCCGCTCAACTGTGCAGTCGGAGGGCCAACGCGGGACAGGACCGCACGGCGGTCTTCGCGGCCGGATGGAGGTCGTCCGGGACGTCGACCCCGACGACGGGGAACCCCCAGTCGTCGAGGTCGACGAGCTCGGGAAGGAGCACGCCGCACAGGCCGTGCCCGTCGCACCGCCCCCAGTCGACGACGAGCCGGCTCATCGCGGCACCTCCAGCCAGCGCCCCGCAGGCCGGCCGCAGGGACGGGTCAGGTGCTGCTCGACGTCGGTCGCGAAGACCTGCAGCGCACTCGTCAGCAGCGCAGCGGCGCCGTCCGGATGCGCACACGCACCGCGTCCGCGGACCAGATCAGCCCATCGCTCCAGCTGCGCGGCAACGTCGGGCGGCGGGTCACCGGCGGCCAGCCGCTCGAGGGCGGACGCCATCGCCGGCAGACCGTTGAGGCAGGGGCCGCACTGCCGCGCGCTCTGGTCAGCGAGGTAGCGCAGCACCTCGGCGGTGGCGGCGAGACCGCATGCCGACGACGGCAGCGCGAGGACGATGCCCGCGCCGAGGCTGCCGCCGACCGCACGCATCCCCTCGAGGGTGAGCGGAGCGTCGAGGGCGAGGTCCGCCGCAAGCCAACGACCGAAGTAGCCGCCCACGAGCATCGCCTGCACCGGCTCGAGGTAGCCCCCGGCCTGGCGGACGGCTTCCCGGACCGTCGTCCCCCCGCCCACCTCCAGCACACCGGGCTGTACGACGGCGCCACCCATGGTGACAAGAGACGTGTCCACTCGGTGACCGCGTGCCAGCAGCGCCAGGCAGGCAAGGGTTTCCGCGTTCTGCACGAGGTGCGGCCGACGACCGGTCGCGAGCGGCGCTCGTCGCTGCTGCGGCAGGGACGGCCCGCCGTTGAGGGCTCGCACCAATGCCGACGCCTCGCCGGCGACGTAACGGTGCGGCAGCTCGAGCACCTCGACGCGACCGACGTCGTCGCGCTGACCGAGTGCGGAGCGGAGTCGCCGAGCGGCGGTCCCCTCGTGCGCGGCCAGGACGACCCGCCGGGCGTTCGTCGCGCGAGCCGCGAGCAGCAGGCCGTCGATGACCAGGTGGGGTGTCGCGTCGAGCAGCGCGTCGTCCTTGTGGCTGGCTGGTTCGCCCTCTGCGCAGTTGCCGATGACCGTGCCGCGTCCGTGCTCGGCGGCGGCGCGCAGCTTGCGGCTGAGCGGGAAGCCGCCGCCGCCCCGCCCGCCCACGTCGACGGCGTCGGCCGCATCGAGCAGCTGGGCGGCGGTGAGCGACGGCAGCAACCCGTGCCGGGTGATGTGGTCGGACCAGTGCGGAGCCGGCGCGAGCAGCCGACCTGCGGTCAGGGTGGTCATGCCAGCACCACCCCTGCCAGGGCTCCGGTGACGGCCAGCCCGGCGACGGCGAGCACGGACGCTGTGCGGCTGCGTGCTCGCGTCAGTCGCCAGGCGACACCCATCCCGACGACCGCTGCACATGCGACCGTGAGCCACCGGACGGCGACAACGTCGGTGCCGGCGCCGAGGCCGTGCAGCGCGGCGATCGGCCACATCGCGTAGGCCAAGGCGTGCACCGCGCGCCAGGTCCGCCCGCCGAGTCGCGTCCGCAGGGCGCTGGTGACCGCGACGGTGATGACCAGGTCCAGAGCGATCGTGCCGAGGCCGGTGGCGACGCGGTGGAACTCGCTACCGAAGGGGACGAGCAGGTCGACGAGACCGAGGTCGACGTGCGGGTCGACGACCAGTGTCGCGACGTGCATGCCGATCAGCACGACCGCGAGCATGGAGGCGTTGCGGTGGACCGCCTGCACGAGGACGCGCGTCTGCGGTCTACCGGCACCGGCGGCGATCCCCAGGGCGAGCGTCAGCGTCAGCAGCACCAGCGCGACCAGCGACGTTGCACGCGCGATCCACCACAGCATCACGCCGCCCACCCCCCGAGGTAGGTGACCCGGCCGGCTGCATCGACCAGTCGCGACGGCAGGTCGCCGAGCCACGCGGGCGCGGCGGCACCGAGCACGATCGCTGCGGTGGATGCCGTGTTCGCCTCGACGCACGTCGCCGCGGCGACCGTGACCGTCTGCCAGTACGCCGGAGCCGGCGAGCCCGTCCGAGGATCCAGCACGTGGTGCTGGCGGCGCCCGCCGCGCCGCCAGGTCCGCCGCGTCGTGCTCGACGTCGCGAGCCCGCTGGTGACCTCGACCACCTCGCAGGGGCCGCCGGGGTCGCCGACCGAGACCGTCCACGACCCGCCCGAGACCGCCAGGTCACCACCGAGGTTGACGAGCGCGTGCACACCCAGCCGCTCGGTGATCGTCGCCGCCGCCAGGTCGGCAGCCCACGCCTTCGCCGTGGCACCGAGGTCGAGCTCGACGTCGGGCAGCTCGAGCACGTCGCCGTCGAGGTGCACGTCCCGCCACCGGCCGGCGGGTCCGGGGAGCGCCGGCTCGCCATCGTCGGGCAGGGCGTCGAACGTCCTGTCGTAGCCCGCCATGACGAGGGCGCGCCCGAGCGTCGGGTCCACCAGCCCGTCAGTCCGGGCGGCGGCCGCCAACGCCGCAGCGACGGCGCCGGCGAGCACGGGGCCCACGCGCTGCGAGCCCGGGCACAAGCGGGTCAGCTCGCTGTCGCGGAACCGGCTGCAGGCGTCGTCGAGCTCGACGAGCTGCCGGGCGACAAGGTCAGCCGCCTCACGCAGTGCTCGCCGATCGGACACCAGCACGTGCACGTCGGTGCCGAGGGCACGCCAGCGCTCGCCGATCATGACCCGCTCGACGTGGTGACCGCGGGTGCGCTGACCCGCCTCGGAGCAACAGGAGCCGGGCGCACCGGAGCCGCCCTCCGGCGTACCGCCTTGGCCTTCTGCAGCGCCCGCGCCGGCGCGCTTGCAGCCGAGATCGGCACGCGCACGTAGACGATGCGCTTGGGTCGAGGCGACGGCGATGTCGCAACAGCCGGCGGCGCGGCGGTGGTCGCGGCCGCGGCTCCGACCGGCGGTGGTGTGGCGAGGACACCGAGGACGGCACCGGTCGCGCCCAGTGCCGCAACAGCAAGGGCGGCGGACAGGCTCGACGCGCGGCGCAGCAAGGTGTCTCTGGCGAGAGTGCGCGGGGTCATGACGGCAGCATCGACAGATGTCGGTAAGGCGCTTCCCTCGTCTGCGCTAAGACTGGGCCAAGCCGTGTCTTAGCGGCGACTTCACCTCGGCGTGGGGTGCACACAGGGTGCGGCGAGCGAGCCTGGCGACCTCACCTACAGGAGGCACCAGATGCGCACCAAGATCCTCGCCGTCACCACCACCCTTGCCCTCGGCACCGGCCTCGGCGGCCTGGCGTACGCCGCCGTGCGGCAGGCACCGGCCGCGGCACCGTCGACCGTGCCTGTCGGCGCCACGCCGTCCGCGACACCCGACACCTGCAGCAACCCCGCGAGCGACGACCCGGAGTGCGTCACGGTTGTGCCGGTCCCGGTCACGGTCCCGCAGCCGGCAGCGCGCGACGACGTCAGCGGCGCGGACGGCGGGGGCGACGACGGGACCGCCGACCAGGGCCGCGGAGACGCCGGCGGCGTGATCGCTGACGACAGCGACAACAGCGGTCCCGGGTCGACCAGCTCCGGCAGCGGGCGGGACGACAGCGACGACAGCGTCTCCAGCGGGAGCGGATCCGGTCACGACGACTCCGACGACCGGGACGGCGACGACGACGCCGACGACGGCGGTCACAGCGATGACGATGACGGCACCGCGGATCAGGGGTCCGGCGACAGCTGACCCTCGCGACCGGGCTCAGCTCGCGAGCGGAAGCACCAGCGCCACCCGCGCGCCACCGGCCGGCCGGTCCGCCAGGACCAGCCGGCCACCGGCCGCTTCCGCCGTGCGCCGGGCGATGTCCATGCCGAGGCCGGTCGAACCGGCACCGCTGTGGCCGCGCTCGGTCGCTGCTGGCGGCAAGCCCGGCCCGCGGTCCGCCACCTCGACGACAACACCGTCGTACAAGAACGCGACCCCGACGTCGATGGAGGAACCCTCCGGCGTGTGCGCGAACACGTTGCCGAGAAGTGCGTCGACAGCAGCGGCGAGGTCCTCGGCGACGAGACGCACGAGCAGCGGGCCGGGACTGAGGTCGACCTGCAGCTGCCTGTCCTGGTCCTCGGCCAGCACCTGCCAGAACGCCACCCGGTCCCGCACCACGGCGACGGCGTCGCACTCGGCGCGCACGCCCTCGCGCATCGGCCGTCGCGCACTGCGGATGACCTCGTCGACGGTCCGCTCCAAGGACTCCACACCAGCGGTGATCCGGTCGGCCTCATCGCGGTCCTGCAGACCGCCGGCATCGAGCCGGAGCGCCGTCAGCGGCGTGCGCAGCCGGTGCGAGAGGTCAGCCACCGACTCGCGCTCGGCAGCGAGCAGCTCGCCGATGCGCTGGCCGAGCTGATTGACCGCCGCCCCCACCTCCCGCACCTCAGCCGGGCCACCGGGCTCGACGCGTGCGGACAGGTCCCCTTCTGCGAGGTCGTGCGCCGCCCGTGCCAGCGCCGTCACCGGCCGAACGGTTCCGCGAGCCAGCCGATCGGCGACGAGGATGCCGACGAGCAGCAGCACGAGGCCGAGGCCGACGAGCAGGCCTACGGCGCGCTCCACGCCACGGTGCAGGAGCTCGCCCGGGACGAACGACCGGACGACGGCCCGACCCCGCTCCGTGTCGACGGGCACGTAGACCTCGCGGCCGCCCTCGACGTCGGCCGTGAATGACCGACCGCTCGCGGCCAGCGCGAGAAGGCGGGACGCGCCCACCAACGGCGCACCGATCACCCGACCGTCGGGCAGCACGACACTGACGTCGCGTTCACTGCGCTGATCGGCCAGCTCGACGACCGGGTCGAGCTGCGTCGGGTCGCGCACCAGGGCGACCACCGCCGCCAGTCCTTGGGCCTCCTGCACACCCTGGGCCGTTGCCCGGTCAACGGCCAACGTCCGGAGCAGCAGGCCGAGAGGGACGAGGAACGCGATGAGCACGAGCGACGTCGTCGCCGCGACGAGCAGAGCGACCTGACGCCTCACGACGGGTCGACGAGCTTCACGCCCACGCCGCGGACGCTGATGAGGTAGCGCGGGTCACTGGCTGTCTCGCCCAGCTTGCGGCGCAGCCAGGACAGGTGCACATCCACGGTCTTGTCGGCGCCGCCGTACGGCTGGTGCCACACCTCGGCGAGGAGCTCGCGCTTGGTGACCACCTCACCGGACTTGCTCGCGAGGTGCGCGAGCAGGTCGAACTCCAGCCGGGACAGCTCGAGGGTGCGACCGTCGAGAGTCGCCTCGCGGGACCGCGGGTCGACGACGAGCCCCCCGACGACGAGCGTCGCCGCAGGTTCGCTGGCACCGCCTCGCCGCAGCACGGCACGGATGCGTGCGTCGAGCTGCTCGGCGGAAAAGGGCTTGACGATGTAGTCGTCCGCGCCGGCGTCCAGCGCGCGCACGACCTCCCTCTCGTCGTCGCGCGCGGTTGCCACGATGACCGGTACGGCGCTGACCGCCCGCAACATGCTCAGCAGCGTCGAGCCGTCGACGTCGGGCAGCCCGAGGTCGAGCACCACCAGGTCGGGCCGTCCGTCGACCGCCGCCTGGAGGCCGGCCATCCCGGTCGCGGCGGTGGTGACCCCGTGCCCGCGTTCGGACAGCGCCCGGACGAGGGCCGACCGGATCGCCGGGTCGTCCTCCACGAGCAGCAACTGCGGCACGGCACGACCGTAGCCGCGTCCGGCGGCTCGACCATCAGTTCTTGAGACGCCCTTGACCTGCGCTTGGTACGGCGGAAGCTCGTTGGGGGCAGGCTGTGCTCATGTCCGTACGCCGTCGCGCGCCCCTGCTGCTGGCCTTCTGGCTCGCCGCGGTCGTCGTCGCGACCGGCGTCGGCGTACTCGCCGTGCGCCTGGTCGCCGTGCAGGTGGGCGATCCGGCGTCGCCGGTGCTCAGCACGAAGGAGGTCGGGGCGGCGCTCACCGAGACCCCTCGTGCGTCGCCTACGCCGTCGCCGTCGCCGACACCCATACGGGCGGCATCGCCGCGGCCGACCACGCCGGCCCCGACCGTGCCGCGGTCCTTCAGCTCCCAGGGCGGCACGGTCGGCGTGCGCTGCCGTGGCACCGTGGCCGAGCGGGTCTTCGCCACGCCCGCGCAGGGCTACGTCTTGGACGAGACCTCGGTGGAGGCCGGCGTCCTCGAGGTGCGCTTCGAGCAGGGTCGCACGCGGGTTCGGCTCGCGATCAGCTGCAGCAGTCGCACCCCCGTGCTGGTTGAGCGACGCGTCGACACAAGCGGGAGCGACGACTGACTCAGCCCCGGTCGGGCTTCCACACGACGAGGGCGCTGTCGCGCAGCGGTACGAGGTCACGACGCAGACTGGCGACGGCGTTGCTGTGCGCGTGGGCCACCGCCGTACGCGTCTGCTCGAGCTCGGCCGTCACCTCGACGAGGCGCTGCTGAAGCGCCTCGACGTGATGCTCGAGCTCGATGATCCGCTTGATGCCGGCCAGGTTGACGCCCTCCTCCTGCGAGAGCCGCTGCACCTCCCGGAGGAGCGCCACATCGCGCGCGGAGTAGCGACGCCCACCACCGCCGGAGCGGGTCGGCGTGACGAGTCCGAGGCGGTCGTACTGCCGCAGGGTCTGCGGGTGCATGCCGGCCAGTGATGCGGCCACGGAGATGACGAAGACCGCGGCGTCGTCCTCGATCACGTCGTCGCCTCCTTCAGGTGCTCACGCGGATCGTGGTCCGCTGCAGCGGCGTACTTCTCCAGTGCCTCGCGCGCCTCGTCGTCGAGACGCTGGGGCACGGCGACCTCGACCGTGACCAGCAGGTCGCCCTTGTCGGGCACACCGCGGCCGCGGACCCGGAAGGTGCGACCGCTGGTCGTGGCGGCCGGGATCTTGAGGGTGACGGGCGCGTCGAGTGTCGGCACGCTGATGTTGGCGCCGAGCGCCGCCTCCGGAAACGTCACCGGCACGGTGATCGTCAGGTGGTCGCCCTTGCGGCCGAAGAGCCGGTGCGCCGTGACGTGCACCCGCACCAGCAGGTCGCCCGCAGCGGCCCCGCGGTCACCGGGGGCGCCACGTCCGGCGAGCCGGATCTTCTGGCCGTCCTTGACGCCCGCGGGGATGCGGACGGTGAGGGTGCGCTCCCTCGTCGACGCGCCGGTGCCGTGACAGGTCGCGCACGGCGTCTCGACGACGCGCCCCGACCCGCGACAGGCCCGGCACGGCTCGGCGAAGGCGAAGCCGCCCTGGTTGCGGCTGGTGACGCCGGCACCATTGCAGACCCCGCAGGTCGTCGGTGCCGTGCCGGGCGCCGCGCCTGACCCACCGCACGTCCCGCAGGCGCCGGGCGACTGCAGTCGAAGCGGGACCGTGACGCCGCGCACGGCATCAGCGAACGCGAGAGTGACGTCGGCCTCGAGGTCACCGCCCTTGCGCGGGCTGCGGGTCGTGTTGCGCCGGCCGCCCTGCCCGCCGAACAGACCGCCGAAGACGTCGCCGAGACCACCGCCGCCCCCAGCCCGATCGCCGAGCAGGTCGCCCAGGTCGAACGAGTAGCCACCAGGACCCTGCTGGCCGCCGCCGCCGGGAAAGCCGCCGCGGAAGCCGCCCGACCCGAACAGGCTGCGCGCCTCGTCGTACTCCTTGCGCTTGCTGTCGTCGGACAGCACGTCGTACGCCTCGGACACCGCCTTGAACTTGTCCTCGGCGGCCTTGTTGTCGGGGTTCTTGTCCGGGTGCAGGTCGCGCGCGAGCTTGCGGTAAGCCTTCTTGATGTCGGCTGCGGCCGCGTCCTTCGGGACGCCGAGCGCGGCGTAGTAGTCCTTCTCGACGTAGTCGCGTGCACTCATGCGGCGTCCCTCCTTCCCTTACGTCTCAGGCATTTCCGGTACGACGGGCTCGGCCGCTGCCGGCTCCGACACCGCGACGCGGGCCGGGCGCAGGACCCGGCCCGACGCCAGGCGGTAGCCAGGCTGCAGCACCTGCGCGCAGACCGCGACCTCGCTGTCGGCGGTCGGCTCGGCCGTCATGAGCGCCTCGTGTATCGCGGGGTCGAACGGCTCACCCACCTCGCCGAACCGCTCGAGGCGGTGCTTCGTGGCGACCGCCTCGATGCCCTCGCCGACGCTCTTGAACGCGCCGTCGAGGTCACCGTGCTGACGTGCTCGTTCGACAGCGTCGAGCAGCGGCAGCAGCTCCGCGAGCAGTCCCGCCGTCGCCATCTCGACGACGAGCGCGCGGTCACGGTCGACCCGCTTGCGGTAGTTGGCGTACTCCGCCTGGACCCGCTGTAGGTCAGCCGTCAGCTCGACCGCGACGCGGTCGAGGTCGGCGGCCAGCGCATCGCCGGCCGCCTCCTCCTCCGCGCGCTCGTCAACCGCGACGGAGCCGTCCACGATGTGTGCCTCGCGGACCTCACCGCTGACGGGGTCGATGCGCCGCTTGTCGCGGACGACGACGCGCTCCGGGTCGAACTCGCCCTCGGGTGCCGTCATGCGATCACATCCAAGCTTCGCTTCTCAAGCCCGCAGCACGCCCGCTCCTTCGTCGCGGGGCGCTGCGCGCATGCTCCGCTCATGCGGCACCCTTGCTGTCGTCCTCATCGACGACCGGCTCGTCGACGATCTCGGCGTCGACGACGCCCTCGTCGGACGGACCCGCGGTGTCACCGGTGGGCGCGCCCTCTGCCGACTGCTGCGAGTACAGCGCCGCGCCCAGCTCCTGGGACTTGCGCGCCAGCTCCTCCGACGTGGTGCGGATCGCCGTGACGTCGCTGCCGCCGAGCACCGACTTGAGGTCGGTCAGCAGGCCCTCGACCTCGGCCTTGCCCTCGGCCGGGAGCTTGTCGCCGTTCTCGCCGAGGAACTTCTCGGTCGTGTAGACGAGGCCCTCGGCCTGGTTGCGGGTCTCCGCCTCCTCGCGACGCTTCTTGTCCTCGTCGGCGTACTCCTCGGCCTCGCGCATCATCCGCTCGATGTCGTCCTTCGGCAGCGCCGAGCCGCCGGTGATCGTCATCGACTGCTCCTTGCCGGTGCCGAGGTCCTTCGCGGACACGTGCACGATGCCGTTGGCGTCGATGTCGAAGACGACCTCGATCTGCGGGACGCCGCGCGGTGCCGGCGGCAGCCCGGTCAGCTCGAACATGCCGAGCTTCTTGTTGTACGCCGCCATCTCGCGCTCGCCCTGGAAGACCTGGATCTGCACCGACGGCTGGTTGTCGTCGGCCGTCGTGAAGACCTCGGAGCGCTTCGTCGGGATCGTGGTGTTGCGCTCGATCAGCTTGGTCATGATGCCGCCCTTGGTCTCGATGCCGAGGGACAGCGGGGTGACGTCGAGGAGCAGGACGTCCTTGACCTCGCCCTTGAGGACGCCGGCCTGCAGAGCCGCGCCGATGGCGACGACCTCATCCGGGTTGACACCCTTGTTGGGCTCCTTGCCGCCGGTCAGCTCGCGCACGAGGTCGGAGACGGCCGGCATGCGGGTCGAGCCACCGACGAGCACCACGTGCTCGAGCGCGGACAACGCCACACCGGCGTCCTTGATGGCCTGCTGGAACGGGCCCTTGCAGCGGTCGAGCAGGTCCTGCGTCATGCGCTGGAACTCGGCGCGCGTCAGGGTGACGTCGAGGTGCAGCGGGCCGTCGGAGCTGGCCGTGATGTACGGCAGGTTGATGGTGGTGCTCTGCGACGCGCTCAGCTCGATCTTGGCCTTCTCCGCCGCTTCACGCAGGCGCTGCATCGCCATCTTGTCGCCCGACAGGTCGATGCCGTTGTTGCTCAGCTCGAACTGCTTGACCAGGTGCTCGACGACGCGCTGGTCCCAGTCGTCACCGCCGAGCTTGTTGTCGCCAGAGGTGGCCTTGACCTCGATGACGCCGTCACCGATCTCGAGCAGCGACACGTCGAACGTGCCACCACCGAGGTCGAAGACCAGGATCGTCTGCTCCTTGTCGCCCTTGTCGAGGCCGTAGGCAAGCGCGGCCGCAGTGGGCTCGTTGACGATGCGCAGGACGTTGAGGCCCGCGACGTCGCCCGCCTCCTTCGTGGCCTGCCGCTCGTGGTCGGAGAAGTACGCCGGGACGGTGATCACCGCGTCGGTGACCGGCTCGCCGAGGTAGGCCTCCGCATCCCGCTTGAGCTTCTGCAGGATGAAGGCGCTGATCTGCTGGGGCGTGAAGTCCTTGCCGTCGATCGAGACCTTCCAGTCCTCGCCCATGTGGCGCTTCACGGAGCGGACGGTGCGGTCGACGTTGGTGACCGCCTGCCGCTTGGCGACCTCGCCGACGAGGACCTCGCCGTTCTTGGCGAAGGCGACGATCGAGGGGGTAGTGCGGGCACCCTCGGCGTTGGCGATCACGGTCGGCTCGCCGCCCTCGAGAACGCTCACGACAGAGTTGGTGGTGCCGAGGTCGATGCCGACTGCACGTGCCATGGAGGGTGCTCCTTGCGTGTGGGGACGTGGGTTGAGCCTGTGGGGCTCATCCTATACAAAGCTCCCCCGTCCTTGAGTGTTCCCGACTCAAGAACATTTCTCCGATACGACGCCAGCCTGGCGGCTGGGGGCCCGCCCGCGCGGCCGTCGCTGTTGATCCACGGGGCGAAGAGCGGGTTGCGCGGTCGCAGAAACCGCTGAAAGCCGCGTCGATCAACATGGCGCGTGGGATCCTGAGCCGGTGCTGAGCGCGATGCGAAACAGGCGGGGTGAGCCGAACCTGCGCATCCGCCTGCTGGCCGGTCTCGTCGCGCTGCTGCTGGCGGGACCCGTGATCGCGCTCGCCGTCTTCCGCGCGGTCGCGCACGTGTTCTCGCTCGCCCTCTGATGCCTCTCGCGGTCAGTTGCGGTTCTGCAGCAAACGCGCCGGCGTGTCGGCTGCAGAACCACAGATCCGGGCCGAGGCCAGCCCGCTGACTGGCCCGCAATAGGCTCCCGCGTGCCGGGTCCCGGCCGCGCGCACCGCTCATGGAGGGCAACACGTGGAGACGGACATGCTGGTCCGCCTGGTCCTCGGCCTCGGCATCATCGTCCTCTGCCTGGCGGTGGCCGCCCGACGGGTCGTCTTCCTGACCCGGCTGATCGCCAGCGGCCAGCCCTCGCCCGGCCGGCTCACCGAGCTCCCGGCCCGCATCAAGGCGCAGGTGGTCGAGGTCTTCGGCCAGCAGCGGCTGCTGAAGTGGTCCGTCCCGGGCGTCGCGCACTTGATCACCTTCTGGGCCTTCGTGATCTTGTTCGCCACGATCGTCGAGGCGGTCGGGGCACTGATCGACCGCGACTTCGCGATCCCGGTCATCGGCCACTGGCGGCTGCTCGGGTTCGCCGAGGACCTGATCGGCACGCTGCTGCTGGTCTCCCTCGCGACGTTCGCGGTCATCCGCAACCGCAACGCGCCCGCGAAGCAGGAGCGGGCCAGCCGCTTCTACGGGTCGCACACCAAGGCCGCGTGGGTCGTGCTCGGCATGATCGCGCTGGTCGCGATCACGCTGTTCGGCTACCGCGGTCCGCAGATCAACACCGACCACTACCCGTTCGCCGAGCACTCCGGGTGGACGTTCACGTCGTGGGTCGTTGCAAAGGCGCTGGACCCGCTCGGCACCGACGTCAACAGCTTCCTCGAGACGTTCTTCATCCTCGCGCAGGTCGCCGTCATCTTCGGCTTCCTGGTGATCGTGACGTACTCCAAGCACCTGCACATCTTCATCGCGCCGATCAACGTCACGACCAAGCGCGACCCGCACGGCGTCGCTCTCGGCGCCCTGCAACCGATGATCAGCAAGGGCAAGCCGCTCGACTTCGAGCAGGCCGACCCGGAGACCGACACGTTCGGCGTCGGCAAGGTCGAGGACTTCGGCTGGAAGGCCATGCTCGACATGGCCACGTGCACCGAGTGCGGCCGTTGCCAGAGCCAGTGCCCGGCCTGGAACACCGGAAAGCCGCTGAGCCCCAAGCTCGTCATCATGAACCTGCGCGACCACCTGTTCGCGAAGGCGCCGTACATCTTGGGCTCGAAGGACGTGCCCGAGGACCACGTGCCCGACTTCCACGACGCGGGCACCGACTCCGGCCACGACGTACCCGAGGACGGCTACGCACGGGTCAAGGGCAGTACGCCGGAGCAGGCAGTACGCCCGCTGGTCGGAACCCTGGAGCAGGGTGGCGTCATCGACCCGGACGTCCTCTGGTCGTGCACGACGTGCGGTGCCTGCGTGGAGCAGTGCCCGGTCGACATCGAGCACGTCGACCACATCGTCGACATGCGCCGCTACCAGGTGCTGATCGAGAGCGCGTTCCCGAGTGAGGCCGGCGTCATGCTGCGCAACCTCGAGAACAAGGGCAACCCGTGGGGGATGAACAACTCCTCGCGCACGGACTGGATGGAGGGCCTGCCGTTCGAGGTGCGGGTCGTCACCGACTCCATCCCCGACGACGTGGAGTACCTCTACTGGGTCGGCTGCGCGGGTGCTCTCGAGGACCGCGCGAAGAAGGTCACCCGGGCGTTCGCGGAGCTGCTGCACACGGCGGGCGTGGAGTTCGCCGTACTGGGTGCCGGTGAGTCGTGCACCGGTGACCCGGCCCGGCGGCTCGGCAACGAGTTCGTGTTCCAGATGCTGGCCCAGCAGAACGTCGAGGTGCTCAACGGCATCGGTGCCGGCCGTGAGCACGACATGAAGATCGTGGCGACCTGCCCGCACTGCTTCAACACGCTGGCCAACGAGTACCCCCAGGTGGGCGGCCACTACGACGTCGTCCACCACACGCAGCTGCTCGGCAAGCTCGTCGAGGACGGGCACCTCGTGCCGGTCACGCCGGTCGACGAGAAGGTCACCTATCACGACCCGTGCTACCTCGGCCGGCACAACCGGGTCTACACACCGCCGCGCGAGATCCTCAACGCCATCCCCGGTTTCCAGACCGCCGAGATGACGCGCTGCAAGGAACGCGGCTTCTGCTGCGGCGCCGGCGGCGCGCGGATGTGGATGGAGGAGAAGATCGGCAAGCGCATCAACGTCGAGCGCACCGACGAGGCTCTCGCCACCGATGCCGACCTGATCTCGACCGCGTGCCCGTTCTGCATCGTGATGCTGTCCGACGCAGTGACCGCGAAGCAGCAGGACGGCTCGGCGAAGGAGGGCGTGCAGGTCCTCGACGTGTCACAGATCCTCGCCCGGTCTCTCGTGCCGAAGAAGGCTCCGGTCACGGTCGGCGGCGGTCACGTCACGACGACAGAGCCTGGTACGCCGAAGACCGCGACCGCGACGCTCACGCCGGAGGTCGTCGCCGAGGCACCCAAGCCGGTCGAGCCGACGGCCACCGAGGCGGAGAAGTCCGACGAGTGACAAGCGCAGTCGCCGTGCCGGACTGGACGCCTATGAGCTCGCCGTCCTCCGAGGGAGCGAGTCGCTGCAGGGCGACCCCGAGGCGCCCGATGAGAACCGGCCGCTGCCGCAGCTGAAGTTCGGCAACCTGCGCGTCGGGTCGCTGGGTCTGCTTCTCGGCGTACTGATCATCGTCCTGCTCGGCAGCGGCGTTCGGTACGGCGGGCGCAACAACACGCCCGACCTCACGACGTCGTGCGAGGTGCCGGGCTTCGCCATCTCGGCGGACGAGCTTCGGCGCGGCAGCCCGCTCTACTACGCCGTCACCGGACCCGACCGTTCCCTCGTCGTCGCGATCGACGCGGCGTCGCTGTCCGCCGAGCTGACTGCGACACCGGTGCAGGGGGCGCGGGAGGCGCAGGTGGTGCGCCCTCCGGTCACCATGTCCGGCTGCAAGGGCAAGGGCGAGATGGGCGTGCAGGTCCCTGCCGGCGAGCACACGATCAGCGTGTTCTCCGCGGAGGGCGGCCGGCCGCTGGTCAGCAAGAAGCTGACCGTCACCGACCGCTGAGCTACTGGGTCGGGGTGCGGCTGAAGCGGAGGTAGGACCGCGACGGGGTCGGGCCGCGCTGGTCCTGGTAGCGCGAGCCGTAGATGGACGAGCCGTAGGGGTGCTCTGAGGGCGACGTCAGCTGCAGCACGCAGATCTGCCCGATCTTCATGCCCGGGTAGAGCTTGATCGGCAGGTTCGCGACGTTGGACAGCTCGAGCGTCACGTGTCCCGAAAACCCGGGATCGATGAAGCCGGCGGTCGAGTGCGTGAGCAACCCAAGCCGCCCGAGCGAGCTGTTGTGCGTCGGCACGAAAGTGCGCCCGATGAGGAACATCCCGCTCGGTGCCGCCACCTGAATGCACCGCACCGGCACCGACGAGCTCGGCCGCACCGCGACGACCTCCCGCGACAGCAGCCGGCGGCCGGCTTCAGGAGGAGTCCTCACGAGCGTGGCCGTCCCCGCACGGCGTGCGCCACCGAGTGCAGCAGCTCCGGCGGCGACGTCCGCGGGCACGTCGGCGGCGATCTGGATGTGGTGGTTCCACTCACGGCCGGCGCGCAGCGTGGCCGCCAGCTGATCCGTGGTTCGAGACTGCGCGGGCAAGCCGCGGGCGCGCTCACCCTTGGTCTTGGTAACCCAGAGGTGCTTCCCATCGGCGACGAACCGGCTGCCGTCCGACAGGAGCACCTCGTAGCAGGGCCGGTCGGTCATCACCTCGGTCGCAGCGACGATGGTGGTCGGCGAACCCGTCTCGTCGAAGACCTCGTCCCCGACCTCGAGGTGCTCCATCGTCGTCCAGCCCCACGGGGTCGGGACCTCCGTGTCGAGGGCGAGGGCCTTGCCTTCTAGGCGCGCGGCGAGGTCGTGGCCGAGGGAGATGACCTCGAGCGTCGAGCCGAGGACGAACTCCCCCGGGTGCAGGATGAACGGCTCCTCGCCCTCGGGCTCGAGCAGCTCGGTCAGGTCGTCCTGTGCGACGGCCGGGTCGATGTGCGTGTAGCGGTGGTTCGCGAAGACTCGGAAGTAGCGGTCCAGGCGGACGTCGACGCTCGACGGCTGGACCATGGCCTCGTCGTACGGGTCCAGGCCCATCCGCCCCTCGGCGAGGGCGGCCTTGAGGTCCCGGTCGCTCAGCAGCATGCGCGGACCCTATCGACCGGGTACGCCGGCGCGCGCTCGGCTAGTAACATCGCCGGCGAGCAGCACGCGGGCGTAGTTCAGCGGCAGAACATCAGCTTCCCAAGCTGAGAACGCGAGTTCGATTCTCGTCGCCCGCTCCACATCGAACGCCCAGGTCAGCGCCATGATCCGCTGTCTCGGCCTCTTTTACTGCTCGGCCGGATGATCTCCGCGTGCCCGCGGCGTGCCCGTAGCGCGCGGACGGGCACGGCCGGTGGCGGACAGGGACACTTCTGCCTCGAAGGGCACTTCGTGATCAGCGTGCGCGGTGATCAGCGTGCGCGTCGCACGTGTGCGCGGCGAGCGAGCGATGCGCACGGCGATCACCCCGACGCGCCGCGCGTGATCAGCGTGCGCGCGGTGAGCGTGTGCGGCGAGCCTGGGTCGCGCACGGCGATGGTGGAACAGCTGAGCAGGCCGGTTCCCGCTCGCCGGATGCAGCTGTCGGCGACCGGGGCTGACTGGCCCCTACCCGACGGCCACGGCTCGTTCATCACCGGACCGGCCCGGCTATCTGCCGTTCCCGCTGCAGTCTGCGGCCCTCAGAGCAGGCCCTCGAGCTGTCGCTATGCGTCTTCCGGAGCCAGGCGCCGGACAGCTTCGGCGAAGTTGGGCACCCCGCACCGCTCCAACCGACTGAGCACTCCCGCGAGATCACTCGGCTGAGAACGCGAGTTCGATTCTCGTCGCCCGCTCCACGCGCGATGCGCGCATGTGTGGCTAGTCCTGCGCGGCGGGTCCTCGGGTGATGTCGACGAGCTGCTGCAGGCAGTGCTCGCGCAGCGGCGCCGGGAAGTCGGGCGCGAGCCGGTAGAACACGACGCGGCCGTCCTTGCGCGTCAGCACCAACCCGGAGGTGCGCAGCACGCGCAGCCCGTAGCTGACCTGGTCCTCGTTGGCGCCGAGGGCGAGCGCGAGGTCACCGACGCAGAGCTCCTCGGACACGTCCAGCGCGTAAAGGATCCGCAACCGCACGGGGTCGGCGATGAGCGACAGCAGGCTGGTCAGCCGGCTCGCGTCGTCGAGGCTAGGTAGCCGGCTGCGCGCATGCGCGACGCGTTCCGGATCGACGGGATGCGCGTGCGCGGCGGTCGCGGTCACCCCCCACCTCTATCCGTAGATCCGTAGATCCGTACGGATGATAGGCGAAGCTGAGGCGCTGCCGTTGCTCCATCTGGGCGGTTGCAAAAGTTACCCGTGGGTAGCATCCTGGCGTTCCCCCGCCGGCGAGCACCAGGAGCCCGAGCACCCATGGGTC
The DNA here is from genome assembly GCA_016650445.1 of Frankiaceae bacterium. Classification (GTDB taxonomy): domain Bacteria; phylum Actinomycetota; class Actinomycetes; order Mycobacteriales; family SCTD01; genus RYN-124. The sequence continues at coordinate 19,495 of JAENVS010000017.1, read as the reverse complement.
ACTACAAGAGCAACCTGCGCGACATCGAGTTCAACCTGTTCGAGGTGTTCGGCGCCGACAAGGCCCTGGGCACCGAGCCGTTCGGGCAGCTCGACCTCGACTCGGCCAAGGACCTGCTGCGCGAGGTCGACCGGCTGGCCACCAACGACCTGGCGGCGTCCTTCATCGACGCCGACCGCAACCCGCCGGTCTTCGACCCCGAGACCAGCACCGTCACGGTTCCGGAGAGCTTCAAGAAGAGCTTCTCGGCGTACGTCGAAGGCGGGTGGGACGCGTTCCCGCTCTCGGCAGAGCTCGGCGGCATCGGCGCCCCGCCCTCGCTGATCTGGGCGTTCTCGGAGATGGTGCTCGGCGCCAACCCGGCGATCTACATGTTCGCGGCGGGTCCCGCCTTCGCGCAGATCCTGCACCGCAACGGCACGCCCGCGCAGAAGCAGTTCGCCGAGCTTGCGATCGAGCGCCACTGGGGAGCGACGATGGTGCTCACCGAGCCCGACGCCGGCTCCGACGTCGGCGCCGGGCGCGCGAAGGCGCTGCAGCAGGCCGACGGCACCTGGCACATCGAGGGCGTGAAGCGCTTCATCACCAGTGCCGAGTGGGACTGGCCGGAGAACATCTTCCACCTCGTGCTCGCCCGCCCCGAAGGCGTCCCGGGCGCGGGAGGCGCTGGTACCAAAGGACTCTCGCTGTTCCTCGTCCCCAAGTTCCTCGTCAACGAGGACGGCTCACTCGGCGAGCGCAACGGCGCCTACGTGACCAACGTCGAGAAGAAGATGGGGCTGAAGGTCTCCACCACGTGCGAGCTCACCTTTGGCGAGAAGCACCCGGCGATCGGCACGCTCGTCGGCGACGTCCACAACGGCATCGCGCAGATGTTCGAGGTCATCGAGTACGCCCGCATGATGGTCGGCACGAAGGCGATCTCCACGCTGTCGACCGGCTACCTCAACGCGCTCGACTACGCCAAGCAGCGCGTGCAGGGCGCCGACCTGACCAAGATGACCGACAAGACGGCGCCGCGCGTCGTCATCACCAACCACCCCGACGTGCGACTGATGCTGATGCGCCAGAAGGCCTGGGCAGAGGGCATGCGTGCGCTCGTCCTCTACACCGCGACAGTGCAGGACCAGGTCGAGATCTCCAGTCACAACGGGCAGGTCGACGACCTCGCCGTACGGCTCAACGACCTGCTGCTGCCCATCGTGAAGGGCTACGGGTCGGAGAAGGCCTACGAGCTGCTGGCGACCTCGCTGCAGATCTACGGCGGCTCGGGGTTCACGCAGGACTACCCCATCGAGCAGTACATCCGTGACGCCAAGATCGACACCCTCTACGAGGGCACGACCACGATCCAGGGCATGGACCTGTTCTTCCGCAAGATCGTGCGGGACAAGGGCCAGGCGCTGGGCAAGCTCGCCGCCGACATCCAGGAGTTCGCGAAGGGCGACGCCGGCAACGGCGCGCTGGTGCGCGAGCGCGAGCTGCTGGAGCAGGCACTCGAGGACGTGCAGGGCATCGTCAACCACATGGTCAACGACCTGATGGGCTCGGTCGAGGAGACCCGCAACGTCTACAAGGTCGGCCTGAACACCACGCGGGTCCTCATGGCGCTCGGCGACCTCGTCGTCGGCTGGCTGCTGCTGCGACAGGCTGCCGTAGCTGTCGACAAGCTCGGGGCCGCGACGGGCAAGGACAAGGCGTTCTACGAGGGCAAGATCGCGGCCGCGCGGTGGTTCGCCGCGAGCGTCTTCCCGGAGCTCACCTCGAAGCGCGCGATCGCCGAGGCGGTCGACCTTTCGCTGATGGACCTGGACGAGGCGGCCTTCTAAGCCGTACGGCGCCCTCGGTTCAGCAGGGTCCGGGACGCGGGATCGCGGCCGACCACGACCAACGCCAGCAGGCCGATCACCAGCAGGCCCGACCAACGTCGGTGGACATCTCCCCATGCCGGGCTGCCCGGGCTGGCAACCAGCGTCCAGCGCTCGGGGACCCGGAAGGCCAGCACGAGCAGCACGAGTAGCAGCGGGACCGGGTACGCGGACAGGCTCTCGCCGAGCCGCTCACGGGCCAGCGCACCGACGATCGCGGTCAGCAGCGCCGCGACAGCGCCGATCTCGACCGCCGCCGACCAGACCCCCACGTCCGGCGCGCGCTGCGTGGCGGCCACGCAGGTCAAGGCCAAGGCGCCTGAGGCGGCCAGGACCAGCAGGAGCAGCCGACCGCGCTGCACCGCCGGCAGCCCGACCGGTGTGGCAGCGGCCAGCGGCGCCGCGCGGTCCTCCCACCCGAGGGCGACCAGGACCGCCAGCGCCAGCCCCACCACCCGAAGCCGGATCGGCGCGTCCGTGTCCTTGCCGACGAACAGGACGAACGCGGGCCCGACCAACGCGACCGCGGCGACGGCGAACGCCGGGCGACTGCGCCACGTGTAGCGGGCCGCCGGCAGCCACCTCACGGCAGCGCGAGCAGCGCAGCAGCGACGGTCGCAGTGGTGAGGCCGACCCCGGTGAAGACCAATCCTCGTCGTGGTCCGTGCTCACGCAGCAGCGCGGCGAGAAGGCCGAGGCCGCACAGCCCCAGCAGGAACGCGTTGTGCCAGCCGAAGCTCCCGGGGTGCAGCACCGCAGCTGCCGGGTTGCGCTCGTCGTACTTCACCCACTCGTAGACCGGCGCAAGCATGACCCAGTCCCGCGTCGCGCCGACGGCGCCGGTCCAGAAGATCGCGCCGATCGCCGCGACGGGGACGGCAGCCCAGACCGGCAGCAGACGTGCAACCAGCAGGCCGAGCATGCCTCCGCCGAGGACCATCAGGGCCGGCTGTGCCAGCTCCCAGCCGTTCGGCAGCAACGCGTCGTAGCTGCCGCCCTGCACCTTGAGCCACCGCAGGGCAGCGAGGACGTAGACCACAAGCGAGGCGAGCAACACGGTGAGCGCAACGCCCCTGACCCGCGACCGCGGGCCGACCGGGAGCGCTGCCAGCGCCTCCTGCTCCCGATCCCGTCCGCCGACGGTCGCAACGAGGACCAGCACGAACAGTCCGGTCATCGCCCAGTAGAAGCCGATGGTCTGGTTGACGCCGTTGTAGGCCTCCGGTGGCCGGCCGGCCGAAACGGCCCGGAGCATCACCAGCGCCACCAGCAGGGTGAGGACGCGCGGAACAAGACGGCGTACGTCGAAGCCTGCCAGCGCGACCGGCACGGGTACCGCCCAAGCCGGCCCGAACGTCGGTCGCGGGAGGACCCGTGCGCACCAGCGCCGCACGGGGAGGTCGACGCGCAGGCGTTCGAGCATCAGCAGCCCGACGATCAGCAGGATCTCCACGGAACTACACCGCTACCGAGACGTCGGTCGTGAGCGCCTTCGCACCCACGAGCACGAGGTAGGCGTCCTCCACGGTCGGAGGCACCAGCTCTGCGCCCGCCGGCGGCCGGCCGATCTGCCGCGTGCTGCCGTCACCGGAGACCCACGCCAGGGTCGCTCCCGGATCACGGCTGTCCGACCGCCATACCCGACCGTCTGCAGACGCGGCCAGCTCTGCCGGCGTGCCCGTGAACAGGACGCGGCCGGCGTCGATGACGACCACGTCGCGGCAGAGCGCGGCGACGTCCTCGGTCTGGTGCGTGGAGAGCACGACGAACCGGCCGGGGCCGGCGGTCGAGACGAGCTCCCGGAACCGAAGGCGCTGCTGCGGGTCGAGACCGACGGCGGGCTCGTCCAGGACGAGCAGGTCCGGGGAGCCGAGCAGGGCCTGGGCCAGACCGAGGCGCCGGCGCATCCCTCCGGAGATGGTGCGGATGCGGTCGTAGGCCTTGTCCGTCAGGTCGACGAGCTCGAGAACGCGGTCGACCTCGGCGCGCCTGGCCCGTCGGTCGGTGTGCTCCTTCAGGATGGCGATGTAGTCGATGAACTCACGGACAGCGAACCCGGAGTAGGCCCCGACGTCCTGCGGCAGGTAGCCGAGGCGCCGCCTCAGCTCCTGGCGCTCCGCCGGCTGTGAGGGGTCAAGCCCCAGCGCACGGACGGAACCCCCGTCCGGGGCAAGCACCGTCGCGAGGATGCGCAGCAGCGTCGTCTTCCCGGCACCGTTCGGCCCGAGCAGTCCCGTGACACCCGGTTGCAGCTCGAGCGAGAGGCGGTCCAGCGCCGTCGTACGACCGAACCTTTTGTGCAGCTGCTCGATGTGCACTGTCATCTCGGCCATCCCCCGTCGTCGAGTCGTTGCCATCTGCCGACCACCGCGGCCAGTGCGAGCGCGGCGACGGCAGCACTGATCAGCTGTCCTGAGGCCGAGTACGTCAGCAGCGGGTCGGACCCGCTGCGCTCGAGCCCGAGCACGAGCACGGACCACGCCCCGCCGACCAGTGCCGCGGCGTTCCCGGTCCCGAGCCATGGCGACAGCGCAAGAACGGCGAGCGTCAGGGCCAGGGCCGGCAGCAGCCAGGCGGCAGCGGCAGACCCCCACCCTGGTACGACGAACGACGCGAGGCCCACAGAGATCGCGGCGGTGATACCCACGGCGAGGCTTCGGATGAGCACAAGGCGCGAGGCCCGGTATGGCGAGGCGGAGACGATGGCGAGCGCCGGGTCGAGCTGGGGCGCGTAGGCCACCGCCGTCGCGCCCGCCGGCAGCAACGGCGCGAGCAGCAGGAACACGGTGCGGCCGTCGGCGTCCTGGCCGGCCACGAGCAACGCGAGGAGCGCTGCTGCGGCAACGGCGACTCCCCACGCGATCCGCACGCTCGGCGCCGAGAGCAGCACGCGCGCATCCACCTCCGCCACCCCCAGCCGACGCAGCAGGCGTTCCGCCCATGGCCGCTCCAGGTGGTCCAGTCGGTCGTCCAGGAGCTGCGCGACGGTCTCGAGGCGATCGCGTTGCACCCCCAGCGCGACGTGCGCGCGGCACGTCGTGCAGGTCAGCAGGTGCTGCTCCACAGACGCCGCAACCAGGGCACCGCACGCCGCGTCGGCGTACGACTGCAGCTCCTGCTGAGCCGGGTGCCACCTGGTGGCGTGGGTCATGTCAGCTCCGCTCGCAGCGCGATCCGCGCCCGCATCATCCGGGTCTTCACAGTGCCGGCCGGAATGTGCAGGAGACGACCCGCTTCCCGCGTCGTCAGGCCGTCGAGCACCGTCGCCTGCACCACCGCGCGAAGCTCGGGCGAGAGACGTCCGAGCGCCCCGGCGAGGTCGCCGTGCTCGACGCCGAGCAGCACTTGCTCCTCCGCCGAGGCCAGCACGCCGGCGTGGTCGTCGAGCAGCGCGAGGGTGGCAACCGGACGGCGGCGCAGCCCGTCGACGAGCCGCCGGATCCCGATCCCCCAGATCCACGCCGGGACCTGCCCGCGACCGTCCCACTTCGCGGCACCGCGCCAAACCGCGACAAAGGTGTCCTGCACGACCTCATCGACCAGACCAGGGTCGTTGCACCGTCGCGAGAGCCGAAGCATCAACCAGGGAGCGTGGGCGGCGTAGAGGGCCGTCAGCGCACGTCGGTCACCAGCAGCAACGGCGCGCAGCAAAGCCGCGTCGTCGTCCGCTACCGGAGCCTCGGGTGCCATGCGGCGCCTCATCTCTGACCGCGCGAGGCTATGGCGTGAGCGCCTCGCTGTCCCTCTGTCGCAAGGAGGGAGGTGAGCGGTTCATCGCAGATTCCGAGCCTCACCCGGATGGGCGCGTGTCGAGAGCGTCACGGAGGGTAGATCCCTATCGAGCGCGACAACGGGTCGCGCAACGGCAACGGAGGAACCACCATGGGCATCGGCGCAAGCGTCTTCCTGCTCGCGCTCGGCGCGATCCTTACGTTCGCGATCGACAGGGAAAGCGTCGACATCGTGAACATCAACATGATCGGCGTGATCCTCATGCTCGCCGGCGCCGTTGGCCTGGCTTTCACGATGCTCGTGTTCGGCCGCCGTGACCGCGTCGGTGGCGGCGTCGTCGAGGACCGGGTCGTCACGCGCGAGCGCGACGTCTCCTAGGCCTTTCAGGCCCCTTCGCAGACCCGGCTCCCTTCGGGGGGTCGGGCCTGCGGCCTGTTCGGGCTCAGCCCCTGCCGGTCAGGCCCTGCCGGTCAGGCCCTGCCGGTCAGCGCTTCCGGGCGCCCGGACCGGCGAGCTGCCGGACGACGATGCCCTGCGCGTCCGACGGCGTCTCGTCCGACTTGAGCTTGGGGCCCTCTGCGCGCACGCATTTGACGCTGGTGCACGTGTCGACGGCGACGCCCCAGGCCGCACCCGACGGAGCCAGCACGACGTCGAGGAAGTCGAACATGTTGCCGCACCGGCTGTTGCACGCGCCGCGGTGGATCGGGTCCGAGACCTTGTTGGCCGTCGCGGAGTGGAAGGTCGGCAGTGGGGCGAGCGCGTTGGTGCTGACCGCCATGTAGTAGTTCCACGGGCGGGCCGTCGAACGGTCCTCATCGGTCGTGCCAGGGAACGTGATGGCCACGTGACCGGGGCTGCCGGCGTCGATCGTCGGGAAGTTCACGGCCTTCACCCCCGGCGGCGCGACGAGCAGCGCAGGGCCGAAGGTCTTGCCGTGGTCGCGCGAGACAGCCATGTACGGCAGGAAGTTCTTCGCGCCCCACCACATGTAGTAGAGGTTGCCGGCGGTGTCGCTCGCGACTGAGGTCTGGATGCCCGCCGCGCCCATCCGGTTCACGAGCGTGCGCGTCCAGGTCTGACCGCCGTCCTCGGACACGGCCAACCACGGGTTCCCGCAGTGCCCCTTGGGCAGGAACAGCCGGCCGGCGGGGTCGGTGACGATGTGGCCGTGCAGGCTCCCGCACACGTCGCCGGCGTCACTGCCCGACCCGTCCTGCGGCTCGGTCTGGACCCCTGCGAAGGCGGGTGCGCCGCTCGGTCCGAAGGTGGTGCCGCCGTCGAGGCTGCGGGCGCACTGCACGTCGGCGACCTTGTTCACGCAGTAGTAGAGGTAGTTCGGGTAGCCGACTGTCGGCAGGCCCCCGCGAGGCTTGCCGGTCACGATCGTCTGGTGGTCGTCGACGGGTGCGTCACATGCGGCCGGGTTGCCGCGGCTCCACGTCTTGCCCTGGTCGTCGGACCACTGCAGCACCGAGCAGCCGACGATGAGGTCGTCGCTGTAGATACGACCCGTCGTCTGGTCGACGTAGATGTAGGGGTCGAGCGTCGTCGGCGGGATCGTCACGCTTCCCCCGACCCGGGGTGTGACGTCCTTCCAGGTCTTGTTGCCGTCGTACGACGCCATGATGGTCGTACTCGCGAGCTGACCGCCCGGGGTGTCGAAGTCGGCGGCGACCATGAACGCGTTGCCCTGCTTCGTCACTCCCATGGTCGGCTCGAGCGCCTTGTGCCCGACCCGGGTCGCCGAGACCACCAGCGGGTCGGTGTCGCGGATCGGCCGGTTGGCTGCCTCGAGCTCAGCCGCACCCGCGCGGTAGTACGACGCCTTGTAGGCCTGCTGGAGGCCGCCCGTCACGGCGGCCGGGCCGCGCCCGCCGGCGGAGGCCGAGCTCAGCGCAGCCGTCAGGCCGGCGGCTGCCAGCAGCGAGCCGGCGAGCAGCAGGCGGAGCGAACCGGGACCAGAGCGCACGAAAGCACCTCACGAGCGAAGGGGCGGGATACCCCTTGGCTTCGACGCCGCCGCTCGATGTCCTGCGCCCCCGGCCTGCGCTGACGCAGGAATCACGCGATGGCCGTCGAAATCCTGTCCGCAGTCACCCGAACCCAGGAGATCTCCGTGCGCCGTACCACCGCCACCCGCTCGGCCCTCGCCGCTGCCGGCGTTCTCGCGCTCACCGCGCTCGCACTGCCCAGCGCAGCCGGCAACCAGCGCGCCGCGGCGACCCCCTTCGGTACGCCGGTCAAGGTCACGCCCGAGCTGGGTGGCGGTTACGAGCCGACCATCGTGACCGACCGGTTCGGCAACCTCTACGCGACCGCGCACAAGGAGAACGCCGAGCTGGCGATCTCCCCCGACAGCCGCTCGGTCACGCAGACCCGCTCGATGAGCTGGGCCTGGCTGTCGACGGACAACGGCAAGTCCTGGAAGAACCTGCCAGGGCTGCCGGGCGATGCGGAGAACCGGCAGGTCGGCGACGAGGGCGACATGGCGGTCGACGACGCCGGTCACACCTACTTCATCGACACCTACCTCGGCGACAACACGATCACGCGGTACACCGCGACCGGCCGGGGCAAGGTCGCGATCGACTTCACCCGTCCCGCGATGGGCACGGGCTCGCTGGACGACCGTCCGTGGGTGACGGCGCACGGCGACGGCAAGGTCTTCTACCTGGGCAACCAGTCGACCAAGGCGCAGGCGCCGGTCGAGAACGGGGACGGCGACGCCAACGGCGCCGGGCGCTACACCGTCTACCCGTCGTACGACGGCGGCCAGACGTTCTCGACGATCGGCTACACCCTGAACGACTCCGGCTGGTGCCGCCCGGCTGCCGAGCACAAGAAGGGCAGCCAGCGGGTGGTCGTGTTCTGCGGCAACGACAACGGCAAGCTGTGGAGCTACGTCAGCAACGACGACGCGCGGTCGTTCAAGCGGTACGCCGCCGGCACCTACAACGGCGCCGACAACACCGCGAGCTACCCGACCGTCGAGTTCGCGAAGGACGGCTCCATCTGGGCGCTGTACGTCGATGCCGACGAGCTGCGGTCCGGCATGCCGAAGTCGAACCGGCTGCGGCTGATGCACTCGGTCGACGGCGGAAAGAAGTGGACCGAGCAGGACATCACCGCGATGACCGGTCGCTACCAGTACGGCTGGCTGTCGGTCGCGGCCGACGGCAAGAAGCTCGGCCTCGGCGTCTACTACCGACCGGACACGAAGTCACCGTGGAAGGTCTACGGCGCGACGTGGAAGCCGGGCCAGGTCCCGACTCTGACGCTGCTCGACAAGGCCCCCGTCGCACCGGCCGAGCAGGAGGAGGCGCCCGGCGACTTCCTGACCTCATCGTTCGGGCCGGACGGCAAGCTGGCCGTCATCTGGACGCGCGTCGTCACGACCAACCCGACCGGCGTGCAGTTCAAGAACCTGTTCCGCGACATCTACTCGGCCCGCCAGCCCTAGGTCCGCGCGCGGGCGCTAGGTCCAGGCGAGTGCGGTCGCGGGGTCGGAGAGCACGCGGGCGACGTCCGACAGGAATTGCGACCCGAGCTGCCCGTCGATGTTGCGGTGGTCGAACGACAGCGCCAGCTGGGTGACCTGCCGGATCACGATGCTCTGACTCCCATCGATGGCGTCCACGACCCATGGTGTCGGCCGCACGGCACCGAAGCACAGGATCGCCGACTCCCCCGGGTTGATGATCGGGGTGCCGGTGTCGACCCCGAAGACGCCGACGTTGGTGATCGTGATCGTGCCGCGGGCCATGTCGGCCGGCTGCGTCTTGCCCTCGCGCGCGGTGGCGGTCAGCTGCTGCAGCGCCGCGGCGAGCTCGGGCAGACTCAGCTGCTCGGCGTCCTTGATGTTGGGCACGATCAGGCCGCGCGGTGTTGCTGCGGCGATGCCGAGGTTGACGTAGGACTTGACGACGATCTCCTGCGCCGCCTCGTCCCAGGTGGCGTTGATCTCGGGGTTGCGCTTCACCGCGAGCAGCAACGCCTTGGCCACGAGGAGCAGCGGCGTCACCTTCACACCGGCGAACTCCGGCAGGCCCTGCAGCTTGGTGCGCAGCTCCATCGTCGGCGTCATGTCGAGGGTGATGAACTCGGTGACGTGGGGAGCGCTGAAGGCGCTGTCCACCATCGCGGCGGCCATCATCTTCTTCACCCCCTTGATCGGGATGCGCTGCTCGCGCGTCGCCGGGTCGTAGTCCGGCACGGACCGCAGCGGGGCGGCGGCGGCCGGCTCGCTGTAAGCGGCCGGCTGCGAGGCGGCGTTCTCGACGTCGCCACGCGTGATGCTGCCGTTGGGACCCGTCGCGACGACCGCGGCCAGGTCGACGCCGAGGTCCTTGGCGAGCTTGCGCACCGGCGGCTTGGCGAGCACGGTGACCGCGCCCGCCGACGCCGCAGCAGACTGCCCGACGGCTGCTGCAGACACCCGCGCTGCAGTCGCCGGCGGAGGCGGCGGTGCGACGGGCACCGGTGGGGTGACCGGCGTCGCGTGGCCGCTGTCGCTGCGGGCCCGCCGCTTGGCGGTGACGGACTTCGGCCCGTAACCGACCAGCGTCGCGGTGCGGCCGCTCGGCCCGACTTCTCCGATAAGGGCGCCCAGGGGCCCGGACTCGTCGCCCGCCGGCGGCTTCGGGACCATGTCGCCGATCTCGGGGTGCTCGCTCACCGCGGACGCCGAAGCGACCGGGTCGAGCGGGCCCGCACCGGGCTCGGTGTCGAACGTGATGATCGGCGAGCCGACGTCGACGGTCGCGCCTGCCTCGTGATGGATCTCGTGCACGACACCGGCGTACGGCGACGGCACCTCCACCGCGGCCTTGGCGGTCTCGACCTCGACGATGGGCTGGTTGAGCTTGACCTCGTCGCCGACCTTGACCATCCACTGCAGGATCTCGCCCTCGGTGAGCCCCTCACCGAGGTCGGGCAGCTTGAACTGCTTGAGGCGCGACATCAGGCTGTCCCTTCCTTTTTGGCCCATCCCTTAGTAGGCAAGGCTGCGGTCGACGACGTGCAGGACGCGGTCGAGATCGGGGAGGTACTCCTCCTCGATACGGGACGGCGGGTACGGGGTGTCGAAGCCGGTCACGCGTAGCACCGGCGCCTCCATCTCGTAGTAGAGCTCCTCGCTGACGCGCGCCGCGATCTCGGTGCCGAGACCGACGAACGACGGAGCCTCGTGCACGACGACGAGTCTCTTGGTACGGCGTACCGACTCGAAGACCGTCGCGTAGTCGAGCGGCGACATCGACCGCAGGTCAACGACCTCGAGGGACCGGCCGTCCTCCTCCGCGGCGGTCGCGGCGTCCATGCAGGTCTTCACCATCGGGCCGTACGCCAGCAGCGTCACGTCGGTGCCGGGACGCACCACCCGCGCGCCCCACAACGAGTCGGGCGTCATCGACGTATCGACCTCGGCCTTCTCCCAGTAGCGCCGCTTGGGCTCGAAGAAGATGATCGGGTCGTCGCTCTTGATGGCCTGCTGGATCATGAAGTAGGCGTCGACCGGGTTCGAGCACGAGACGACCTTCAAGCCGGCAGTGTGCGCGAAGTACGCCTCTGGCGACTCGCTGTGGTGCTCGACGGCGCCGATGCCGCCGCCGAACGGGATGCGTACGACGACAGGCATCTTCAGCGTGCCTTTGGAGCGCGCGTGCATCTTCGCGAGCTGGCTGACGATCTGGTCGTAGGCCGGGAACACGAAGCCGTCGAACTGGATCTCGCACACCGGCCGGTAGCCACGGATGGCGAGCCCGATCGCCGTACCGACGATGCCGGACTCCGCGAGCGGGGTGTCGAAGACGCGGTCCTCGCCGAAGTCTTTCTGCAGGCCGTCGGTGACACGGAAGACGCCACCGAGCTTGCCGATGTCCTCGCCCATGAGCACGACCTTCGGGTCGTCCTCCATCGCCTTGCGCAGGCCCTCGTTGAGCGCCTTCGCCATCGTCAGCTGGGGCATCAGGCGTGTGCTCCCTGGAAACCGGCGAGGTAGCGGCCGAACTCCTCGCGCTCCTGCGCGAGCAGAGGCGTCTGCTCGGCGTACACGCTGTCGAACATCGACAGCGGATCGGGGTCAGGCATCTCCAGGCACCCCTTGCGGATCCGGGCGGCGAGCTCGTCGGCGTCTGCCTCGACGCTCTCGAAGAACGTGTTGTCCACGATCTGCTGCTTGTACAGGAACGCCTTCATCCGCTCGAGCGGGTCCTTGAGCTTCCACGCCTCGAGCTCGCTGGCGAGCCGGTAGCGCGTCGGGTCGTCGGACGTCGTGTGCGCGCCCATGCGGTAGGTGAACGCCTCGACCAGCGTCGGGCCCTGCCCGGTGCGGGCGTCGTCCAGCGCCTTGCGAGTGACGGCGTACGACGCGAGAACGTCGTTGCCGTCGACGCGCACACCCGGGAAGCCGAAACCACGCGCGCGCTGGTAAAGCGGGATGCGGGTCTGGTTGGCCGTCGGGGTGCTGATGCCCCACTGGTTGTTCTGGCAGAAGAAGACGATCGGGGCGTTGTAGACACTGGCCCAGACGAACGCCTCGTTGACGTCGCCCTGGCTGGAGGCACCGTCACCGAAGTAGGCGATGGTCGCCTCACCGGTCTCCGCGTCGCCGACGGCACCGTCCTTGTTGATGCCCATCGCGTAACCGGTCGCGTGCAGCGTCTGTGAGCCGATCACGATCGTGTACAGCTGGAAGCGCGTCGCGATCGGATCCCAGCCGCCGTTGTCGACGCCACGGAACAACCCGAGCAGTCGAAGCGGGTCGACGCCACGGACCCATGCCACGCCGTGCTCGCGGTAGGTCGGGAAGGCGAAGTCCTGGGGGCGCAGCGCGCGCCCGGAGCCCACCTGGGCAGCCTCCTGGCCGAGGAGCGCGGCCCAGATGCCCAGCTCGCCCTGGCGCTGCAGCGCCGTCGCCTCGACGTCGATGCGGCGGGTGAGGACCAGGTCGCGGTAGAAGCCGCGGTACTCCTCGTCGGTCAGGTCGATGTCGTAGTCGGGGTGCGAGACCCGCTCGCCCTCAGGCGTCAGGAGCTGCACGAGCTCCGGCCCGGCCGTGCTGCTCGTCGCGACCGGTGTGGTCTCCGTCGCGGTCGCGAGCGGGCTGTCCTTTGCGGGCACAGCTGTTCTCCTCGTGCGCTCGGGCGCAGCGTCCGGGGTCTCCGGTTGCGGCGCGGGGGCGGGCCGGCGCACCGGCGCCCGCGGGGTGTGCGGGACGCACCGGGGCGACCGGAGCGAACTCCATGGTGTCAGACGTTCGAGCCGGGCCGAAATCCTGCGACAGGGGACGGGCGGTCGACGCTCCCGTCAGTCGCGGGACGCGGCCCGATGGGCGGTCCGCTTGTGGTGCTTCGCGTGCTTGGCCTGCTTCGCGTGCTTGGCCTGCTTGGCCGACCCGTCGTGCTTCGACGCCTTGCGGTTCGCCTTCTTGTCGTCGTCGTCGTCCTGTCCGGCCGAGGCCCGACGCAGCGCCGCCGTGGGCCGTGGCGACGGCTCGAGCGGGACGGTCACGTCCGGCACGTCGACGGGTGTTTCGGGCGCAGCCACGACGGCCGGCACCGGCTCGTTCGACGGGAGAGCGACGGGCAGCAGCTCGGCCGGGACGGGTGCCAGCGCGGGCTGGATGCGGACGACGGAGGTGGTCGGGTTCCGCGGGGCGCTGGAACGGCGCACCCCCGGCTGGATGGGCGGCGACGGCAGCACGACGACGCCCGGGGCCCGGGCGAGCGGCTGCGACGTGGGAAGCGGCGGCGCGCTCGTCACGTGGGGAACGACCGCCGAGGTACCGGTGAGGACGAGGACCGCCGTGCCGGCCGAGGCGAGCGCGACCAGGCCGCCCGTGGCGGCGGCGAGGACGAGGCGGTTCGGGCCGACGAGGGTGGTCGTGCGAGGGGGACGGTTCGGCATGAAACCTCCCTCGCTCGAGCCGGCCGGATGACCGGGACACGCACACTACGCCACGGAACGTGTCCATACAATCACGCTGGGTGTCGAATTGTCCGCATCCGAACGGGTGGTTTCGACCACATCCGGGCATCTCCTCCCCGCTGCCGAGACCTGGCCGACGCACGTCACCCGGTTGGCCCAGCCGGCTCCGCCCGCTGCTTCACCGCCGCCAGCGTGTGCTCGATGCTCTGTGCCGTGTAGGCCTGCCGGTCGGCGACGCCGCTTGCGAGCAGGCCGATGACGTCCATCGCGCGACCGCGACGGTCTTCCCACGTCTCGGTCACCGTGCAGCCGCCAGGTCGGGGGGCAACGGCGTACGTCCACCGCGACACCGCGAGGCCGAGGCTGCCCACGTCGAAGGAGAGCAGGTGTCCCGGCTCGCACGCGGTGATGCGCACAGCAGTGCTCCAGCGCCGCCAGCCGTGCCGGTTCGAGCCACGGAAGCGCACGCCCACCGCCGGTCCGGTCGCGCCGCCCAGCCAGGACCCGCCGGTGTTCTCCGGGCTCAGCGCGCCCATGCCCGGCAGGTCGCTGACGAGCGCCCACACCCGCTCGGCCGGTGCGTCGACGTCGACGGTTCGGGAGATGCTCGGCCGCTGTGCCATGGCCGAAAGGTAGCGCCGGTCGACGGCGTCAGCGAAATGTCGTCGGCACCGGAAGAGTCTTGATCCTCGTCAGCGGCCAGACCACGACGAAGGCGCGGCCGATGACGCGGTCGATGGGGATGGTGCCGTTGGCCCGTGAGTCACTGGAGGAGCCGCGGTGGTCGCCCATCACCCAGAGCCTGCCCTCCGGCACGAGCACACCTGGTGCGCCGGGGCCGCACTGCGTGTCCGTGCCGGCAGCGCAGAACACCTGCTTGTCGTCCTCGTGCAGGTAGGGCTCGTGCAGCTCCACCGCGGTGCGGCTGCCCTTGGCCTGCACGGTCACGTGGCCGTCGCTGCAGCACGCGACGCGGTCACCGGGCAGGCCGATGACCCGCTTGATGTAGTCCTTCTCACCCGGGGCGCCGAGCCCGACCAGCCGGGTGAACGCCCGAACCACGCGCTGCACGCCGTGCGCAGGCGCGACGTCCGGGACCTCGGTGTCGAAGCTGTCGACGCCGTTGAACACCACGATCTCGCCGCGCCGGATGTCCCTGACCTTGTAGAGCACCTTGTTGACGAGCACCCGGTCGCCGCGGCAGCCGGGGCAGCCGTGCAGGGTCTGCTCCATCGACCCAGACGGGATGAAGAACGCCTGCACGAGGAACGTCTTGACGAGCACCGCGAGCACCAGCGCGACGACAACGAGCACGGGCAGCTCGTGCCATCCCTTGCGGACCCGCGGGCGGGTGCGGGTGTCAGTGCTCACCGGCGGACCCTACGACGCCGGTGCCCCTCGCAGCGCCGCTACCGTCGCCTGGCGCGTTCGCTGCGCGGTGCGGTGCGGGCCCACGCCGGCCGCCCGGGACGGCGGGGTGTCTCGTGGAGGGACGGGCGCTGCGGCCCGTCAGTTCTCGGGTACGGCGCGGAGGTCGGCGAGCACGGCGGCAGGGAGATCGCGCCAGTCGACGCCTTCGAGGGCGCCGGCCAAGGCGTAGAGACAGATGCGGTTGACGGTCGGGTACGCCGCACGCAACTGCCGCCAGGCCTCGACCGGACCGACGTCCGCGAGCTGCTGCGGTGTGCTGATGCCGAGGGCGGTGAGCTGCGTTTCGGTGACCAGCCCGAGGTTCGGCAGATCGGAGAGGCGTACGCCGCTCAGCTCGGGCTCATGTCGACGAAGCGCGAGTAGTGGCCCTGGAACGCAACGGTGATCGTGGCGGTCGGGCCGTTGCGGTGCTTGGCGACGATGAAGTCGGCCTCGCCCGCCCGCGGGCTCTCCTTCTCGTACGCATCCTCGCGGTGCAGCAGGACCACCATGTCCGCATCCTGCTCGATCGAGTTGTGGACCGCGATGCCGTCGGCGACGAAGTTGTGGTTGCCCACGACAGTCGCGTCGAAGACCTCCTCGACCCCGTCCGGCGTGATCTCGACGACCGCGTCCCAGAACACGTCGTTGACGGCCTCGAGCTCGAGCCCGTCGTCGAGCAGTGCCGTCGCGACACCGGACAGCCGTGCGGTCGCGTCCGCGGCCCGCGATGACATGGCCGACTGGAGCCGCGTCCACAGCGGATCGCTGACAGCGGCGCCTACATCGCCACGAAGGGCCGCCAGCACCGCGTCGCGGGCAGCATCGCCGTCGAGACCGCTCTCGATCTGCCCCGCAAACCGGACACGATCGTCGCCGGGAGCCACGGCGACCGTAGTCAGCTGGCCCGCGCTGCACACGTCGCTGGAGATGCCGAACCGCAGGAGCAGCCGACTGACATGGTCGGCGGCGGTGCGGTGCGGCAGCACGTAGGCCTGACCGTCGACGTCTGACGCCGCCGCCAGCGCGTAGAGCTCGCGCAGCAGGAGCCGGAGCTGCCGCTTGGGCAACGCGGACGCTTCCGCGGAAACGTCACCCCGCGCCGCCAGCCGCACCGCGGCCAAACGCACCTCGCCGTCCGACCAGGCCGTCTCGTGCTCGGGCGCGGGCAGGTGGCGCGGGACAGCGAGACGCGCACCGGGCTGCAGCTCGCCAAGAGGCTTCCAGCCGTCGTACGTCAGGAAGGGGTGGTTGGCCGTTGCCCGCACCGTCTTGCCGGAGGCCAGCCGCAGCCGGAACACCTCACGTGTGCCCGTGGCGAAGACGTGCGTCAGGTGGCGGCGTACGTAGCGCAGTGAGTTGTCAAGGCTCCAGACGGGGACGTCGCGTGCACCGCTCGCATAGAGCTCGCCCATCGTCGTCTCTGCGCCGGTGTCGGCGCGAAGGATGCGCGTCGACGCCGGCAGGCAGCCGGACTCGCGAAGGTCGGAGAGCATCGGCTTCTTGTCCTGGCGCTGCTCTGGTCCGCGGTTGAGCTGGCTCATCGCGATGACCGGGCAGTCGAGCTCCTTCGCCAGGAGCTTGAGTGAACGCGACAGCTCCGAGACCTCTTGCTGTCGCGACTCGGCCTTCTTGTTGCCCTGCATGAGCTGCAGGTAGTCGACGACCACGAGCTTGAGGTTGTGGCGCTGCTTGAGCCGCCGAGCCTTCGCGCGGATCTCCATCATCGTGAGGTTGGGGGAGTCGTCGATGAACAGCGGCGCGTCCGCGACCTCGCCCATCCGGCGTGCCAGTCGTGCCCAGTCGTCGTCCGTCATCGTCCCCGCGCGCATGTGGTGCAGCGGCACGCGCGCCTCCGCCGAGAGCAGACGCATCGTGATCTCGGTCTTGGTCATCTCCAGCGAGAAGATGACGCTGGCCATCCCGTTCTTCACCGAGCACGACCGCGCGACGTCAAGCCCCATCGTCGAGTTGTGCGTCGGGATCATCGAACGCGTCGCCAAGTAGAGGTGGTCGGTGTTGTCCACCTGAACGCAGCGCACCGGCACGCTCGGAACCGGCCGGACGTCGACGACATCACGCGACTCGGCGCGAGGTGCCTCGCGACTGAACTCCTTGTGCGCGAGGTCCTTGAACGACAACCGGAAGACGGAGTCAGCGGTGCTGAAGCTCACCGTTGACGTGGTTGATCCTGGGCTCACTTCGCCCGCGTAGCCGAGGCCGGCAACGAGCTCGGCGACGTCTTCTGCAAGCCGCGCAGACGTCACGACGTGAACCGCTCCGTCGGGACCGACAGTTCCGTAGGCGTCGAGCAGGCCGGCCAACACCTCGCGTCGCTGTGCCTCTGAGCCCCGCAGGTACGCAGCAGGAAGATGCTTGTCATCGAGGACGCCCAGATCCCTCAACTGCGACGTCGGAAGGTCGAGCTCGAACACGATCGGGCTGGACGTGGGAAGGGCAGCAACCCCGGCGGCCTCGATCCAGACAAGCTGTTCCGCGTCGGCAACCACAACGTGCGCGCTCGTGCTCTCGCCATGTCCGAGCCAGACCCCGAGCACGTACGGCGCAATGAGCAGCTCGGCGTCGGGCAGGTCCAACGGGGCGGTGACGGGGACGGCGTGGTTGGCGCGGGAGTCTGTGGTGGCACAGCGGACAGTCGCGGCGAGCTCCGCAGTCGTCTTGACGGATCCGTTTGAGCCGCCCGCCGCTCGACGCTCAGCCCGCGTTCGCGTGAACCACTGGTGCTCTGCGTCGGCGATGACGCGCGCGCCGTCCGAGAACGTCACCTCGAAGCAGGGACGGCCGACCATGACATCGGTCGCCGCGACCACCGTCGTCGGCCGGCCGTCGGCGCCGAGCAGCTGGTCGCCGACGGCGACGGCGCCCATCGTCGTCCAACCGTTGGGCGTCGGCAACGGGGTGTCGAGGGCCAGCGCCTTCCCCAAGCCAGGACGCGCGGCGATGATGACGAGCTGGCCGGGGTGCAGGCCGTTGGTGAGCTGGTCGAGGTCGGCGAAGCCGGTGGGCACACCGGTCATCGAGCCGCCGCGACTGCCGATGGCCTCGAGCTCGTCCATCGTCGGCTGCATCAGGTCCTCGAGCAGCGCGTAGTCCTCGCTGGTGCGCTTCTCGGTCACGTCGTACACAGCCTGCTGCGCGCGGTCGACGACGTCGTCGACGTCACCGAGCCCGGTGGCGTAGCCGAGCTGCACGATCCGCGTGCCGGCCTCGACGAGCCGGCGCAGGATCGCCTGCTCGGTCACGATGCGCGCGTAGTAGCCGGCGTTGGCTGCGGTCGGGACGCTCGACAGCAGGGTGTGGAGGTACGGCGCGCCTCCGACGCGGGAGATCTCGCCGGAGCGGGTCAGCTCGGCTGAGACGGTCACGGCGTCCGCCGGTTCGCCCTTGCCGTAGAGGTCGACGATGACGTCGAAGATGGTCTGGTGCGCCGGCCGGTAGAAGTCGGTGGACCGCACGACCTCGACAACGTCGGCGATCGCGTCCTTGCTGAGCAGCATCCCGCCGAGCACCGACTGCTCCGCGGCGATGTCCTGCGGCGGGGTGCGCTCGAAGTCGGGAGCCGGTCCCGACGAACGATCGCGTTGGACGGCCAGATCGACCACGCCGTCGGTCACCCGGCAGCCTCCACTCGCCTCGTCTGCGGGCAGCCGCACCGGTGCCCACGGATGTTGTACCGGCGTCGTCCGACACTTCCGGGCGTGTCCTCCGAGTACGTCGGACCCGCCTGTGGACAGAGCTGGGGAGGTGGTGTGCACGCAGTGGCGCGTCGCTGTGGACCCCTGGGGACGAGCTGGGGACGATGCCGCTCGCGGGCGTCCGCTTCGAGCGTGTGACCAGCCCAGCGACCTGTACACCGGGTGTGGAGAAAGAAAGTCGCCCCCGAACGGACCCGGGGACGCACCGAGGCCCGGTCCCCGACAGGGACCGGGCCTCGGTATACGGCGTACGAACTAGCCCTTGACGACCTCGACCGTCAGGGTGGCCTCGACCTCGGGGTGCACCTTGACGGTGACCGCGTGCTGGCCGAGGGTCTTGATCGGGTGCGGCAGGACGACGAGACGGCGGTCCAGCTTGGGGCCACCCGCCTTCGACACGGCCTCGACGACGTCCGCTGCCGTCACGGAGCCGAACAGGCGCCCGCCCTCGCCGGAGCGGGCCGGCAGCTTCACCGTCAGCGCGGCGAGCTGGTCCTTGATCTCGGTCGCGTGAGCGGTGTCGCGGACCTCGCGAACCTCGCGGGCACGACGGATCGTCGCGATCTGCTTGTCGGCGCCCTTGGTCCACAGCTGGGCGAACCCGCGCGGCACGAGGTAGTTGCGGCCGTAGCCGTCCTTGACCTCGACGACGTCGCCGGGCGCACCGAGACCGTTGACCTCCTGGTTGAGGATCAGCTTCATCGCGGTCACCGAGCCGTCGACGTGTAGGGGAGCAGCGCCATCTCGCGGCTGTTCTTCACGGCGACCGCGACGTCGCGCTGGTGCTGCGAGCAGTTGCCACTGACCCGACGCGCGCGGATCTTGCCGCGGTCGGAGATG
>JAENVS010000016.1 GCA_016650445.1 Frankiaceae bacterium | reverse complement strand
GCAGTACGCCGAGGTGCACCGCTCCGATCCCCGGCGAGAGTGCCTCGCCCAGCAGCACCAACCCCACGGCCGCCAGCACGAGCCCGCTGACGACGGGCAGTCGCGGGCCACGGCGGTGTGCGAGCAGGGCCGCGGGCACCGTGGTCACGACCAGCGCCACCGTCAGCGGCAGCAGTCGCACCGCCGCGGGCAGCGTGTCCAGCTGCTGCACCAGCTGCAGGAACAGCGACAGGAAGACGAGCAGCACGAACAGCGCAAGGCTCGCCGCGAGGGCCGCTGCCGTCGTACCCCCGAAGGTGCGGTCCGCGAGCAGCCCGCGTGGCAGCAGCGGGTCGGCGCTGCGCCGTTCCACGACAGAGAATGCGAGCACCGCGATGACCCCGACACAGGCACTGACCACCACGTCGCGCGTCCACCCGTCACGTCCGACCAGCACGACGGCGTACGTCGTCATCGCAAGACCCAACGCGACCAGCAGCTGCCCTGGCAGGTCGAGCCGCCGTCCCGCCGGCGGGCGCTCACCGGGCGTGGCAAGGAGTACGACGACGGCGATCGCCACGCAGAGCGGCACGTTGACCTCGAAGACGGCTTGCCACCCGCGCGCAGCGACGAGCAGCCCGCCGACGATCGGTCCCATCGCGAGGGCGAGCGCACCGGTCGCGGCCCAGATGCCGACGGCGCGCGCCCGTGGTCCGGCATCGGGATAGGCCTCCGCGAGCACGGCGAGCCCGCCCGGAATGACCAGCGCCGCCCCGGCGCCCTGGACACCGCGGGCGATCACGAGCGCCGTCACCGAACCAGCAGCGGCACAGGCGATCGACGCGCCCGTGAAGATGACCAGCCCGGTGAGGAACATCCGTCGCCGACCGGCGACGTCGACGAGAGTGCCGCCCGTCAGGAGCAGTGCGGCAAGAGCAACCGTGTACGCCGTGACGACGCCCTGCAGCCCCGAGACGCCGGCCCCGAGGTCGCGCTGGATGTCGCGCAGTGCGACGGCGACGACGGTGTTGTCGAGCGTCGCCGTGAACGACGCCAGGCAGGTCGCGACCAGGACCAGCTGCCGTCGCTCCACGTCGCGGAGCGTAGGGCGGTCAGGCCGTCGACGCCCCGCCGGCGCCACCACAGGGCCAGCCATCCACCGGCGAGGAGCAACGGCAGGAAGGGAAGTACGGCGCCCACCACGGCGCGAGCTCGTGCTTGTAGCGACTCGAGGTCGGCTTCGCGCCGGGACAGCTCGGACTCGATGCGCACGACGTCGGTCCCGCCCAGTCGCGTCAGCGTTGCCGACAGCCTCGACGGCGGCACGCGCAGTCGCAGCGACGCGGTCGGGTGGTCCGGCGCCCGAGTCCGCGGCGGCGCCCTAACGGACAGCGCTCGCGGCGCAACACCCCACCAGCCGACATGCAGCCTCCAGCGACCGGCGGGGCCACGCTCTAGGTCTAGCGATCAGATCGCAGGCTCTGTCAGTGGTCATCCCGCCGGCGGCTCGAGACGCACTCAACCTCAAGATCGTTAGACCAGAGAAGCTGACTGCCGTCCCATTAGGCTCGAACGCGTGACCTCCGCGCGCCCTACCGTCGCGGTCGTCGGCGGCGGGATGGCCGGCCTGTCGGCTGCGCACGCGATGCGCGATGTGGCGACGGTGATCGTCCTCGAGGCCTCGTCCAAGGTCGGCGGCAAGGTGCGGGTCAGTGACGTCGGAGGTGTCGCCGTCGACGAGGGTGCCGATGCGCTGATCCGCCGGGTGCCGCACGGCATCGACCTCGCCACTGCCGCCGGACTCGGCGGCGAGCTGATCTCGCCTGCGACCGCCGAGGCGTACGTCCGCACCGGCGGCCGGCTGCGACCGCTGCCCACCGGCACCATGCTCGGCGTACCCGGCGACCTCAGCGCCCTCGCCCGCAGCGAGGTGCTGTCTGCCCGCGGGTTGGCCCGCGTCCCTCTCGACCTCGTCGCGCCCGGTGCACCCGTCACCGACGACATCTCTGTCGGCGAGCTCGTCACGCGGCGCCTCGGCCGCGAGGTCGTCGAGCGCCTCGTCGACCCCTTGCTCGGGGGCGTGTACGCCGGGCGCGCAGACCTGCTCTCGCTGCAGGCGACGCTCCCGGCGCTCGCCGCCGCGCTGGCATCCCACCGCTCGCTGATCCTCGCGGCCCGCGCCTCCCGCGCCCCCGTCGACGGACCCGTTTTCGCCGGCCTGCCGGGCGGCCTCGGTCGGCTGCCCCCCGCCGTGGCGCGCGCGTCCAAGGCAGACATCAGGACAGGTACGACGGTGCGTGCAATGTGCCGGACCGCGACCGGCTGGCGGCTCACCACCGGCTCGGCGGCAGATCCGGCGTACCTCGACGTCGACGCAGTGGTCCTGGCGGTGCCCGCCGCACCGGCCGCGCGACTGCTGCGCGACGTGGCACCCACCGCTGCGGCGGAGCTCGCCGCCGTCGACTACGCCAGCGTCGCGATCGTGACGCTCGTCCTCGACGGGCCGGCACCAGGACGGGGGAGCGGCTACCTGGTCCCGGCCGTCGAGGGCCTCAGCACCAAGGCGGTCACCTTCACCAGTCGCAAGTGGGGGTCGACCGGGTCGGCGGTGGTGCGGGCGAGCGTCGGGCGGTACGGCGACGAGGTCGAGCTTCAGCGTGAGGACGACGAGCTGGTGCGGGTCGTGCACACCGAGCTGGAACGGGTCGTCGGCCCCGTCCCGCCGCTGCTCGACAGCCGGGTCACGAGGTGGGGTGGGGGACTTCCGCAGTACGCCGTCGGGCACCTGGACCGGGTCCGCCGGATCAGGGCTGCACTGCCCGCCGGCCTGACGGTCGCCGGTGCGGCGTACGACGGTGTCGGCGTCCCGGCGGTGATCCGGAGTGGTGCCGACGCGGCCGCCGGCGTACTGCTTCACAATGGTCCTCATGACGGACGACAGGCCTGAGGCACCCAAGGCACGCGAGCTCAACGCGCAGCTGCTCTACACGATGTACAGCGTGTTCAAGGCGACCACGCCGGTGCCCGACGACGAGCGCACGTCGCTGGCCGAGGAGATGCAGGCATTCCTCGACGCGGCGCTGGAGAAGGACGTCTACACCCGAGGGACGTACGACGTCAGTGGCCTCAAGGCCGACGCCGACATCCTCATCTGGTGGACGTGCCCCGACGTCGACGTGCTGCAGGACACCTACAGCCGGTTCCGGCAGACGCGCATCGGGCGGCACCTGACGCCGGTCTGGTCGAGCGTGGGGCTGCACCGGCCGGCGGAGTTCAACCGCAACCACATCCCTGCCTATGTACGGCGGGAGGAGCCAAAGAAGTACGTCTGCGTCTATCCGTTCAACCGCTCACTCGACTGGTACCTGTTGCCCGACTACGAGCGGAAGGGAATGCTCAGCGAGCACGGGATCATGGGGCGCGAGTTCGAGGACGTGCGTGCCAACACCGTCGCCGCCTTCGCCCTGGGCGACTACGAGTGGCTGCTGGCCTTCGAGGCCGATGAGCTGCACCGCATCCTCGACGCGATGCGGCACCTGCGCTCCGCGCGGGCGCGACTGTTCACCAAGCTCGAGACGCCCTTCTTCACCGGCGGCATGAAGAGCGTGGCCGAGTTGGTCGCCTCTCTGCCGTAGCTCTGGTCACCTGGCCGAGTTCGTGCCATTGTGCGAGCGCTGACGCGGCGAGCGCCGCGCGTGCGAATAGGGGGAATGAGCGATGCCGCTCTTTATGGACGTGCACAACATGGAGGGCGGCGTCAGCGCCGCCGACGTGGCGGGCGCGCACCAGGCCGATCTCAAGACACAAGAGGCGCACGGCGTCGAGTACAAGCGCTACTGGGTCGACGAGAAGCAGGGCAAGATCTTCTGCCTCGTCGAGGCGCCGGACGCGGAGGCCGCCAATACGGTGCACCGGGAGGCGCACGGCCTCGTCGCTGACGAGATCTACGAGGTCAGCGAGCACTCATAGCGATACCCGTGGAGGTCAGCCGCCGAGGCTGAGGCTGACCTCCACGGGCCCGAATCGGAGCCCCAGTCCGAGGCCGGTGTCGGGAGCGACCAGGCCCGGTCGCGCCCACCGCAGCGGGGTCACCCGGAAGTCCAGGGCCGGTGTCGCCGGGCGCAGCTCGCCCTGCGGGACAGTCAACGGCGGCGGCAGGGCCGGCTGCGAGGTCGGCAGCGGCCGGGCGTTGGCCGCCGACTTCAGGTCAGCGAGCAGGTCGCCCTGCAGGTCGGTCTTGGTCATCGGTCGAGCCCTTTCGATGTGTACGCCGCCAGCACCTCGTCGGTGAGCGCCAGGTAGGCGAGGGCGACGGTGCTGGACGGGGCGGTCAGGACGACCGGGCGCTTGGACAGGGTGGAGCTGGGAACCCGTCGCGACATCGGGATGCGGGTCTGGAACAGCGGGATGTCGGTGCCCTCCATGGCGCCGAAGACGTCGCGGGCGGCCTTCGCCTGCGGGTCCCACAGCGAGCAAGCCGCCCCCAGCAGCCGGGCGGAGGTGTTCTCGAAGGCCAGATGCTGGTGCAGGAACGCCGAGACGCGGGCCACGCCGAGCGCCGAGCCCGGGTCGCTCGTGAAGACCGACAGCACCGCGTCGGCCGCACAGACTGCCGCCAGCGTGAGGTTGCCGAGGTCGCCGTGCGTGTCCAGCACGATGTGGTCGTACTCGGCGATCAGCGGTCGAAGCGTCCGCCGGATGCTGGTGATCAGGCCGCCCTGCGCCGCGAGGGCGACGCCGGCCCCCTCGAGGGACGGGTGCGCCGGCAGCACGTCGAGCCCCGGAGCGATGTCGCGCCGGATGGCGCCGCGCGGGTCCAGGGAAGGATCCTCGAGCAGGCCGGCGAGGCTGTCCTCCCGGCCCTTCGCGATGATCCCGAACGCGCGGCCGAGGCTGTCCTGGGGGTCCGCGTCGACGGCGAGGGTCCGGCCGTGGGCACCGAGCGCCACGGCCAGGTTGGCTGCGGTCGACGTCTTCCCGACGCCGCCCTTCGACGAGCAGACAGCGAGGCGCATGTGGTCAGTCTGGCAGGCCGCGGCGCCAGCGGGTTCACCGACGGCGTGGCCGGTGGACCGTGAGCTCGGTGTGGCGAGCCAGCGCGTCGAAATCCGCGTCGCTGTGAAGAACCGGCACGCCGTGCCGAATCGCCGCTGCAGCGATGAGGCAGTCGAGCAGCCGACGTACGGTCTCGCCCTGTTGGCGGCAGCGGCGGTACAGCAGTGCTGCCGTTGGATAGTCGAGCGCGTTGCATCGCAGCATCTCGGCCCTACCGAGCATGCCTCGCAGGTCGTGCAGGTGCTTGTCGTCGCGGGCGCCGGCCAGCACTTCCATGACGACGGGATCGGTCACGGCCAGGTCGCCGCCCAGGAGCCGCTCGACCTCACGGCACACCTGGGATTCGGTGCCGCGGAGAAACTCGATCCAGGCAGAGGTGTCGACGAGGATCACGACGAAAGGATTCGCGAGCCTCTCAGCTCATCGAGGTCGCCGTCCCAGCCAGAGCCCTTGAGATCGCGCGCCTCGTCCACGGTCAGCACCACCGCGAGCTCACGGAGGGCGAAGTTCACCGCGTCCTTCTTGGTGTGCAAGCCGTAACGGTGCATCACGCGAGTGCAAGCCTCGTCGTCGAGGTCGATGTTGGTGCGTGACATACACACAGCGTACACCTCGGGTGAGGTCGTCACCACCTGCCTGTGATGCAGTCAGTCGCCGGTTGGTGCCAGCCGCAGCGAGACGCTGTTCATGCAGAAGCGGTCGCCGGTCGGGGTCTGCGGCGCGTCGTCGAAGACGTGCCCCAGATGGGACCCGCAGCTGGAGCAGAGCACCTCGACGCGCTTCATGCCGAGCGTGATGTCCTCGCGCAGGATCACGTTGTCCTCGGACGACGGGGCGTAGAAACTCGGCCAGCCGCAGTGCGAGTCGAACTTCGTGTCGGAGCGGAACAGCTCGTGCCCGCAGGCGCGACACGAGTAGACGCCCTCGGTCTTGGTCTCGTTGTACTCACCGGTCCACGGCCCCTCGGTGCCTGCCTGCCGGAGTACGGCGTACTCCTCGGGGGTGAGCTCCTCGCGCCACTGCTCGTCGGTCTTGTCCACGGGAAACGTCATGCCTGTACGACGCCTCCGGGGTCGGGACTGTTCCGGGTTGACGGCGCTGATCCCCTGCAGATCGTCCAGCAGGTGCAGCACGCGCTGCGGCTCGGCTTGCGGACGGAAATCGAGCGCTGGCTCGCCAAGGCTCACGGACTGCACTCTCGCCGTGCCTGCCGGCGCGGCACTTCTGGTCGCTGCAGGTGCGGGAGACTGCGTTGCTGCTGGCACTCGCCGGCCTGTTGACGGGGTTCTGCTTCTGGCGGATCGGCCGCGACGTCTCCTAGACGGACTGCGTCGCGGTGGCCGGCCACTCGCGCGAGAGCAGCGCGAAGTCGATCTCGCTGGACAGGCCGCCCTTGAACACCTCGTTCTCGACCAGGTGCGCTTCCTGTCGCATGCCGAGGCGCTCGCACAGCCGCCGGGACGCGGTGTTGCGCTCGTCGACCCGCGCGACGGCGCGTCGTGCCTGCAGCCCGGTGAAGACGAGGTGGAGCATCGCGCGGACCGCCTCGGTCGCGTAGCCGCGCCCGCCGTGCGCGGGGTCGAAGATCCAGCCCACCTCGACCGTCCCGTGCTCCAGGGCGTGCACGAAGGTGACGAGGTCGCCGACGAGGGTGCCGTCCTGCAAGGTGACGGCGAGGTCGAGGTGATCCCCGTCCGCGGCGATCGACGTACCGGCGATCTTTCGTTCCAGTGCGACCTGCATCTCCTCCGGCGTACGTGCGTTGAAAGGCACGTAGAGCACGTTGCCGGGATCGGAGTGGAACGGCAGCAGGGCGTCGACGTCGCCGGGCCGGAACTCCCGCAGGATCAGGCGGTCTGTGCGCACCGGCAGCTGCGGCGTGAAGGGAAGCTGCATGCGCGCATCGTGTCAGGGGCATCTCAACGAACGACGACGTGGACCCGCCATTCGCGGGTGGCCATCAAGCAACGCGGTTCCGTGTGGAAGCAGGCCGCGTCCGACTGGGCCGTGACGTCGGCACTTCCGGTCCCGACCGCCTCGAAGGTCGCGTCCACGGGCTGGTCGCTCGGGTAGCCGCCGCTGCTTGTACGCCGGACGACGACACCGTCCGCAGAGCTGACCGGCGGGTCCCACGTTCCGGATGAGAGGCGGACCCGAAGCCGCTGCCCGGTACGCAGCTGCACCGTGCTTTCGCCGTCGTCATCGGTGACCGTCACGGTTCCGCCGACCGCGCTCGGCGTCGGGCGCGGCGAAGGTGACGGCTGCGGTGAGCTGACCCGGCCCGGGCCGACGGTCGCAGTGCCGGCGTAGGCGGCAGTCGGGTTCGCCTGCACAGGGGTGGCCGGCTGCGGCGCGTACGTGACGTCGGCGGACGGGTCAGGCCGGGCATCGGGCGGCGGGAGCGTCGCGCTGTCGAGCGGCGGCTGGATCACGGCGGCCCCCGACGGTGTGGACGGAGGACCGGCGAGCTGCTCCGCGTCGCTCGAGCCGCCACAGGCCGCGGTGAGCGCAAGTGCCAGAGTCGCGATGGTCGTCTTCACCGTGATGGGACGGTACGCGCTGGCCGCTCGTTCCCGATAGCGTCCGCGCATGGTGTCGCCGTTCATCGAGATCCCTGTCGAGACACCGTCGGGGGAGCGGTTCGTCAAGGTGACCAACCCCGAGAAGACCTACTTCTCGGCGCTCCCCGAGGGCCGTGGCCGCAAGCTCGACCTGGTCGAGTACTACCTGTCGGTCGCCGACGGGATCGTCCGCGCGCTGCGCGAGCGTCCGACGGTCCTGAAGCGGCACCCCGACGGTGCCGAGGGCGAGGCGATCTACCAGAAGCGCGTGCCCGACAGCCGGCCGCCGTGGATAGAGACGGCGACCGTCCACTTCCCCAGCGGGCGCTCCGCGACGGAGCTCTGCCCCGTCGACGTCGCGCACATCGCCTGGGCGGCCAACCTCGGCACTCTCGACTTCCATCCGTGGCCGTCACGGCGCGACGACACCGAGAGCCCGGACGAGCTGCGGATCGACCTTGACCCGATGCCAGGGGTCGGCTGGCCCGAGGTGGTGGAGACGGCGCTGGAGGTGAAGGCGCTGTTCGACGAGCTCGGCTACGTCGCCTTCCCCAAGACGAGCGGCAGCAAGGGCATCCACGTCTACGTGCGGATCGCGCCCACCCACCCCTTCATCGATGCCCGGCACGCCGCGGTGGCGGTGGCCAGGGAGATCGAGCGGCGCCGCCCGGACCTGGCGACGGCGAAGTGGTGGAAGGAGGAACGCGGCGAGCGCGTGTTCATCGACTTCAACCGGATGGCGCGCGACCAGACGATCGCGAGTGCCTACAGCGTCCGGGCCAGGCCGCAGGCGACGGTGTCGGCACCCATCACGTGGGAGGAGGTCTCGCGGGTGCAGGTCGCCGACTTCGACATCTGGACGATGCGCGACCGGTTCGCCGAGCTCGGCGACGTCCACGCCGCGATCGACGACGTCCAGCACGACCTCGAGCCGCTGCTCGAGCTGTACGCGCGGCAGGCCGAGGGCGAGGCGCCGTTCCCGCCCTCGTTCGCGCTGCAGCCGGGGGAGCCCAAGCGCGTCCAACCCAGCCGCGACACGCGCAACAAGAAGCCGTAGCTGGGCCCTGCCGCGTGGTGTGCTGGAGCCGCTCAGAAACAAGCAGTGCGATGGGAGTTCGGTGACAGCAGGCACGTGGCTCGCGATAGCACTCGCGGGCTGCGCCTGTCTGCTCGCGCTGCTCGCTCTCGTGCGCCGGCCGGTGCACGGCCGGCACGCGATGACGATGCAGCTGTCCCTCACGCTCCTTCGGTACGACGAAGGCCTGGGGCTGTTGGCTGCCCACACGAGGCGGGCGCACCGGTGGTGGGACGACGTCGAGCCGGCGGAGCAGCACCTCATCGACCGTGCGCTGTCGATGTGGGATCTCGCGGCGTGGTACGTCGCCACCGGCCGGGTGGAGCGGCGTGCGGTCCTCGAGGTCTTCCGCTGGAACATCGTCGACCTGTGGGAGCGCGCGTACCCCTACGTGCTGCACCGTCGGGTCGACCAGCCGACCTTGTGGCCGTCACTCACCGACCTGTACCTCGACGCCTATGACATGAGCGGCGGCACGAGGTCACCGCTGCCGGAGCCGGAAGCCGAGCCGAGCGAGCCGGGGCCCCGCAGCGTGAGCCCGGAGGCGGTGGAGCAGGCAGCCGTTGCCGACGCGCAGGTGTCCCTGGAGGCTGCTGCCTCTCTCGAGCCGCAGCGCCGACCACCTGTTGCCCCGGAGCGGCTCGAGCCGCTGCCCCACCCCGCCGTGCGGGCTGCAGATGTCGGGTGGGCCGACGCGCTCCGGGAGGCAGGACCGGTGACCGCGGCGCGTCCGCCGTTGTTGCTGAGGGCCAGGCCGATCCACCACCACGCCGAGATCGTGACGGAGGAGTGGGGGAGCGGTGCTGTCACCCGACCTGCCCGCTCAAAGCCGGCGCCGGTCCGGCGCCCGCCCGGCCTCGAGGTCGAGCAGGTGATCGACCTGACCGACGCGACGAGCGGCGCCCGCGCCCAGGTCCTGGGCTGAGCCACCACCTCGCCGCCCACCCGCCAGCAGCAGGACAAAGGGCTCGTACGGCGAAGAACAGCGCATGCGCCGTACCCGCCTGCTGATGATCGTGCCCGCGCTCGTCCTGCCGACCGCGATGGCGGCCACCCCCAGCACCGTGGCGGTCACCTCCGCGGCCCACGTCCCAGGCGTGACGGCAGCCGGCCTCGAGGCGATGTTCGACCCCGCCGTCGAGCCGGGCAGCGAGATGCTCTCCCAGCGGGGCGGCGTCATCCCGACCGGCGCGTGGGCGCGCGCCAACACGCAGGCCCAGCAGATCGGCCGATCGACGGCCAAGAGCGACCCCGGCCTGGCCAAGGCCACCTGGAAGCTCAAGGGCCCCACCAACATCGGCGGCCGCATCCTCGACGTCGTCGTCGACCCGCTGCGCCGCAACAGCGTCTACGTCGCGACGGCGAGCGGCGGCATCTGGCAGAGCACCGACGGCGGCGCGCGCTTCAAGAGCGTCTGGCCCGACGCGATGCCGCAGGCCATCGGCGCGCTCGCCATCAGCAAGACCGGCGTGCTCTGGGTCGGCACCGGAGAGGCCGGCCCCGGCGGCGGCTCGATCACCTACGGCGGCACCGGCATTTACCGGTCTGCCGACGGCGGCAAGCACTGGACGTCGATGGGTCTGCGCGGCAGCGAGCGCATCGGCCGCGTCGTCATCGACCCGCGCAACGAGAAGACGATCTGGGTCGCCGCCAACGGCCCGCTCTACAGCGGCGGCGGCGAGCGCGGCCTCTACAAGACCACCGACGGCGGCAAGCACTGGAAGCTCGCCCTCAAGGCCGAGACGGCCACGGCCGGCGCCGCGGACATCGCCCTCGACCCGAAGAAGCCCGACACGGTCTACACGACGATGTGGGACCGCATCCGCTACCCCGACCGCCGCGTCTACACTGGCCTCGGCAGCGGCGCGTTCAAGTCGACCGACGGCGGCAAGTCATGGGCCCGCATCGGCGGCCCGACGCTGCTTGCCAACCCCGAGCTCGGCCGCCTCGGCATCGCGGTCGCACCGAACAACCCCAACCGCGTCTACATCCTCGCCTCGACCGAGGCCGGCCTGACCGCCGGCATGTACCGCTCCGATGACGCGGCGACCACCTTCACCCCCGGCATCGACACGCCGCTCGTGACCGGCGGCTTCGTCTACGCCTGGTGGTTCGGCCGGGTCTACGTCGACCCGAAGGACCCCGACCACGTCTTCGCGACCGGCGTGAACATGTCCGAGAGCTTCGACGGTGGTGTCACCTTCGGCAGCAGCCCCGGTCTGCACGCCGACCAGCACGGCATGGCCTGGGACCCGAAGGTGCCGGGCCGTCTGTACGTCGGCAACGACGGCGGCTTCTACCGCTCCGACAACAACGGCAAGAGCTTCAAGCACGGCGAGTACATGCCGTGGAACCAGCTCTTCTCGATCGACATCTCGATGCAGGACCCTGGCAAGCTCGTCGGCGGTCTGCAGGACAACGGCGGCAACCGCAACTACAAGAAGAACGACGACCCCGCCAACGACGGCTGGAACGACATCACCGGCGGCGACGGCACCGAGATGGCCATCGATCCGCGCAACGACAAGAACGTCTACGGCTGCAGCCAGTACGGCGTCTGCGCCGTCAGCCACGACGGCGGCAGCAACATGGCCTCGTTCGAGAACTCCGTCGTCGGCACCCGCAAGGGCTGGCTGACGCCGATCGAGTTCGACCCCGGCGAGGCGCACGCGGTCTACACCGGCAGCGAGATCGTCAGCCGCTCCACCGACGACGGCGAGAGCTGGACGCCCATCAGCCCCGACCTCACCGGCGGCCCGGGTCGCGAGACCAACCCGCTGTTCCGCAACTACGGCACCATCACCACGCTTGCCGTCGCGTACGCCGACCTCGGCACCATCTACGCCGGCACCGACGACGGCCGGGTGCAGTACACCCACGACGCCGGTACGACGTGGACGCGCGCCACCGGCCTCCCGAGCGACTGGGTGACCTCCGTCGCGATCGACCGCCGCAACGCCAAGACCGTCGCGTTCGCCTCCTTCTCCGGCTTCCGGTCGGGCAAGGCGAAGTCGCTCGTCTACCGCACGGCCGACGGCGGCAAGACGTGGAAGGACATCAGCGGCAACCTGCCGCAGGCACCGGTCAACGACGTCGTGCCGGTCGGCGACGACCTGTTCGCCGCCACCGACGTCGGTGTCTTCCTCAGCCGCGGCGTGAGCAAGAACCTCGGCCGCAGCTGGCTCAAGGTCGGCAGCGGCCTGCCCAATGCACCCATCACCGAGATCAAGTGGCACCCGGGCACGTCAACGCTGTTCGCGGCCAACTTCGGCCGCGGTGCGTTCTCGGTGAAGCTCAACGGCATTGGTGCGCGCGACGTCGCCGCCCCGCAGCCGGTCGCTCGAGCGAGCGCCGCGCAGATGGCTGCCGACATCCGTCGCGCCGTCCGGATGCGCGACCTGCTGCCGGCGAACGCGATCTAGCGGGAAGCTGTCCCGCGTCAGTCGAGCCGCCGTCAGACGGTGTCGTACTCGACTGCGGCTCCCGCAGCGTTCCTCTTTACCGACTCAATGCCCTGGAGCGCGGCTGCCTTCGTCGGATAGCTCTCGCTGGTGGCGATGACCTCGCCGCTCCCGGACATGAGATCAAAGCGGAACTGCCCGTCGCGGGTCCTCTTCAGGATGAACGCCAGTGTCCTTGCCTGCGTCGCCGCGAGAGGCGGCTCGGGTCGGCTCGTGACCACCCTGCGACCCGCAGCGAACGCAGCCTCGATCGCTTCGACGGGCTCGTCCTCCACGAGGAAGTCATCATCGCTCACAACGCTCATCATGCGCCTCCGCGCCGGAAGTAGACACTCCCGAGATTCCACACGTCACCCATCGGGTGCTTGGCGTCGAATAACACCGCCAGGGCCGGCTTGCCACGCAACGTGAACTGGATCATGAGTCGAGCACCGTGCTCTGGGTGCTCATCCATCGAGCCCCGTAGCCCCTCTACGCATTCGATCTCCGCGCGAACCTCGTGGTCGCTGACGGAGTGTTTGGCGTAGATCTTGGCAGCGGTCATGGCGCCGATCCGCAGCTCCGCGACCCAGACTTTCTCCACGTGGCTGTATAGCGCTCGAGCCAGCTAGGCGATGTTCGCTCCGGCAAAGGTGTGGACAGGGTGGCCCACAGAAGCTGCTGTCGCCCGACCCCGGGGGAGAAGCCCTTCAGACGAAGAGTGCGGCGACCTCCGTGTGGAGAGGGAACGGCCGGTCGGTGCGGAAGACGTCACCCCTGCCGAGTCGGGCTACTTCGCGATAGCTGCCGCCGTCGAGCTCCCACGCCACCAGGGTCTGCTCGTCGGGATCGATCACCCAGTACGACGGCACGCCGCTGTCCTCGTAGAGGCCCTTCTTCAGGATCAGGTCCTTGGCCCGGGTCGACGGCGACAGCACCTCGACGGCGAGCAGCAGCGGTGCGGTGATGTTCAGCTCGCCCACGTCCGAGCGGCGCACGACGAGCAGGTCGGGTTGCAGGCTCCGGATCCGCGTCGGCTGGAAGTCCAGCGGCGCGAAGAACACCTCCATGTCGTCCGGCACGAGCGGGTCCAGAACGAGGAGCAGCTTGCGGATCGTCCGCTGGTGGCGGGGCCGCGGCGCGGGGGTCACGAGCAGCACGCCGTCGGCCAGCTCGTACTGCAGCCCGTCGTCGGGCAGGTCGAGAAGGTCGTCGACCGTCCAGTCCCCGTCACGCGGCATCACGGTCATAGCCGTCATGGTGCTCTCCTCTGCTCGGCATGTCACCACGGTGCCGCGCAAGAGCGGTGCGCAGTGCTCCGTCGGCGAAGCTGTGGACGGGGCTGTTCCGCGGAAACGCGGGGCTGGGACTTCAGTCGTCCGACCAGAGGCAGAAGGGGTGGCCGGCGGGGTCCAGCATGATCCGGAGCGTGGTCGGGTCTCGGTCGGGCGGCTGCCACGACGCCTGTGTCGCTCCCGCCGCCGCCGCACGCTCCACTGCTGCCGCGACGTCGTCGACCTCGATCTCGAAGTGCAGCATCTTGCCTTGCTGGCCGGGCTGCTCCGGCCAGGTCGGCGGCTCGTACGACGGCTCGGCCTGGATGTTCAGCCCCACGCCCCCGCCGGGTCCCGCAGCGCGATCCAGTCGCCCTCGTCGGCCGTGACCTCGAGACCGAGGAGCTGCACGTAGAAGCGCGCCATCGCGCCGGCGTCCTGGCAGTCAAGGCAGACGGCGTTCCCACCGCATCACGACAGCTCTGCATCCGTGCGGGGCGGCCGGATCAGGCCCTCTTGTACGACGGAGACGGCGAGCTTGCCGTCGCGGGTGTAGATCGACCCGCGCGCGAGCCCGCGGCCGCGGCCGGTCCACGGTGACTCCTGGTCGTAGAGCCACCACTCGTCGGCCCGGAACTGCCGGTGGAACCACATCGCGTGGTCCAGGCTCGCCCCGACGATGTCGCCGGTGCCCCAGGCCTTGCCGTGGACGATGAGGGTCGAGTCGAGCAGCGTCATGTCGCTGGCGAACGTCACCGCGCAGACGTGCAGCAGCGGGTCGTCGGGCAGGGTGCCGTCCGCGCGCATCCAGACCCGGCTGCGGGCCTCGCGGCGGCCGCTGTCTTTCGCGACCCGAGGCGGGTCGCCGACGTACCGGACGTCGATGGGGCGCGGCCGTGCGTACCAGCCGCCGAGCTCGTCCTTGTAGGGCTCCATCCGCTGCTGCAGCGTCTGCAGACCCTCCGGGCCTGGTACGTCGGGCATCGACGTGTCGTGCTCGAGGCCGACCTCGACGAGCTGGAAGCTGGCCGACAGGTTGAAGATCGGCTTGCCGTGCTGGATGGCCACGACGCGGCGGGTGGTGAAGCTGCGGCCGTCGCGGATGCGGTCGACCTCGTAGACGATCGGGATGCTCGGGTCGCCGGGCCGCAGGAAGTACGCGTGCAGCGAGTGCACCGGCCGGTCGGTCGGCACCGTGCGGCCGGCGGCGACGAGCGCCTGGCCGGCGACCTGGCCGCCGAAGACCCGCTGCAACGACTCGCTCGGCTGACGGCCCCGGAAGATGTTCTCCTCGACGTACTCGAGATCGAGCAGGGCGATGAGGCTTCTCAACGGGGAGGGTGCGTCGGTCACACCGGCGATCTTCGCAGGTCGTTTCCCACGCCGGATTGTCCCCTTGTATCTGGACAAACCAGAGCAGTCGGCCTAGTCCCGTCGGGGGATGGGTCCTAGTAGTCCAGGCCACCCCGATTAAGGCATTCGGCCAACGAAGGCTGACCGTTCCTCTGATGCTGCCGCTGGCTTGCGGCGGGAGATTTCCTTCACCGGCCCCATCGGGGGGCTAAGAGCGGAAGCGTTGATCTGTCGGGCGACCTGGTCGCCAAGGCCCGGCAGGGAGCTAGAGGCGAAACCGGCGCTCACGACCTCCTCTGAAAGGGAGACCGCAATGCGCATCAACAAGAAGACCGCGGCCGTCGCGGTCGCAGCCGTGACCCTCGCCGGCGTCGGTACCGCCTACGCGTTCTGGACTACGACTGGTGGTGGCTCCGGAACGGCCACCACATCGAGTGGCGCCGCCAACGCGCTGACCGTGACGCAGTACCGGCAGCCGAGCCCGGACCTGCTCGCTCCCAGCCAGCCCGGCGGGCAGGTGGGCGGCAAGGTCAAGAACACCAGCAGCGACGCGACCGGTGTCACCTACGCTCTCAAGGCCGTCACGATGAGCCTGAGCGTGGCGCACTTGGTTAACGACTCCCTCGGCAACACCCCTGGGTCCACCGGCTACACCACGACGTACGCCGCCACCCCTGGCTGTGACGCGAGCGACTACAGCCTCGTCAGCGACAACCAGACGGCCGCCTACGCCGTTGACGCCGCCACTGGCGTCGGCACCCTGACGACCAAGATCAACTCGGACGGGTCCGCCTACGAGCTCGCCCCCGGCATCGAGGGTGCCGACTGGGCTGCCACGCTGGCGTTCGTCAACAAGCACGACAACCCGGCCACGCCCGCGATCGAGGGTAACCAGGACGCCTGCAAGGGCCAGATCGTGCGGCTCGCTTACACAGCGGTCGCGGCCTCCTAAGTAAGCAACTCCGCGCTGGCCGGGCGGGGCTCATCTAGCCCGCCCGGCCTGCGCTTCCACCGTCCCTCCACCTGAAGGCGAGAGTGCTGTGATCGGCAAGTCGGGAGCTTGGGTCGGCGCCATAGCCGCCGGCTCCCTCGTGACCGCAGCCTTGGTCGTCAGCACTCTGCAGCTCGCTCAAGCCGCGAGCACCTCGGGCACCGGCGCGGCGTCAACTGCCAAGTCCTCGCCCTCGCCCAGTGCCTCGCCGAACGGGAACAGTCAGGGCAACAACGGCAACGGCGTCGGGAACGGCGGTTCGAGCGGCACGCAGGCGAACAGCCACACGATCGTCGTGACCGGCGCCGTCTCCGGTGCGCCGGCTCCGGGCCACACCGCCGTCCTGAACGTCTCGGTGGACAACAGCAAGAACCAGGCGATCTACGTCCGCACCGTCAACGCCGCGGTCACCGCAGTCACCTCGGCCGGCAACAACCTTAAGCCGACGTGCCTCAAGACCTGGTACCAGATCAGCAGCTTCTCCGGCAGCCAGTACGTCGCCGCCGGCGCCACCGCACTGGTGCCGCTCACGATCACCTTCTTGGACAACCCGACCGTGAACCAGGACAACTGCAAGGGCGCCACTTACAGCTTCAGTTACACCGCAACCGCCGACCAGGCGTAACGCCCCACAAACCAGAAATGGACCAACCATGAACATCCTCGGCGTAGTCATCAAGATCGAGAAGGCGTCAGACACATCCACGCGCCAGCGTTGGGTGCGCCGGGGCATCGCCGTCACCGCGGCCAGTGCGGTCATGATCGGCGGAGGAGTTGCCTTCGCCTTCTGGTCGACTTCGGGCAACGGAGCAGGCATCGCCCAGGCCAAGACCTTCGCGGCGCTGACCGTCACGTCTGGAACCGCCCCCACAGGTCAGCTCTACCCCGGGCTCACCGCGGACGGCACCGCCGCGGGTGGCGATCTGGTCCTGTCGGTGACGAACAGCAACCCCTTCCCCGTCCAGATCACTGGCATCGCGCCGAACGGGACTCCGACGTTCACCGTGACCGGCGCCACCATCAACCCCGCAGTGGCCGGCCAGACGGGGCCTCAAGCGAACACGGCATGCGCAGCCACCACGGGAGTGTCGGTCATCACGAAGACCCCCCTGACCGTCGTTTACCAGAGCGGCACGAGCGTGCCGGCCAACCAGAGCAGCGCCTTCACGGTGACGATCAAGAACGTCGTCAGCATGGGCACCGCATCGGTCACTGAGTGCCAGGGCGCCTCCATCAGCTTCGGAAGCGCGGATGTCAAGTTCACGTACACGAGTGCCTGACGCCTCTCGCACGCAGCGGTAATCGCGCACCAGCCAGCTAGACCGCCCGGCACCCCCCTCTGATTGCGGAAGGCACGACGATGAGCCGCCACACCTACTCAGCCCGCCGGATCGGCGCTGCTGTCCTGGGTGTGGCGGCTCTCTCCGTTTTCCTCGCAACGCCGGCGCTTGCTACTTGGGCAGGCAACAGCTCCGGCGGGGGTGTCTCCACGGCACTGAGTTTCCCGACCGCGACTGGACCGGCACCGACACTCCCAGCGACGGCCTCCACGACCAACGCCTCAGTCACTGTCCAATGGGCCGCTGTGAACTACAACGGAAGCGCCATCGCGTCATCCGGCTATGTCGTGAAGCGATACAAGGGCAGCACGCTCGACACCGTGGCCGGCAATTGCACCGGCAACGTCACTAGCGTTACCTGTAGCGACACGTTGACCGCCGGAGGCACATTCAGCTACTCCGTCACGCCGAAGAGCGGCAGCTGGATCGGTACGGAAAGCGCCAAGAGTGGTGCTGTGACGTACACACCGGTTGCTCCCCCATTCGCACCGACATCCGCCTCGATCTCGAACGGCGCAGGCACTGGCGCGCTCTGGGTGAACAATGCCTCAACGGCATCGGTCAATTTCAGCGTCGTCCTCCCGTCCACGTCGAAAACAACTGACGTCATCCACCTGACGGTCAGCGACGCGGGGAACGCTCACGCCGTTACAGCGCCGACGGCCGCTGGCAGCAACGGCGCGGGCACTGTGAACTTCCTCGCCGTCGACCTGTCGTCGCTGAGCGATGGCGCCCTTACAGTGACCGCGTGGGCAACCAACGCCGGAGGTAGCTCCGGCAACCGGGTGAACAGCACCTACAGCAAGGATGTCGTGGCTCCAAGCGCCCCGGTCATCACCTCCCCGTCCAACAACGCGACAGGCGTAGCGAAGAAGGCTCCGTTTAGCGGAACGGCGAGTGAGGCGGGCGGTTCGGTGGTGGTGTCCGTGACGGGATCAGGCAGCCAGACGAGCCCCAGCGCAACCCCCGGATCGAGTTCGCCCTTCAACTGGTCGACCACGTTGGCAAACAACCTGCCCAACAGCGGGACGTTCTCGGCTACGGCTACGCATACCGATGCAGCGGGCAACGCTAGCTCGGCCAGCACCGCCATCAGCTTTCAGGATTGATCACGTCAGAACGCCCCGCCACCGGTTCAGGCCAGTGGCGGGGCGTCTTGTACGGGCGGTCGAGCCAGGCTGGCTACTCGGATGATGCGTCAACGCCGGATGAACCGAACGATGAGGACCTCAACGATGAAGGGCTCACGGTGTCTGACCCAGCGGCCGACGAGCTCGTGGTCGTCGTCGTATGCCGCGACTGCGGCGAGCACCTGACCTTCGCCGGTCGGAGAGCGGAGCGCGTCCGTCGTCAGGTCGCGACCTTCTTCACTGTCCACCCGCAATGAAGCACGACGATCGACCTTTCCAACGCCGCGTCGCTTGGATTCCCAGGGCCGATAGCCGCATCGGAGTAGGGCTCAGACGCCGTTGGAGTCCACGTGCTCGTGGGCGTCATGCTGCACCGGGAGCGTCAACGTGAACGTCGCGCCTGGCCCATCTCGCAGCTCCAGGGCACGGCCGTGCGCACGAGCGATCTCACGCGAGATGTCGAGCCCAAGCCCCATCCCCGGACCGGTCTGCCCGAGCCCGCCGAACTTGCTGAACGGCTCGTTACGACGATCGGCCGGGATGTAGGTCGGGCGTCGTGCACCGTCAGCTCGGTCGTGCCGTTCACGGCGCGCACGGTGACCGTCACCGGCGTACCGGGTGGTGAGAACTTGTATGCGTTGGACAGCAGGCTTGCCAGCACCTGACGCACCCGCACCGGGTCGGCATCGGCCATCACGTCTCCGCTGACCGACACGTTCGGGGCCGGCCAGTTGTGGCCTGCGCACAGGTCGGCGACCGCACCGCGCACCAGCGCGCCTAGGTCCGTCGGCTCCACGTCGACCGGCAGCATCTCGTGCTGCGCACGGCGCGCGTCGCTGACCGCACCCAGCACAGCAGCCATCTGACGTGAGTTGTCGAGCAGCTCGTGCGTCGTCGCGGAGGGGTCACGTCCATCCGTTCGCGGAGCGTAAAAAGCATCCCGGTGATGACATGGGAGGACTAGTACCGGCGGGTGCGCAAGCTGGGCTACTCGGAGGATGCCGGCACGTCCGGATAACGGGACGATAGGGATCACCGACGACGACGAAGGGTTCTCCGTGACTGGCTCAGCCGCTGAGGAGCTCGTGGTCGTCGTCGAGTGCAGCGACTGCGGCGAGCACCTGACGTTCCGCAATCACAGCGCAGACAAACGTGCGCGGACAGGTTGCGCAGTTCTTCGCGGAGCACCCGAACTGCCGCACTTCGATCGACCTGTCCAACGCTGTCTCGCTGCGTTTTCCTGATCGGCGCAACGCCTCATAGGGCTCAGTGCCCGTTGGGCTCCACGCGATCGCGTGCCGCGGCTCGCGGCAGGGTCAGTGTGAACGTCGCGCCGGGGCCGTCGCGGAGTTCGAGGTCGCCGCCGTGGGCTCTCGCGATCTCGCGGGAGATGTAGAGGCCGAGTCCCATGCCCTGGCCGGTCTGGTCGAGGCGGCCGAACTTGCTGAACAGCTCGTGCCGGAGCTCGGGCGGGATGCCGGGACCGTCGTCGTGGACGCTGATCTCTGCCGTACCGTTCGCGCCTCGCACGGTGACCGTGACCGGCGTACCCGTCGGCGAGAACTTGTAGGCGTTGGACAGCAGGTTCGCCAGCACCTGACGGATCCGCCCGGGGTCGGCGTCGGCGGTGGCATCGCCAGTCACGGTGATCGTCGGCGTGGGCCAGTTGTGGCCGGCGCACAGCTCGGCGATCGATCCGCGCACGAGCGCGCCGAGATCGGTCGGCTCCGGGTCGACGGGAAGGGCGCCGCGCGACGCCCGGCGGGCATCGCTGACCGCATCGAGCAGCTGTGCCATCTGCCGCGCGTTGCGGCCCGCGGCCTCGATCAGCTCATGGGTCGTCGCGGACGGCAGCACGTCCATCCGGTCGCGCAGCGTCGCGAGCATCCCGGTGATGACGGTCAACGGCGTGCGCAGCTCGTGCACGACCATGTCGACGTTGCCGGGGTAAACCGCCCTCTTGCAGTTGCAGGGAATCATTGAGGACTAGTACTGGCGGGTGCATCTCGTTGGCTACTCGGACGATGCCGTCACGGCCGGATCAACGGGACGATGGGGACCATCGACAAACGAAGGGCTCCACGGTGTCTGACGCAGCGGCCGACGAGCTCCTGGTCGTCGTCGAGTGCCGCGACTGCGCCGAGCACCTGACCTTCCAGGATCACAGCGCGGACAACGTGCGTGGCCAGGTCGCCGAGTTCTTCGCCGAACACCCGCACTGCCGCACCGCGATCGACCTGTCCAACGCTGCGTCACTGTGCTTTCCTGACCTGCGGAGCGCCGCTCAGTAGGACTCAGTGCCCGTTGGGCTCCACGCGGTCGCGTGCCGCAGCTCGCGGCAGGGTCAGGGCGAACGTTGCCCCCGGACCGTCGCGGAGCTCGAGCTCGCCGCCGTGGGAGCGGGCGATCTCGCGGGAGATGTAGAGCCCCAGCCCCATCCCGTGCCCGGTCTGCCCGAGCCGGCCGAACTTGCTGAACAGCTCGTGCCGGCGGTCGGGCGGGATGCCCGGCCCCTCGTCGTGCACGGTGATCTCGGCCGTCCCGTTCGCACCGTGCACTGTGACCGTCACCGGCGTACCGGCTGGTGAGAACTTGTACGCGTTCGACAGCAGGTTCGTGAGCACCTGACGGACCCGCATCGGGTCCGCGTCGGCCATCACGTCACCGGTGACCGTCACGGTCGGTGGCAGCCAGTTGTGCCCGGCGCAGAGATCCGCGACCGCGTCACGTACCAGCGTCCCGAGGTCAGTGGGCTCCGGATGCACCGGCAGGAGACCGTGCTCGGCCCGGCGCGCGTCGCTGACCGCATCGAGCAGCTCCGCCATCTGCCTGGCGTTGCGGGTCGCGGCTTGGAGCAGCTCATGCGTCGTAGCGGACGGCAGGACGTCCATCCGGTCGCGCAGAGTGGAGAGCATGCCGGTGATGACGGTCAGCGGCGTACGCAGCTCGTGCACCACCATGTCGCCGTCGAACGCGAGCCCGCCGTCGCTGTCCTCGAGCTCGGAGTCGGTCGGCGTGGTCGAGAGCGGGTGGTCCGGGAACATCTCGACGAGGGTCTGGACGATCTCGTTCATCGCCTCGCCCTTCTCGAGATAGGCCGTCGCGCCGAGCTCCATCGCGACGGGGCGCATGCGGGTCTCGTCGAAGCCGGAGAGGATCACGATCTTCGTGCGGGGGCTGAGCCGCTGGATCTCGGGGATCGCCTGCAGCCCATCCATCACCGGCATCGACAGGTCGAGCAGGATGACGTCGGGCTGGTGCACCTGCACGAGGTCGACGGCGGTCTCGCCGTCGCCCGCTTCGGCGACGACGTCGAAGCCCTGCGCGGTTGAGAGGCTCAGCCGCAGCAGGAGTCGGATGTCCTCCGCGTCGTCGGCGAGGACGACCCGCAGGGCGCCGACCGGCGGAGGTGCCTGCGGGGTCAGGATGTCGTCGAGGGTCCCGACATGGCCTCGCTCGCGCACGAGCTCGCCGGGGGAGAGCGCCCCCGGACCGGTGTCTGCGAGCAGGTCGTTCATCATCGCCCGGGCCGCCGCCATCGTGCCGCGCGCTGCGTTGTGCGCCGATGCGTGCCGCTCGAGGTCGAGCAGGTAGAGGACCGATGCCAAGCCCTGCACCACGTTGTCGTTGATCTCGAGCGCGTGCCTGCGCCGTACATCCGCGTCGTGCAGCCGGAGCCCGAGCTCCTCCGAGCGCTTGCGGTCGCGCAGGTCGCGCACGAACGCCGCGATCACCGCGCCCTCGTCGGTCTCGATGTGGTTGGCACTGACCTCCGCAGGGATCTCTTTTCCCGTGCGGTCGCAGGCGACGAGCTCCAACGGCGGCCCGCCAGGTCCGAGGCCGGCGGGAAGGAGCTCCGTCACCGGGCGTCCGACGACGTCGACGGGGTCATAGCCGAGCATGGTCCGGACCCGGTCGTTGGCCTGCAGGATCGTCCCGTCCGAGGCGACGACGAGCACGACATCAGGCGCCGCCTGGATCAGCCGCTCGAACCGCTCGCCGCTGCGTGCCAGCGCAGACGCGGTGTGCTGCTGCTCGGTGATGTCCCAGCAGATGCCGACCATCCGTGCCGGCGTACCGTCCGGGCCGGCGACGACCTCACCCCAGCTGGCGAGGGTGCGCACCTCACCGTTGGGCCAGACGATCCGCTCTTCCATCTCGTACGGCGACAGCGTCTGGAGTGCATGCTGGTGTACGCCGATGATCGTCTCGCGGTCGTCCGGGTGCACCATCTCCAGGAACTTCTCGTACGACGCGTTGAACGACTGCGGCTCGCGACCGTAGATGCGGAAGAGCTGGTCGCTCCACGAGTTGGTGTTCGTCGCGATCTCGAAGTCGTAGCTGCCGACGTGCGAGATGCGCTGCGCCGTCGAGAAGTGCCGGACCGTGCGGGTCAAGGACTCCAGCCGCGCCGTACGCGCTGTTGCCTTGCCGGCGACCCCCGCGATGAGGTCCACGACATCGTGCGCAGCTCCGGACGTGGCCAGCACGGCAACGGTGTCTTCGCCTGTCGCGAACGCGACGTCGTACCGATCACCATCGGTCCGGCTCCAGCCACCGACGACCGGCCCGCTTTCGGGCAGCGGCATGGTCTCGGGCAGGTCGGTGTCGTCGCCATGGAGGGCGGCGCGGACCAGGCTGTCGCCGGCGGGCTCGTAGACCGCGGCGCCACGTGCCGCACCGACGTCGACGCACAGC
This sequence comes from Frankiaceae bacterium, assembly GCA_016650445.1. Lineage (GTDB taxonomy): Bacteria > Actinomycetota > Actinomycetes > Mycobacteriales > SCTD01 > RYN-124. The sequence goes on along the minus strand of JAENVS010000016.1, from coordinate 31,814 downwards.
CGGGCGGCATCCGCCGACACATCGGCAGCCGCGTCATGGCTGGTCGCGAGCGCCACAAGGCCGTCGACGAGCGCGCCCGTGGTCTCGACCAATGCCCACCGCCTATCTGTCCATGATCAGCATGCGCCAGTGCGGGCAGAGCGACTATGGCCGAGGCCAATCTAGTCACAAGTGACTATTAGCACGTAGTCAACCTGGCGTTGCAGAAATAGTCCTAACTACGAGTGCACTGCCGATCGCACTATGCCGACTTCATGATCGCGGTCCCACCCAGGGGACCCGCGGCGTGCCCGCCACGCCAGCAGCGACCGATTGAGGAGCCCGGCATGTCAGTGCCCCAAGACGAGGCGTCCCGCAACAAGCGGACGGCCAAGCGCATCCTTGCCATCGGCCTTCCCGTGGTGCTGCTGGTCGGCACGGGAGTCGGTTACGCCTACTGGACCGGTGCCGGTGCGGGATCGGGAACCGCGACCGCCGCAGGGAGCATCACCGATGCCGGCTTGTCGGCCGCCGTGTCGGGCCTCGTGCCTGGCGGCACGGTCACCGTCCCGGTCACGGTGTCCAACCCCAACGCCACGACGAGCATCTCGCTCACGAGCGTCACGCCTGGCGTGATCACGAGCAGCCTGTCCGGTTGCACCAGCGCGCTGTCCGGCGCGGCCGCGAGCTGGACGGCTCCGGCGACGGTGCCCGTCGTCGTTGCGCCGTCCGGAAGCGCCGCATTCGGCACCCTTTCGGTGTCGATGGCCAATTCCCCGAGCACCAACCAGGACGCCTGCAAGAACGCTGTCTTCACCGTGGCGCTGAGCGCCAGCTGACGTCGGTGGGGGCGGCCCGGAAAGGGTCGCCCCCACCTTGACCACAAGGACACGTCATGGGACTTCAGTCATCGACCCACCGCCGTGCGTGGACGGTCGCCGCAGCCAGCGTCGTCGCGGCGATTCTCGTCAGCGGGGTCTCCTACGCCTACTGGTCGTCCACGGCCAGCGGTACGGCGACGATCGGCTCCACCACGGCTCAGCCGCTGGTGGTCTCGTCGATCGCCACGCCGCTTGCGGACCTCTACCCCGGCAAGACCGACGACCTCGGCTTCACTGTCAAGAACGACAATGCCTATCCGGTCCGGGTCACGGCCCTGACCGGCGTGAGCGTCGCGTCGAGCGACAGCGCGGCCTGCCCGGTCAGCAACCTCACGCTGTCGAGCGCCATCTCCCCGATCCCGGTCGGGGGCTACCAGCTGACCCCGGTGGTCACGGTCGCCGGTGGCGGCGGCACGGCGACGGGCACGCTGCCCGGCCTCGTGCAGATGAACACGACCGCCGGCGACGGCTGCCAGGGCAAGACGTTCACCTTCACCCTGACCTTCTCCGGGACGCAGCAGTAGCGATGTCTCCCGCCAAGCTGGGTACGGCGGCGGCGCTCGCTGCCGTCTCGCTGGCCATGCCAGGGGTCGCCCAGGCGAGCTTCAGCGCGACCGCGGCCGGCACCGCCGCGATCGCGAGCACGACGCTGCGCAACGGGACCGGCCTCGCCGCCGCCTGCGCACAGGGCGCGGTGAAAGGCATCGTCCTGACCTGGACGGCATCGCCTGATGCTTTCGTCACGGGCTACGTCGTACGCCGGAGCATCAACGGAGCTACACCGGTTGTCCTGGCGACCGTCAGCGCGCTCACCTACAACGACGCCACGGCCCAGACCGCCGCGAAGGGCGACACGTACTCCTACACGATCGCCGCCGTCGTACAGAGCTGGAGCACATCGCCATCCGCCGCGGTGTCGCGCAGCTGGCCGGCGCCGCAGGGCAAGTGCGTCTAGAGCTGGACCGTCTCGGTCACGTGCACGGCGTCGAGGAGTCGACGGTCGTGCGTGACGAGCAGCAGCGTGCCGGCGTAGTCGTCGAGTGCTGACTCCAGCTGCTCGATCGCCCGCAGGTCCAGGTGGTTGGTCGGCTCGTCCAGGACGAGGCAGTTGACGCCCACCGCCTGCAGCAGTGCGAGGGATGCGCGGGTCCGCTCGCCCGGCGACAGCGACCCGGCCGGCCGGCTCGTGTGGTCTGCCTTCAGCCCGTACTTCGCGAGCAGCGTGCGCACCTCGGCGGCCGGCCAGGCGGTGACGTCCTCGACGACCTCCACGACCGTCGTGGCACCGCGGAAGTGTGACCGTGCCTGGTCCACCTCTCCGAGCCGTACGCCGCTGCCGAGCGACTGCCGACCGGACTCCAGCGGGATGCGGCCGAGCAGCGCCTGCAGCAGCGTCGTCTTGCCTGAGCCGTTCGGGCCGACGATCGCGACTCGGTGGCCGTACGCGACCTGAAGGTCGATCGGTCCGAGCACGAAGTCGCCGCGTCGTACGACGGCATGGTCGAGAACTGCCACGATGTCGCCCGACCGCGGCGCGGCCGCGATCGACATCTGCAGCTGCCACTCCTTGCGGGGCTCGTCGACCTGCTCGAGCCGGTTGATCTGCGACTCGATCGTCTTGACCCTGCCGGCCGCGTGCGTCGCGGCCTCGATGCGCGCGCCCTTCGCCGCCCGGTCGTTGTCGGGGCTCTTGCGCTTGGCGCGTAGTGCCCCGCGGACGGACTGTTCGCGTTGGCGCTGGGCTTGCTGCACCAGAGCGGTCCGCTTGTCCTCGAACTCGTCGTACGCCTCGCGATGCTGCAGCTTGCGGACCTGGCGCTCCTGCAGGTAGGCGTCGTACCCGCCGTTGTAGAGGCTTGCCGTTCGCAGCGGACCGTCGATGTCGAGCACGGCGGTGATCGTGCGCGCGAGGAACTCGCGGTCGTGGGAGACGACGACGAGCCCGGCCTGCAGGTTGTTGACGAAGGCCTCGAGGCGGTCGAGGCCGGCGAAGTCGAGGTCGTTGGTCGGTTCGTCGAGCAGGAAGACGTCGTAGCGGCTGAGCAGGATGCTCGCGAGGCTGGCGCGGGCTGCCTCGCCGCCGGACAGGGTCGTCGTCTCGGCGTGCAGTCCGACGGCGAGGCCGAGGTCGTCGGCTGTTTGTTCCGCGCGCGACTCGAGGTCGGCGCCGCCGAGGGCGAGCCAGTGCTCGAGAGCGTCGCCGTAGTCGTTGTCGTCGCCCTCGGTCAACGCGTGGGTCGCCGCGTCGAGTCGCTGCTGGGCGTCGGCGACTCCGGTCCGGCGAGCCAGGAACTGCATGAGCGTCTCGCCCGGGCGGCGGTCCGGCTCCTGAGGGAGCAGGCCCACGCTGGCACTTCGTGGAGCTCTGATGACGCTGCCGGTGTCGGGGGTGAGGTGGCCGGCGAGGGTGGCCAGGAGAGTGGACTTGCCGACGCCGTTCGGGCCGACGACGCCGATGCGGGAGCCGGGCGCGACGGTGAGGTCGACGGCGCTGAGGACCAGGGACGGTCCGCGCACGACCGTGACGGACGACGCGACGACGGTGGCGGACACGAGTCGCTAGTTCACCCTCGCTGCGGCTGTTTGTCGAACGCGCTACCTGTACTCGGGGTTCTCGTAGTCGAAGCGCGCGCCGGCGTCCCAGGCGGAGCGCTGGTTGCCCTGCGCCGGGATGCCGTTGTTGGCCTTGAGCAGCTTCGCGAGGTGCATGAGGTTCCAGGTCATGAAGGCGGTGTTGCGGTTGGTGAAGTCGTTCTCGGGTCCGCCTGATCCTGGATCGAGGTAGCTCGGGCCGGGGCCGGCCTCGCCGATCCAGCCGGCATCGGCCTGCGGCGGGATGACGTAGCCGAGGTGCTGGAGGCTGTAGAGGATGTTCATCGCGCAGTGCTTGATGCCGTCCTCGTTGCCGGTGATGAGGCAGCCGCCGACGCGGCCGTAGTACGCGTACTGCCCGGCGTCGTTGAGCAGGCTCGAGCAGGCGTAGAGCCTTTCGATCACGCGCTTGGTCACCGAGCTGTTGTCGCCGAGCCAGATCGGGCCGGCCAGCACGAGGATGTCGGCGGCCATGACTCTGCTGAAGAGGCCAGGCCAGGCGTCGGTCGTTGCGCCGTGCTCGGTCATGTCGGGCCAGACACCGGTGGCGATGTCGTGGTCGACGGCTCTGACTGTCTCGACCTGGACGCCGTGCTTGCGCATCAGGTTGGCGCTCGCCTCGATCAGCCCGTCGGTGTGGCTCGGCTCGGGGGAGGGCTTCAGCGTGCCGTTGATGAACATCGCCCGCAGCCCGTCGAACCGCCAGTCGTCTGTCATGGCGCGAGGTTAGTTGGAGGGGTGCTGAACCGTGCCCCGGTGATCACCGTGCAACCCCAGCAGGGCACGCTCGCGTGCCCTGCTGGGGTTGCGCACGCCGATCATGTCGGCCGGCTGTCAAGGACCCGCGGCGAGGTCTGTGGATAACAAAAGTCCCTTGTGTATAAGGGATTTCAGGCTCGCGCACCCGGCAAAACCGATCTAGATTCGAGATCGATCACGCGTTCGATGACGACGACAGGGAGGGGTGGGCGGATGTGCGGCGATCCGGATGCGGCGGCTGATCTGCCCGCGCTCGACGCGTCGTTGCAGCCCGCGCTGGCGATGATCGTCGCGGGCCTGGATGCGATGAGCGCGCAGTCGCCGGCTGACATCGCGGGTCCGCAGGCGCTGCTGGAGACGCAGGTGCTGCTGGTGCAGCTCGACCGGCTCCGGTCGCTCGCATTGACGCGGGTCGCTGATGTCGACACCCGCCAGTTGCACGCGCTCGATGACTCCCCGTCGACCGCGGCATGGGTCGCTGAGCAGCAGACGTCGATGCCGCGCTCCGACGTCGCGCTCGCCCGCCGGCTTGAGCGCTACCCGCTGGCTGCCGGCCGTCATCGTCGATGGAATCAGGTCGCAGGTCGCACGGTCCCGCGGCGGCCTGGCCGATGACGATCCCGCCCTGCTGCGGCTGGTCGCTGAGCTGACCGACATCGCCGGCCAGCCGCTGCCCGAGCTCCGCCGGCTGGAAGCGGCGTTCCTCGTCCTGGCCCGCTGCCTCGAACCGGCCCATCTCAAAGCCTGCCTGGAAGAGCTCGCGGGCGCGCTGCTGCCCAACCTGCTCGCGGCCAAGGCCGACGACGGGCATCGCAACCGGGGCGTCGACCTGCGCCGCAAGGACGATGGCACCGGCTGGTCGATCGACGGCGATCTCGACCTCGAGTGCGGTGAGCTGCTGCACACCGCGATGACGGCAGCCAAGGAGACCGATCCCGACAACTCGTTCGACACCGCCACTGACGCCCGACTTCGCGCTGAAGGGCTCGACCCCTACCTCGACGGGTGCGTCGAAGTGCGCAGCCATCGCCAGCGCCGCCACGACGGGCTCAAGCTCGCGCTGCGGCGGCTGCTCGACAGCGGTGCGCTCGGTTCTCGCGGCAAGCACGTCCCGCACGTGGGGATCACGATCAGCGAGCCGGCCCTGCACGATCAGCCCGGGGCGCTCCCCGGCCGAGCCACATCGGGCGCGATCTGGCCGGCCGGACTGGTCCGTCGGACGCTGTGCAACAGCACCATCACCCGCTTCGTGTTATCGCTCGGTCACCGGGTCATCGAATCCAGCCACACCGCACGAACTATCAAGCCGCATGAGCGGCGCATCAAAGACATCGAGACCGGCGGCATCTGCCAAGCAGCCGGCTGCCACAAGGGCGACCAGACCGGGCATCGGCTCATTCCGCATCACGCGACCCCCTACGCGATCTGCGGCACGACATCGCTCGACGACACGGTCCTGTTCTGCGAGTGCACCCACCACGACCTGCGCGAAGGCGACAAGACCATCCGCCTGAAGGACGGCCGGCGCCTCAACGCCCACGGCTGGGTCACCGACCGTGCCGCGTGACGGGCCGAGCAGTCCCTAGCCGGGATCAGCCGGCAGGCCCCCTGGTCCGCCCTTCCCGCCGGATTCGAAGCCCATCTTCTTGATGACCTCGTCGTACTGGTCCAGCGTCGCTGCGTCGAAGTCGAGCTGCACGCCAATTGCCATCTGCGCCTCCTCAGGTGCGAGATCCGCGACGCACTCTCCTCCAGGCGCCGGTGGGCGGCAAGACCTCGGGTGTCGAGCGGCCGGGCGGGGCCGAGTCAGGCGCCGAGGACGGTGCCGAGGTCGAAGAGCACAGGGCGTTCGAGCTGCGCGTACGTGCACGAGCGCGGGTCGCGGTCCGGCCGGAAGTGACGGAACTGCGCGGTGTGCCGGAAGCGCGCCCCCTCCATGTGGTCGTAGGCGACCTCGACGACGAGCTCGGGCCGGAGTGGGACGAAGCTCATGTCCTTGCCCTGGTTCCAGCGCGATCCGGCCGAGGAGGTCGGCGCGCGTTCCGACATCGCCTCGCCGAGCCACGGGTGGTCGCCACCGTCGGGCAGCAGGTACGGCGCGAGCTCATCGATCAGCTCCGCGCGGCGCTTCATCGGGAACGACGCCGCGACGCCGACGTGCTGCAGGGCGCCGCCGTCGTCGTACAAGCCGAGGACGAGCGAACCGACGACGGGGCCGCTCTTGTGGAGGCGGTAGCCGCCGACGACGCAGTCCGCGGTGCGCGCGTGCTTGATCTTGAGCATGACGCGCTTGTCGGGGGAGTAGGGGATGTTCATCGGCTTCGCGACGACGCCGTCGAGGCCGGCCCCTTCGAACAGCGTGAACCAGTCGCGGGCGAGGGAAGCGTCGTCGGTGACCGGTGTGAGGTGGACCGGCGGCCTGGCGGACGACAACGCGGCCTCGAGGCGCTCCCGCCGTACCGACTGAGGTTGGTCCATCAGCGAGTCGTCGCCGAGGGCGAGCAGGTCGAAGGCGATGTACGACGCGGGCGTGGTCTCCGCCAGCATCTTCACCCGCGACGCGGCCGGGTGGATGCGTTGCAGCAGCGCCTCGAAGTCCAGGCCCTGACCCGCGGCGATGACGATCTCGCCGTCGACGACGCATCGCTCCGGCAGCTGCGCCTTCACCGCGTCGACGACCTCGGGGAAGTAGCGGGTGAGCGGCTTCTCGTGGCGACTGCCGAGCTCCACCTCGTCGCCGTCGCGAAAGACGATGCAGCGAAAACCGTCCCACTTCGGCTCGTAGAGGAAGCCAGGTCCTTCCGGCACCTGGGGCACCGATTTCGCGAGCATCGGCTGGACGGGCGGCATGACGGGCAGATCCATCCGGCCATCTTTACGCACGAGCCCACGGAGTCGGCGCCGCTACCCGTGGGCCAGAGCTGGAGTGGTGTCGACATGGCTGGCCGGCGTTCCGGTTCGGTATCGGTAGGTCGTGCTCTCGTCCTGAATGATGAACGTCTCGACGCCGCTCCGGCTCCAGTGCAGGATCAGCAGCCCGTACCGCTCGGCGAGTCTGACCATGGTGGCGAACTCCGCCACGTCGATATCGCGTGAGCCCGCCCGCGACGCGATGGGATGGACACGCAGCAGCAGCCGTCCGTGCCCACGTCGAATCCTGCCGCCTTCATCGGTTCCGTGTCGCCGCGCCTGCATCAGGACGGCCGAGGTTCCGGCGAGCCCGAGGAGGATGAGAGCGAGCGACAGAGGCCGGGTCGATGAGGCAGGGAGCTCATGGCCGCCGATCCCGATCGTCCGCGCCTGCAAGCTTGCGCCCGGTCGGTTGATGGTCTTCGTGACGATCAACGAGCTGGCGTCGCTGACCAGGGACAGCTGAAGCGGAGACAGCATCAACGCGACGGCTGGCGCGAACACATCGCCGCCGGGTGAGGTCACTACAGCCCGGACCACGATGGTGATCGGCCCGTCGGGAAGTCCCGTTGCGGCAGCGGCGGCCGCAGCCCGGCGTGCAAGAGGCGAGAGCTCGAGCCGCACGTTGGTGACGTACTTGTTCCCGTCGAAGGCTGCAGGGTGGGACAGGGGAACGGTGGACCTCCAGCCGCTGGCGGTGGCGAGATCGGCGACGACGGCGATGCGCCCGGGCCCTCCCCGGTAAGAGACTCGCAGGTTCACGCTGTCGGCGAGCCTGCGAAAGATCGGACTGGGCGATGAGGCAGTCGTTCCGTCATACGCAGGGCTGCGAGGCACCGGGGTGGAGTAGCTGAAGGCCATCGTGTGGACGACGCTCCGCGTGACAGTCACTGGCTGAGTCGTGGGGCTGCTCCACGCCGCGACGGCTAGTACGGCGCCGATGAGTGCGATCACGGAAGAACCGAGCGCGGTGGCCTGCAGGGCCGGCGAGAGCGCGGTGATGGACGTGCCGGTGCGGCCGGCGTTCACGTGGCGTGACACGTTGCGCCTCCTTCGATGTCTATGGGTGCGCAGCGACTGGCGCCCGCCGGTGAGCAGGATGAGCAGGAAGGCGGTCAACGGAATCGGGCCGGTGACGCGATGCAGCCAGACACCGCCTTGCGGAACATGGAGGACTACCTTGCCGATCAGCGCGTCTGCGGTCGGATGGTGAGCGTCGAGGTGGGTGTTGTTGTCGCCCTTGAACGTGAACCCGGTTCCGTTCCCGCCGACGATCCGGTGCAGCACGACCAGCCCGTCTTGCTGGGGCCGGTACGCCGCGACGTCTCCGCGCTGATAGCTGGTCCGTCGGGTGACGAGCGCGAGGTCGCCCTTGACGTAGGACGGCTGCATGCTGACCCCGTGCGTCTCGACGAGGGCGATGCGTCCGGTGACGGCGAGGGCGGTGCCGGCGAGGGTCAACAGCACGAGCAGGGCCATGACGAAGGACAGGGAACGACGCACGATCACCTCGACCGTTGTCAGCGTGATGCGCGGGACGGCCGGCCGGAAGCCGGATCGCCCCGCGCTTGGCTAGGAGCCGACGGTGATGGCGAGGCTGGTGACGCCGATGCGGTCAACGCCGGCCGTCGTGCATGTCGACAGGTGCGTCGTGACCGCGATCACGTCGCAGGTGAAGGCGACCGCGTTCCCACCAGTGAAAACGACGCTGGGAGTGATCCCATCACTGTTGGCATCGGCGAAGGTCAGCGCCACTGAGTGCACAGCGGTGTTGGCCGGTGCATCTCCGAACGAGTAGGCCACGCTGGACAGCGTGGCCCCCTTGACGCTCTGGCTGATGGTGCCGCCGATGAACTGGCTGGCGCCCGCGTTGTTCGTCACGCCGGTGGCGGTGAATGCCGAACCCGTTGCGGCGACGACGCCGACGAGGACAACCGCACCGAGGAGCTTTCTGTTGAGCAGCATGGGATAGCTTCCGGCTTGTGTTTCGGTAACCCGGCTGGCCTCGTGGCCCCGTGGCTTTGCGTCCCCGCCTTACGGTCGGGTTTGCCGTTTCGTGTACAGCACAGGACTCGACGTCGCCGGCGGCCCGCTGGAGCCGCGCGGTGCGAAACGACGTCAAGCAACCACGTCGGTGGCGGATCGCAGCAGACCGGCAAGACGCTCGGCCACGATGCCTACTACGTGCATGGTCCATCGGCACCAGGCATGGCCGGCAGCTCGACCCGAGCAGGCCCGGCGTGCGACGCCGCCATCCGCACGACGGCTTCGACAGCAGCCGCCGACCAGCGGCGGCCGAGGGTCGTCAGGCTGTTGTCGGCATTCAACGCCGCTGCCACGGTGTGCGCGCTCGTGCCGTTCTGGCACATCGCGAGGATGCGCCCTGTCTCCGGGCTGAGGGTTGGATGCGGACGGTCGGATCTCGTACCGATCGGGACCCTCTTGTCCAGCCACTCGATCAGCGTCGTCTCGTCAATCGGCCGGGAGAAGAAATAGCCCTGCCCGAACTCGCATCCGAGCTGTTGCAAGACCTCGAGTTGCGCGGCAGTCTCAATTCCCTCCGCGACGCACTCGACACCGACGTTTCGAGCCAGACTGATCACCGACGCGACCAGAGCTGTGTCGCCGGGTTCGCGTCCAAGCGCAGCGATGAAGGACCGGTCGAGCTTGAGCACATCGGCGGGCAGCGTCGTGAGGTACTGCAGCGTTGAATAGCCCGTCCCGAAGTCGTCGATCGCCAGTCGGATCCCGAGTCGCTTCAGCTCGGTCAGCGACGCGACGGCGGCCGCCATATCCTTCACCTGGGCCGTCTCGGTGATCTCGACGGAGAGCCATTGCGCCTCGCAGCCGTGCCGTCCCAAGGCGTCGCGGACCGTGTCGACGATCGATCCATCGGACAGCTGCCGCGCCGAGAGATTCACCGCGACGATGGGTGCAACCGCGTCGCGCGACCGCAACCGAACTGCCGACCTGCATGCCTCATTGACCACCCACTCGCCCAGGGGGACGACCACGCCGGAGGATTCCGCCGCGTCGATGAACGCGCCCGCACCAAGCAGGCCCTGCTCTGGGTGTTGCCAGCGGACAAGGGCTTCGACGCCCACAACCGCACCAGTGATGAGTGAGACGATCGGCTGGTAGTGCAGGCGCAGCTGTCCGGCGACAATCCCTGCGAGCAGGCCATCCGGCAGACGAACATCAGCGGCAGCCAGCAGTTCTTCCTCGACCAGATCGATCTCGGAGGAGGTGGCCTGGGCGACTGCGGTCGCCGCTGCCGCGACGTCCCTCGCGAGCTGGTCGCCGATCAAGGTGGCAGCCTTGATCACCGCTGTCGCTGCGGCGTTGGCGACCGCGACGACGGTCGCGGCAACCTTCGCGGCCGCCCGGGCAGCGTCGTCGTCGCCCACAGGGGCGTCGCCGTCGTCCTCATCGGCCGCGATGGCGGCAACGGCCGCTTGCGCGGCCACGTAGCTTGCCCTCGCGGCCGCCTTCACGGCGGCGGCAGCAGCGACGTGCACGGCCGCGAGTGCCGTGGCCGCGGCCTCAGCGGCGACGTCTACCGCGGCCGCCGCGGCGATCGCCTCGGCCGCCGTGATGGCCGCTGTCTGTACTGCGGACAGACTGGACGTTGCGACGTGCTCAGGAACACTTTCGTCTCGCGTTGTCATGAGAGCCCCTTCGCAACGGCGCAGTGCCGTGCAGTGACGGTCTTCCCGACCTCCGGCCGGCCAAATGCTTCTCGTCGCTCTCTTCGGCCAGATTGTCCGGTTTCATGGGGAATGTCGATGTGGACAGCGGGTAATGCCGCGATCACTCAGCGCCAGCGGCGGTCATTGCATCGCGAGCAACGACAGGTCGTAAACCGCCACCACCGAGGCCATGACCCCGAGTGCGGAGCTCATGCGGTTGATCGTGCGGTGCGCGGCGACCGCGTGCTCGAGCCTGACGTTGTACGCCATCTGGATGGTGAGCCGCGCCAGCCGCTCCTCGTTTCGGAGCTCAGCGCTCGCCGCGCAGGTGGACATCATGGTCTTCCTCTCCTCGTCGCTCCTGGTATCGACGGCGGCCGTCGTCGACAACAGGGACGAAAGACTTGACGCGGTCTGATGCCGACGAATCAGGCCTCTAGTGCGGCGATCACAGGTCGCGTGTGCGGACCGTAGGGTGGCCGCGTACCTCCCTTGACGCGGGCTTCCGTAGCGAGAAATGTCGTGAATGTCAGGCGTGGGGGGCGCTGACCATCGGATGTGCCCCGTTGGCCGCGTGGACGCACACCCAGCTAAGGGACACCCAGCAATGCATCGTCGTCGTTTCGCGTTCCCGGCCGCCGTCTCCATGGCCCTGCTCTCGGTGGGCGCCGCCACCCCGTCGCACGCGGGCGACCCGCCGATCGGGTTCAGCCACACAGTGATCGTCGACCCGCAACGGCTCGGCGGGGAGCCGATCATCAAGTCGGACCCGGACGGCGGCCTGTACGAGTCGTCCATCCTCGGGTTCTCCAACGGGGTCTCGCTGCTGTGGAAGTCCGAGGACAAGGGCGCGCAGTGGGACCTGATCCAGAAGCTCCCCAACGCCGTTCCGGCGCAGCGTCCCAACGACGGGTACGGCGGCGGTGACTCAGAGATCGTCATCGGGCCCAAGCTGCCGGGCAAGCCGGGCTACACGGTGAGCTTCTACGACCTGGAGAGCCTCGCGGACATCGGGGTCGGCACGTCGTACGACTCCGGCGCCTCGTTCGAGACCGGCACGACCAACCCGCTGGCCGGTCACCTTCCGGGCACGGACCGGCAGTGGGGGGCGCACTACCGCGACCCGCAGGGCCGGGACCACCTCTACCTGATCTACAACGACGCGGGAGCCATCGGCGCCACCATCGTCCGCGAGTCGCTCGACTGGGGGACGACCTGGACGACCCTCAACGACGGTGACTTCAGTGCCGGTGCGCTCGGTGCGCTGCACGTCGACCCTGCCAACGGCTACCTGTACTTCACCAGCGAGAACGGCAACGCCGTCGACCTGGTCCGGTCCACCGACGGTGGGCGCACGCTGACCGCGCGACGCGTGCGCAACGCGCCGTTCGGCACGACCAGGCAGCTGTTCATCGGGTCGGATCTCGACAGCGCCGGCAACCCGTACGTCGCCTGGTCCGAGCCGCGGGCGGCCGGCAGCACCGACATCGTCACGTACGTCGCGGTGTCGACCGACAAGGGTCTGACGTTCTCGCCGCCGGTGCGCGTCAGCCCGCCGGACGTCAGGAACGCCAACTTCCCCTGGATCGTGGCGGGCGACCCCGGCCGCGTCGACGTGGTCTTCTACGGCTCCACGACGGCAGGCAGCACGCAGAGCAACAAGGGGCCCTGGAACGTCTACCTGTCGCAGAGCATCGACCTGCTCGACGACAACGGCGCGTTCAACCCCGCCGCCACCGTGCAGACGACGAAGGTCAGCGAGCACACCAACCACGTCAACCCGATCTGCCTCGCCGGGCTCGGCTGCACGGCCGGTTCGGCGCAGGACCGCAACCTGTCGGACTTCTTCCAGGTCGACGTCGATCCACAGGGTGCCGCCATCGTCATCTGGAACGACACGGCCAACCAGATCGGCGCCCTGACCGGCAGCTCGGTCAACGCCTTCGCGCGTCAGCTGTCCGGGCCGTCGCTCTACACGTCCGCCGGCAACGGCACCGGGATGGTGACGCCCGGTCCGCGGGAGCTCGCACTCGGACAGGTGGGCAACGCCGCGGACGACACGACGGGGGATGCCCTGACGCCGGCGCACTCCGCCGCCGGGCCCGGGCCCAACAACGCGGCACTCGACCTGAAGAACGTGACGATGACGCCGTCAGGCGACAACGTCGTCATCACCGCGCAGATCGCTGACGGCAGTCTCGCCAACGCTGTCGACCCCACCGTCGGGCCGTCAGCGTTCTACGTCGTGTCCTGGTGGTCGGGCAACAAGAACACCGTCAACGGGGCGCAGGGCGAGATCCACTTCGTCGGCATGCAGACGCAGGGTGTTGCCGCGGGCAGCACGTTCTACGGCGGCAGCCCGGCGTTCTACCCGAACACCGCGGGCAACGCGCGCTTCATCGAGTACATCCCGTCGCCGACGGCGCCCGTGATGCCGACGGGCGGTTCGTTCGACCCGGCGACCGGCAGGATCACGTGGACCATTCCGAAGTCGCAGGCCGGTCTCGGTGGCGCCGACAACGTCACCCAGCTGTTCAGCGTCACCGGCACCTCGCTGCAGGGCTCGCCGGTGTTCGAGCCCAACGCGACGGCGAAGCAGGCCGACGCGACGCCGCCGTTCACGTTCACCGACGGCCCCGACACGGTCGTCCCGGAGGCCGCCGTGACAGCCCTCCTGCCGCTGATCGCCGCCGGTGTCATCGCTCTCGCGGTGGTCGCGCGGCGCCGACGTTCCCTCGGCTCAGCCGGGTAAGCCGGCTCAGCCGGCGCTCTGGATGACCCGGATCGGGTAGCGGGCGAGCTCGTTGCCGTCGACGCGCAGCACGAACGCGAAGTCGCCGGGCGCGTCGAAGGGCAGTCCGTTGATCGGGACGGTGATCGGGATGACGTTGGGCTCGCCGTACCTGCTCTCCAGACCAGGGGCGGCCCGGAACGAGCCACGGACGTCCAAGCCCTGCTCCTTGCCGTCGGCGTCCTCGAGCGCGATCGCGAACTCGTGGTCGACGTGCGCCGCCGAGAACGGCTGCTGCACGACGGCAACGAGCGCCATCGTGGGCAGCACGGCCGGGAACGCCGGGAAGTGCAGCGTCCCCCAGTACGCACCGTTGGCGTACACCTTCCCCGACTCCGCCGCGGCGTGGTCGGCCGGGAAGAAGCCCAGTGCGCGGAAGCGGTTGGGGTCCCAGTCGGTCATGCGTCTCCAGTCACGTCTTGTGAGTTACGGCTTGTGAGTTACAGCGTCAGGTACGTAGGTGAAACGACGTACGGCGCCAGGCGTTCCCTCGTCGACGGTCTGCCGTGTGGACGGATCCACCCAGGCGACGAAGTCCTCGAGGGTGCGCACGGCGAGGCGTGGTCCGGGCTCGGCCGCGTCGACGTACAGCGGGACGTAGATGACGACGGTCCGCGCGTCGTCGTTGGCGTCGTGACCGAGGCCGAGGACGAGGTAGTAGCGCTCGGCCTTGTAGTGCCGGTAGATGCCGGCGGCGACGTCGGGCACTCAGCGCAGCCGGCGCTCGTCGAGCGTCACGCGTCCGAGCTCGACGAGCGGCGGAATGCGCTCCTCGATGCCATCGAAGCCCTCGCCGACCATGGCGCCGAAACGGACCCGCGCGACGATGCCGGCGCAGACGACGGCGAGCTTCCAGAAGGCGAACGACACGTACCAGTGCAGCTCGCTGAGGTCGAGGCCGCTGCGCTCGGCGTAGAGCGCGGCCACCTCCGCGCGGTTCGGGAAGCCCTCCAGGACCGTCGCCGACGCCACCACGAAGCCGAGGTCGCGCTCGCTGGCGTCGCCGGCCTGCTGCCAGTAGACGAGCAGGATGCCGAGGTCGGCCAGCGGGTCGCCGAGGGTGCACATCTCCCAGTCGAGTACGGCGGCGATGCGGCCCGGTGTCGTGGGGTCGAGCATGGTGTTGTCGAGCCGGTAGTCGCCGTGCACGATCGTCGCCCGCTGGCTGACGGGGACGCTCGCGGCGAGGTCGGCCGCGAGGGCGTCGATCGACTCCAGGCCCGCGAGCCGGGTCGCGTCCCACTGCTTCGTCCACCGGGCCACCTGCCGGGCGAGGTAGCCGTCCGGCCGGCCGAAGTCCCCGAGCCCGACGTCCTTAGGGTCGACGTTGTGCAGGTCGCCGAGCACGCGAATCAGCCCCTCGCCGATCGCGCGGCGCTGCTCCGGCCCGTCGGCGTAGCCCGGCGGCAGGGTGTCGCGGCAGACGTACCCGTCGACGGCCTCCATCACGTAGAACGGCTGGCCCAGCAGCTCGGGGTCCAGGCACAGGTGCAGCATCTTCGGGACGGGTACGTCGGTCTGCTCCAGCGCCGCCATCGCGGTGTACTCGCGCTTCATGTCGTGCGCGGTCGGGAGCACGTGCCCTAGGGGCGGGCGGCGCAGGATGACGTCGCCCGCGGCCGACGAGACGCGGTACGTCAGGTTGGACTTCCCGCCCGCGATCAGGGACACGGTCGGCGTGCGCCAGGCGTCGTCGCCGAGGACATCGGCGAGGTACGGCCCGACAACAGCAGGATCGGCGCCGGTGCCGGTCGTGGTCATGCGCTCGACCCTAGTGCGACGAGCGGGGCGCGGATGGGCGAGCCCAGACGGACCAGAGACGTCCGGGCGTAGCGGCATGATGATCTTGTCGTGCCGGGCCTGATCCCCCTGAGGAGCACCAGCGCATGCCGCGTGCCACCGAGCTGATCGAAGACCTCAACAGGCGGCTGCGCGTTGCCGACGCGCTGCTCGCGGCGCTGGCGGACGACATGACCGCGGCTGGGGCGAGCAGCGCGAGCGAGCGGGCGCAGCGCGTGCGGGCGGAGCTGCACGGCGCCCGGGAGGTCGTCCAGCAGGTCGCGGAGGAGCTCCCTCGCGATCAGGACGACGCCCGCTGACGCCTGGCGCAAACCGGCCGGAACGTGTGCCCGCCGGGTCGGCGAGACTGTGCCGGTGCCGACATCGACGCGCGCCCGCGGGGCGTCCCGCTGGCTCGTCCTAGCCGGCCTGCTCGCGGTCGCCTGGTTGGTCACCCCGCAACCGGTCCCGCTGTACGACGGCATCGGGTTCCCCGACGAGCCGTACCGCTTCGTCCCCGCTCGCTCGACGTCGATCCCGGCGGCGACGGTCGGCGAGGTCGAGCTGAAGGTCGCGGGTGGCTCCAACACCGGCGGCCTGATCGTGAACAGCAAGGAGGCCGGTCCGCAGATCTCGGTCTACGCGCCACCCCATGCGTTCGCGGCGGCCGGCACGGCCCCGATCGTGTTGCGGGCAGAGCCGGTGCCGCCGACGCCGCCGCTGCCGGACGGGACCCTCGACTCCAACGTCTACCGCCTCTCGCTGACCAGCGCTGCCGGCCCGGTGACGATCGTGACGGCCGCGCAGCCGCCGGCGATCACGATGCGCGCGGTGACGATCGCGCCGACGCTGCCGGTCATCGAGTACCGCGCCACGCCCACCGAGTCGTGGCGCGAGCTGAAGACCCGCCGCGTCGGCCGCGACAACTTCAACGCGTCGGCACCCGGCGTCGGCGAGTACGTCCTCGTGCAGCGCGACGTGCAGGCCCCGACGCCGTCAAGCAGCAGGGGCCCCTTGTACGCCGTGATCGGCGCCACCACCGTTCTCATGGTCCTGGTGCTTGTCGGCGTCCGCGTCCTGTCCCGCCGCGCTGCCGAGCAGCAACAGCAACAGCCGCCCTCATGACCGTCACGACGTCCGCGACCTCACGTTGCGTCCGGGTCTGGGGGCGACCTGGCGCCCGCATACCCGGACGTCAAGCCAGTGGGTTGCTGCTCGTCGGGTTCGCGATGGCGGTCGGCGTGCGGCTCGCCGTCGCCGGACCAGGGCCCGCGCGATCGCCCGGTGGTGGTCTCGTCTTCGCCGCGTTGTTGCTCGCCATGGCCGTCGCGGCGCGCACGCGGGTGCCTGTCTCCGCCCGCGCGTGCCTCGCCGGTCTCGCGGGTGTCGTCGTCCTCTGCGCGCCGGTCGCCCTGCTCCGGCTCGGGTCGCCGCTGCACGACGCCGGCGGCTTCGCGTCGTGGGCGGTCGTCGTCGCTGTCGTCGCGGCGGCCGAGGAGGTCTTCCTGCGCGGCACGCTCTACGACGCGCTCCGCGATGCGTTCGACGAGCGCGCGGCGATCGTCGTCGGCGCGGTCGCGTTCGCCGGGCTGCACGTGCCGCTCTACGGCTGGCACGTGGTTCCCCTGGATGTCGTCGTCGGCCTGGTCCTCGGCGAGCTTCGAAGGACGACAGGTACGGCGGCAGCGCCCGCGGTCGCGCATGTCGGCGCCGACTTCGGCGCGTGGTTCCTGCGCTAGGGCCAGCCATGCGCTCGGGAGGCCGGCGCTGGATGGTCTGATCGGGTGCGGCTAGCGTCGCGAGCATGGCCGACCCGCAGGACCTCTGGAACCGCGTCGACGAGTGGATCGAGGGCCGCTTCGTCCCCGAGGACAGCGCGCTGGAGGGGGCCCTCACCGCGCAGGCCGCCGGCGGGCTGCCGGAGATCCAGGTGTCGGCCGCGCAGGGCCGCCTGCTCGAGCTGCTCGTCCGGATGTCCGGAGCCCGCTCCGTGCTCGAGGTCGGCACACTCGGCGGCTACAGCACGATCTGGCTGGCCCGCGGGGTTGCCGACGACGGCCGCGTGCTCACGCTGGAGCTCGACCCGCACCACGCGGAGGTGGCGCGCGCCAGTCTCGACGCGGCCGGGCTCGCCGACGTCGTTGAGGTGGCGGTCGGGCCGGCGGCGGACACCCTGCGCGGCCTGACCGAGCGGTTCGACTTCGTCTTCATCGACGCCGACAAGCCGAGTACGCCGACGTACTTCACCGAAGCGGTGCGGCTGTCGCATCCGGGCACCGTCATCGTCGTCGACAACGTCGTCAGGCAGGGAGCGGTGGCCGACCCGGCGTCGTCCGATGCCAACGTCGAGGGCATCCGCGGCTTCGCCGAGATCGTCGCGCACGACCCGCGACTGCGGGGGACGGCCATCCAGATGGTGGGACGCAAGGGCCACGACGGGTTCGCGGTCGTCGTTGTCGGGGAGTGACAGGTTGTCGGGACTGACAGTGCAAGAGGCAACGACCGAGGGAGTGGGCTGACGTGGCGCTGATGCCGTTGCCGGACGCGATGTTCCTCGTGCCGGAGTCGCGCGAGCAGCCGATGCACGTCGGCAGCCTGCAGCTGTTCACCCCGCCCGAGGGGTCCGGGCCCGACTACCTGACCCAGCTGTACGTCGACTCGCTGCGGTCGACGGACATCGCCCGGGAGTTCCGACGCCGGCCGCACCGCTCGCTGACCACGCTGGGCCAGTGGACCTGGGTCGATGACGACGACATCGACCTCGAGCACCACATCCGGCACTCGGCGCTGCCGCCGCCCGGCCGGATCCGCGAGCTGCTCGCGCTGGTGTCGCGGCTGCACGGCACGCTGCTCGACCGGCATCGCCCGCTGTGGGAGGCGCACCTCATCGAGGGTCTCGCCGACGGTCGGTTCGCGGTCTACACGAAGCTGCACCACGCCCTGATGGACGGCGTCTCTGGGCTCCGCCTGCTCGAGCGGACGCTCTCGGAGGACCCCGACTCGCGCGACGTGCGGATGCCCTTCGAGGAGCGACCCCGTGGACCGCGCAGCAACTCCGAGGGCGGCGGGCTGCTGTCGCTCCCGCTGCAGGCGGGACAGGCCGCCTGGGACCTCGCGACGCTGACGCCGCGGGTGCTCAAGCTCGCCGAGCAGGGCCTGCGGGAGCAGGCGGTCGTGCTGCCGATGCAGGCACCGCGCAGCGTCCTCAACGTGCCGATCACCGGCAGCCGTCGGTTCGCCGCACAGGCCTGGCCGATGGACCGGATCCGCGCGGTGGGGCGCGCCGCCGACGCGACGGTCAACGACGTGGTGCTGGCGATGTGCGCCTCCGCCCTGCGGAGCTACCTGCTCGAGCTGGACGCGCTCCCCGACGCACCGCTCGTCGCGATGACGCCGGTGTCGTTGAAGGAGGAGGGCGACGAGGACAGCGGCAACGCGGTTGGCACGATCCTGTGCAACCTCGGGACCGATCTGGCGGACCCCGAGGAGCGGCTGCGGGCGATCCATGCGTCGATGCAGGCCGCGAAGGCCGCGCTGCGCGGCCTGAACCAGCTGCAGGTGACAGCACTGAGCGCAGCGGTCATGAGTCCGCTGGCGCTCGGGTTCGCACCGTCGCTGCAGTCGGCCCTGCCACCGCCGTACAACCTCGTCATCTCGAACGTTCCCGGTCCGAAGAAGCCGCTCTACTGGAACGGCGCGCGGCTCGACGGGATGTATCCGCTGTCGATCCCGACCAACGGTCAGGCGCTTAACATCACCGTGACGAGCTACGCCGGCGACATGGAGTTCGGCCTGGTGGGCTGCCGTCGGTCGCTGCCGCACCTGCAGCGGCTGCTGCCCGCGCTCGAGGAGGGGCTCGCCGAGCTGGAGAAGGCCTTCGGCGTCTGAATCTGCGTCCTGACTAGCCGGCCGTGCGACGACGGCGTACGACAGCCAAACCCGTCAAGGCGAGTACGGCGGCCAGTGGCAGCAGGACCGGCAACCCGGTGGCCGGCAGCTGCCCGGGAGCGGCACCCGGTCCCGCTGCGGGTGCGGCCGGACGCGCACGGGGTGGGGTCGCGGGTGCACCCGGCACGACCGTCATGCGCTTGGCCGCCGCGGTCAGCTTGACGGCGTAGAAGCCAAGGTTGCCGTCGGAGTACCAGTACTCGTCGGCCCGCGGAGAGAACGCGGGGGCGGCCATGGCAAACGCGCCCTGGTGCAGCGGGTTGTCGGACGGGAGGACCTTGCCGTTGAAGTAGGCGATCTCCTGCGGCTTCGCCGGGTCCGCGATGTCGAACACGCGGAAGCCGGACACGATGAACGTGCACGCGACCTTCGTGGGGTTCACCCGGGTGGCCAGCGTGCAGTAGTGGGCCTCGTAGCCCTGGAACTGCTCGCTGGCGCCCGGGTCGGCCGCCTGCGATGGGTCGTTCTGGTTCTTCTCCTGGTTGACCTGCAGGCGCATGTTGGAGATGACGACCGGCTTCTTCTCGTCGGCGATGTCGATGATGCGGGCGGCGCCGACGTGGGAGCCGCTGCCGTACTCGTCAGTCTCCATCAGGTACTTGTGGCCGTTCAGCGTGAACGGCTCGGTCGTCTGCGGCGTCCCGACGTTGGGCCAGGTGGTTGTGCTGACGACCGGCACGCTCGGGTTCAGCGTGCGCTTCTCCACCTCGCTGACGTCGAGGATCGTGAGGCCGTCGTACGCGCCCGACTGCTGGCTCGCCTCGGCCATGTACATCCGCTTGCCGTCATCGCTGATGCTCATGCCGTGCGGCGAGTAGTCGGGGCTGAACCACAGCAGCTTCGGCGCGAGCAGGTCGGTCAGGTCGACCGCCGCCAGGGTGTGGCCGTACAGCGAGCCGACGTAGAAGATCGTGCCGTCGGGGTTGAACCCGCTCTCGTGCCCGAGGACGCCGAGCGGCGTCGTCGACTTCAGCACCGGGTGCCGGCAGTCGGCTGTCACGTCGTAGACGTCGACGAAGCCGGGGTTGAAGGTCGGGTAGCTCAGGGCGGCGGCGAGGATGCCGCGCTTCTTGTGCAGGCGCAGCGTCTCGTGCGGCGACTGCATCGCCGAGGTGCGCAGCGTGTCCGTGTGGATCGGCTTGGCCGGGTCGGTCATGTCCAGGACGTACGTGCCGGTGCCCTCGACACCCTGATTCAGGGTGTCCTTCGGGAACAGCAGCGTCGTGTCGTAGAACGCGCAGACGTGCCCGGCCTTGTCGACGTAGCTCTCGACGCGGAAGCCGCCCGTCACGCCGAAGTGCCCGAGCTCGCGGGTGTTGCAGGTGTAGCCCTTGGCGGCGCGTCCGCTGGTCACCTCGGCCAGCGGGACCCGGCCCTGCGTCGACTCCTGCAGGGAGCCGGCCTCGCAGGGGACCTGAGGAGTGGGGGGGTAGGCGTCGGCGGCCGACGCCGGCGCAGGAAGCGCGAGGACGGTCAGTGCCGCCGCAGCGATCAGAGCCGCGATACGGCGGGTGCGAGCAGGGGCAGGTGAAGCCATGGGGTCCTCAAGGTGCTTGCGAGCGTTGCGTCAGTGTAGGTCGGCACCGATCGCGCGCGGCCCGCGTCCACCGGACGGTCAGCGGGCGGACGTCAGCCGGCGGTGACCGTGGCGGTGACGAGGTGCTCGACGTGCACCAGCCCGACGAAGAAGCCGTCGTGGTCCACGCAGGCGATGGGATCGAAGCGGGTTCTCGGTGGCCGCGTCATCGCCCGCGCCACGACCTCGTGGGCCTGCTCACGTGTCTCGGCGGTCATCACCGCGTGCAGGAAGCCGCTGGGCGAGCTGCTCTCGGGGTTGCGCACCCACAGCTGGGTCGGTCTGTTCTCGTCGTCGACGACGACCACGACGGCCGGCTCGCCGGGAAGGAAACCGATGATCGCGACGTGCGGCACGGCGGGAGCCGTGCGGTCCACCTGGTTGCCGATGCGCGGCTGGGGGTCGGTGTGCGCGTTGCGCAGTGCGATGGCCGTGGCGACGTCGGGGGCCGGCCCGGACCAGCGCAGCGAGGGCCGTCCGAGCAGCCAGCCTTGCGCGAGTGGTACGCCGAGGCGGTTGACCGCGTCGAGCTCGCCGGACCGCTCGATCCCTTCGACGAGCAGACGCCCGCCGAGCCGCGAGACGAATTGCCCCACCAGCTCGACCAGGCCCTGCTTGACCTCGTCGCGGTCGACGTCGGTGACGAGTGAGCGGTCGAGCTTGACGATGTCGGGGTGCAGCTCTGCCACCTGACGCAGGCCTGACCAGCCGGCGCCGGTGTCGTCGAGTGCGAGCAGCGCACCGCGGCTGCGCAGACCGTCGATCCGGCGCCGTAGCGCGGTCAGGTTGTCGACCGGCACGTGCTCGGTCAGCTCGAGCACGAGCCCAGACAGGTCGCCTGCTGCCCGCAGGTGTGCCGTGACGACCGGGTCGGCCAGCAGCACGGGGGAGAGGTTGACGGCGAGGAAGCAGCCGGCCGGCACGGACTCGCGGACCGCCAGGGCCTGCCCGAGCAGGTGCGCCTCGAGGTCGGTGCTCCGCCCGGTCCGCTCGGCCGCGGCGAAGTACGGACCCGGAGTCCGCAGGCCGGCGCCGCCGAACCGGGCCAGGGCCTCGTACCCCGCGACCGCCCCCGTGGCCAGGTCGACGACGGGTTGGTAGACGAGGCGGGTCGACGACATCCCGGCCAGGACGCGCTTGACCTCGAGCTCGGCGCGCGCGGGGGTCCGGGGGCCGTCGCCCTGAAGGGGCACCGCTGCCAGTGAAAGCCCCATAGCCACCTCCCGCCACTCCAGTCACACGCGTAACCGGACGGATACTCCCTGCTCGCCGCCTCGCGCACAAGGCCTATCGACGAAGTCGTCCGGAATGGACCGTAATCACCGATCTGGACAAGGGCCAAGGCGATTACGCTCCGTAATCGACTGGCTATGGCATCTGGCTGTCCTCGATCACGAGCTCGAGGACAGCCGCCGACTCGCCGTCGATCTCGACGAGACCGTCGCGGAACACGAACCCGTGCGCGCTCGCGAGGAGCACGCGGCCCGGCGCGCCGGGCAGCGGGACGGCCTGCCGCTCGCTGCTGAGGTTGCACGCGACCGCGGTGCTGCCGCGCCGCACGACCAGCCACCGGGCCGACTCGTCGTAGCTGACCTCGACGCGGTCCCGTCGCCCGTCGGACAGGTCGAGGCGGCTGCGTCGCAGCGCGATCAGGTCGCGCGTCCACGCCAGCAGTCGAGCACCGCGTTCGTCCTGCGGCTCCTTCCAGTCCAGCTTCGATGCCGCGAACGTCGCCGGTGACTGCGGGTCCGGAACGTCGGCGCCATCGCTCGGGGACTCCGCCCAGCCGTGGGCGGCGAACTCCGCGCGCCGACCCCGACGTACCGACTCTCCGAGCTCGCCCTCGTGGTCGGCGAAGAACGGCCACGGCGTGCGGGCGCCCCACTCCTCGCCCATCCAGAGCATGGGCGTGTACGGCGAGGTCAGGACGAGTGCGGCTCCGACCATGAGCAACCCGTCCGACAGCTGGGTCGCGATGCGGTCACCGAGGGCGCGGTTGCCGACCTGGTCGTGGTTCTGCAGGTAGACGACGAAGCGGTGCCCCGGCGTCGTCGGCTCGACCGGCCGGCCGTGCGAGCGCTGCCGGAACGACGACCACGCACCGTCGTGCACGAAGACGCCGCTCAGCGACTTGGCCAGCGTCGACAGGGAGCCGAAGTCGCCGTAGTAGCCCGACCGCTCGCCGGTGAGCAGTGCGTGCACCGCGTGGTGGACGTCGTCGGCCCACTGGCCGCTGAGCCCGAAGCCGGCCGAGAGCCGGGTGGTCACCAGTCGGGCGTTGTTGAGGTCGCTCTCGGCGACCAGCCAGAGCGGCTTGCCGAGCTGGGCGCCGAGGGCCTCGACGGCGACGGCGAGCTCCTCCATCAGGTGGATCGCCCGGTCGTCGACGAAGGCGTGCACGGCGTCGAGCCGGAGGCCGTCGAGGTGGAAGTCGGCCAGCCACATCATCGCGCTGTCGACGATGTGCCGGCGTACCTCGTCGCTGTGCGGCTGGTCGAGATTGATCGCGGGTCCCCACGGCGTCGTATGCGCGTCGGTGAGGTACGGCCCGAACTCCGGCAGGTAGTTGCCGGCCGGCCCGAGGTGGTTGTAGACGACGTCCATCACGACGCCGAGGCCACGCCCGTGGCACGCATCGACGAACCGCTTCAGGCCGTCGGGGCCGCCGTACGGCTCGTGGACGGCGTACCAGGCGACGCCGTCGTAGCCCCAACCCCATCGCCCGGCGAAGGCGTTGCAGGGCAGCAGCTCCACCGCCGAGACGCCGAGCTCGGCGAGGTGGTCGAGCCTCTCGATCGCCGCGTCGAACGTCCCCTCCTCGGTGAACGTGCCGACGTGGAGCTCGTAGAGCACGCTGCCCGCCAGCGGCACGCCACGCCACTGCTGATCGGTCCAGCCGAAGGCCGTGTCGTCGTACACCCGCGAGGCACCATGGACACCGTGCGGCTGCCACCTGCTGCGCGGGTCCGGGCGCGGGTCGCCGCCGTCGAGCACGAAGGCGTAGTCCTCACCGGCCGACGCCGGGACGTCGACGTGCCACCAGCCGGCCTGGCCGCGGGTCATCGGGTGACGCTCGGACCGCACCTCGAGCTCGACCCGCTCGGGGTGGGGGGCCCAGACCCTGAATGTCGCCATTCTTGGGCTCTCCCCATCTGGTCCCTAGTCACTCGTGATCAGGGTCTCGTCACCGTCGGAGTGATTTGCGCCGAAACGGCTGCAGTCCTGCCTTGCATCCGTCGAGAAGTGCAGCACAGTGAGGATCATGCGTGGTCAGCCGCTCACACGGCACCTCGTGCTGCCGGTCTCGATCGCCCTCGTGCTGGTGCTCGGGCTGGCCGGCCTGTGGGCCGGCCGGGAAGTGGGTGCCCAGGCGGAGGCCACGCACCGCGCCGATCGACTCGCGCTCCAGATGACCCTGGGCGGGCTCTCGGGCCAGTACGTCCAGGTGTCCGCGGCCGAGGTCCTCGACATCGTCGGGGCGCAGGCCCGGGCGGGGGCGCCGGCCTGGGCCGGCACGGTGGGGAGCACCACTGATGCAGCGCGGTTGCGCAACTCCGCCGTGGGCTCTCGCGCGATGAGCGCCGGTGCGGTCCTCGTCGGGGCCGGCGGCGTCCCGCTGAACAGCTACGCGCCGCCCGGTCGCGCCCTGCCGAGCCCGACGGATCCGGGTTGGGCTCCGCTCCGAGCGGCAGTTCTGCGCGGGAACGGCACGGTTCCGGTCTCCGACGTTCTGCACGCAGGTCCCCACCCGGTCAGCGCGGTCGCTGTGCCCGTGACCACCGCGACGGGGGCAACGGTTCTGCTCGTCGGGCTGACTGACCTGCGTACGAGTGCGCTGCAGAAGTACGTCGAGCACTTGGTGAACCCCGATGGGCGACGCGGCTACCTGCTCGACAGCGTCGGGGTCGTCATCGCCGGCCCGACGAGTGCCGAGGTCGGCACATCGCTGCGCCACCGCAACATCCTGCGCGCGGTCACCGCGCGCGCCCAGGGGGTCACGGATGTGCGCGAGAACGGTACGGCGTACACCGAGTCACACGCCCGCGCGGGGGCAACCGGCTGGACGTCGGTCACCATCCAGGACTCGGATCGCTTCCTCGGCCCGTTGCGCAGCGCGTCTCGCCGCGCCCAGTCTGCCCTCGTCCTGCTGCTGCTGACGACCGGCACGGCCCTGCTCATGCTGCACCGCCGCCGCGAGGCTGCGCTGCGCGACGTGGCGCTGACCGACGAGCTCACCGGGCTCTACAACCGGCGCGGCTGGCTCGCCGTCGGCAGCCACGAGATCGAGCGGGCCCTCCGCGGTGGCGAGCGGCGCGGCCTGCTGTTCGTCGACATCGACGGGCTCAAGCAGGTCAACGACGCCCTCGGCCACCGTGAGGGCGACCGCGCCATCTCGGCCGCGGCTGACGTGCTGCGCAGCTGCGCGCGGTCCTCCGACGTCCTCGGCCGACTGGGCGGTGACGAGTTCGTGCTGCTCCTCGGTGAGGACGGCACGCCCGGGGCTGTTCGTCAGCGGGTCCTCGACGCGCTGGCAGTGCACAACGCAGGGTCGGGCGCGCGCTTCGACCTGCGTCTGAGCATTGGAGCGGAGGTCTGGACGCCGGACTCGACGTTGTCGTTGGACGAGCTGGTCCGGCGGGCCGACCGGAAGATGTACGCCGACAAGACGGCGCGACCGACCCGGCACGACGGGGTCATCCGGATCCCGGAGCCGTTGGACGGCCGAGCGATCGATCGGATCGACGTCCCGCGCTGAGCGGTTGCACCGGCGGCGCAGAAGGCCGACACTCCGCCCTGATGCCTCGCTCGCGGCTTGTGACCGCGGTCGCTCTCGTCCTGGCGTGCTGCCTCGCCGGGATGGTTCCGGCCGCGCAGGCGGTGGACGAACCGGCGTACACCTGGGAAGGCGTCTGGAACTCCGACTTCGGGCGGCTGACGCTCGACGCGAGCGGGAGCGGCAGCTACGAGGGCTTCAGCCCGGGCACGGTGACCGGCGAGCTCAAGCCGGGCAACGTCCTCGAGGGCACCTGGAGCCAGCCCGGCAACAACCCGCCGAAGAAGGGCACCCTGACCTTCACGATGTCGTTCGGCGGACGGTCGTTCAGCGGCGAGTGGCACTACGACAGCGGCGGGTGCGGGTCGGCCTGCGGCTGGAACGGGACGTGCCTCGAAGGCCCGTGCCTGCAGAACGGCGCCTCGTCCCCGTCGCCGGCTGCTTCCCCGTCAGCAGCCTGCCCACTGGCCGACCTTGTCGTCACCGTGAGCAGGGTGAGCGGTGAGGCGGCTTACCGCGAGGGTGCCGGGGAATGGCAGCCGTTGAAGCAGGGCGATCGACTGCCGGCCAACTCGGAGGTCTTCACGGGCGTCGACTCGGGCCTGACCTTGGTCTTCTTGGACGGAGGCTCCTTTGAGGTGGGGGAGCTGACACAGATTCTGATGGAAACCCTGACGACCGCCGAGAACCGAAAGATCCTGGATCTGCAGCTCAAGCTCGGGGCGATCAAGGCGACCGTCCCCAAGGAGAAGGTGCTCGACTGCAACTTCGAGATCCAGACTCCGACCGCCACGGCCGGTGTCCGTGGCACGGTCTTCTCGGTCTCGTTCGACGACAAGACGGGCGTGACCGTCGTCTCGGTCGAGGAGAGCTCGGTGTCGGTGGACCCTGTTGCTCCGGGCCTGGCGACGACCATGGTGGACGCCGGCGAGGAGGTCGCCGTGTCACGCACCGCCATGTCCGAGCGGGTGGCCCCGGGCACCGCGGCCCGTCAGCTTGCGGGCGGCAGCAGTGCGAAGGTCGACAAGGACGGCGACAGCGGCGGCGTCAGCCCGTTCCTCGTCGCCTTGGCCCTGCTGCTGGTGGCCGGGCTCGGCGCAGGTGTTGCGTACGTCGTTCGGCGCGACCGGGGAGCAGCACCGCCGGCGATCTGATCAGGCGATGTCGTCGCGAACGAGCAGCGCCACCGGGAAGTCTGAGAGCTGGTCTGCCAGGCGTGGGCTCGTCACCGCGCGGCCGGTGAGGATGTCGCGCCAGGCGCCGGCAGGGAGCGCGACCTCGTCGTCGCCCCAGCCGTCCTTCGTCGTCGTGACCGCACGCGTCGGTGCGACCGTGACAACCCGGCCGGCGCGGGCGAAGGCGACGGCGCGCGGGCCGGCGTCGAGCGGCTCGTAGGAACCCGGCTCGAGGAACCAGTCGGGGTGGTCGCGCCGAAGCCGCAGCGCGTGCGTCACCACGTGCAGCTTGGCGGCGTCGACGTCGTCGAGCCGGGGTCTGTCGGCCCCGAGCAGCCCGCGGCGCCGGTCGAAGTCGACCGGTCGCCGGTTGTCCGGGTCGACCAGGGACAGGTCGACCAGCTCCGTGCCCTGGTAGGTGTCGGCGACGCCTGGCATCGTGAGCTGCACGAGCTTCTGCGCCAGCAGCGTGACGTGCCACGCGGGGGCGAGCTCGGCCACGAACACTTCGATGTCGCGGGTGATCGCCTCGTCCGCCAGTATGTCCCGCGCGAAGGTCGCCACGGCCTGCTCGAAGGCGTCGACCGGCTCCAGCCACGACGTGCGCACCTTGGCCTCGCGGGCCGCCTTCTGCAGGTAGCGCAACAGCCGGTCGGCATCGAGCGGCCACGCGCCGACCAGCGTCTGCCACACCAGCTGCTCGGTCGCGGCGTCAGGCCCGACCGGCCGGCGGTGCCGGGCCGCCAGCGCCGACCATCGGGTGACCGCCTCGCCCCAGGCTGTCGGGCACTGCGACAGCAGCGCCAGCCGGGCCCGCACGTCCTCGGACCGCTTGGTGTCGTGCGTCGACAGCGTCGTCATCGACACCGGCCACTGCGCCGACATCTCCGTGCACGCCTCGTGAAAATCCGCCGACGACAGCCCAAACCGGCTCGGGTCGCCGCCGACCTCGTTCAGTGCCGTCAGCCGCAGGTAGCGGTAGAACGCCGTGTCCTCGACTCCCTTGGCCATGACCGGCCCGCACGTCTGCTGGAAGCGCGTGACGAACTCCTGCGCTTCCACGCCGCGCGGCCCCTCGGCGAGCGCCAGCCGCCCGACGAGCTCGATCCCCGTCGTCGACTCGGGGTGCGACGCCGTCGCGAGCTGCACGGCGTGCTGGATGTGCGCGCGGGCATCGTCGTCGGCCGGTCCGCTGGGTGGGAGGTACGCCCGGTAGACGCCGAACGCCGCGAGGACGGCGACGAGCGCGGCGCGGAAGCTGACGCGAGTCGTGTCGCTCAGCGCGGGGTCGTCCGCGCACACCGCGATCCCGACGTCGGTCAGCCGGCTTGCCTCTGCGGCCAGCACGTCGTCGAGCACCAGCAGTTTCGTCTGGGCCACCACCTCGGCGTACGTCGAGCGGTCGCCCGTCACCGACTCCCACAGGGACGTGAGCGGCTGCTCGCCGGCGGGGTCGACGAACAGCCCGAGGACGTTGTTGAGCGCGTCGTACCCCGTCGTACCGGCGCAGGCCCACGCGTCCGGCAGGCGCTCACCGGGCTCGAGGATCTTCTCGACGACGACCCACGAGCCGGCCGTCTGCTCGGCCAGCCGGTCGAGGTAGCCGGCCGGGTCGGCGAGGCCGTCGGGGTGGTCGATGCGGAGCCCGTCGACGACCCCGTCGCGCACCTGCTGCAGCACGACCGCGTGCGTCTCGGCGAACACCCGCGGGTCCTCGACCCGCACGCCCGCCAGCGTCGTGACGTCGAAGAAGCGCCGGTAGTTGAGCTCCTCGCCCGCCACCTGCCAGTGGCACAGCCGGTAGTGCTGACGGTCGAGCGTTGCAGCGACGTCGCTGGGCATCAGTGTCCCCGGCGCGATCGGTACGACGTGGTCGTAGTAGCGGATCGTGTCGTCCTCGATCGTGAGCTCGTGCAGCACCTCGCCGAGCGGCGCGCCGAGGACCGGCACCATCACTTTGCCGGGACGGTCAGGCGTGCCCCAGCCGATGTCGAACCAGTCGGCGTACGGCGAGGACGGGCCGTCACGCAGGATCGACCACCACTGCGCGTTCTGCGACTCCGGCTCACTGATCGCCATGTGGTTGGGCACGACGTCGAGGACGATGCCGAGTCCCGCGGCCCGGCACGCTGCCACCATCCGCGCGAACGCCTCGTCACCGCCGAGCTCGCGGCTGAGCCGGCTGTGATCGACGACGTCGTAGCCGTGTGCTGAGCCGGGAGCCGCCTGCAGGTACGGCGAGCAGTACAGGTGCGTCACGCCGAGCGCGGCCAGGTACGGAACGGCAGCGGCCGCGTCGTCGAAGCCGAACCCAGGGTGGTCGTCGCCGGCCGGGCGCAGCTGCACCCGGTAGGTCGAGACCGGCACGGGTCTGCCGGCAGCGGGCAGGTGCGCCACCGCTAGAAGACGCGCTGCAGCACGAGGATGGCGCGGGCGTCGACCTCCACCGGCTCGCCCGTCTTGACGGCGCGGCTCTCGGCATCAGCGAGCATCGGCGCCGCGGTGTCGATCGCGACCTCCCATCGCTCGCCGGCACCCAGGTCGGGCAGGGTGAACTCGATGGGCTCGTGATGTCCGTTGAACAGCAGGAAGAACGAGTCGTCGACGATCCGCTCGCCGCGCAGGTCGGGCTCGCGGATGCCCTCGCCGTTGAGGAAGACGGTGACCGACTTCGCGAAACCGGACTCCCAGTCGTCCTCGCTCATCCACTCGCCGTCCGGTGTGAACCACGCGATGTCGTGGATCTCCGAGCCCTTCATCACGCGCCCCTGGAAGTGCCGGCGCCGGCGGAAGACGGGGTGCTCGCGGCGCAGCTTGGCCAGCCGTCCCACGAACTCCGACAGGACCTCGAAGTCCCTCG
Source organism: Frankiaceae bacterium (assembly GCA_016650445.1). GTDB lineage: Bacteria > Actinomycetota > Actinomycetes > Mycobacteriales > SCTD01 > RYN-124. The sequence continues at coordinate 2,101 of JAENVS010000016.1, read as the reverse complement.
CCCGCTCCCAGTCGACCCAGGACAGCTCGCTGTCCTGGGCGTAGACGTTGTTGTTGCCGTGCTGCGTGCGGCCGAGCTCGTCGCCGTGCAGCAGCATGGGCACCCCCTGTGACAGGAACAGCGTCGTCAAGAAGTTGCGCTTCTGCTGCTCGCGCAGCGCGATCACCTCGAGGTCGTCCGTCTCACCCTCGACACCGCAGTTCCAGGACGAGTTGTTGCTCTCCCCGTCGTTGCCGTCCTCGCCGTTGGCCTCGTTGTGCTTCTCGTTGTAGGAGACCAGGTCGTGCAGGGTGAACCCGTCGTGCGCGGTGACGAAGTTGATGGAGGCGAACGGGCGCCGCCCGTCGTCCTCGTAGAGGTCGGCGGAGCCGGTGAGGCGCGACGCGAACTCGGCTAGCGTCGCGGGTTCACCGCGCCAGTAGTCGCGGACCGTGTCGCGGTACTTGCCGTTCCACTCGGTCCACAGCGGCGGGAAGCCACCGACGTGGTAGCCGTCGTACCCGATGTCCCACGGCTCCGCGATGAGCTTGACCTGGCTGACGACGGGATCCTGGTGCACGAGGTCGAAGAAGGCCGACAGCCGGTCGACCTCGTGGAACTGGCGGGCCAGCGACGACGCGAGGTCGAAGCGGAACCCGTCGACGTGCATCTCCAACACCCAGTACCGCAGCGAGTCCATGATGAGCTGCAGCACGTCGGGACTGCGCATCAGCAGGGTGTTGCCGGTGCCGGTCGTGTCGTAGTAGTGCTTCTTGCCGTCGTCGACGAGGCGGTAGTAGTTGGCGTTGTCGATTCCGCGGAACGACAGCGTCGGTCCGAGCTGGTTGCCCTCGGCGGTGTGGTTGTAGACGACGTCGAGGATGACCTCGAGCCCCTCCGCATGCAGCGCCTTCACCATCGCCTTGAACTCCTGCACCTGCTGCCCGGGGGCCCGGGCCGCCGCGTAGTCGTTGTGCGGCGCGAAGAAGCCGATGGTGTTGTAGCCCCAGTAGTTGCGTTGCCCCCGCTCGACCAGATGGCTGTCGTGCACGAACTGGTGCACGGGCATCAGCTCGACTGCGGTGATGCCGTGCTTCTTGTAGTGCTCGATCATCACCGGGTGCGCGACGGCGGCGTAGGTGCCGCGCATCTCCTCCGGGATCGCGGGGTGCGTCTGGGTCAGCCCCTTGACGTGCGCCTCGTAGATGATCGTGTCGCTGTACGGCGTGCGCGGGTGGCGGTCGTTGTCCCAGTCGAAGAACGGGCTGATGACGACCGACTTGCTCATGTGCGGCGCGGAGTCCTCGTCGTTGAACGAGTCCTCGTCGCCCCAGCTGTAGGAGAAGCACGCCTGCGCCCAGTCGATCTCGCCGTCGACCGCCTTCGCGTAGGGGTCGAGCAGGAGCTTGCTCGGGTTGCAGCGGTGGCCGTTGTCGGGGTCGTAGGGACCGTGCACGCGGTAGCCGTAGCGCTGACCCGGACCGACGTTGGGCAGGTAGCCGTGCCACACGAATGCGTCGCGCTCGGTGAGGTCGACGCGGGTCTCGATGCCGTCGTCGTCGAACAGGCACAGCTCGACCCGCTCAGCCACCTCGGAGAACAGGCCGAAGTTGGTCCCGCTGCCGTCGTACGTCGCCCCGAGGGGGTACGCCGAGCCCGGCCACGCGCGCAGCGGCGGGCGAGCAGGGTCGTGCGCGTTCACTGCCTGCTCCCGGTCGATCGAGGTGAGGGGGTCGGTTCCTTCCTACCCCTCGCTCGCCGCGTTACAAGCCCGCGGGCCACGTGCCCAGGGTCACTCCCCGGGCGATCCGGTCACCGCAGGCGGTTGCGGACAACCTGCGGCTCGGGGCGCGACCGCAGCCGGGCCAGCCCGAAGGCAGAGGACGCGAGCATGGCCGTGGCGAGCAGCGCGAGCGCGGCTGCCTCGTCGGGCCGGCGATGGCCCACCATGGCCATCTCGGTCTCTGTCTCCGGCCGTTCGATGCCCGCCTGCAGGGCCAGCGCGAGCTGCAGCTGCTCCTGGCGCTGCAGTGCCGCCGCCGTCACCGGGTTGACCTGCGCCTGCGGCTGGGCCTGCGGGGCGGCCTGCGGCTGCGCGGCCGGCGGCGCCGGGACGACGGCG
>JAENVS010000015.1 GCA_016650445.1 Frankiaceae bacterium | reverse complement strand
GTCCACAGACGCCGCGGTCGAGACGCCTGCGGTCGAGACGCCTGCGGTCGAGACGCCTGCGGTCGAGACGCCTGCGGTCGAGACGCCTGCGGTCGAGACGCCTGCGGTCGAGACGCCTGCGGTCGAGACGCCTGCGGTCGAGACGCCTGCGGTCGAGGCCCCGGCCCCGGAGACCCCCGTGGTCGCCGAGGCGCCCGCCGTCGAGGACGCACCGGCCGACGCGCCCGTCGAGGCGACCGAGCCCACACCAGAGACGGAGGCCTGACCATGCTGATTCCCCGCAGGGTCAAGCACCGCAAGCAGCACCACCCGGACCGCTCGGGCGCTGCCAAGGGCGGTACGGCGCTCGCGTTCGGTGAGTACGGCATCCAGGCCCTCGAGCCGGCGTACGTCACGAACCGGCAGATCGAGTCGGCCCGTATCGCCATGACCCGCCACATCCGTCGAGGCGGAAAGGTCTGGATCAACATCTACCCGGACCGCCCGCTGACCAAGAAGCCGGCCGAGACCCGCATGGGCTCCGGCAAGGGCTCGCCCGAGTGGTGGGTGGCCAACGTCAAGCCCGGCCGCATCCTGTTCGAGCTCTCCGGTCCGCCCGAGCCGCTCGCGAAGGAAGCCATGCGCCGCGCCATGCACAAGCTGCCGATGAAGTGCCGCTTCATCGTCCGAGAGGTGGGCGACTGATGGTTGACGTCGAGAACGTTGACGTCGTGACCGAGCTCCGCGAGCTCGGTGACGAGGACCTGGTGATCCGGCTGCGCGATGCCAAGGAGGAGCTGTTCAACCTCCGCTTCCAGGTGGCCACCGGCCAGCTGGACAACAACCGCAGGCTTCAGAAGGTGCGTCGTGACATCGCGCGCATCTACACCGTGATGCGCGAGCGCGAGCTCGGCATCGTCCGCACGGGCGGTGCGGCATGACCGAGAGCCCTACAGCAGAGACAACGGCGATGACTGAGACCAGCACAGATGTGGGCGAAGAGGCGCGTGGGTTCCGCAAGACCCGCGAGGGCCTCGTCGTCAGCGACAAGATGAACAAGACCGTCGTCGTGGCTGTCGAGGACCGGGTCCAGCACCCGCTCTACAAGAAGACGCTGCGCCGTACCAACAAGCTCAAGGCGCACGACGAGGAGAACGCCTGCGGCGTCGGCGACCGGGTGCTCCTCATGGAGACGCGGCCGCTGAGCGCGAGCAAGCACTGGCGCGTCGTCGAGATCCTCGAGAAGGCGAAGTAGAGACATGATCCAGCAGGAGTCGCGACTGCGTGTCGCCGACAACACGGGTGCCAAGGAGATCCTCTGCATCCGCGTGCTCGGCGGCTCGGGGCGGCGCTACGCCGGCATCGGCGACATCATCGTCGGCACGGTGAAGGACGCCCTCCCGGGCGCGGGTGTGAAGAAGGGTGACGTCGTCAAGGCCGTCATCGTGCGCACCGTCAAGGAGCGCCGCCGTCCCGACGGCTCCTACATCCGCTTCGACGAGAACGCCGCTGTGCTCATCAAGGACGGCGGCGACCCGCGCGGCACGCGCATCTTCGGCCCGGTCGGGCGCGAGCTGCGCGACAAGCGCTTCATGAAGATCATCTCGCTCGCACCGGAGGTGCTGTAGCCATGTCCGGTCTGTTTGTGAAGAAGGGCGACACCGTCCTCGTCATCGGGGGCAAGGACCGCGGCCTCAAGGGCAAGGTCATCCAGGCCTCGCCCGAGACCAACCGTGTCCTCGTCGAGGGCGCCAACCGCATCAAGCGGCACACCAAGATCACGCAGTCGACGCGTGGCTCGCAGCAGGGCGGCATCATCACGCAGGAGGCACCGGTGCACGTGAGCAACGTGCAGGTCGTGTGCCCCGCCTGCGGCAAGGCCAGCCGCATCGGCCACCGCCGCAGCGAGCCCGACGCCAACGGCAAGACCCACAGCGTGCGCGTGTGCAAGCGCTGCAACGGAGACATCTGATGACGGACACTGACGTGCGCACGATGCCCGAGCCGAAGGCGCAGCCGCGGCTCAAGCAGCGCTACCGCGAGGAGATCAAGCCGGCGCTGACCGAGCAGTTCTCCTACGGCAACCCGATGCAGGTGCCCAGCGTCGTCAAGGTCGTCGTCAACATGGGCGTCGGTGAGGCGGCCAAGGACTCCAAGCTGATCGACGGCGCGCTGCGCGACCTGACGGCCATCACGGGCCAGAAGCCGCAGATCCGCAAGGCCACGAAGTCAATCGCGCAGTTCAAGCTGCGCGAGGGCATGCCGATCGGCGCGAAGGTCACCCTGCGCGGGGACCGCATGTGGGAGTTCCTCGACCGCCTGGTGACGGTCGCCCTCCCGCGCATCCGCGACTTCCGCGGCCTGTCCGCGCAGCAGTTCGACGGCAACGGCAACTACACGTTCGGACTCAACGAGCAGTCGATGTTCCACGAGATCGACGTGGACCGAGTCGACCGGCAGCGCGGCATGGACATCACCGTCGTCACCACGGCGGCCAACGACGACGAGGGCCGCGCGCTGCTGCGGGCGCTCGGTTTCCCGTTCAAGGAGAGCGCGTAATGGCCAAGAAGGCCCTGGTCGAGAAGGCCAACAAGAAGCCGAAGTTCAAGGTCCGCGGCTACACCCGCTGCAACCGCTGCGGTCGTCCGCGCGCGGTGTTCCGCACGTTCGGGCTGTGCCGCATCTGCATGCGGATGATGGCGCACGCGGGCGAGCTCCCGGGCGTCACCAAGTCCAGCTGGTAACACCCGATCCGCACTTTCCCGGTGCAATCCACAGGGCTATTGCCCTGAGGATTTCACCAAGAACACGAACGTCACAGGTCCACCAGGAAACCGGGACGAGGAAGGCCAACAGGCCACAAGAGATGAGCAGCACATGACGATGACCGACCCGATCGCCGACATGCTGACGCGCGTCCGCAACGCCAACTCGGCGTACCACGACAGCGTCCGCATGCCGCACAGCAAGATCAAGACGCACATCGCTGAGATCCTCCAGGAGCAGGGCTACATCGCCGGCTGGAGCGAGGAGGATGGCGAGAAGGGCAAGATCCTCGTGATCGAGCTCAAGTACGGCCCCAACCGCGAGCGGTCCATCGCGGGCCTGCGCCGGGTCTCCAAGCCGGGTCTGCGCGTCTACGCCAAGGCCGGCAACCTGCCGAAGGTGCTCGGCGGCCTCGGCGTCGCCATCATCTCGACGTCGTCCGGTCTCTGCACGGACCGCCAGGCGAACAAGAAGGGCGTAGGTGGGGAAGTCCTCGCCTACGTCTACTAGGAGGCCTGATGTCCCGCATCGGTCGCCTGCCCGTTCCCGTGCCCGCCGGCGTCGAGGTCACCCTCGACGGCCAGTCGGTGACGGTAAAGGGCCCCAAGGGCACCCTGTCGCACACCGTCGCCGAGCCGATCCGCATCGCGAAGGCGGAGGACGGCACGCTGCAGGTCAGCCGTCCCGACGACCAGCGCTCGAGTCGTGCCCTGCACGGCCTGACGCGCAGCCTGGTCGCCAACATGGTCACCGGCGTGACCGACGGCTACGCCAAGCCCATGGAGATCCGGGGCGTCGGCTACCGCGTCGCCGCCAAGGGCTCCGACCTGGAGTTCGCGCTCGGCTACAGCCACCCGGTGCCGGTCCTGGCGCCCGACGGCATCAGCTTCGAGGTGCAGTCCCCGACGAAGTTCGTCGTGAAGGGCATCGACAAGCAGAAGGTCGGCGAGGTCGCCGCCAACATCCGCAAGCTGCGCAAACCCGACCCGTACAAGGGCAAGGGCGTCCGCTACGAGGGCGAGCAGATCAAGCTCAAGGTCGGGAAGACAGGGAAGTAATGGCATCCATCTCAGCGGCACGCCGCATCGGCAAGGCCCGTCGCCACTTCCGCGTCCGCAAGAAGGTCGCCGGCACCGCCGCGCGCCCGCGCCTCGTCGTGACCCGCTCCACCCGGCACATCACCGCGCAGGTCGTCGACGACCTCGCCGGCCACACCCTGGCCAGCGCGTCGACCCTCGAGCTGCGCAAGGACGGTGATGGCGACAAGAGCGCCCTCGCCCGGCAGGTCGGCGTCCTTGTCGCGCAGCGCGCGAAGGACAAGGGCATCGCGGCGGTCGTCTTCGACCGCGGCGGCAACAAGTACCACGGCCGCATCGCCGCTCTGGCGGACGGCGCCCGCGAGAGCGGGCTCGAGTTCTGATGATCGTTACCGAGAAGAAGAGGACCGTCTGATGCCAGGACAGCAGCGCCGAGGGGGACAGGCCGGTGGCGCCCCCGCCGGAGGTCCGGGCGCGGGTGCGGCCGGAGGTGACCGTCGCGACGGTCGCGCGGGCCGTGGCGGTGCCGGCGGCCCCGAGAAGACGGCGTACATCGAGCGGGTCGTCGCGATCAACCGCGTCGCCAAGGTCGTCAAGGGTGGTCGGCGCTTCAGCTTCACCGCCCTCGTGGTCGTGGGCGACGGCGACGGCCAGGTCGGCGTCGGCTACGGCAAGGCCAAGGAGGTGCCGGCCGCGATCGCCAAGGGCGTGGAGGAGGCCAAGAAGCACTTCTTCCGCGTGCCGCGCATCGGCGACACCATTCCGCACCCGATCCAGGGCGAGGCCGCCGCGGGCGTCGTGCTGCTCAAGCCGGCCAGCCCCGGTACCGGCGTCATCGCCGGCGGCCCCGTGCGCGCCGTGCTCGAGTGCGCCGGTATCCATGACGTGCTGTCGAAGTCGCTCGGGTCCTCCAACCCGATCAACATCGTCCACGCGACCGTGGCTGCCCTGAAGGGGCTGGTTCGTCCCGAGGAGATCGCCGCCAAGCGCGGCCTGACCCTCGAAGAGGTTGCGCCGGCAGCGATGCTGCGGGCGCGGGCAACGTCAGGGCACAGCTGATGGCGCGCCTGAAGGTCACCCAGATCAAGTCGGGCATCGGTGGCAAGGAGAACCAGCGGCAGACCCTGCGCTCGCTCGGTCTCAAGCGCCTGCACGACACCGTCGTCAAGGAGGACCGTCCCGAGATCCGCGGGATGGTCAACACCGTCACGCACCTGGTGACGGTCGAGGAGGTCGAGTAACCCATGGCTGACAGTCCGTCGCGAGCCGGCTCAGCGCTGCTCAAGACCCACCACCTGCGCCCCGCGCCCGGTGCGAAGACCGCGAAGACCCGCGTCGGCCGCGGTGAGGGCGGCAAGCGAGGCAAGACCGCCGGCCGCGGCACCAAGGGCACCAAGGCCCGCTACCAGGTGCCGGCCGGGTTCGAGGGCGGGCAGATGCCGCTGCACATGCGGCTGCCCAAGCTCAAGGGGTTCAAGAACCCCTTCCGCACGGAGTACCAGGTCGTCAACCTCGACCGGATCGCCGAGCACTTCCCGCAGGGCGGCACTGTCGGTGTCGAGGAGCTGGTCGCGAAGGGCCTGGTCCGGGACAACAACCTGGTGAAGGTGCTCGGCGGAGGAGACCTCACGGTCGCCCTGCAGATCACCGCCCACGCCTTCTCGGGCTCTGCCAAGGAGAAGATCACCGCCGCCGGCGGGAGCGTCACCGCGCTCTAGCCCGTACGCCGTCCTCCGGGCCGCCCGTCCCCTTCGGACCGGGCGGCCCGGAGCATTTCCGGCAGGCGGGAACCCCCCCGTTAGGGCTGTTAGAGTCCCGCGGGGACCTGATGGAACGCTGTCCACGCGGGCCGCCCTTCTCACGCTGTCCCGCAGCCGTGCCCCTATCCCACTGACCCTCGGTACTCCGAGCGCCAACAGAACCGACCCGGGAAACCGGGCCGGACGCCAGGAGGAGCTTTGCTCACCGCCTTCGGCCGGGCCTTCAAGACACCCGACCTTCGCAGGAAGCTTCTGTTCACCCTGGCCATCATCGGCGTCTACCGGCTCGGGTCGGTCGTGCCGGGGCCGGGCGTCTCGTACGTCGCGATCCAGAGCTGCCTCGACCAGGTCGAGGGCGACTCGCTCTACGGCCTGGTCAACCTGTTCAGCGGCGGCGCGCTCCTGCAGCTGAGCGTGTTCGCGCTCGGGATCATGCCGTACATCACCAGCTCGATCATCGTGCAGCTGCTCGTCGTCGTCATCCCGCGCCTGGAGACGCTCAAGCAGGAGGGTCAGTCCGGCCAGGCCAAGCTCACCCAGTACACCCGCTACCTGACGGTCGCCCTGGCCGTGCTGCAGTCGACCGGCATCGTCGCCCTGGCCAGGTCAGGGAGGTTGTTCCCGAACTGCACGGCCAAGCTCATCCCTGACGACTCGCTGTTCCGGATCCTGGTGCTGGTCCTGACGCTGACGGCCGGCACCGCCGTGATCATGTGGCTCGGTGAGCTGATCACCGACCGCGGCGTCGGCAACGGCATGTCCGTCCTGATCTTCACGTCCATCATCTCGTCGATCCCCGCGCAGGCCTACCGGTTGGGCGGCCAGCAGAACGGCCTGTTCGTGCTGACCGCGATCGCGCTGCTGGCGATGGTGGTCATCACGCTGGTCGTCTTCGTCGAGCAGGCTCAGCGGCGCATCCCCGTGCAGTACGCCAAGCGGATGATCGGCCGGCGGATGTACGGCGGTACGTCGACGTACATCCCGCTCAAGGTCAACCAAGCCGGTGTCATCCCGGTGATCTTCGCGTCATCGCTGCTCTACCTGCCGCAGCTGATGGCCAACGTGTGGTCCAGCAACCAGGGGTTCAGCAAGTTCGTCAACCGCTACCTCGCGACCGGCGACCACCCGCTCTACCTGCTGCTGTACTTCGGCCTGATCGTGTTCTTCACGTACTTCTACGTCGCGATCACGTTCAACCCGGTCGAGGTCAGTGACAACATGAAGAAGTACGGCGGCTTCGTGCCCGGTATCCGTCCAGGGCGTGCCACCGCGGAGTACCTCGACTACATCCTGTCCAGGATCACGACGTTCGGGGCGACCTACCTCGGCCTGGTCGCCGTGCTGCCCTATCTGCTGTTCAGCGTGACGAGCAGCAACAACCAGATGCCTTTCGGCGGCACCGCCATCCTCATCATCGTCGGCGTCGGCCTCGAGACGGTGAAGCAGGTCGAGAGCCAGCTGATGCTGCGCAACTACGAAGGCTTCCTTCGGTAGTGAGGCTCGTCCTGGTCGGGCCACCCGGAGCGGGCAAGGGGACGCAGGCCCAGTTCATCGCCGAGCACGTCGGCGTCCCGAAGATCAGCACGGGTGACATCTTCCGGGCGAACGTCAGCGAGGGCACCCCGCTCGGGCTGGAGGCCAAGGAGTACATGGACCGTGGTGACCTGGTCCCGGACGAGGTGACCATCGACATGGTCCGCAACCGGCTGCTCGAGAAGGATGCCGTCGGCGGCTTCCTGCTCGACGGCTTCCCCCGGACCGTGCCGCAGGCTGAGACGCTTGACGACATCCTGCGCGAGTCGGCCGACAGCAAGCTCGATGTCGTCCTCGAGCTCGTGGTCGACAACGAGGAGGTCGTCCGGCGGCTGTCCGGTCGGCGGACGTGCCGCACCTGCAACCACATCTGGCACGTCGACTTCGACCCGCCGCAGCAGGACGGCATCTGCGACCTCGACGGTGGCGAGCTGTTCCAGCGCGACGACGACAAGCCCGCCACGATCGAGAACCGCCTCGAGGTCTACGACGAGCAGACCGCCCCGCTCATCGCCTACTACGCCGGCCGGGGCGTCCTGGTCGGGATCGACGCGACCGGACCGGTCGACGACGTCACCCTCCGGGCGATCGACGCGCTGCGCCCCTACTCCGCAGCCGAGCGCTGACGGGCGGTTCGGCCCAAATCCCCCCACGCGGGGCTGGTGGGGTCCAGACTGCCGGCGACGGCCGCGGGGCCGACTGGGCGCAGGGGGAACGTCATGACGGAGATCGCTGGACGACAGGTGGCGCGCAACGACCTCGGGGTCATGGCGGCCGGCGCCGCTGCCCTGGTGTTCTCGCTGCTGCCGTACTACGGCTTGTCCTACAAGGTCGCCGGCGCCGACTTCAGCGCGAGCTTCAACGCCTGGCACGGCTACGCCACGCTCGGGATGCTGCTGCTCGTGGCCGCCGCCGGGGTCGTCGCCGCCCGCGTGTTCGGCGGGGTCACGCTGCCGACCCTCCCGCTGGGCTGGCACGTCATCGTCGCGGGCCTGGCGGGCCTGGGCACCTTCCTGGTCATCCTGCGCGCGCTGACCTACCCGCACATCGACGTTCCGGGCGGCTCGTACGGCGTCAAGTGGGGCGGCTACCTGCTGTTCCTGGCCGCGATCGCCGAGACGGTCTTTGCCGTCATGGCGCTGCGTGACTCGGGTGAGAGCGTCTCCTTCGACCGGGGTACGACGGACACCCCGCCGCCCGCCGCTCCCTGAACCGGGTGGTGCGCGGCGCGCGTCGGCCCCGAGGCGTCACGGTCAAGACGCCCGAGCAGGTGGCCCGGATGCGTGACGCCGGCCTCATCGTCGCCCGGACGCTGGAGCTGCTTGCGGCGGCCGTCCGGCCGGGCATCAGCACGGGGCGGCTCGACGCGCTCGCGGAGGAGTCGATCCGCGGGCAGGACGCGGTGCCGTCCTTCCTGGGCTACCACGGCTTCACCGGCTCGATCTGCGCGTCGGTCGGCGCAGAGGTCGTCCACGGGATCCCGCGGGCGGACCGGGTTCTGCACGAGGGCGAGCTGATCTCGATCGACTGCGGCGCGATCCTCGGCGGCTGGCACGGTGACGCCGCGATCACGGTGCCGGTGGGCGACTGCGACCCGGCGCTGCTCACCCTCTCGGAGGTGACCGAGCAGGCACTCTGGGCCGGGCTGCGCGCCGTGGTCGACGGGGGGCGGCTCTCCGACATCGGGGCCGCCGTCGAGGCGGTCGTGCGCCCGCACGGGTACGGCCTGCTGGATGACTACACCGGCCACGGGATCGGCACCTCGATGCACGAGCCGCCGGCTGTGCCCAACACCGCCCCGCAGGGACCGGGCCGGGGGATGGAGCTCGAGCCCGGGATCGTGCTGGCCGTTGAACCCATGGTCACACTGGGTGATCCGGCGGTCACCGAGCTCGACGACGGCTGGACCGTCGTGACGCTCGACGGCCGGCCGGCGGCGCACTGGGAGCACACCGTGGCGGTCACCCCGGACGGTCCCTGGGTCCTGACCGCGCTCGACGGCGGCCGCGGGTAGCGGGTGTGGCCGGTCTCACACGCCCGCGCAGGTTGGACCCCAGGCGGGCGTAGGCGTAGACTCGGTAGGTCGGACGGCGTTCCGGCCAACCAGCATGCCCTGCGTTCGACCGGGGCTGCCGAGCGGCCGCTCGTTCCTGACACAGCAAACCATCACGCCCATCATTTCAGCGACCGTTAGCGGAGGACATGCCGAAGAAGGACGGGGCCATCGAGATCGAGGGCCGTGTCGTCGAGCCGCTCCCCAACGCGATGTTCCGCGTGGAGCTGCAGAACGGTCACAAGGTCCTGGCCCACATCAGCGGCAAGATGCGCCAGCACTACATCCGCATCCTGCCCGAGGACCGGGTCGTCGTGGAGCTCTCGCCCTACGACCTGACCCGCGGACGCATCGTCTACCGCTACAAGTAAGCCCGCCACACAAGCCCCATGAAGAGCACGGTCACCCCTCACGGGATGCCCGCGCATGAGCCAGGAACGAGTTCCGTGAAGGTCAAGCCCAGCGTCAAGCCGATCTGCGACAAGTGCAGGGTCATCCGTCGCAACGGCCGCGTGATGGTCATCTGCAGCTCGACCGCTCGCCACAAGCAGCGGCAGGGCTGACAGCAGGCACCACGCACCCAGCGCGCACACCCGCCTTTCGAGGCGGACACCCCCGGTCGGAGGCCGGGGCCCTTCCAGGGCAGGAGGGGACCGTGCCGCGCAACGACCTCCGCAAGCGAAAGGTAGTAGCCCACACATGGCACGTCTTGCCGGCGTCGACCTCCCCCGCGAGAAGCGGCTCGAGATCGCGCTCACCTACATCTACGGCATCGGCCGTACCCGCGCGCAGCAGACGCTGCGCGAGACCGGGGTCTCCCCGGACGTCCGCGTGAAGGACCTGGCTGACGAGGACCTCGTCAAGCTGCGCGACTGGCTCGACGCCAACTACAAGGTCGAGGGCGACCTGCGCCGCGAGGTGGCGCAGGACATCCGCCGCAAGATCGAGATCGGCTGCTACCAGGGCATCCGCCACCGCCGTGGCCTGCCGGTGCACGGGCAGCGCACGCACACCAACGCGCGCACCCGCAAGGGCCCGAAGAAGACCGTCGCCGGCAAGAAGAAGGCAGGGAAGAAGTAATGCCCCCCAAGACCCGCACCGGCGCCGGCGTCAAGAAGGTCCGCCGCAAGGAGAAGAAGAACGTCGCCCACGGGCACGCTCACATCAAGAGCACGTTCAACAACACGATCGTCTCGATCACCGACCCCCAGGGCAACGTGATCAGCTGGGCCTCTGCCGGCCACGTCGGCTTCAAGGGCTCGCGCAAGTCCACGCCGTTCGCGGCGCAGATGGCCGCCGAGAACTGCGCCCGCAAGGCGCAGGAGCACGGCATGAAGAAGGTCGACGTCTTCGTCAAGGGCCCCGGCTCCGGTCGCGAGACCGCGATCCGGTCCCTGCAGGCCGCCGGCCTCGAGGTCGGGCAGATCCAGGACGTCACCCCGGTGCCGCACAACGGCTGCCGCCCCCCGAAGCGGCGGCGCGTGTGATGCCCACGAGCTCGGTATCCGCCGCCAACAACCAGCGCAGGAGAGTCTGAATGGCCCGCTACACCGGCGCCGACTGCCGCCGCTGCCGTCGCGAGAAGATGAAGCTGTTCCTCAAGGGCAGCAAGTGCGAGTCCCCGAAGTGCCCGATCGAGATCCGCCCGTACCCCCCGGGTGAGCACGGCCGTGGCCGCACCAAGGACTCCGAGTACCTCCTGCAGAAGCGCGAGAAGCAGAAGTGCGCGCGCATCTACGGCGTGCTCGAGAAGCAGTTCCGCGGCTACTACGAGGAGGCGAACAAGAGGACCGGCAAGACCGGTGAGAACCTCCTCGTCATCCTCGAGTCGCGCCTCGACAACGTCGTCTACCGCGCCGGCTTCGCCACGTCCCGCGACCACGCCCGGCAGGCCGTGCGCCACGGCCACGTGCTCGTCAACGGCAAGAAGGTCGACATCCCGTCGTACCGCGTGACGCCGCAGGACATCGTCGAGATCCGGCCGAAGAGCCGCGAGCTGACGCCGTACATCATCGCCCGCGAGACCGCCGGTGACCGGCCCTCGCCGGCCTGGATGGAGGTCCTCTCCAGCCAGATGCGCGTCCTGATCCACAACCTCCCGGCCCGTCAGGTGATCGACACCCCGGTCCAGGAGCAGCTGATCGTCGAGCTCTACAGCAAGTAACCCGCACGATCCCGGCCGGGACAGACGGACGTCCCGGCCGGGCACTTCACGCCGATCCGTCTCGGCGTGTGCAGGACGCGACGTCATATGACGGTCGTCGCGGGACAGTCCCGGAAGGACAACACGTGCTCATCGCACAGCGCCCGACCCTCACTGAGGAGCCGGTCAGCGAGAACCGCTCGCGGTTCGTTCTCGAGCCGCTCGAGCCCGGTTTCGGCTACACCCTCGGCAACTCGCTTCGCCGAACCCTTCTCTCCTCCATCCCCGGTGCGGCTGTCACCAGCATCCGCATCGACGGCGTCCTGCACGAGTTCACCACCGTGCCGGGCGTCAAGGAGGACGTCACCGACCTCATCCTGAACCTCAAGGAGCTCGTCGTCTCCTCCGAGAGCGACGAGCCGGTCGTGATGTACCTGCGCAAGCAGGGCCCCGGCCCGGTCACGGCGGCCGACATCGCGCCGCCCGCCGGCGTCGAGATCCACAGCCCTGACCTGCACATCGCCACGCTCAACGGCAAGGGCCGGCTCGAGATCGAGCTGACCGTGGAGCGTGGCCGCGGCTACGTCTCCGCCGTGCAGAACAAGCAGGCCGGTCAGGAGATCGGCCGCATCCCGGTCGACTCCATCTACTCGCCGGTGCTGAAGGTGACCTACAAGGTCGAGGCGACCCGTGTCGAGCAGCGCACCGACTTCGACCGCCTCGTGGTCGATGTCGAGACCAAGCCCGGCATGACGCCCCGCGACGCCGTCGCGTCGGCCGGCAAGACCCTCGTCGGCCTGTTCGGCCTGGCGCAGGAGCTCAACGCAGAGGCGGAGGGCATCGACATCGGCCCGTCGCCGACGGACGCCGCGCTCGCGGCCGACCTGGCGCTGCCGATCGAGGAGATGGACCTGACCGTCCGCTCTTACAACTGCCTCAAGCGCGAGGGCATCCACACGGTCGGCGAGCTCGTCTCGCGGTCCGAGGCCGACCTGCTCGACATCCGCAACTTCGGCGCGAAGTCGATCGACGAGGTCAAGGTCAAGCTCCACCAGATGGGCCTCGCGCTCAAGGACAGCCCGCCCGGGTTCGACCCGACGCAGGTCGTCAACGCCTACGGCACCGACGAGTACGGCCAGCCTGACTTCTCCAGCCCTGTCGACGGTGACGCCGACGACGACGGCCAGTCGTTCGCGGAGACCGAGCAGCTCTAACAACTCGATATCTCAGGGCCCCGGCACAAGCCGTCGGCTCCCACGGAGGGCCCAGTCGCCAAGGCTGGCACTCCCGCTCCTGATCGGAGAGAGACATGCCCACTCCCGCCAAGGGCCCGCGCATGGGCGGCAGCCCGGCGCACGAGCGGCTGATGCTGGCCAACCTCGCGACGGCGTTGTTCGAGCACGGTCGGATCACGACGACCGAGAGCAAGGCAAAGCGGCTTCGCCCGTACGCCGAGCACCTCATCACGTTCGGCAAGCGCGGTGACCTGCACGCTCGTCGCCAGGTGCTCAAGCGACTGAACGACAAGAGCGTCGTGCACACGCTGTTCGAGGAGATCGGCCCGCGCTACGCCAACCGCCCCGGTGGCTACACGCGGATCGTGAAGCTCGGCCCGCGCAAGGGCGACAACGCGCCCATGGCGATCATCGAGCTCGTCGAGGCACTGACCGTGGCCCAGCAGGCCGTCGGTGAGGCTGAGCGGGCCCGCGGCACCACGTCGGCTCCCAAGAAGCGCGCCACCGGCGCGACCCGGGAGTCGGCCGAGGCCCTCGCGGCCGAGTCGCCGACCGCAGCCGCCGTGGTCGCCGAGGAGACCGCTGCGGACGAGGCCGAGGCGCCCACAACCGAGGGCGTCGACGCCACCGACGCGACGGCGGCCACCGATGCGACCGCGTCCACCGACGCCGGCGAGACCGCTGCTGACGTGGCTGACGCCGCGCCGGTGGAGGCTGCCGGGGCTGAGATCGCCGAGGAGACGCCGATCGTGGACGAGCCGCTGGCCTCGGCCGACGCCGCCACGGATGCCGCCGAGACGGATGCCCCCGCCACGGATGCCGGTGACGCCGAGCCGCCGGCCGGCAACGCGACGTCCGTTTCCCCCGATGACGAGGGCGACAAGTAAGCACTCCCGACGCCGACGAGCCCGCTCTTCCCGCTGGGGAGGGCGGGCTCTCGCGTGCTGTCGCTCACGCTGTCCCCGACGGGCTGATGCGGGTGCGGCTGGACATCGCCTACGACGGAACGGCCTACGCCGGCTGGGCTCGCCAGGCCGACCGGCCCAGCGTCCAGGGCGCGATCGAGGATGCGCTCGCCACCCTGCTGCGCGGCGCGGCGCCCCGGCTGCAGGTCGCCGGCCGGACCGATGCGGGCGTGCACGCCCGTGGCCAGGTCGCGCACGTCGACCTCCCTCCCGGCGTCGCGGACGACCGGCTGCTGCGCCGCAAGCTCAACGGACTGCTGCCGCTCGACGTGCGGATCCGCCGGGTCCGGGAGGCGCCGCCCGGGTTCGACGCGCGCTTCTCCGCGGTCTCGCGGACCTACCGCTACCGGGTCGCCGACCGGCCGGAGGTCGTTGACCCGCTCCGTCGTACCGAGGTCTACGTCGTCCCACGCCCGCTCGATCTCGACGCGATGCGGGCGGCCTGCCCGGCGATGCTGGGTGAGCATGACTTCGCGGCGTACTGCCGTCGCCGGGAAGGCGCGACCACGGTGCGCGGCCTGCTCGAGCTGGACTGGACGCGCGACGACGACGGACTGCTGGTGATGACGGTCCGAGCGGATGCCTTCTGCCACTCGATGGTGCGGTCCCTCGTCGGCGCCATGCTCGCGGTCGGCGAGGGTCGGCGCCCACCGGACTGGCCGGCGTCGCTGCTCGGCAGCGGCGCCCGCGCGACCGATGTCGTGGTCGCGCCGTCGCACGGGCTGGTGCTCGAGTCCGTCGCTTACCCGCCGGACGAGGACCTGATGGCGCGACAGGCCGTGACGCGAAATGTGCGCAGCGCCACCGGAGGAGCGGCGGGGGCGACGTCGAAGACTGGGTCATGAAGCGTCTGGTCGTCGTGCTCTCGCTCGTGGGGGTCGTCGCCGCGCTGCACCCGGCCGGAGCTGCTGAGTCTCCGGCGGCTCCGGCGAATCCCGTGCTCCCCGTCGCCCGGCCGGACGTGACCGGACCGGTGACCGGCGGCCTCAAGGGCCGACCCTTCATGGGCCTGCTCGCCGTGCCGCGCGGGTTCGTGCAGGAGGAGTACTTCGTCAGCGGCACCGCCCGGCCCTACGTCGGTCCGGCGGTGCTGGCCAAGCAGTCCCTGGAGGGCACGGAGTCGCTGGCGCCGCTGCCGTACACCACCCGCATCATCGTCGTCCGGCCCGTCACCCGGGCCAACGGCACGGTCGTGGTGACCTGGAACAACGTGACGTTCGGGCACGACATCAACGAGTGGTCCAACATCGGCAGGCAGGTCGTCGCTGACCGATACACCTACGTCGACGCGAGCGTGCAGCTCGCCTCGATGCCCGGCATGAAGGCGTTCGACCCGGTCCGTTACGCCACCGTCGCACTGCCGGGTGACGCCTACTCGTACGACATCTACTCCCAGGTCGCCCAGGCGCTGCTGCACGGCGACGGCCTGCACGGCACGCGGCCGGCTCGCGTCCTGGCTATCGGGGCCTCGCAGTCGGGCTTCGCTCTGGACCAGTACCTCAGCGACGTCCAGCCGCGTTACGAACGCGTGTACGACGGGTTCCTGGTCGCCGTCGCGAACGGGCCCGATCACCGCGTCGACCGGCCGGTCATTCGGCTGCTGTCGGAGAACGAGATCGACGGGACGTCGGTGAGCCCAGACGGGCGCCTGTACCGCCAGTGGGAGATCGCGGGCTCGGCGCACGGCAACAAGAACGACTTCGAGTACATCGGCGCCACCGAGGAGCGCGACCTCGGCGTCGACCTGGTCAACCCGCTCGCGGGCGACAACGGGCCGTTCGGCACCAGCGACTGCCTGATGAACCGCTTCCCGACCTGGCAGGCCTACAACGGCGCCCTGGTCGCGCTCGACCGCTGGGTCGGCGGTGCCGGGCCGCCCGCGCCCCAGCCGCGGGTCCGGGTCGTCGGCGGTGAGGAGGTCCGAGACCCCGCCGGCAACAGCGTCGGCGGCATCCGGTACCCCGCGATGGCCGTTCCCGTGGCGGCGTACAACCGGACAGGCGACTGCGTTCAGCTCGACGGCCGGACCGAGCCCTTCACCGGCCAGGAGCTCCGGCGGCGCTACCCCACGCACGCGATCTACGTCTCGGCTGTGAAGCGCGCCGTTGCGGCGGCGTTGCGTGCCGGTGTCCTGACGGCGAACGACGCTGCAGAGACGCTCGCCGGCGCCCGGCGGGCCGTCGTGCCCCCGCCCGCCTGACCGCCGCTGGGTAATCCGGTCGCCCACCCCTGCGTCGTACCCGACGATGGTGAGCATGGGGTTCGTCGACGTCCAGAAGCTGCAGTACGTGCTGCCCGACGGTCGCGTGCTGTTCGACGACGTCAGCTTCCGGGTCGGCGACGGTGCGAAGACCGCTCTCGTCGGCGCGAACGGCACCGGCAAGACGACCCTGCTGCGGGTCATCGCCGACGACGTCGTGCCGTCGGACGGTGCTGTCGCCCGCGACGGCGGCCTGGGTGTGATGCGTCAGTTCATCGGCTCGATCCGGGACGACACGACGGTGCGCGACCTGCTGCTCGGCCTGTCACCGCCGGCGGTCCGCAGCGCCGGGCTCGCTCTCGACGCGGTCGAGCTCGAGATGATGGAGTGCGACGACGAGAAGACGCAGATGCGCTACGCGCACGCCCTGTCCGACTGGGGTGATGCGCACGGCTACGAGGCCGAGGTGCTCTGGGACACGTGCACTACGGCGGCACTCGGCATGCCGTTCGAGAGCTGCAAGTACCGCCCGCTGAACACGCTCTCGGGTGGTGAGCAGAAACGGCTCGCTCTGGAGGCGCTGCTGCGCGGACCGGACCAGGTGCTGCTGCTCGACGAGCCCGACAACTACCTCGACGTGCCTGGCAAGCGCTGGCTCGAGGCCGCGCTCGCGGACAGCCCGAAGACGGTGCTGTTCGTCAGCCACGACCGCGAGCTGCTGTCGCGCACCGCCAACCGCATCGTCACGATCGAGGCGCACAGCGCGTGGGTGCACGGCGGCGGCTTCGGCACGTACGCCGAGGCTCGGCGGGCGCGACGTGACCGGCTCGACGAGCTGCACAAGCGCTGGGACGAGGAGCACGAGCGGCTGCGGCAGCTGGTGTTCACGCTGCGCCAGCAGGCAGCGATCAGCCCCGACATGGCCAGCCGTTACCGCGCCATGGTGACGCGCCTCGAGAAGTTCGAGGAGGCGGGACCGCCGCCCGAGCAGGTCGTCGACCAGAAGGTCTCGATGCGACTGCGCGGCGGGCGCACCGGCGTACGCGCCGTGGTCTGCGAGAAGCTCGAGCTCACTGGGCTGATGAAGCCGTTCGACCTCGAGATCTACTACGGCGAACGGGTCGCGGTGCTGGGCAGCAACGGATCGGGCAAGTCGCACTTCCTGCGGCTGTTGGCCGGCCAGGACGTGAGGCACAGCGGGGTCGCCAGGTTGGGTGCTCGCGTCGTACCGGGCTGGTTCGCGCAGACCCACGACCAGCCGGAGCTGCACGGCAAAACGCTGGTCGAGGTGCTGCACCGCGGCGACTCCTCCGAGCAAGGGGCCGCGCGGCGCGGGCTCGACCGCGGCGCCGCGATCGGCGTGCTGCGCCGCTACGAGCTGCACAACCAGGCCGACCAGCGGTTCGAGACGCTGTCGGGCGGTCAGCAGGCTCGGTTCCAGGTGCTGATGCTTGAGCTGTCCGGCTGCACGCTGCTGCTGCTCGACGAGCCGACGGACAACCTCGACCTGGACTCCGCCGAAGCGCTGGAGGAGGGGCTCGACGCGTTCGACGGAACAGTGGTTGCGGTGACGCATGACCGCTGGTTCGCCCGCGGCTTCGACCGGTTCCTGGTCTTCGGTTCCGATGGTCAGGTCTACGAGGCACCGGAGCCGGTCTGGGACGAGGGTCGCGTTGTCCGCGCGAGGTGACGAGGTCGTCCGGCCCACTGACATTCGCCGCGTGCGCCCCGGCGACTGGCCACAGCTGCGCGCGCTCCGGCTCGAGGCGCTCGCGGACACCCCCATCGGCTTCCTCGAGACCCTCGCCGCGGCGCGCGACCAGCCCGACGAGGAGTGGCAGGCGCGGGCAGCGCGCAGTGCGGAGGGCGGCGAGCGGTGCCAGGTCATGGCATGGGACGGCCGCCGGCCGGTCGCGAACTGCGCGTGCTTCCTGCGCGACGGCGCCGCCTGGCTCGCCGCGGTCTACGTCTCTCCGGCGTATCGGGGTCAGGGGCTGCTTGCCGAGCTGGCCGAGCGCTGCAGCGCGTGGGCCCGTGAGCAGGGCGCCGAGGTCCTGCGGCTGGAGGTCCACGAGGCCAACGCCCGTGCGCAGGCGGCGTACCGCAGGCTGGGCTTCGTCATGACGGGCGACCGCGCGCGCTACCCCCTGCCGCCCGGCGGCGAGGAGCTCACCATGCAGCGCCCTCTCTGACCGCCACCAGGACCTGGGATCCGGGAGTCGACGCCGCGGTTTTGCCGCGGGGGTGCGCGCTCAGGTATCGTGGCGGGCTGTTGCGCGGCGCGGCAGTCCCTTCTTCGCGGGATCCCGTGCCCCACATCCCGAAGTCGAGAGAAGAGCAGGCCCGTGCGCACGTACACCCCCAAGCCCGGCGACATCACGCGTCAGTGGCACGTCATCGACGCCACTGACGTCGTGCTGGGCCGGCTGGCGAGCCAGGCGGCGGTCCTGCTGCGCGGCAAGCACAAGGTCTACTACGCACCGCACATCGACACGGGTGACTTCGTCGTCGTCATCAACGCCGCCAAGGTCGCCATGACGGGCAACAAGGCAGCGCAGTCGATGGTGCACCGCCACTCCGGCTACCCGGGCGGTCTCACGTCCACGCCCTACGCCGAGGTCCTCGCGACCCGCCCCGAGCGGATCATCGAGAAGGCCATCAAGGGGATGCTTCCCCACAACACCCTGGGCCGGCAGATGCTGTCCAAGCTCAAGGTGTACGCCGGTCCGACCCACCCGCACCAGGCGCAGGCGCCGGTGCCCTTCGAGCTGAAGCAGGTTGCCCAGTAATGACCGCCCCCGCTGACCTCGCCCGCACCGTAGGCCGCCGCAAGGAGGCTGTCGTCCGGGTCCGTCTCATCCCCGGCACCGGGCAGTACAAGCTGAACGGCCGCACCCTCGAGGAGTACTTCCCGAACAAGGTGCACCAGCAGGCCATCAACGAGCCGTTCGTGCTGCTCGAGAAGTCCGAGCAGTACGACGTCATCGCCCGCCTCCACGGCGGCGGCATCTCCGGTCAGGCCGGCGCGCTGCGCCTCGGCATCGCCCGGGCGCTGCAGGAGATCGAGATCGATGACCGCCCGGCGCTGAAGAAGGCCGGCTTCCTCACCCGTGACGCGCGGATCAAGGAGCGCAAGAAGTACGGCCTGAAGAAGGCCCGCAAGGCGCCGCAGTACTCCAAGCGGTAGGGTACTCCAAGCGCTGACAACGTCCCCGAGGCGGTCCCGATGCATCGGGACCGCCTCGCGGCATGTTCAGGAGGTACGACGGGTGGCACGGCTGTTCGGCACCGACGGCATCCGGGGGCTCGCGGGCGGCGACGTCCTCACCGAGGACCTGACGCGACGCGTGGCGTTCGCCGCCGCTCGCGAGCTGCTCGTCGACGGCACCGGCGACCGGCCCGTCGTGGTCATCGGGCGTGACACCCGGCCGTCAGGTCCGATGCTCGAGGCGGCGGCGGTCGAGGGCTTCACGGCGGCCGGCTGCGATGTCGTGCGACTCGGCGTGGTGCCGACACCGGCCGTGGCACACGTGGTCGTCCGGGGAGCGGCGCTAGGTCTGGTGATCAGCGCGTCGCACAACCCCGCCCCGGACAACGGGCTGAAGCTGTTCGCCGCTGGCGGCAGCAAGCTCACCGACGCGCAGGAGGACGCGATCGAGGCGCGCCTCGACGACGTCGTCCCGACCGCGGCGCGCGGTGCCGACCTGACCGACTCGACCGACGCGGGACGCGACTACGCCGAGCACCTGCTCTCGACCGTCGGCAGCCTCGACGGGCTGCGCGTGGTCGTCGACGGCGCGCAGGGCGCCGCCTCGCACGTCGCGCCTGACGTCTACCGACGAGCCGGCGCGACAGTGACGGCGATCCACTGCGATGGAGACGGAGCGCGCATCAACGAAGGCTGTGGCGCGACGCATCCGGAGTCACTCGCCGCGGCCGTCGTGGAGCACCGCGCCGACATCGGCATCGCGCACGACGGTGACGCGGACCGCTGCATCGTCGTGGATGCGTCCGGCACCGTCCTCAACGGCGACCAGGTCCTCGGGCTGCTCGCGCTCGCCCGCAAGGACGCCGGGCTCCCGGCCGGCGATGTCCTCGTGGCGACGGTGATGAGCAACCTCGGACTGGTGCAGGCGATGGCGGCCGCGGACATCGCCGTCGTGCAGACGGCGGTCGGTGATCGCTACGTGCTGGCGGCGATGCTCGAGGGCGGCCATCGACTCGGTGGTGAGCAGAGCGGGCACGTGGTGATGCTCGACCACGCGACGACGGGCGACGGGCTGCTCACCGCACTGCAGGTCATGGACCGGGTCGTGCGATCCGGTCGCACGGTCGGCGAGCTTGCATCGGCCGTGACGCTGCTGCCACAGGTGCTCGTCAACGTCCGCGCCCCGCGCGAGCGCGCGCACGCCACTGACGTGCTGGACGCCGTGGCGAAGGAGGAGGCGCAGCTCGACGGCGGGGGGCGCGTGCTGCTCAGACCGAGCGGGACCGAGGCGCTGGTGCGCGTGATGGTCGAGGCGCCGACGCAGGACGACGCAGAGCAGATCGCGCGCCGACTGGCCGACGTCGTCAGCCGCTAGGCCCCGCCACGTCGCTCGCTGCGGTCACGACGCGTCGGGGACCCCGAAGGACATCGGTTCCAGGACGAACACCGGGATCTTTCGTCGGGTCTTGGCTTGGTACTCCCGGTACGGCGGGTAGGCCGCCACCGCGCGCTTCCACCACTCGCGCTTCTCGTCACCCGTGACCTCCCGCGCGGTGTAGTCGCGCTTGGCCGGCCCGTCCTGCAGCTCGACATGGGGGTCAGCGAGCAGGTTGAAGTACCAGGACGGGTGCTCCGGCGCACCGCCTTGGGACGCGACGACGGCGTACTGCCCCTCGTGCTCCACGCGCATGAGCGGCGTCTTGCGCAGCTTGCCGCTCTTGACGCCGCGGTTCGTCATGACGATCACGGGCAGCCCGCGGATCGTCGTGCCCTTGGTCCCGCCGGAGCTCTCATACAGCTCGACCTGGTCGCGGACCCACTCCCACGTGCTGGGTTCGTACTCTCCGTCCAACGGCATGATGTGCAGTACAGCACCCTGCTTGGGCAGGTCTGAGCCTCCCCGCCGTCGAAGAGGTCCCCATGAACCGATCACGTGCGCTGCTCGCTGCAGGGGCCGTCGCCGCGCTTGTCGCGCCGCTGGCCATCGGCACGTCCTCAGCCGCCACCACCTCGACCTTCGGCTACACGAGCTATCCGGTGGGGATCAACGGCGGCGAGCCAGGGATCGGTTACGACATCAAGGCCGACGCCGCCCTCTACACCGGTCCGGATGCCGAGACCAAGCGGCTGACGTGGGACGACACGACCAACCCGGCGACGATGAAGATCGTCGACGTCACGCCGTCGACGTCGATCACCTCGCTCGACCCGATCATGTTCACCGACCAGCAGACGAACCGCACGTTCGTCTCGCACCTGTATCTCGCCTGCAGCCTCACGTCGTTCTCCGACGACGCCGGGGAGACCTGGACGCCGTCCGAGGGCTGCGGCCCCGATGTGCTGCTCGACCACCAGACGATCGGCGGCGGACCCTACCCCGAGGGCGCGCCGCCGACCGCCGGCCTGACCGGCTACCCCAACGCGGTCTACTACTGCGCGCAGAACGGCTTCAGCGGCACCTGCGCGCGCAGCGACGACGGCGGACAGACCTTCGGTCCTGGTACGCCGGCGTACAACACCCCGGCGAACGGCGCACCTGATGGCGGCGCGTGCTCGGCCATCCACGGCCACATCCGGGTTGCACCCGACGGCACGGTCTACCTGCCCAACAAGGGCTGCGGCGGCGTGCCGACCGTGAACAACCTGACCAACTCCGAGTTCTTCGGCGGCGCCCCGGCGGTCTCGGTCAGCGAGGACGCCGGTCAGACCTGGGCGGTGCGGCCGGTTCCCGGCGCGCACAACCAGGACGAGAGCGACCCGTCGGTGTCGTTCGACAAGGCGGGCACCGTGTACTTCGGCTGGGAGGACGGCGTCAACCCGAGCGAGACGGTCTACGGCACGACGAGCGCCGCGAAGATCTCGACCTCCAGCGACCACGGCAAGACCTGGAGCAAGCCCTACGACGTCAGCAGCGCGCTCGGCCTGCACAACGTGCAGTTCCCCGAGGTCATCGCCGGCGACGCCGGCCGCGCCGCCTTCTCCTTCATCGGTACGCCGGGCATCGGCGATGACCAGCACGTCGGCTTCGTCGGCGAGTGGCATCTCTACGTCGCGACGACACTGGATGGCGGCAACACGTGGACGACGGTCGACGCGACGCCGGGCAACCCGGTCCAGCGTGGTTGCATCTCCCTGCAGGGGACATCCAACAAGACGGTGCTTGACGATCTCATCTGCGACCAGCGCAACCTGCTCGACTTCAACGACATCACCGTCGACAAGGTCGGTCGGGTCCTCATGTCCTACGCCGACGGCTGCGAAGGCGCTTGCAGCACCGATCTCAAGAGCGGCAGCAGGGGCGCCAAGGACTACGTGCTCCGGCAGTCGTCCGGCCCGCTGCTCTACGCCGCCGCCCCGACCGCTGCGAACCCGCCTGCCGGTGCCCCGCCGCCCCAGGCACCCCCGGCGGGAGGCGGTACGCCGCAGAGCCCAGGCGGCAACCTCGCCGCGACCGGCATCGAAGCCGGCATCCCAGCCGCGGCGTTCCTGCTGCTTGGCGCCGCGCTCGTTCTCGTGCGCCGGAGGCGGGCCGCCTGACCTCCTAGGGTCAGCCCATGCGCAACCTCCTGCGTGAAGAGGCGGCCGACCGAGCCCGGCTGCTCGACGTCACGTCGTACGACGTCGACCTCGATCTCACTGCCGAGGCCGACTTCGGCTCGACCGTCGTCATCCGGTTCGCGTGCCGGGAGCCCGGCGCGTCGAGCTTCGCCGAGCTCGACGGTCGTCCGCTGGAGGTATCGCTCAACGGTCGCGACCTCGGCACCGGCACCGATGGCAACCGGATCGCACTGCCCGACCTCCAGGCCGACAACGAGCTCAGGGTCGTGGCTCGCTGCGACTGGAGCCGCACCGGCGAGGGACTGCACCGCTTCACCGACCCGGCGGACGGCCTGGTCTACCTCTGGGCGCAGAGCTTCCTCGACGACGCGCAGCGCAGCTTCGCGTGCTTCGACCAGCCCGACCTGAAGGCGGTGTTCCGCGTCGCGGTCACCGCGCCGGACGAGTGGGTGGTCATCGGAAACGAGCGGGGCGCGCGAGACGGCGGGCGGTGGACGTTCCAGGAGACGCGACGCATGCCGCCGTACCTGTTCACCGTCTGTGCCGGTCCCTGGCACGGCGAGCAGCGTCGGCACGACGGTATCGAGCTGGGCGTGTGGTGCCGGCAGTCGCTGGCCGCGCACCTCGAGGCCGACGAGCTGTTCGAGATCACGGCGCAGTGCTTCGACAGCTACCACCGCACGTTCGGGATCCGCTATCCGTTCGGCGACACGTACGACCAGCTCTGGGTGCCGGAGTTCAACCACGGCGCGATGGAGAACGCGGGGGCGGTGACGTTCACCGAGGACCTGCTGTTCCGGTCGCGGGTCACCGACGGCGAACGGCGGAGCCGGGCGATGGTGATCGCGCACGAGATGGCCCACATGTGGTTCGGCAACCTGGTCACGATGCGCTGGTGGGACGACCTGTGGCTCAACGAGTCGTTCGCCGAGCTGATGGGCTTCCACACGACGGAGGTCGCCACCCGCTTCGACGGTGCATGGACGGGTTTCTGCACCGGGCGCAAGGCGTGGGGGTACAGCGCCGACCAGATGCCGACGACGCACCCGATCTCCGGGCCGGTGACCGACAACCGCAGCGCACTGCTCAACTTCGACGGCATCAGCTACGCCAAGGGCGCCTCCACGGTGCGGCAGCTGATGGTCCTGGTGGGGGAGGAGACGTTCTTCGAGGGCGTACGCCGCTATCTCGAGCGGCACGCCTTCGCCAACACGTCCCTGGCCGACTTCCTCACCGCCATCGAGGAGGCGAGTGGGCGAGACCTCGCGGCCTGGTCGGATGCCTGGCTGCGGACCCCAGGGGTGAGCACGCTGCGGATCGACGCAGGCGTCGTGCTGCAGGAGGCACCGGCGGCGTACCCCGTGCTTCGGCCCCACCGCATCGGCATCGGCAGGTACGACCGCGAGAACGGCGCACTGGTACGGCGCGACCGGCTCGACGTCGAGGTCGCCGGCGAGCAGACGCCGATCGACCAGCTGACGGAGCCCGCGGACCTCGTGCTGCTCAACGACGGTGACTGGACGTTCGCGAAGATCCGGTTCGACGACAGGTCGCTGGCGACCGTGCTGTTCTCGCTGCGCGACCTCGAGGACGGCCTGGCCAGGGCCCTGTGTTGGGCGGGGCTGTGGGACGCGACGCGCGACGCCGAGCTGCCGCCACGTCTGTTCGTCGAGGCCGTGCTGCGTGGCGCGTCGCGGGAGTCCGATCCCGAGGTCCTGGGTCAGCTGCTGTCGCAGGCCCGCACGGCGTCCGCGCTGTGGGCCGGCGACGACGACCTCGTCGACGCGCTCGCCGCCACTGCAAGGGAGCAGACGAGGCTGGCGCCGGCGGGGAGCGACGTCCAGCTCACCTGGGCCAAGGGCTGGATCTCGGCCACGCGCGACGGAGCAGCGCTGCGTGCGCTGCTGGCGGGCGATGACGTCCCGACGGGACTCGCGGTCGACACCGAGCTGCGGTGGCAGGTCGTGCGCCGGCTCGCCGTGCTCGGCTGCTGCACCGCGGACGAGATCGCTGCGGAGCTCGCGAACGACGCGACCGCCGCGGGCGAGCGGCACGCCGACTACGCCCGCGCGGCACGTCCCGACGTCGCCTTGAAGCTGCAGGCGTGGGAGCAGGCGACCCAGGACGAATCCCTGTCCAACCACCAGACCGAGGCGATCGCCGCGGGGTTCTGGCAACGCGAGCAGGTCGAGCTCTGCCGGGCGTACGTCGAGCGCTACTTCGACGAGATCCGCGGGGTATGGGAGTCGAGGTCCCCGCAGGTCGCCCGAAGTCTCGCGCTGTCTCTGTACCCCGCCGTCGTCGTCGAGCAGGCGGTGCTCGACCGCACGCACGCCTTCCTGCGTGACGGCAGCCTGCCGGCGGGGCTTCGCCGTTCGGTCCTCGAGCGCGGTGACGACTTGCGGCGCGCGCTCGCCGCGCGGGCGCTCAGCAGGGCCGCGACGACCTCCCAACCGGAGCTCGGCGACTAGCCTGACGGCATGTGCGGCATCGTGGGCTACGTGGGCGCCGGGGCAGGCATGGACGTCGTGCTGGAGGGCCTTCGGCGGCTGGAGTACCGCGGCTACGACAGCGCGGGCGTCGCCGTCCTGTCGGATGACGGCGTCCTGCAGGTCGAGCGTCGCGC
Source organism: Frankiaceae bacterium (assembly GCA_016650445.1). GTDB lineage: Bacteria > Actinomycetota > Actinomycetes > Mycobacteriales > SCTD01 > RYN-124. The sequence continues at coordinate 22,344 of JAENVS010000015.1, read as the reverse complement.
GGGCAAGCTGGCCAACCTCGAGAAGGTGCTCGGCGATCGGCCGCTCGCCGGATCGCTCGCGATCGGCCACACCAGATGGGCGACGCACGGACCGCCGACCGACCGCAACGCCCACCCCCAGGTCGACTGCGGCAACCGCGTCGCCGTCGTCCACAACGGGACGATCGAGAACTTCGAGGCGCTCGTCGCCGGGCTGGAAGCGCGCGGCCACGAGCGTCGCAGCGACACCGACACCGAAGTCGTCGCGCACCTGGTCGAGGAGCGGTACGACGGAGACCTGGCCGCGGCCGTGCGCGGCGTGTGCCGCGACCTGGAGGGCTCGTTCGTCCTGGTCGTCGCGCACGCCGACGAGCCCGACCTCGTCATCGGCGCCCGGCGCAACCTGCCGCTGGTCATCGGCCTCGGCGAGGGGGAGAACTTCCTCGGCAGCGACGTGACGGCGTTCATCGGGCACACCCGCGAGGCGCGGATCGTCGACCAGGACCAGGTGGTCGAGCTGCGCCGCGGCGGCGTCACCGTCACCGACCTCGACGGAACCGTCGTCGATGGCGAGTCCTTCCACGTCGACTGGGACACGGCGGCCGCCGAGAAGGGCGGCTACGAGTTCTTCATGCTCAAGGAGATCCAGGAGCAGCCCGACGCGGTCCGCGACACCATCGGCGGCCGCCTCACGGCCGAGGGCCTGCTGCACCTCGACGAGCTGGCGATGAGCGACGAGGACATCCGCGGCATCGAGCAGGTCGTCATCATCGCGTGCGGGTCGTCGTACCACTCGGGTCTCGTCGGCAGGTACGCGATCGAGCGGTGGTGCCGGCTACCGGTTCACGTCGAGATGGCGTCGGAGTTCCGCTACCGCGACCCGGTCGTCGGACGAAACACCCTGGTCGTGGCCATCAGCCAGAGCGGCGAGACGGCTGACACCCTCGAGGCGCTCCGGCATGCGCGGGCGCAGAAGGCGTGGGTCCTCGCCGTCACCAACACCGTCGGGTCGACGGTGAGCCGCGAGAGCGACGCGGCGCTGTACACCCGCAGCGGCCCGGAGGTCGCGGTCGCGTCCACCAAGGCGGTCATCGCCCAGCTCGCCGCGATGTACCTCGTCGGGCTGTACCTCGCGCAGGTGCGCGGGACCCGCGATCCCGACGAGGTGCGCGCCCACCTTCGCGACCTGCAGTCGATCCCCGATCTGGTGACCGAGGTGCTGTCGCGGATGGAGCCGGTGCGCGCGCTGGCCGGCGAGCTCGCCGACGCGCCGCGAGTGCTCTTCCTCGGCCGGCACGTCGGCTACCCGATGGCACTCGAGGGGGCACTGAAGCTCAAGGAGCTGGCCTACATCTCGGCTGAGGGCTTCCCGGCGGGCGAGATCAAGCACGGCCCGATCGCTCTCATCGAGGAGGGGACTCCTGTCGTGGTGCTTGCCGCTCGCCACGCGTTGTCGGCCAAGCTCGTCAACAACGTGCAGGAGGTGCGGGCGCGCGGTGCGCGCACGATCGTCATCGCCACCGATGGCGACGAGTCCGTGACGCCGTACGCCGACAACATCATCCGCATCCCCGACACCAAGTCGCTCCTGACACCGCTGCTCACCATCGTGCCGATGCAGGTGCTGTCGGCCGCGGTGGCCATGGCCAAGGGTCTCGACGTCGACCAGCCCCGCAACCTCGCGAAGAGCGTGACCGTCGAATGAGAACCGAATGAGTACGCGACCGGTGAAGCTCGACAGCCGGCTGGGCCGGCTGGTGCAAAGAGCTGCTCAGACGTCGTCGTTCTCTCCGGTGGCGCTCAAGGTCGCGCCGATGATGGACAAGGTGATCAGCCGGCTCACCCGTGGTCGGTTCACGTTGACCTCGCTCATCGTCCCGACCCTCGTCCTGACCACGACCGGCGCGAAGTCCGGTCAGCCACGCACCACTCCGTTGGCGACCATGCCCGACGGGGACGACGCCTTCTACGTCGTGGGCAGCAACTTCGGCACCGCGAAGCACCCGGGGTGGAGTGCCAACCTGATGAAGACGCCGAGGGCGACGGTGGTCTACCGCGGTACGACGATGCAGGTCGACGCGACGCTGCTCTCGGACGAGGAGAAGGCCGCCGTCTGGCCGCGGCTGACGAAGGTGTGGCCGACGTACGACACCTACGTCGCGAAGACCGACCGCAACCTGCGGGTCTTCCGGCTGTCCCGCGCGTCGTGATCGTGGGCGTCGGCATCGACGTCGTCGACGTCGAGCGGCTCGCTCGCGCGCTCGACCGGACTCCGCGGCTCGCGGCCCGGCTCTTCACCGATCAGGAGCAGCAGTCCGGGGGCGTCGCATCGCTCGCCGCGCGGTTCGCCGCCAAGGAGGCTGTGGCCAAGGCGCTGGGTGCACCGGGCGGCCTGCGCTGGCTCGACGCCGAGGTCCTCCGGCTGGAGTCGGGACGGCCGGTGCTCGAGGTCAGGGGCACGGTGGCCGACGCGGCGGCCAGGCAGGGCGTCGCGTCGTGGCATGTGTCGCTCTCACATGACGCAGGCATCGCCATGGCCGTCGTGGTGGCCGAGTCGTGAGGGCGGCCCACCCGGTCTCGCAGATCCGTGCCGCCGAGAAGGACCTGATGGCCACGCTCCCGGAAGGCACGCTGATGCAGCGCGCGGCGACCGGTCTCGCTGTCGCCTGCGCGCAGCGACTGGTTGGCGTGTACGGCGCACGCGTGGTCCTGCTCGTCGGCACCGGCAACAACGGTGCCGATGCGCTGTGGGCCGGCGCCCGGCTCGCGGCCCGCGGTGCCGCGGTGTCCGCCGTTCTTGCGGGCAGCGCCGATGTGGATGCCCTTTCCGCGTTGCGCGCCGCCGGTGGCCGCGTTGCCGGGCCGGCGGCGCTGGACGACGCTGATCTCGTCATCGACGGCCTGGTCGGCATCGGCGGCACCGGGGCTCTGCGCCCGGCTGCTGCCGCGCTCGTCGTGGAGGGCGAGCACGTCGTCGCGGTCGACGTCCCGAGCGGGGTCGACGCCGACACAGGTGCGGTCGCCGGACCGGCCGTACGCGCCGGGCTCACCGTCACGTTCGGCACGAGCAAGCCCGGGCTGCACGTAGGGGCCGGGCGTGGGCACGCCGGTCGGGTCGAGCTCGTCGACATCGGTCTGGCGCCGTACCTGCCCACTGCCGTCGTTCAGATTCTCGAGCGCACGGACGTCGACATGCTGCTCCCGCTCCGCCCGGCCGGCGGCGACAAGTACGCCTCGGGCGTCGTCGGGGTCGCGGCGGGTTCGTCGCAGTACACCGGCGCGGCGGTGCTGGCGACCGGCGCGGCCGTGCGTGCCGGGGCCGGCATGGTCAGGTTCGTGGGCGTCGCCCACGCCGCTGATCAGGTGCGCGGTCGGTGGCCCGAGGCGATCGTCACCACGGTGAAGCCAGGCGATGGCGCAGGGGTCATCGCCGTCGGTCAGGTGCAGGCCTGGGTGGTCGGCCCGGGCCTCGGCACGGACGCCGCCGCCGCTGCCGTCGTGCAGGCTGTTCTCGCCAGCGATGTCCCGGTCCTCGTCGACGCCGACGCGCTCACGCTGTGCGCGCAGCACCCCGAGTGGTTGCGTGCCCGCACCGCGGCAACCCTGCTGACGCCGCACGACGGCGAGTTCGAGCGCTTCGGCCGCCCCCTCGGCGCGGACCGCATCGGCGCGGTGCAGGCAGTTGCCCGCGACCTCGGCGTGACGGTCCTGCTCAAGGGCGACGCGACGATCGTGTCGGACGGGGCACGCGTGCTCGTCAACGACACCGGGTCGCCGGTGCTCGCCACGGCGGGCACCGGCGACGTGCTCTCCGGGGGATGCGGCGCGCTGCTCGCGCAAGGCCTGGATGCCTTGCACGCCGGGGCCGTCGGTGCCTACCTGCACGGGCTGGCGGGGGCGCTGTCGGCAGAGGGCGGCCCGACCTCGGCCTCGCGTGTGCTGGAGAGGTGGCCTGACGCGGTTCGGGCGATCCGGACTGGGACACTGCAGTCATGAGGACGGAGGCGCGCATCGACCTGTCGGCGGTGCGGCACAACGTCGGCGTCCTCGTGGAGCGTGCCTCCGACGGAGCCGGCGTCATGGCCGTGGTCAAGGCCGACGGCTACGGCCACGGGCTGGTTCCCACCGCCCGCGCCGCCGTGCAGGGCGGCGCCACGTGGCTCGGGGTCGCGTTCCTCGAGGAAGCGCTCGCGCTTCGCGCGGCGCAGGTCCAGGTGCCGATCCTGGCCTGGCTGACCACGCCGGGCGAGGACCTGCGTCCCGCCGTTGCGGACGGCGTCGACCTCGGCGTCTACTCGACGGCGGAGCTGGCCACCGCGCAGTCAGCCGCGTTGGCGACCGGGGTGACGGCGCGGGTGCAGCTCAAGGTCGACACCGGCCTGTCACGAGGCGGTGCAGCCGTCGCAGCCTGGCCTGACCTGTGCGAGGCGGCGGCCAAGGCCGAGGCTGACGGCGGGGTGAAGGTGACCGGGGTGTGGAGCCACTTCGCCTTCGCCGACGGTGGGCCCGACCATCCGACGAACAGCCGGCAGACGGCGGTCTTCCGCGAGGCGCTCGTCGTCGCCGCCTCAGCAGGTCTGCAACCCGAGGTGCGGCACCTCGCGAACTCCGCCGCCACGTTGACGGCACCGGAGACGCACTTCGACCTGGTTCGCCCCGGCCTCGCCGTCTACGGGTTGTCGCCGGTGCCGCAGCTCGGGGGGCCCGCCGAGTTCGGCCTGCGGCCGGCGATGACCCTCGCGTCGACCGTGGCGATGACGAAGCGGGTGCCGGCAGGTGCCGGCGTCAGCTACCTGCACCGCTACGTTACCGAGTCGGAGACCACGCTGGCACTCGTGCCGCTCGGTTACGCCGATGGCATCCCGCGCAATGCGACGAACATCGCGCAGGTCCTGCTGGCCGGCGCTCGTCGCACGATCGCGGGCACCGTCTCGATGGACCAGTTCGTGCTCGACATCGGCGACGACAGCGCGGCCGCGGGTGACGAGGTGCTGCTGTTCGGGCCGGGCACCTCCGGAGAGCCGACGGCCCAGGACTGGGCCGACTGGCTCGGCACGATCAACTACGAGATCGTCACGCGGGTCGGTGCCCGCGTCCCCCGGACCTACCTGAAGGCGTCTCGATGAGTGCCCGCCGTCGCGCCGGTGCGCTCGGTGCCGTGGCCGGCGTCGTCGCCGTCGGTGCGGCTGCCGGGCTGGCCGCGGAGCGCTATGCCGTCGGCCGGACCCGGCTGCGGCCGGATCCCGACGCCCGCGAGCCCTTCTTCGCCTTGCCGGCCGACCGGGTGCGCCGGGTCGTCGCCGATGACGGCGTCCCGCTCCACGTCGAGGAGGTCGGGCCGGAGGGCGACGTGCCGGGACCGACCGTGGTGTTCCTGCACGGCTACACGCAGGAGCTCGCGGTCTGGCACTACCAGCGGCAGGCGTTCGCCGCGGACAACCCCGGCCGGCTCGTGTTCTTCGACCACCGCTCACACGGCAGGAGCGGGCGCAGTCATGCCGGCCGGAGCACCATCGACCAGCTCGGCCGGGACCTGCACGCGGTGCTGCAGACCTGCACGCCGCGCGGGCCGGTCGTCCTCGTCGGGCACTCGATGGGCGGCATGACGATCATGGCGCTCGCCGACCAGCACCCGGAGCTGTTCGGCACCCGCATCGTCGGGGTCGCGCTCATCGCGACGAGCACCGGCAAGGTCGCCGAGGCTGCCCTCGGGCTCCCGGCCGCGATGACTCCCGTCGCCAGCCGGGTGCTGCCGTTCCTCACCCGAGGCATGCGCAGCCGGCCGGAGGTCTTCGAGCGCGGCCGGCGCCTGGGCACCGACCTGGCGTTCCTGGTCTCGCGCTCCTGGGCGTTCGGGACCCGTGACGTGAGCCCGTCGCTCGTCGAGTTCGTCGAGCGCATGACGGCCAACACGCCTGTCGACGTGATCGCGGAGTTCTACGACACGTTCACCGACCACGACAAGCTGGCCGCGCTCGACGTGCTCGACCGCGTGCAGACGCTGATCCTCTGCGGCAGCAAGGACAAGATCACGCCGCTGTCCCACAGCCAGCTGATGGCAGTGGCGCTTCCTTCCGCGCAGCTCGTGGTGGTCGAAGGGGCCGGGCACATGGTCCAGCTCGAGCGCGCGCCGCTGGTCACGCTGCATCTGCGTGCTCTGCTGCGCCGCGCTGCCACCTCGGTGGCCCGCTCCGCGTGAGAGTCGAGCGCGTCCTCGGTGCCGCGCCGGTCGAGGAGGTGCAGCAGCTCACCGTCCGTGCCTTCGCCGGACAGGACGTCCTGACACCTCCGTCGGGTGCGCTCTCCGAGCGCGCCCAGACCATCGCAGCGGACTTCGCAGAGTCAGGCGGCGTGCTGCTGCGAAGCAACGACGGGCCGCTGGTCGGTGCCTGCCGGGTTCGCCGGCTCGGCCTGTCGTGGGTGGTGCGTCGCTGTGCGGTGGACCCGGCGTACCGCGGTCAGGGTCTGGGCCGTCGGCTGGTCGAGGAGGTGCATGCCTGGGCAGCCGACGAGGGCGCCGTGCGCACGCACATCGGCGTACGAGATGCGCTGCCGGCCAGCAGGGCGTTCTGGGAGCAACTGGGGTACTGGCCGCTCATCGGGCACGGCTTCTGGACCGAGCTCGTGCGACCGCTGACCCTCGAGCTGCGCGGGGCCGAGGCGACCGTGGCGCTCGGCGGACGGCTGGCCACGGAGCTGCGGGCCGGTGACCTGCTCGTCCTGAGCGGCCCGCTCGGTGCCGGTAAGACCGCGCTCGCTCAGGGCATCGGCGCGGGTCTCGACGTGCAGGGTCGCGTGACGAGTCCGACGTTCGTGCTCGCGCGCGTGCACCGCGGTCGGCTGCCGCTCGTGCACGTCGACGCCTACCGCCTGCGCGACGCGGGCGGGCGCCTCGAGCTCGACGACCTCGACCTCGACGCCTCGCTGCCGGACAGCGTCACGGTCGTCGAGTGGGGCGAAGGTCTGGTTGAGGGGCTCACTGACTCGCGTCTCGACGTGCAGCTCCAGCGGCCGTCGGAGGACGCCCGCACCGTCACCGTGACACCCGTCGGCGCCCGCTGGTCGGTGTTCACGTCGCCACCGGGTGACCACAGGACGTGAGTGGTGCAGGATGACCGACCAGGTCCGCACGATCTGGAGGCGCACGTGACGCGGGTGGCGCGAACGTGACGGTCGCGACGCAGGCAGCACTGCGCATCGACAACCTGACGGTGCGCTTCGGCGGCCTGGTCGCCCTCGACGCCGTCAGCCTCTGGGTCGATCCCGGCGAAGTGGTTGGTGTCATCGGGCCCAACGGCGCAGGCAAGACGACGCTGTTCAACGTGGCCTGCGGCTTCGTCCGGCCGACGACAGGGAGCCTCGAGGTCCGCGGCACACCGCAGCGCCGGCTGCGGCCGCATCAGCTGGCGCGGCTGGGCATCGCACGGACGCTGCAGGGACTCGGGCTGTTCCCGCACATCACCTGCCTGGAGAACGTCATGGTCGGCGCCGACCGGCACGCCCGTGCCGGCTTCACGACGGCGCTGCTCGGCCTGCCTCGATCGGACCGTGACGAGGCCGCGCTGCGCGAGCGCTCGATGGCGATGCTGCAGGAGCTCGGTGTCGCGGAGATCGCCGGGCGGCTGCCGGCCAGCCTTCCCTACCCGCTGCAGAAGCGGGTCGCACTGGCGCGAGCTCTCGTCGCGGAGCCCGAGATCCTGCTGCTCGACGAGCCTGCGTCCGGGCTGTCGGCCGCTGAGATGGACGACCTTGCCGAGCTCATCCGCGGGTTGCGCGGGCGGATGGCGGTGATGCTCGTCGAGCACCACATGGACCTCGTCATGTCGGTCTGCGACCGCATCGTCGTGCTCGACTTCGGCAAGGTCATCGCGACGGGCACGCCGGCCGAGGTCCGCGCGGACGAACGGGTGCTGGCCGCCTACCTCGGTGACGAGGTCGACGCCACGGACGAGTCGATGTCGGAGGCACCAGATGCCTGACGCCGGGGGCATGAGCCTCGAGGTGAAGGACCTCGTCACGTCCTACGGCGCGATCAAGGCGCTCCGCGGTGTCTCGCTGAACGTCCCTGCCGGCAGCATCACGGCTGTCCTCGGCGCCAACGGCGCAGGCAAGTCGTCGCTGCTGCGCACGCTGTCGGGACTCGTGCGCCCGCGCTCCGGGTCAGTGCTCCTCGACGGCAAGGAGATCGCCGGCCGAGCCCCGGAGGACGTCGTGCAGATGGGGATGTCGCACGTGCCGGAGGGCCGTGGCGTCATCGCGGAGCTCACGGTCGACGACAACCTCCGGCTCGGGGGCTTGTGGCGCAAGGACAAGGCCGACCGGGGCCGCGCCCTCGAAGAGGCCTACGCGCTGTTCCCGCCCCTCGACCAGCGGCGCAAGCGGCTGGCGATGACCTTGTCCGGTGGCGAGCGGCAGATGCTGGCCCTGGGTCGGGCGCTCGTCGCGCGGCCGCGCGTGCTGCTCCTCGACGAGCCGTCGCTGGGATTGGCGCCTCGCATCACCTCGCAGATCATGGCGCTGGTACGCCGGCTGTGCGACGAGACCGGCCTGACCGTCCTGCTCGTCGAGCAGAACGCCCGCAGCGCCCTGTCCGTCGCCGACCACGGTGTCGTGCTCAACCTCGGCACCGTCGTTGCCTCGGACGACCCGGCCAAGCTGGCGGCCGACGACAACCTCCGGCACGCCTACCTCGGCTTCTAGGAGTACATGCCGTGTCTCGGTTCCTGAGCGTGACGCTGTCGGGTCTTGCCGGCGGCATGATCTACGCCGCGGTGGCGCTGTCGCTCGTGCTCATCTGGCGGGCCACCCGCGTCCTGAACTTCGCGCAGGGCGCCATGGCGATGTTCACGACGTACCTCGCGTACTACGTGCTCGACCACGACGGCTCGTACTGGCTGGCGTTCGCCGTCGCGCTGCTGAGCGGCCTGCTGCTCGGGGCGTTCGTCGAACGGGTCCTCGTGCGACCGGTGGAGAGCGGCCCGCACCTCAATGCCGTCGTGGTCACCCTCGGCATCTTCATCTTCCTGCAGGGGCTCGCCGGCCTGCTCTTCGGTGGCCGCTTCCGGAGCTTCCCGACGACGTTCTCCAACAAGAACTACAACGTCGGCGACGTGTCCACGCTGTCGCCGTTCGAGATTTTCGTCATCTCCTCCGTCGGGTTGGTGGCCGTCCTGCTGTTCGCGCTGTTCCAGTACACCGATGTCGGGCTGCGCATGCGCGCCGCAGCCTTCGAGGGCGAGATCGCCAGGATGCTGGGAGTGCGGGTCGGGCAGATGCTCACCCTCGGGTGGGCGCTCGCGGCGGTTGCGGGCTCGCTCGCCGGGATCCTCGTGGCGCCGAGCGTGTTCCTGCATCCCAACAACATGGACGGCGTCTTCGTCTTCGGCTTCACCGCGGCGGTGATCGGCGGGCTCGACAGCCCGGTCGGCGCCATCATCGGCGGCCTGGGCATCGGGGTGCTGCTGTCGTACGTCGCGTCGTACGCCGGCGGCGACCTGCAGACGCTGGCTGCGCTTGGGGTGCTCGTGTTCATTCTGATGGTGAAACCGAGCGGGTTGTTCTCCTCCACCGCCACGCGGCGGGTCTGATGGCGACCCTTGCGCTGCCTCGCCGCGGCCCGTTCGCGAGCACGATCGTGCGGCACCTCACCGTGGCCGTGGTCGGCGGCCTGGTCCTGCTGCTGCTGACGTCGTCGGTCAACGCCTACCGCGACTTCCAGATCGCCAACGTCGGCTACTACGTCGTGGCCGTCGCCGGTCTCACCGTGCTGACCGGTCTGAACGGGCAGATCTCGCTCGGCCACGGGGCGCTCATGATGGTCGGTGCCTACACCGCAGCGCTCATCCTCGACCGCGACAACCCGCCGCCCCTCGTCGTCGTGCTCGTGCTGTGCGTCGTCGTCACTGCCGTCGTGGGTGCCATCGTGGGTGCCGCCGCAGCACGGCTGCGCGGCCCCTACCTCGCGGGCGCGACGCTGGCCTTCGCGGTCGGGCTCCCTGGTCTGACGAGCCACTACGCCGGCACGTTCGGCGGCGACAACGGTCTCAGCGTCTTCACCAGCCCGCCACCGGCCAGTCTCGGTGTCGACTTCCCCTCCGAGCGGTGGCAGGCCTGGATCACACTGGCCGCCGCTCTGGTCACGCTGGTGCTGCTGGCCAACCTCGCGAGCAGCCGGGTGGGGCGCAGCTTCCGCGCGGTCCGCGACGACGAGGTCTCGGCGGAGCTCGCCGGCATCCACGTCGCGCGCACCCAGGTGCTCGCCTTCGTCGTCTCGGCGGCATGTGCGGGGCTGGCCGGGGGGCTGCTCGCGGTCGTCAGCGGCCAGGCCACGCCCGGCGCCTTCAGCGTCGCGCTGTCACTCGCGATCCTGGCCGGTGCCGTCCTCGGCGGGCTGGGCAGCCTGGCCGGAGCGGTGTACGGCGCGGTCGCCCTCGTCGCGCTTCCCGCCATCAGCTCCAACGCCAGTGAGCGCTTCGACTTCGGCACAGACGTGAAGAGCAACATGCCGCTGCTCGTCTACGGAGCGCTGCTCGTGATCGTGATGCTCGTCGCCCCGCAGGGTCTTCAGGGCGGCGTACGACGGCTCGCAGGTCTCCTGCGCGGCCGCAGCCCGGCACAACCCGCACGCAACGAATCAGTGACAGAAGTGTCCGTCACGGAGCCAGAAGGCTAGGTTCCGAAGCACAGGGCCGGACGCCGAACCTGCCGGTCCCCTGACAGTGAGGTGTCCATGACAAGCAGGTCCACGAAGGCACGTCTGCAGCTCATCGCCGCCGGCGCCGCACTCGCACTCGCCGCCGCATGCGGTGGGTCGTCCGGCGGAGGCGGTGGCGACGACAAGGCGTCAGCACCCGGTGTGACCGCGACGACGGTCACGATCGGGTCGCACCAGCCCCTGACCGGGCCGGCCGCACCCGGGTACAGCGAGATCGCACCCGCCGCGGAGGCGATGTTCAAGTACATCAACGAGAGCGGTGGCATCCACGGCCGGTCGATCGAGTACAAGTACAAGGACGACGGCTACAACCCCGCCAACACCGTTGATGTCGTCAAGCAGCTCGTGCTGCAGGACAAGGTCTTCGCCATCTTCAACGGCCTCGGCACCCCGACGCACTCGAAGGTCACCGACTACCTCAACCAGGCGCGCGTGCCCGACCTGTTCGTCGCGTCCGGCGCCCGGCTGTGGGACGACCCGAAGAAGCACCCCTACACCTTCGGCTGGCAGCCCGACTACCTGATCGAGGGCAAGGTCCTCGGCAAGTACATCAAGGACAACCTGGCCGGGAAGAAGGTCGGCTACCTGTACCAGAACGACGACTTCGGCAAGGACGGCATCGCAGGTCTCGACAGCCAGCTCGACGCAGCGCAGGTTGTCGACAAGCAGCCGTACGAGACGTCGCAGCTGTCACAGCCGACCGGCATCGCACCGCAGCTGTCCAGCCTGAAGGCGAAGGGCGCCGAGGTGGTCGTGAGCTTCTCGATCCCGGCGGCGACCGCGGTGGCGCTGCTGACCAACGCCAAGATCGGCTACAAGCCGCAGATGGTCGTCAGCAACGTCGGCTCCGACCCGACGACGCTGACGGGCCTGCTCGGGACGTTCTCGAAGGGCGCTGTCGGCGCCGCGCTGCTCAACGGCATCGTGACCGACCGCTACCTGCCTGCACCGAGTGACACCGCTGACCCGTGGATCACCCTGTTCAAGAAGATCCACGACAAGTACATCCCGAGCCTCCCGTTCGACGGCAACGTCGAGTACGGCATGGCGGCGGCGTACACGTTCGCGCAAGCGCTCAACGCGGCGGGGGAGAACCCCACGCGCCAGTCGCTCGTCGACGCGGTGGAGAAGGGCGGCTTCAAGGGTCCCGGCTTCACGCCGTTCCGCTTCAGCGAGGACTCGCACGCCGGCTACACCGGCATGCTCATCACCACCCTCGATGGGAAGGGCGGGTCCACCAAGTTGGGCGACGCCTTCGTCACGACGAATGACCCGTCCGCCGCGATCGAGCCTGCGCCGGCCGACGCGCAGGGCAAGCCGGGTGACGACGCCTTCCTGAAGCCGTAGCTCCTGCACCACCTCGACGGCGGCCGTCTCCCTGAGGGAGGCGGCCGTCGCCGTGTGCTGACGGTCCGCTGCCACCTAGTCTCGACCCGTGCTCGTTCTTGGCCTCGACACCTCGACGCCGGCGGTGTCTGTGGCCCTGGTCGACAGCGGCGGGCAGGCGGTCGCCGAGTGCGTCGTCGTCGATGCCCGACGGCACGGTGAGCTGCTCGCCCAGGGCATCGCCGCTGTCCTCGGCGACGCCGGCGTCGACCGTCGAGACCTGGGCGCCGTCGTGGTCGGTCTGGGCCCGGGTCCGTTCACCGGCCTGCGGGTGGGCATCGTGACGGCGGCGACGCTCGGCGACGCGCTGTGCATCCCGGCGTACGGCATCTGCTCGCTCGACGGGCTGGGCGCTGGTGAGCGCGTCGCGATGACGGACGCGCGACGCCGGGAGATCTACTGGGCCCGCTACGACACCGACGGCACCCGCGTGTCGGGACCGCATGTGTCGAAGCCGGGCGATGTGATCGAGCAGCTGCGTGGCGTGCCGGTCGTCGGGTTCGGCGCGCAGGTGCACGCCGAGGCGCTGGTGGGGCTCGACGTACGTCCTGAGCCGAAGTACCCGTCCGCGCCGGCTCTCGTCGAACGCGCGGTTGCCCTGCTGGGCAGCGTCCCCGAACCACTCGTGCCGATGTACCTCAGACGGCCGGACGCCGAGCAGCCCGGCCCGCCGAAGCGCGTGACGGCATGAGCGCAGAGCTGCAGCGGATGCGGTGGTGGCACATCGACGAGGTGCTGCCGCTGGAGCATGACCTGTTCGAGGACGACACCTGGACCGCCCGCACGTACTGGTCGGAGCTGGGGCAGCTGGACACCAGGCACTACCTCGTCGCGGTCGATGACGGCGTCGTGCTCGGATACGCGGGCCTGTGCGACTACCCGGACGAGGCGTTCGTCCAGACCATCGCGGTCGCCAGGAGCACGCAGGGCAAGGGGCTCGGTGCGCTGCTGCTGCAAGCCCTGCTCGACGAAGCGACCCGGCGGGGTCAGCGGCGCATCGTGCTCGAGGTTCGGGCAGACAACGCCAACGCGATCGCCTTGTACGAGCGGTTCGGCTTCCGCCGGTCCGCCGTCCGCCGTGGCTACTACCAGCCCAGCGATGCCGACGCGTTGGTGATGATGCGGACATGACCGGCGACGAGCCGCTCGTCCTCGGGATCGAGACGTCCTGCGACGAGACCGGCGTCGGCATCGTGCGGGGCACCACGCTGCTCGCCGACGCCATCGCGTCGTCGGTCGACGCACATGCGCGGTTCGGCGGTGTCGTGCCTGAAGTGGCCAGCCGGGCGCACCTCGAGGCGATGGTGCCCACGGTCCACCGCGCACTCGAGACGGCGGGCGTTCGCCTGTCGGACCTCGACGCCATCGCGGTCACCAGCGGTCCTGGCCTGGTGGGCGCTCTGCTGGTCGGCGTCGCCGCCGCGAAGTCCTACGCCCTCGCGCTCGACGTACCGCTGTACGGCGTGAACCACCTGGCCGCCCACGTCGCGGTCGACGTGCTCGAGCACGGGCCGATCCCCGAGCCGTGCATCGCGATGCTCGTCTCCGGCGGTCACTCCTCCCTGCTGCTCGTCGACGATGTGACGCGGGCTTTGCAGCCGCTGGGGCAGACGATCGACGACGCCGCGGGCGAGGCCTTCGACAAGGTCGCGCGGCTGCTCGGCCTGGGGTTCCCGGGCGGCCCCGTCGTCGACCGGCTTGCGCGTGACGGCGATGCGGCCGCCATCGCCTTTCCGAGGGCCAAACCGAAGGGCACGTACGACGTCTCGTTCAGCGGGCTCAAGACAGCCGTCGCGCGCTGGGTCGAGGCCCACGAGGGCGAGGTGCCTGTCGCTGACGTCTGCGCGTCGTTCCAGGAGGCGGTGGTCGACGTGCTGACCAGCAAGGCGCTCGAGGCGTGCCGCGACACCGGTGTCGAGCACCTGCTCATCGGAGGGGGAGTCGCCGCCAACAGCCGGCTGCGCGCGCTGGCCCAGGAGCGCTGCGACGCGGCGGGCGTGCGGCTGCGGGTGCCGCGACCGGGGCTCTGCACCGACAACGGAGCGATGGTCGCTGCCCTCGGTTCCCGCCTGGTCGCGGCGGGAGTGCCGGCGAGCGCGATGGATCTTCCGGCCGACAGCTCCATGCCGGTCACGGAGGTCGTGAACCGATGAGAACACCGGTGTCTGCGTGATCGGCGTACTGCTCCTGCTCCTGGCCACGGTGCTCCTCGTCGCCGGCGCAGAGCTCTTCGTCGAGAACGCCGCCGCCGCGTCGAGGCGCCTCGGGGTTACGGTGCTGGCCGTCGGGCTGCTGCTCGCGGGTGCCGAGCCGGAGGAGCTGCTCACCGCGGCGCTGGCCTCCGGCTCCGGTCACCCCGGCCTGGCCGCAGGTGACGCCATCGGCGCGAACGTCACCATGTTGACGGCGACGCTGGGCCTGGCGGCACTCATCAGACCGGTGCCGGTGGGCCATCGCGTTCGCGTCTACGCCGTGCTGTCGGCGGTGGCGGGCGCCTTCGCCGCACTCGCGGTGCTCGGCGGCCACGTGGGGCGGCTCGAGGGCGGTCTGCTCGTCATCGCCTACGTCGTCCTGGTGGGGGTCATCTGGCGCCGCGAGCGGCAACCTCCGGTCATCGGCGAGCTGGCGGAGATGGAGGAGGAGGGCGAGAAGGACCGTTCGCCGGGACTTGCGCTGCTGCTCACGGTGGTCGGGCTGGGCGTGATGACGGCGGGTGGGGCCGCCGCCGTCGAGGGTGCCACCCGGGTGGTGCGCAGCCTGGACCAGAGCGACACCGCGATCGGTCTGACGCTGCTGGCCCTCGCAACCACGGCGGAGCTGTTCGCCCTGGTGCTGGCCGCGGCGAGGCACGACGTCGGTGAGGTCGCGGTGGCCGGGATCGTCGGCAGTGCGGCGTACAACGCGACCGCGACGCTGGGGACCGCCGCGCTGGTCAGCCCGCTGGCGACGGGGTCGGTCCTGGGACCCGCGATCGCGGCTGCCGTCCTGCCGCTGGCCCTGCTGGTGCTCGCGCGCGACGGGGCAGTGCGGCGGCTCGGCGGGGCGATCCTGGTGACGTCGTACGCGGCCTACGTCGCTCTGGTGCTGCAGGGCTGACCTCACTTGTAAGGCTGGCACTCGAAGGGCTAGAGTGCTAGCAGCAGGACAGGCACCTGACCCCCGCGACGGCAGGTGCGCCCGTCCCGCCCCCGAACGCTCTACCAGGAGGCACTGTGACCACCGGCACCCTTACCAAGGTCGCCATCAAGCCGCTCGAGGACCGCATCGTCGTCCAGGCCAGCGAGGCCGAGACGACGACGGCCTCCGGCCTCGTGATCCCCGACACGGCCAAGGAGAAGCCCCAGGAGGGCACCGTCCTGGCCGTCGGCCCCGGCCGGTTCGAGGACGGCGCCCGTGTGCCGCTCGACGTCAAGGTCGGCGACAAGGTGCTCTACAGCAAGTACGGCGGCACCGAGGTCAAGTACAACGGCGAGGAGTACCTCGTGCTCTCCGCCCGCGACGTCCTCGCCGTCATCGAGGGCTAAGTCCCTCAGTCAGCGCTACTAGCTCTTCCTGCTTTCCCCGACTGCCCCGGAACCCCTTTCGGGGCCGGGGCAGTCGCCCTTTCTGAGAGGACCGCATGTCCAAGATCCTGAGCTTCTCCGAGGACGCCCGGCGCGCCCTCGAGCGCGGTGTTGACCAGCTGGCCGACACCGTCAAGGTCACCCTCGGCCCGCGTGGCCGCAACGTCGTGATCGCCAAGTCGTACGGCGGACCGACGATCACCAACGACGGCGTGACGATCGCGCGTGAGGTCGAGCTGAGCGACCCGTACGAGAACATGGGCGCGCAGCTGGCCAAGGAGGTCGCCACCAAGACCAACGACGTCGCCGGCGACGGCACGACGACGGCCACGGTGCTCGGCCAGGCCATGGTCCACGAGGGCTTGCGCCACGTGGCGGCCGGCGCCAACCCGATGGGCCTGAAGATTGGCATCGACGCTGCTGTCGCGGCCGTCAGCGAGGCGTTGCTCAAGGCAGCGACCGAGGTGCAGACGCACGCCGAGATCGCCGCTGTTGCTGCCATCTCCGCGCAGGACGCGCGGGTCGGCGAGCTCATCGCCGAGGCGATGGACAAGGTCGGCAAGGACGGCGTCATCACCGTCGAGGAGTCCAACACCACCGGGCTCGAGCTCGAGCTGACGGAGGGCATGCAGTTCGACAAGGGCTACATCTCGCCGTACTTCGTGACCGACGCCGAGCGGATGGAGTGCGTGCTCGAGGAGCCCGCCGTCCTCATCGTCAACGGCAAGGTCTCCTCGCTGTCCGACCTGCTGCCGTTGCTCGAGAAGGTCGTGCAGGCGCAGAAGCAGCTGCTGATCGTTGCCGAGGACGTCGACGGCGAGGCGCTGTCGACCCTGGTCGTCAACGCGATCCGCAAGACGCTCAAGGTCGCGGCCGTCAAGGCCCCCGGCTTCGGTGACCGTCGCAAGGCGATGCTGCAGGACATGGCCGTCCTGACCGGCGCGCAGGTCATCTCCGCCGAGGTCGGGCTCAAGCTCGACCAGGTCGGCCTCGAGGTGCTCGGCAAGGCCCGCACCGTCACGGTCACCAAGGAGCTGACGACGATCGTCGACGGCGGCGGCGAAGCTGCCGAGGTCGCCGGCCGCGTGTCCCAGATCAAGCAGGAGATCGAGAACAGCGACTCCGACTGGGACAAGGAGAAGCTGCAGGAGCGGCTCGCCAAGCTGGCCGGTGGCGTCGGTGTCATTCAGGTCGGCGCGCACACCGAGACCGAGCTCAAGGAGCTCAAGCACCGCCTCGAGGACGCCATCTCGGCGACCCGCGCGGCGGTCGAGGAGGGCATCGTCGCCGGCGGCGGCGCGGCGCTGATCCACGCGAGCTCCGTGCTCGAGGGCGGGCTGGGCAAGACCGGCGACGAGCTGCTCGGCGTCCAGATCGTCCGCAAGGCGCTCGACGAGCCGGCGTACTGGATCGCCGCCAACGCCGGCCTCGAGGGCCGCGTTGCTGTCAACCGGGCCCGCGAGCTCGGGGTCGGTCAGGGGCTCAACGCGGCGACCGGCGAGTACGGCGACCTGGTCAAGCAGGGCATCGTCGACCCGGTCAAGGTGACCCGCTCCGCGGTCAGCAACGCCGCCTCCATCGCCAGCATGCTGCTGACGACCGAGACGATCGTCGCCGAGAAGCCGCAGCAGCAGGAGGCCGACGCCGGCCACGGCGGCCACGGCGGCCACGGCCACTCGCACTAGCCCCACCTGCACGTACCGACGGGCCCGGCAGTCGCTTCGGCGGTTGCTGGGCCCGCCGCATGTTGCGGTCCGGTCCGTCGTACGGATCACCTTCCGGTGGTCCAGGCTCGGGTCCCCCAGAAGTTGATCCGTACGAGACCTCCCGGAGTCCGTCGTACGGATCATCTTCTGGTGCTCCAGGCTCGGGTCCGCAGACGTTGATCCGTACGACGGCTGTGGACGACGCCGAGCGCTGGACCTGGCGTTGGTGCACCCTCCCTCGCGTGGACCCCGAGCTGGCCCGACTCGAGCAGGAGCAAGGTGGCGTGTTCCGCCGCCGGCAGGCTCTTGCCGTCGGCTACCGGCACGCGCAGATCCAGGCGCTTCTCGACGCGGGCGCCTGGACGCGGGTGCGACACGGGATCTACACCAACCGCGAGTTCGACCCGAAGCTGGCCGGCCGGAACCGGTCCATGTACCTGCTCTCGGCCGCGGCCAGGCTGCTGGTGATCGAGGGCGACACGGTGCTGAGCCATGCGACAGCGGCGGCCTGGCACGACGTCGCCGTCCTTGACGGCTGGCCGACCGAGCCGACTCTGACTCGGCATCGACCCGACGGGGCCGGCCTCATGACCGCGCATGGCTTGTACGTCGCACCGATGCCCGATCTGCATCGGATGCCGGGCAGGCGGGTTGCCACTGCCGAGCGCACGGTCGTCGACTGCGCCCGCGTGTTCGGCCTTCGTGGCGGGCTGGTGACTGCGGAGTCGGCGCTGCGGGGCGGCCTGGAGCGTTCTCGGCTGTTCGAGGTGCTCGAGCTCTGTGCCGGGTGGCCCGGCATTGTGCTGGCGCGGCACGCCGTGGAGCTCGCAGACGAGTGGTCGGAGTCGGCGATCGAGTCGTTGACGCGGCTGTGGTGCATCGACCGCGGGCTGCCGGCGCCGCGGCAGCAGCTGAGCGTGTGGAGCCACGAGGGTCGCTTCCTCGCAGAGGTTGACTTCGTGTGGGAGGCATACCGCACCGTGCTGGAGATGGACGGGAGGAAGAAGTACGTCGACGACGAGTCGGGGGGCGCCGATGCGCGAACGACCCCGCTCTGGTTCGAGAAGCTGCGCGAGGACCGTATCCGCGACACGGGGCTCGAGGTCGTCCGTGGCTACTGGAGCGACGTCACGGGAGCCGGTGACGACCTCGCCGCCCGGCTCGAGCGGGCCTTCGCTCGTGGGTTGCGAGCGGTGGGCGAGCCCGCGTATCTGCTCGCGGCGCCGACACGGCCGGTCACCCGACGGCTCGCCGCGACCGGCTGACGCAGTCCCGTCCTACGGATCAACTTCTGGGCAGGAGAGCGTGGCAGCGCGGAAGGCGATACGTATGACTGCCGCTGTGGCAGCCTCCGGGGCGTGACCGTGGACGCGGTGGTGATCGGGGCCGGGCCCAACGGGCTGACCGCCGCGACCCTGCTGGCCCGAGCCGGCTGGAGCGTCGAGCTGCTCGAGCGCCGACCTGTCGCAGGCGGCGCCGTCGGGAGCGTGACGACCGACCGCGGCTACGTGCACGACTGGGGCTCGGCCTTCTACGGCGTCCTGCACACCCTGCCGGTCCTCGCGCAGCTCGGTCTGGACCGCCGGGTCTCGTGGGCACACAGCGAGGTCCCGGTGGCCGCGGTCTGGGACCGGTCCGTGCCGGCTGCCGTCATGCGCCGTACGCCGGAGGCGACCGCCGCCGGTCTCGGACCCGATGCCGCGGCCTGGCTCGACACCGTCGCGTGGTGGGAGCGCCTCGGCGTACCGCTGTTCGACGCGATGATGGGCCCGATCGGTGCGCCCCTGCCGATGGCACGGGTTGCCGCGCGCACGACTCCGCGGGAGCTCCTCGCGACCGTCCGCACGCTGCTCGAACCTGTCGAGGACTGGGTCCGCCAGCGGTACGCCGGTGACGCGGCGCGGATGCTGTTCGCCTCCAACGGCACGCATGCCGACGTGGGTGTCGACAGCGCCGGCTCGACGCCCGCGTCGATGCTGCTGGCGATGGCCGCGCAGGTGCACGGCATGCCGGTGCCGGTCGGCGGGGCGCGGGCCCTCGCGGCAGGGTTTGTCGAAGCGGCCGAGGAGGCCGGCGTCGTGGTGCGCACCGGCGTCGACGTGACCGGCGTCGTCATCCGCGGCGGTCGCGCAGTCGGCGTCACCTGTGCAGACGGCAGCGAGGTGCAGGCGCGCCGGGCGGTGGTCGCCGACGTCGCCCCGACCATCCTTGCTCGCGACCTCGTGGGCGAGGACAACCTCCCGGCCGCCTGGCTCGAGCAGCTGCGTCGGCACCGCTACACGAGCGGCTACTTCCGCGTCGACGTCGACCTGTCGGCGCCGGCCGCGTGGTCCGACGAGCGGCTTCGCGACGCGATGGTCGTGCACGTCATCGGCGACATGGACGAGATCGCGGTGTCGCAGGCGCAGGTACGCCGAGGGCTGGTCCCGGACCTGCCGCAGATCATCCTGGGCCAGCAGGACCGCGCGGATCCGACGCGGGTTCCGCCGGGTGCAGCGGCCTTGTGGCTCGAGTGCCACTGCCCCGCGACGCCCAAGAACGCCAAGCGGGGCTGGGAGAAGCGCTTCGCCGACCGCCTGCTGTCGCGCATCGAGGAGCACGCGCCGGGCGTCCGGGACAACATCGTCGACATGACGGTGACCACCCCGCTGGACCTGCAGGCGATCGACCCCAACCTGGTCGGTGGTGACGTCGGCGGTGGCTCGGCCACGATCGACCAGATGCTGGTCTTCCGACCAGTTGCGGGCTGGTCGTCGTACGCGCTCCCGGTCGGCGGGCTGTACATGTGCGGGGCCGCCTCGCATCCCGGTGGCGGTGTGCACGGCATGTGCGGCCGCAACGCCGCGCACACGGTGCTGCGTGATGCGCGGGTCGGCCTGCCGTGGTTGCGGGGTCGGCTAGCGCGGTGAGCTGAGCAGCGCGCCGAGCTCGAAGTGCATCGGGTCGGTGTACTCCCAGTCGCCACCCCAGCGGAAGCCCCACCGCTTGAAGATGTCGACGATCTTCGGGTCCATCGTCCCCTCGATCCCGCGGTAGTTCGTCGAGGCATCCAGGTCAATCGCGATGCCCCAGGTGTGCAGCGAGATCGCGTGCTCGGGGTTGCTCTCGATGAACCGCGGGACGTAGCAGCCGTCGTAGCTGTGCAACGACGAGGCAAGACCGGCAGCCTGTACGTCGGCCAGGGCGCCCCGGAGCTGCGGAACCAGCAGCCGGTGGCAGGTGACCCGGCCCAGGATCGGGACGGTCGCCGTGACGATGTTCTCGCCGACCCAGCGGCTGTCGGGCTGGATCGTGCCGTCGGGGAAGTAGCGGTAGGAGAAGGCGCCGAAGGCCTTCGCGGCCCGGCTGCCGGTGAGGAACGCCACGGGGTTCGCCGCGGGCGGGGTCAGCAGGTCGACGCTGCCGCCGTCACCGGTGATCGCGCGGACCTTGCCGGCGAGCGCCACCGGGTCGACGTCCTTGCCGGCGGTCAGCAGCATGCCGGTCGCCGCAGGCAGACCCAAGGCGCGCCCGAGCTCGTCGTCGACGATCAGGTCGGTGCCCGGGATGGCGGTGGTCGCGAAGGCACCGACCCGCAGCGTGGTCGCCTTGCCGCCGTGCAGTCGCGCGACCGTCGCGTTGCCACCGAGTCCGAGCTTCAGGCCCGTGGCCAGGCTGTGTGAGGCGACCGCTTCGCCGCGTGCGACCGCGAGCCAGACCGGCGTGGTCTCGGCCGTGCCCTCAGACGTGAAGCGGCGGAACGTCGAGGGGTCGACGGCGATCGTGCGCACGACGTGGCCGGCCACCTTCACCCGGCCGGCGCGGAACACCACCACGCCATGGGCGGGGGACAAGGCGGTCAGCCGACGAACGGCGCCGGGCGAGAAGGTGCGGGTGCCGGTGACCAGGACGTCGGGGCGCAGCCGCGTCGACAGCGGCGCGACGGTGACGGGAATTCCGGGCCGGTTCAGCGGCTGTGCGGCGGTCGCCCCGTCGGTGGGCTGCGCCGGGTCCGACACTGCGGTGTGCAGCGCGGGCGAGGAGCTCTTCCCGTCGCCCCCGCCGCAGCCCGCGAGCGCGCCCAGGAGGGTGGCAGCGAGCAGCGCGAGGACAGGGCGCGTGCGGCGGACATGGGGGGAAGGCACTGCGGCGTACTCCTGCTGGTCGGCGGCTGGGTAGAAGTGGGCAGCCTCGGCGGATCGGCGTGATCTTCACCTGGTCCAACGACGATCGCGGACCCAGGATACGTGACCGGTGTCCGCTTCGCCCCGTTCGGAGAGGGCATACCCAGGTATCTGAGCCTGCCGTACAGCGCCGTCGACGGCCGGTACGGTGCGCGGCGTGACCGCACCGGGATCTGAGGACCTCGCGAGCCTGCTCGCAAGCGGCGAGCACGCCGCGTTCCACGGCAAGCCCGCCGCGGCGGTCGGGGTCCTCGAGCAGGCGGTCGTGCTCGCGCAGTCGCAGGACAGACCGGCCGAGATGGCCGCGGCCGCCTGGTTGCTGGGCGTGGCCCTGGGCGCCGGTGGGCGGTACGGCGCTGCCCTGACCGTGCTCTCGCCGCTGGTGGAGTCGGGCCGGGCTCCCGGCGCACCGCCGGAGCACCGGCTGTTCGCGGCGCTGTCCAGCGCCACGATCGCGAGCGTGCACCGCCAGCTCGGCCGGCATGCCGTCGCCCGCGACGCCGACCAGGCGGCGCTGGACCTGACCGACGGCACGGGTGAGGCCGCCTTCGACGCCCATCTCGGGTTGGCCGCCGACGCCGTCGGGCTGGAGGACCTCGACGAGGCGATCGAGCGTGCCACGTCCGCCGAGCGGCTGATCCCCGAGCGGGCCGACGAGTGGTGGCGTCAGCGCGTCCGGCTCGGGTGGGTGCAGGCGGACATCGCGCTGCTGGAGGGGCAGGCCGCCCAGGCAGCCGCCGTGGCGTCGGTCGCCGTGGACCGCGCCGAGGGCGCGCGGGCACCCCGCCACGTCGCCAAGGGCCTGCTCTACCTCGGCCTCGCGCAGGTCAGCG
>JAENVS010000014.1 GCA_016650445.1 Frankiaceae bacterium | reverse complement strand
GGCGTTGGCTGCCTGGCGGCTGTCGCCCCAGGTCGCGGTCAGCCCGGCCACCAGGTCCGCGATCACCTCACGCTGACCGCACCATGCCGCATTGCCCTGGACGCCGGACCGGCCTGCCCCGTCCAGCAGGGCGGCGACCTCGGCGGTGCCGCGCGCCGGGTCACCCTCGAAGGCGCCCACCGTGGTCGCGGGCAGCACCTCGACGTCGACGCCCGCGGCGCGGCAGAACGGCTCGAGGGTCTGCCGGCAGCGCAGCACGTCGGCGGTGCCGGCCTGGCGCACGTCGTACGCCGCGAGCAGAGCCGCGAGAGTCACCGCGCGGGCCTCGCCCGGTGAGTCCAGCGGGCGGTCGGCGTCCGCGCCCTGCCAGGTCTGCCTGTCCCCGGCCGAGGCGTGTCGCACGACGACCAGCGCACGGGTACGCCGGGCGTCCGCCGCGAACTGCTCGAGGATCCGCCGGTCCCGCTCGGGCGCCAGCCTGCCCAGCGCGGCAGGCAACCGGCCCCACCACAGCTCATCGACCTCGCGGCTGGCCACGAACGCTCCGTCGGAGGCCTCGCAGGCCCAGTACCGCACCCGCTTGGGCCCGGCCGGCGTGGGGTAGCGCAGCGACCCGATGCGTCGTCCGGGCCGGGCGGCGAACCCGGTCTCCTCGGCGATCTCGCGCAGCGCGCCGAGCAAGGGGTGCTCGTCCGGGTCGAGCTTGCCCTTCGGCAGCGACCAGTCGTCGTACTTCGGTCGGTGCACCAGCGCCACCTCGGGGCCGGCCGGGTCACCGCGCCACAGCACACCGCCGGCGGCCTCGATCTGCGGCACGGGTCAGGCCTCCACAGGCCGCCGCCGGCGACCGATCAGGCCCTGCTGCAGGTCGACGAGACCGGGGCGGCGCGGGGTCCGCTGCCAGGTGCCGTCGGGGCCGAGCCACCAGTGGTCGACGTCCTCGCCCCAGGCAAGCTTGAGCAGCGCGGCGAGCTGGCTGCGGCCCTCGGGGTCCGACACCCTTACCAGGGCCTCGACCCGCCGATCGAGGTTGCGGTCCATCAGGTCGGCGCTGCCGATCAGGACATCGGCGTCGGCACCGGATCCGAACCGGTACAGCCGCGAGTGCTCGAGGAAGCGGCCGAGCACGCTGCGCACACGGATCGTCTCGGACAGCCCGGGTACGCCGGGTCGCAGCGCACACATGCCGCGCACCATCAGGTCGATCGGCACGCCGGCCTGCGACGCGTCGTACAGCGCGTCGATCACGGCTTCGTCGACCAGGCTGTTGACCTTCACCGAGATACCGGACCGCTTGCCCTTCGCGGCGCGCCTGGCCTCCCGGGAGATGAAGGACATCAGCCCGGGACGCAACGTGTCTGGCGCGACGAGCAGGGTGTCGTAGTCGCGGTGCCGCGTGTAGCCGGAGAGGTGGTTGAACAGGTCGGCGACATCGACGCCGACGGCGAGGTCGGCGGTGAGCAGCCCGAGGTCCTCGTAGACCCGTGCCGTCTTCGGGTTGTAGTTGCCGGTTCCGACGTGCACGTAACGACGCAGCCGGCCGTCGGGCTCGGTGCGCACGACGAGGGCCAGCTTGCAGTGCGTCTTCAGCCCGACCAGCCCGTAGACGACGTGGCAGCCGGCCTGCTCGAGCTTGCGGGCCCAGCGGATGTTGGCCTGCTCGTCGAACCGGGCCTTGATCTCCACCACGACAAGCACCTGCTTGCCGGCCCGGGCCGCGTCGACGAGAGCGTCCACCACGGCCGACTCGCCGCTGGTGCGGTAGAGCGTGAGCTTCAGCGCGAGCACCGCCGGGTCGGCCGCCGCCTGCTCGATGAACGCCTGCACACTGGTCGTGAACGAGTCATAGGGGTGGTGCAGCAGCACGTCGCCGTTGCGCAGGGTGGCGAAGACGTCGCCGGTGCCGCCGTCCGGCCCGCGCAGCGCGGGGTGGGTCTGCGGTACGAACGCGGGGGAGCGCAGGTCCGGCCGGGCCTCGGTCTCGGACAGTGCCCAGAGGGCCGACAGGTCGAGCGGCGCCGCCGACCGGTAGACCTCGTCCGCGATGATGCCGAGCTCGCGCACCAGCAGGTCGAGGACCCGGTCGCTCATGTCGTCCGCGACCTCGAGCCGCACCGGCGCGCCGAACCGGCGTCGGGACAGCTCGCGCTCCAGGGCGTGCAGCAGGTCCTCGGCGTCGGCGTCGACCTCGAGGTCCTCGTTGCGGGTGACCCGGAACGCCGAGGTCTCGACCACCGTCAGGCCCGGGAAGACCTGGTCCAGGTGTGCAGCGATGACGTCCTCGAGCAGCACCATCCGGGTGCCCGCGGGTCCGGCCGGCAGCAGCCGGGGCAGCAGCGGCGGCACCTTCACCCTGGCGAAGTGCTCTGACCCGTTCTCGTCGGCCACTACGACCGCGAGGTTCAGCGAAAGCCCGGAGATGTACGGGAACGGGTGCGCCGGGTCGACCGCCAACGGGGTGAGGACCGGGTGGATGTGCTCGGTGAAGACCGTGCCCAGCTGGCGTCGCTCGTCCTTCGCCAGGTCGCCCCATCGCACCACGGCAAGGTCCGCGTCGGCCAGCCCCGGGAGCAGCTCGTCGATGACCAAGCGGGTCTGCGCGGCGACCAGGTCGTGGGCGATCGCCGAGACCCGGTCCAGCCGTTCGCGCGGCGTGGCGCCGGTCGGACCGGGAGTCGTGACGCCGGCCGCCACCCGGCCGCGCAGGGCGGCGACCCGCACCATGAAGAACTCGTCGAGGTTGCGGGAGAAGATCGCGACGAACCGCACCCGCTCGAGCAGCGGGACATCGGGGTCGGCGGCCAGCTCGAGGACGCGGCTGTTGAAGTGCAGCCAGCTCGCGGTGCGGTCGAGGAACCGGTCGGCCGGGAGCCGGGTGGTGTCCGGCGTCGGCGCCGCGGCAGTGTCCTCGATCTCCTCGGCGCTCTCGTCGGCGTACCGGGGCGGCTCCGGCTCGACGCCGTCCGGCCACGTCGCTGCAGCGGTGCTCACGGGCCCCATGGTGCCCGCCCGGACCCGCGCCCACCAGGACGAAGGTGAACGACCGGTGAACGGCGCGTGGCGACTCGCCCACCGACGAGCCTGCGAGCCCTTCGACCTCTGGCGTGGCGCACGGCCGGATGCTTGCATGCGGTCATGGCCATCCACCCCGGTGTCGAGTCGAGCGTCGAGCGACTGGAGGTCGTCGCGTCCGTGCGGCCGCGGCTCACCGATGTGGGGAACGGTGACGACGTCGACCGCCTCATCGAGGAGGCGCTCGACGAGCTCACGCCGGCGAGCGTGTCGACCTACCTGCCGATCCTGGTCGAGCGCCGGGTCCGCGACCGGATCGAGCACCGGCCGGGGATCCCGACCTAGCCCCAACGCGAGGGGTCCGGGCGCTGCGCGGGGGCCTTGCGCAGGTACATGTCCGCGTCTGCCGCGGCGATCAGCCCGTCCGGCGTCTCGCCCGGCGCTCCGGTCACCCGGGCCCGGCCGACCGTGACCGCGAGATCGACGGTGGTGCCGCCGACGTCGATGGGTGCGGCCACCGCGGCCCGCAGCCGCTCGACCAGGTCGGTCATGCCGTCGTCGCTGAGGTCCTCGGTGACGATGACGAACTCGTCACCGCCGAACCGTGCGGTGGTGTCACCGGAGCGGACCTGGGACTCGAGGCGCCGCGCGACGATCGCGAGCACCTGGTCGCCGAAGGCGTGCCCCAGGGTGTCGTTGACCGGCTTGAACGCGTCGAGGTCGCAGAACAGCACGGCGCCGGTGCGCGGCTCGCGCCGGGCCGAGTCGATGGCGTGCTGCACGCGCTCGGTCAGTGCGCTGCGGTTGAGCAGGCCGGTCAGCGGGTCGATGCGGGCCTGCCGGGTCAGCTCCTGGTGCTCGGCCCGCCGGTCGCCGATGTCCTCGAACTGGCTGATGCCGTACAGCGCCCGGCCGGCGCGGTCGCGCACGACCGAGGTCTGCAGCGAGACCCACACCACGTGCCCCTCGGCGTGCAGGTAGCGCTTGTCGAGCTGGTACCGCTCGATCTGGCCGTCGATCGCGCGGCGCACCACCTCGTGGTCGGTGGCCTGGTCGTCCGGGTGCGTGATGTCGCGGATCGACAGGGACTCCAGCTCGCGGCGACTGCGGCCGAGCATCCGGGACATGGCCTCGTTCACCTTCAGGAAGCGCCCGGCGGTCTCCGCCCTGAAGTCGACGAGCGACATGCCGAACGGTGCGTTCTCGAAGGCGATGCGGAACGACTCCTCGCTGGCGCGCACCCGCGAGACGAGCCGGGCGTTGTCGATGGCGATGCCAGCCTGGGTCGCGTACATCTCGAGCAGCGCGCGCTGCACCTCGTCCGGCCGCCGGCCGCCCGCGGGCAGGTCCACCGACAGGATGCCGACCAGGCTGCCGGACACCGAGTGCATCGGGGCGAACAGGGCATCCATCGGGTGCCACGCGTCCGGTTCGTCGCTCACCGGGATGTCCGGCACCCAGGAGGTGAGGCCGGACAGGTCCGGCTCGGTGTGGGGCACGTAACGCAGCGAGCCCCAGGCCTGGGATCGGTCGATCTCCTCCTGCCAGGTACCGATGTCGCTGGTGCTGCCCAGCAGGGTCGAGCTCACGTCGGACGGTCCGGCCACGGCCACGACCTCGACGGCGCCGTCGTCCTCGACCAGGTTGACCGTAGCCACGCCGAAGCCCAGCCCCTCGACCACGCCGTCCACGACGGCGGTCAGGGTGGTCGTCAGGTCCGGACCAGCGTTCAGCCGGAGGATCAACCGCTGCAGCTCGCGCATGGCGGGCAGGCTGACATCGCTCACCGGTGGTCCGACCTCCATCCCCGAGTGGGGACCTTGCCCCCGTCGCCGAGATACCAGTCCTCGACTGCGTCTATATCGGCCTCGCTTTGCTCCGTCTTGACCTTCTTTGCTGATCCATGGGGCAGTCAGCGGGCGAGCAGCTCGTCGAGGCGCTCGTAGCCCTCGCGGACGCCGGTCTCCATGCCGCCGGCGACGAACGCGTCGCGTCCCTCGAACGAGTCGACGAGTGACGTCGCGGTCAGCCGGGTCCGGCCGTTGCCGATGTCCTTGAGGACCAGTCGCTCCAGGGCGACGCTGTCGGGGTACCCCTCGAACGTGAACGTCTGGACGATCAGCTCCGACGGGCGTACCTCGTGGAAGCAGCCGTTGAAGCCGTACTCCTCGCCTTCGCGCGTGTGGACGTACCGGTAGGACCCGCCGGTGCGGCAGTCGTAGTGGTCGATCGTCATCGTCAGGTCGCGCGGGCCGAGCCACTCGACGATCAGCTCGGGGTCGGTGTGGGCACGGAAGACCTTCTCCCGCGGTGCGTCGAACTCACGGATGATCCGGACGAGGGGCACGTCGGGGTCGGCGATGATCTCGGTCTCGTGGGTGCGGGTGGTGGTCATCGTGCTGCTCCTGTCGCGGGTGGCGGGGTGGGTTCTACGTCGTCCGGCATGGTCCGGAGGAGGTCGTCGAGGCGGCCGTAGCGCTCCTCTGCCTGGCGGCGATAGCGCTCGATCCACTTGGTCATCAGGTCGAAGACCTCCGCCTCGAGATGCACCGGCCGGCGCTGCGCCTCCCGGCTGCGGCTGACCAGGCCGGCGTCCTGCAGCACCTTGAGGTGCTTGGAGACGGCCTGGAGCGACACGTCGTACGGCTCGGCCAGCTCGTTGACGGTGGCATCGGCCACCGCGAGCCGCGTGACCATGTCGCGGCGGGTCGGATCGGCCAGGGCCGAGAAGACCCGCGACAGTGCATCAGCCGGCACGACGTCCCTCCAAGGTGTTCAACCATCGGGTTGAACAACAACGTAGACGCAGGTACTCGCTGTTGTCAACCGGCTGATTGAATAAGCCGCCTGACGGAGATCCCAGGGCATCGGGGCTGCAGCGACGACGCTCCGGACGGCCTCTGCCCCGGCCTGTCGCGTGTGCGTCGGCGCATGTCACGGCCTGTATGCTCGCCGTTGGTTTCCCGACGAGGGAGTGTTCATGCTGAAGTACCTGGACGCCGGCACCGGCAGCATGCTGGTGCAGATGGCCGTTGCGGGCGTGGCCGGCGCCGCGGTGTTCTTCAAGATCTTCTGGGCGAAGGTCACCAGGCCGTTCCGTCGCAACCGGCCCGACGACGTGATCGAGACCGAGCATGACCACGCGCACCAGGGCTCGCAGCCTCAGCCTGCTGACGACTGACGGGTGGGAGTGCTCGAGACGTCCAGCGTCGACCCAGCATCGTTCCGCGACCCGGACAGCACCGTCCTGCGCGTCGGCGACCAGATCCTGAGGCGGCTGTCACCGGCCGCGGCGCTGGACTGGCAGAAGTTGGCCGGCACCACCTTCCTGGGTGACCGCGTCAGCAAGGGCGACATCGTCGCGACCGATGCGGTGTCGGACGCCGAGCGTGCGGCGATCGCGGACCGCGCCAGCTGGCCGGTCGTCCTGCGTCACGAGCGCATCCCGTTCGTCTCCTATCCCTACGAATGGTCCTTCTCGCAGCTGCAGGACGCTGGCGCGCTGCACATCGACCTGCTGCTCGATGCCCTCGGCGAGGGCATGACGATGAAGGACGGCTACGCCTACAACCTGCAGTTCCGCGGCTCGGCGCCGGTGTTCATCGACATCGGATCGTTCGAGGGGTACAGCGGCGGACCATGGCCGGGCTATCGGCAGTTCTGCCAGACGTTCCTCTTCCCCCTGCTGCTCCAGGCGCACAAGAACTTCTCGTTCCGTGCCTTGCTGCGCGGCCAGGTCAACGGCATCGAGCCCGGGCAGATGCGGGGCCTGATGAGCGGCACCGACCTCGCCAAGGCCGGCGTGCTCAAGCACGTGGCGCTGCACAGCGCGATGGACGCCCGCAGTGCTGACAAGGGCGACGGCTCGCGCGCGACGGCAGACCAGCTGCGCAAGTCCGGGTTCTCCGACGCGGTCGCGGCTGCCGCGGCGAAGAACGTCGGCACGCTGGTGCGCAAGTTGCGCTGGAAGCCGGGCGACTCGCACTGGACGACGTACCAGCAGACCAGCAGCTACACCGACAGCGAGCGGGACCAGAAGAAGGCGTTCGTCCGTGAGGCCCTCAGCCAGCGGCACGCCGGCCTGCTGCTCGACCTCGGCTGCAACGACGGGACGTTCTCGCTGTTGGCCCAGGACTTCGCCGACTACGTGGTCGCGCTCGACAACGACGAGCAGACGATCGACCTGATGTACCGGCGGCTCCGTGCCGACGGCAACACCAAGATCCTGCCGCTGGTGATGGACCTGACCGACCCGTCGCCGGCCATCGGCTGGCGTTCGCAGGAGCGTCCGTCGTTCCTCGACCGGGCCAAGCCGGACGCTGTGCTGGCGCTGGCGCTGGTCCACCACCTGGCGATCGGGGCCAACATCCCGCTCCCCGAGGTGGTCTCCTGGCTGCACAGCCTGGGCGGGCGCCTGGTCGTGGAGTTCGTCGGCCCCGACGACCCCATGAGCCGCCGCCTGCTGTCGAACAAGCCGGCCGGGTTGTTCCCCGACTACCGGCCCGAGGTGTTCGAGAAGCTGCTGGGGGAGCGTTTCGAGATCGAGCGCCAGGTGACGCTGGAGAGCGGCACCCGGACGCTGTACTCCGCAGTTCCCCGTGCCTGACGACGAGGCAGCCGCCCCTCCGCGCACGACCCGGTCGCCGTGGCGGCGGCTGGCCGAGCTCTTCGTCCTCTGCTCGTTCGCGATCGCCCAGCCGCTGCTGGACATCACCGGGCGGAGTCCCGAGACGTTCGTCTTCTACCGGGTCGGCGGACTCGAGGTCGTCCTGTACGCGGCGATCGTCGTCGTCGTACCGCCGGTGGTGCTGTGGCTCGCGGTGAGTGGGATCACCCGTCTCTCCACGCCCGCGGGCCGGATCGCACAGGCCGTCGTCGCCGGCGCGCTGATCGGCCTGACCGCCTTGCAGGCCGCCAAGAAGGTGTCCGAGCTGCGCGGCCCGGTGCTGGTGGTCGTCGCCCTGGTCGTCGCGGTCGGCGCCCTGTCGCTGTACGCGCGCAGCACGGCGGTCCAGAGCTTCGTGACCTACCTGACGCCCGCGCCGCTGGTGTTCGCCCTGCTCTTCGTCCTCACCTCGCCGACCGGTGACCTCGTGCGCCCCGCGGAAGCCGGGTCCGCCGGCGGGGGCGGCCGGGCCGGCGGAACGACACCGCCGATCGTGATGGTGCTGCTCGACGAGCTCCCACTCGTGTCGCTGCTGGACTCGGCCGGCCAGGTCGACGAGCGGGTCTACCCGAACTTCGCGCGGCTGGCCGGCACCAGCCACTGGTTCCGCAACGCCACCGGCATCGGGTCGTTCACGTCGTACGCCGTGCCGGGCATGCTGTCGGGACGCTACCCGGAGGAGAAGCTCGTACCGTCCTACGTCGACCATCCCGACAACCTCTTCTCGTTCCTCGCCCCGGACTATCGGATCCGCGCCTTCGAGACGATCACCCAGCTCTGCGACCCGGCCCGTTGCGACAACACCGACCCCGCCGGCGGCGACGGGGGCCTGCGCGGACTCCTCGGCCAGACCTGGCAGGTGGCCAGGACGCTCGCCACGCCGTACGACGACGACTCGCCCGCCTCGGACCAGTTCGCCGAGACTTCGGCCGGCACGGTGACCACGACCAAGACGAGCGCCGACACCCTGACGGCGCCCAAGTGGAAGACGCTCAAAGCCAATCAGCCGGAGCGGTTCCAGCGCTTCATCGCCGGACTGCGTCCGCGGGACAAGCCGACATTGAACTTCCTGCACCTGCTGCTGCCGCACCACCCGTGGCGGTACCTGCCCTCCGGAGCGACCCACCCGGACAAGCTGCTCGGTGGCCGCAAGGGCGGGTGGGCGAACCAGGCCTGGCCGATGGCCGTGAACCGGCAGGCGCAGCTCCTGCAGCTGGCGTACACCGACCGCTTGCTCGGCGAGGTCATCGACCGCCTCGAGAAGCAAGGGATCTGGGACGACGCGCTGGTCGTGGTGACCGCCGACCATGGCGAGGGCTTCCTGCCTGGCGGGGCCGGCCGGAAGCTCACCGACCGGCCGGAGTCCCAGGCCCAGGTCGCCTGGGTCCCGATGTTCATGAAGGAACCTGGTCAGTCGGAGGGAACGACCAGCGACGCCAACTGGGAGCACGTGGACCTGCTCCCGACGTTGGCCGACGCGCTCGGCAGGGAGCTGCCGTTCAAGGTCGACGGCATCTCGCAGCTGTCCGGCTCGCGGGAGCGCAGCGAGAAGTACTGGTACAACTGGCCCGGCCGGCGCTCCGTCTTCCCTGAGTCGCCCGCGTTCCAGCTCGTCCAACAAGGCGTCACGGACACCTTTGTGGACGGCTCAGCGGGCCAGGCTGGGCTGTACACGGTGGGCAGTCGGCCCGACTGGATCGGCAAGCCCGTGTCGGGCCTGACCTCGCTGGGGGCCGATGTGGACGGTGCTCCGAGCCCGATGACCGCCAGCGTCTCCGACGAGCTCGACTTCGACGCGGTCGACCCAGCGAGCGGCAGCGTGCCGTCCCTGGTGACCGGCACGCTGCAGCGCTCGGCAGGTCGCGGCCCGGTCGTCATCGCCGTCAACGGCCTTGTGGGCGCCGTGTCGGAGATCTATCCCGAGGCCGGGAAGCCGTCGTTCGCCGGCCTGGTCAACGACGCCCTGTTCCGCGCCGGTGACAACGACCTGGCGCTGTACGAGATCGTCGGGGACACCACCCCGCGACTGCGGCCGATCAGGCTCCGCTGAGCGTGCCGCCACGCTCGCGGGCGCCAGGGACTGAAGGTGCTGGCGCCTTCCGCCGATGGTGCTGAGGTGAGCCTTGTGGGTCCTCCTCGCCCGGTTGCGCCCGAGTGCGCGGCACGACCGCCCTGCTTCTCGTCGACCTGGACGGCGTCAAGGCTGTCAACGACACCTATGGACACGGCTGCGGTGACGAGGTGCTGCGACGGGTCGGCCGGTTGATCAGCGCCTCGATCCGTGCCGGTGACCTGGCGCTGCGGCTGGGCGGGGACGAGTTCGCCGTCCTCCTCCAGGACGACATGCTGAGCGAGGCGGCTGTCGTGGAACGAGCCGTGGCGCTCCGGACCGCCATCGCCGACGAACCGTGGTCAGAGCTCGCCGATGACCTGGCGATCACGGCAAGCATCGGGCTATCGGTGGCAGATCCGGCAGCTGCTGTCGCGTCGGGATCGTTGCCGTCCGCCGAGAGCATCTACCGGGCCGCCGACACGGCCCTGTACACCGCCAAGCGACGACGCACCGGCATCGTGGTCAGCACCGGAGCGCAGGCGGACCCGGTTCGGGCCACGGGTTAGCCGTCGCCGTTCGGCTGTTGGGGAAGCACACGGCCGGCTTTCTCAGCCGGTTCTCATCTTCGCGGTCATGATGGGCTCATGCGGGTACTGGTCGCTGAGGACGACGTGCGCATGGCGGCGGCGCTGACGCGAGGGCTGCGCGGCGAGGGCATGGCGGTCGACGTGGCAGGAACCGGGGCCCAGACGGTGGCGCTCGCCGCTATCACCGAGTACGACGTGGTGGTACTCGACGTGATGCTTCCCGGCGGCGACGGGTTCGAGACATGCCGC
>JAENVS010000013.1 GCA_016650445.1 Frankiaceae bacterium | reverse complement strand
CTGCGGACCGAACTGAGTCTCGACGTCGGAGCCGAAGGTCCGCGGAACAGGCGCCTGGATCAAGGCGTATGCGGTGCGGCCGTCATCAGTGACGAAGTCCGGATCGTCGGCGCTAGCGGAGTCGACCACCCGCATCGTGAGATCCGGAACGGCTGCCACCGCCGTTGCAAACACACCCTCGACGACATCGCGCTGGTCGGCCACGGTCTGTCCCGGCGGCACCGTAACTAATGCGACGTAGGTGTCGGCGGCACTGACGCCGTACATCTCCGTCACCTGCTGCCCGGCCCGGTCACCCGGCTGACCAGGCAGCGAGAAGTCGAAGGCCCACCGGTTCGTGAGCTGGCCGGCGGAGACCACACCACCGACAAGCATCAGCAACCAGAAAGCGGTCACGATCCGGCGGTGATGCATGACGAGGCGAGCGAGACGTTCCATCGGAAGCTCCCTGAGATGTCCGCATGGCGCATGGCGCATGGCGGGGGACTGCGCGACGTGGACGAATGCACACGAGCCAGACGGAACCGCTCGGAAGGTCTGTCCGTGCAGTTGACGAACGCACGAGCGCAGACAACCGTCGCGCTGGCGCCGTCGACACTTCGATCAGGCGGGCGGTGTACCCCCAGACGCGCGCCTCGTTAGGCCGGTCGATGAACCGAAGTTGGGTGCAGTGGAGCCGGACGTCTGCAGAGTACTCGCGAAATGACCAGCGAGGTGGGTCGACGATCTCTGGTGGTGCTGCTGGCGTCTTTCGTGGCCATGCACCTGGGATGGTCTCCACCAGCAGCTTGAACCGGGCCTCAGCCTCCCGTAACAGGTGCTGACCGGAGCGGAACTCCTCGAGGAGCCGGCCGGAGTCCTCGTCGGCGAGACCCGGCGTAGCGGGCGGCCCCGCTGTCACGGCAGCGTCGGTGCTCGCCGAAGTGAGCGACACACGCCCCAAACCGCCCATATCCCGTCTCCCTGGTCAGGAGAGGATCGGTGGTCTGGACGTCGACCTTGAGCGCGCTCAAAGTACCATCCACCCCAGCACCGGCGTGCCCTGCAGCGTGACGAGGATGCACATGAACAGCAGCAGCACCAGGCTCCAGCCGAGGACCTTGCGGAAGATGACGCCTTCCTGGCCCGCCATGCCGACGGCTGCCGCGGCGATGGCGAGGTTCTGTGGGCTGACCATCTTGCCCAGCACGCCGCCGGAGGAGTTCGCGGCCGCGAGCAGGACCGGGTCCAGCCCTGCCTTGGCGGCGGTCTGCACCTGGAGTGCCCCGAAGAGCGCGTTGGCGGAGGTGTCCGACCCTGTTACGGCAACTCCGAGCCAGCCCAGGATCGGGGAGATGAAGAGGAAGACGGCACCCGCCTGGGCGAGGAACGCCCCCAGTGTCGTGGTCTGCGCGGACTGGTTCATGACGTAGGCGAGAGCCAGCACGGCCATCACGGTGACGATGGCCCACCGGAGCGCGACGTAGGTGTCCTTGTACGCCCGGAGCGCCCGACCCGGCGACACCTTGAGCACGATGGCCGTGACGATGCCGGCGAGGATCATCAGCGTGCCCGCCGCGGGCAGCCAGTTGAACTTGAACACCAGCGACGAGAGGGGTTCTCCGGAGCTGTTGACGACGTCGAGCCCCGGCCACGAGAACGACGTCGTCCACGGCTCCTCGGCCAGCGCGTCCTTGACGCTGTTGAGGTTCGCGATGGAGAAGATCGCGATGATGATGAGGTAGGGGGCGTAGGCCTTGGCGATCTCACCGCCCCGGTCCGACCCGCCCCCGTCGGCGCGGCCGTCACCCAGGTCGGTGTCCGTGCGGCTCCCGGGCCGTTGCTCGCCCGGAGCGTCTCCCAACACCTGGCCCGTCGTGCCGGGAGCGGTACGCGTCGTGCCCCGGGTGGCGGTGCGTGACCGGGCGGCCACCTGCGCGGCGTACTCGTGTTCGTGGTCGACGAGGTCGGGGGACTCCACCGGGTGCCAGACCCGCAGCAGCCCGACGACCGCGGCAGCAGACACCAGGGCGGCAACGATGTCGGTCAGCGGGACCGAGATGTAGTTGGAGGCGACGAACTGGGCCAGGCCGAAGGAGATGCCGGCGACCAGGGCCGGGAGCCATGTCTGCCGGACGCCTCGCTTGCCGTCGACGACCGCCACGAGCACGAGCGGCACGATGACGGCGAGGATCGGTGTCTGGCGGCCCACCATCGCGCCGAGCGTCTCGACGGTCAGCCGCTTGTCGTCGTCGACGCCGGCGGTGACCTCGGCGAGGGTGACGATCGGTGTGGCGAGCGCACCGAAGGCGACGGGCGCGGTGTTGGCGATCAGTGCGACGGCGGCGGCACGCACCGGGCTGAAGCCCAGCGCCATCAGCATCACGACGGTGATGGCCACCGGGGTGCCGAACCCGGCCAGCGCCTCGAGGAGCGCCCCGAAGCAGAAGGCGATGATGATGGCCTGGATGCGCTGGTCCGGGCTGACCCGCTCGAAGGACCGGCGCAGCACGTCGAAGTGTCCGGTCGCCACGGTGAGGTTGTAGACCCAGATCGCGTTGATGACGATCCAGAGGATCGGGAAGAACCCGAACGTCGCGCCCTCGGTCGCTGACAGCAGGGCCTGGCCGACCGGCATCGAGTAGACGGCGATCGCGACGAGGAGGGCCACCCCGAGCGACACCAGCGCAGCGATCCAGGCCTTGACCTTCAGCACCCCCAGCAGGATGAACAGCGTTAGGAGCGGGAGCGCCGCGAAGACGGCCGAGAGGCCGAGCGAGTCGGCGACAGGGTCAAGGATCTGTTCGTACATGGCTCACCTCGGGGTGCGTAGGGACTGCGCGGGGCCGTGCGGTGGTGCGGCCGTGCGGGTCAGCGTCGTGAGCGAGGAGGCGGGCAGCCCCCGGATCGAGGCGTCGAGCACCTCGACGGTGTGTGCCATCGCGACCCGGGTGCCGAGCCGGTCGAGCGACGCGGCGACCTGTATGAGGCAGCCGGGATTGGCTGTCACGAGAAGCGTGGCCCCGGTGGCGGCGATGTTGGCGGCCTTGCGGTCGCCGAGCTCGCGGGCCGGTTCGGGGTTGAGGACGTTGTAGATGCCGGCCGAACCGCAGCAGATCTCGGGGTCCGCGATCTCGCGGAGCTCGAGCCCGGGTATCCCGGTCAGCAGGCTCCGCGGTTGCAGCCGGACTCCCTGCGCGTGGGCCAGGTGGCAGGCATCGTGGTAGGCGGCCACGACGGGCATCGGGTGTCGCTGCGCGATCGGGCCGAGCTCGACCAGGATCTCCGAGACGTCGCGCACCGTCGCGGCGAAGTCGGCAGCCCGCGAGGCGTACGCCGGGTCGTCCGCCAGCAGCTCCGCGTACTCCTTCATCGAGGAGCCGCAGCCGGCCGCGTTGACGACCACGTACGAGACTCCGGTGGCCGCGAAGGCGTCGATGGTCGCCCTCGCGAAGCGCACGGCCTCCTTCTCGCGCCCGTTGTGGACACTCAGTGCGCCGCAGCAGCCCTGGTTCCGCGGGACGACCACGTCGCAGCCTTCCGCGGACAGCACCCGCGCCGTCGCCGCGTTGACGCCGGGGAAGAACGCGCCCTGCACGCAGCCGGTGAGCATCCCGACGACCGCCCGGCGCTCGCCGTGTGCCGGCACGAGGGCCGGCAACGCCTCCACGGCGCGGACGGGTGGGGCGAGAGCCTCCATCGCGGCGAGCGACGGCGCGAAGCGCTGCAGCAGCCCGCTCCGTTGGACGAGCCGCTGCAGGCCGGTGCGCTGGTAGGCGCGCAGCACCGGACGCACCACCCGCAGGCGACGGGGGTAGGGGAAGAGGGCGAAGATGGTGGCGCGCAGCAGCCGGTCTGCAGGTGCCCGGCGGTGCCGGCGCTCGACCTGGGCCCGGGTGGCCTCGATGAGCTTGTCGTACTGCACGCCCGACGGGCAGGCGGTGACGCACGCCATGCAGCCCAGGCACGCGTCGAAGTGCTGCACCATCGAGTCGCTGAGCGGCTCGCCGTCGAGGCCGGACTGCATGAGGTAGATGCGCCCCCGCGGGCTGTCCATCTCCTCGCCCCACAGCACGTAGGTCGGGCAGGTCGGCAGGCAGAAGCCGCAGTGCACGCAGTCGGACACCAGCTCCGCCGACGGCGGGTGGTGGTCGTCGAAGGCCGGCCTGCCGGCAGGGGCCGGTGTCAGCTGCGGGCCACCGTCGCCCAGGGTCCCGTGCGTGGCCCCGACGGGGGCGCCGCCCGTCGGGGCCGTGTCGTTGCTCATCAGATTCCTCCCACGAAGCGGCCCGGCGAGAGCCGGTGGCCGGGATCGAGCTCGTCCTTGAGTCGCCGCATGAGGTGCAGCCCGGGGACCGGGCCCCAGACATCGACCAGCTCACGGACGTCCGGAGGTGCGGTCAGGACGGTCACGCTTCCGTCGTACGCCGTGACGGCGCCGCGCAACGCGTCGACGACTGCGGCAGCCGCGCTGGGGTCGACAGCGACGGGCAGTCCGGCGTACAGCACACCGGCGGCGGAGCCACGGACCCGCAGAGGTACGTCGTTCGCGCTGGCGGCTGCGCGTGCCGCGGCGAGCACCGGCCCGACGCCGGACAGTGACGAGGTGAGCTTCAGCCCGGTCCCCCCGAGGTCGAAGGGATAGGCCCCGAAGCCCTCGGGGAGCTCGTCGCTGTCGGTGGCCCCGTCGCCGAGCAGACCGAGCGCTGTCGCCGTCCGGTCGGGCACGCCGGCCGCGACGCCCTCGACGAGGACGGTGACGGTCACCGCGCCGTCCACGTCCTGGTCCAGCTCGACCGCCGTCGGCACCAGCTGGGAGCCGAGGACGGCGAGCGCGACCCGCCCGGCCGTCCCGGCGTCGGGCAGGCGGACCTGGGCCACCCGCCGGGCCTCGGTCAGCGGATGCAGCCGGAACACGGCCTCGGTGATGACGCCGAGCGTGCCGTAGGAGCCGGTGAGCAGCTTGCCGAAGTCGTAGCCAGCCACGTTCTTCACCACCTTGCCGCCGGCCTTGGCGACGACGCCGTCGCCACGCACGAAGGTGACCCCGATGAGCAGGTCGCGGGCGGTGCCGTAGAGCAACCGGCGCGGGCCGCTGGTGCCCGTGGCCAGGGTGCCGCCCACGGTCGGGCCGGGAAGAGGAGTGTCCAGAGCGAGCTGCTGTCCCGCGGTGGCGACCGTGTCCTGCAGCTCGGCCACCGCAGTGCCCGCGCGGACGGTGACGACGAGGTCTCCGGCGGCGTGCTCGACGACGCCGCAGATGCCGGTCGTGTCGAGCACGACGTCCGCCGAGACTGGTGCAGCCCCCCAACCGATCTTGGTCCCGGCGCCGCGCGGGACGACGGTGAGGTCGTGCTGCCCGGCCAGCCGCAGCGTCTCGGCCACCTCCTCGGTCGAGGTGGGCGAGACCACCCAGCGGGCCGGCACACCCGCGACCTCGTCGGAGTCGGTGGCTGCGCGCGCGGCGGCGACCTTGCCGAGGTCTTCCAGGACGGCGTCGGTGGGTGCCATGGCGCTCAGAACACCTCCGCCAGCCCGGCTTCCTGCAGCGGGTGCTGGCCCTTGTGCCGACCCGGCACCTCACCGCACAGGCGCGGGGTGGGAAACACCTTGCCCGGGTTGCTCAGGTGGTGGGGATCGAAAGCGCACCGCAGCATCTGCATGGTGTCGAGGTCGTCGTCGGTGTACATCCGGGGCATGTACTTGGCCTTGTCCATGCCGACCCCGTGCTCGCCGGTGATGGAGCCGCCGTACTCGATGCACAGGTCGAGGATCGCGCCGGAGACGGTCTCCGCCTCCTCGGCCTGCCCGGGCACCCCGTCGTCGAAGAGCACGAGCGGGTGCAGGTTGCCGTCGCCCGCGTGGAAGACGTTCGCCACGCGGACGCCGCTGCTGCCTGACAACGCAGCGATGCGGCGCAGGACCTCCGGCAAAGCGGTCCGGGGGATCACCCCGTCCTGCACGATGTAGTCGGGGCTGATCCGGCCGACCGCGGCGAACGCCGACTTGCGCCCCTTCCAGAACAGCGCCCGCTCCGCGTCGTCGGCGGCGATGCGGATCTCGGTGGCGCCGTTGTCCCGGCAGTGCCTCTCGACCTCGGTGAACTGCGCCTCCACGTCGGCCGCGGCTCCGTCGAGCTCGACGATGAGCACGGCACCAGCCCCGGCCGGGTAACCGCACTGCACCGCGGCCTCTGCTGCCTCGATCGCGAGCGCGTCCATCATCTCGATCGCGGCGGGCAGGACGCCGGCACCGATCACGGCCGACACCGCGCCGCCCGCCTCGTCGGTGGACGGGAAGGCTGCGAGCAGCGTGCGCACCGTCTCGGGGGCGCGCATCAGCCGCACCGTCACCTCCGTGGCGATTCCCAACGTGCCCTCCGACCCGACGAAGGCCCCCATCAGGTCGTAGCCAGGCGGGTCCGGTGCCCGGCCACCCAGCCGCACGACGGCGCCGTCGGGCGCCACCAGCTCCACGCCCGTGACGTGGTTGGTGGTGAAGCCGTACTTCAGGCAGTGGGCGCCGCCGGAGTTCTCGGCGACATTGCCGCCGATGGAGCACACCTGCTGGCTCGAGGGGTCCGGGGCGTAGTAGTAGCCGTCCGGGGCGGCTGCTCGGGTCACGTGCAGGTTGATGACACCGGGCTGGACCACAGCTCGCTGGTCGG
>JAENVS010000012.1 GCA_016650445.1 Frankiaceae bacterium | reverse complement strand
GCGCGGCGCTGGTCCTGGGTGCGCTCGATCCCCGCCTCGCGGTCGGCTACCCGCTCGGCAGCCACGAGCTGGTCCAAGCCCACCTGGAAGCGGGCGAGCCGCTCAGCGGTCAGCAGCGCGTTCACGACCCCCATCCCGTCCCGGCCAGGGCGGCTGGTCACCTTGCGCCCGGCCCGGGCCGTCTCCAGCCGGTCGGCCGCCTCGTCGGCGGACTCCAGGCTCAGCACGGTGCGGCGGACCAGCCGGCGCAGATCCGTCGACGCCAGCTCCTCGGCCTCCGGCATGACGACCGCGTCGACGCGCCGCAGCATGTCGAGGGTGCACGAACCGGTCTCGGCGAGAACGATGCGGGCCTGCGGCTCGAAGAACCGGCCGTCCTCGAGCGCGGCGAGCATCAACGGCAGACCGTGCACGACCCGGTCGGCGTCGACCAGC
This sequence comes from Frankiaceae bacterium, assembly GCA_016650445.1. Taxonomy (GTDB): domain Bacteria; phylum Actinomycetota; class Actinomycetes; order Mycobacteriales; family SCTD01; genus RYN-124. The sequence goes on along the minus strand of JAENVS010000012.1, from coordinate 66,246 downwards.
CGCGAACCGGCGGCCTGCTGGCCGAGCCGGCAGCTGCCGGCGACCTCCATCACCAGGAACTGCCGGACCCCCGAGTCGGCCGCCTCCTGCTCCGAGAGCCCGTCGAGCTCGACCAGCGCCCGGCACTGCGCGGCGAACGACCGGGCGCCGGCCCGCTGCAGCTCGACGAGGTCGTCGAGCAGCGCGTTCTGCCGATCAGAGGTCACGGGCTGCACACGAACGACCCTAGGGACAGGGTCTGACAAAACGGTGCCAGTGCTGTGGAAGGAGCCGCCTACACCCGCGTCGCCAGGCGGCCGCCGAGGTGCACGCCGTCGACGGTGCCATCGGCCGCCCGCTGGAAGTAGCCCTTCATGCCCTTCGCCGGGCCCTCGTCGACGATGTACGCATCCGGCTTGCCCTTCAGCAGCGCCAGGATGATCGGCGGCTGCTCGTCGGGCACCTCTTCGCCCGACTCGCGCAGCATCGCGGCCATCTCCGGCTTGATCGTGACGACCGCGGAGAGCCGGCCGTCGGCCGGTGTGATCTCCACCGTCGCGGCGATCGTCTCGAACCGACCCAGGTACGGCGCAAGCTCGTCCTGCGACAGCCGGATCGGCTCCGGCTCCGGGTCCTTGAGCCCGACGAAGTGCTCGAGCGCCCACTTCACGATCTCGTGGTTGAACTGCGGGCCGTTGGGTCCGCAGTTCGTCATTGAGATCACCGCGAAGCCGCGGTCCGGGACCATCGTGAAGTCGGAGTGCTGGCCGTTCGTCGTACCGCCGTGGCCGACGCTCTTGACGCCGTCGACCTGGGCGAGCAGCCAGCTGATCCCCACGGCATCACCGAGAGCACTGCCGGCCATGTCGAACGTCGGCTCCTGCATCCGCTGCAGGTTCTCCTTGCTCAGCAGCGTCGTGCCGTCGTCGGCTGTGCCATCGCCGAGGTGGAAGCGGGCCCACGCGATCTGGTCGCGGGCGGTGGCGCTCATGCCGCCGGCGGGTGCGTTGCCACGGGCCATCGCCCACGGTCGGGCGATCGAGATGGTGCCGTCTTCCTCGCTCTTGTTGTGGCCGACCGCGAAGCGGCGCGTCATGATCTCGTTGGGAAAGAAGAACGTGTGCGACAACCCCATCGGGTCGAGCAGCAGGTCGCGGATCGCCTGCTCGTACGTCGTTCCGCAGACGCGAGCGATGATGAGCCCGGCGACGGACAGCGACGCGTTGTTGTAGGAGACCGTCGCTCCCAGCGGGCTGACCTGCTGCAGCCGTTCCATCCGAGCGACGTACTTCTCGAGGGCGTCGTCGCCGTCGCCGGTGTTGTCCATCATGTCGCCCTCCCAACCAGCTGTGTGGTTGAGGAGCTGCAGGACCGTGACGTTCTTGGCGACCTCCTCGTCGCGCAGCGCGAACTCCGGGAGGTAGGTGCGCACCGGTGCGTCGAGGTCGACCTTGCCCTGCTCGACGAGGCGCATCACCGCGGTCGCGGTGTAGGTCTTGCCGGTCGAGCCGAACTGGAACAGCGTCTTCTCGTCGACCGGCAGCGGGTTCTCGAGGCACGTGACGCCGGCATACCCGTAGTGCTCCACGCCGTCGTGGAAGACACCGACCGAGACGCCTGGTACGTCGAACTCCTTGGCCAGCTCGGTGACCTTGTCCTGCAGCGCCCCTTGACTCATCGATGCGTCGGTCATGTCAGCCCACCCGCGGGGTCGCACGGGCACCGAAGTGCAGATAGCGACCGCCGTCCGGAAGGCTGAAGAACACCGCCGGCGTCCACGGGTCGTCCGCCTTCTCGCGGGCGACGAACGCATCGCCCTCGAAGCGGCGCAGCGTCATCACGGTCGGCTCGCGCTCACCCATGGTCTCGGCGAGCGGGCCGGTCGGGCGCACGGTCGCCTTGAGGTCGGAGCCGTCGGCCTCGACCGTCATCTCGACACCCTCGCGGACGTAGCTGCCGACGTAGGCCGACGCATCGAGCTCACCGGGATCGTCGACGGGAGTGGGCCAGTCGGGCATCTCGACGCCCGCGAGCTCGCTGAACACCTCGCTGAACAGGTCCGTGAACAGCTCACGCATGTGTCCGCCGTTGGCCAGCAGCGCGACGGACAGCCCGGTGTCCGGGAGGATCCGCAGGAAGCCGCCCTGGCCGAGCGTCGCACCGTCGTGGCCGTAGACCTTGCGGCCGTCCCAGTCCATCAGGAACCAGCCGAGGCCCCACTGGTCGGCAAGCGTCCAGCGGTCGGGGATGTCGACCTCGGGCTGCTGCATGGCGGTGATGGAGGCCTCGGTCAGGATCCGCGTGCCGTCCTTGGTCACGCCGCCGTCGAGGTGCAGGCGGGCGAACGCGAGCAGGTCGGTCGCGGTCATGTGGATCAGACCCGCGGGCCCGCAGGAGCGGTAGATGCCCCACTGCGGCGTGACGGCCGGCTCGTCCGCGCCGGGCGGCTCGACATGGCCCGTCGCGGCGCCGTACAGCAGTGCCTCTTCCGGGAGTGTGCCGGCGGAGGTGAGGCCGAGGGGGGCGAAGAGGTTCTCGCGCAGGACCGTGTCCCAGGTCTTGCCGCGCACGACCTCGATGAGCCGACCGAGCAGGATGTAGCCGGAGTTGCAGTAGCTCATCGTCGCGCCGAGCGGGTGGTTCTGCTTCAGGTCGGCCATCGCGGCGACGTACTTCTCGAGGCAGTCGTCGCCGCGTCCGGTGTCGAGGAACAGGTCACCGTCGATGCCGCTGGTGTGCGCGAGCAGGTGGCGCGCCGTGACCGTGCTGGTCACCTCGGGGTCGGCGACCGTGAAGTCGGGCAGGTAGGTGACGAGCGGCTTGTCGAGGTCGACGAGGCCCTCGTCCACCAGCTGCATGGCGAGCACCGCGGTCCAGACCTTCGTGATGGACCCGATCTGGAACAGGCTCTCCGTCGAGGCGGGCGCCTTCGTTCGCAGGTTCAGTACGCCGGTGGCGCCCGCGACGGTCTCGTCGCCGAGAGCGATGGCGAAGGAGGCGCCCACCACCCCCCGCTTCTCCGCGAGGGCCGTGAGGCGTTCCTGCCAGTGGGCGGTGTCCAGTGCCATGCAGCTCTCCCGTGGTCGTGGTGGTCGTCAGCATCAGGGAGATCGGTCTCGGCGTGCATCGTCGGTTCGGCAGAACCGAGGGCGCGTTTTTCGTTCGGGACGACCAGACTTGACCCCTTCTGTATTCCGTGGATACTCCTGTAGGAATCTGAAGGGGGTCTCGTGGAGACCGAGAAGGTCTGCGTCAACCTGTCCGCCGCCGAGCTCGGGACGCTCGACGTCCTCGTCTCGCAGGGCCTCTACACCAGTCGGTCGGACGTGATCCGCGCCGGGATCCGCGCCGTTCACGAGCGGCACGAGCCGGAGTTCCGACGGGCGATCGACCACGCGACCTGCGTGGGGATGATGATCATCCTGAAGCGGGACCTCGAGCACACGCTGCGCGAGGGCAAGCGGATGAAGGTCTTCGTCGTCGGCATCCTGCGCATCGAGTCCTCGGTCACCCCCGAGCTCGCCGACGAGGCGATCGAGTCGATCCAGGTGCTCGGGTCCTTCCGCGGGCCGGCCCCTGTTCTTCAACGCCTCGAGGGCCGCATCAGCCGCAACCTCGAAGGGGCGAACTGGCTGTGAGCCTCCTCGAGGTTCGCCACCTGACCAAGCAGTACCGCGGCGGCGTGCTGGCCAACGACGACCTCTCGCTCGACGTGCGGGCGGGTGAGGTGTTCGGGCTGCTCGGCCCCAACGGGGCCGGCAAGACGACGCTCGTCTCGCAGGTGCTCGGCCTGCTCCGGCCGACGTCCGGACAGATCCTGCTCGACGGCATCGACGTCGCCCGCAACCCGGACGTGGCCCGGCGATCATGCTCGTACCAGCCGCAAGGTTCGGCGCCGCTCGAGGGCATGACACCGGTCGAGGCGGTCGAGCTGACGGGTCGGCTGCGCGGGGGAGACAAGGCAACCGTTCGCCGGCGTACCGAGGAGCTGCTCACCGCACTCGACCTCGACGCGTGGCGCGGCCGGCTCGTTCCGCTGTCCGGCGGCGTCTCGCGCCTCGTGGCGTTCTGCATGGCGGCGGTGCACCCGGTGCGCCTCGCGATCCTCGATGAGCCGACCAACGACATCGACCCGCTGCGGCGCCGTCTTCTGTGGGAGCAGGTACGCCGGCTCGCTGACGACGGCACCGCGGTGCTGCTGGTCACGCACAACGTGGCGGAGGCGGAGCGCTGCGTGGACCGCCTCGCGATCATCGACCACGGCAAGGTGCAGGTGACCGGTACGCCGGCGGTGCTCAAAGAGCGGCTCGGTGGCGCCCTGCGGCTCGAGGTCAGCCTGGACGTCGGTGTACCGGTGCCTCGGCTGCCGGACTACCTCACCGCGCCGGCCGTGGCCGGTCGGCGCCTCGTCGCGCAGACATCGCTCGCTGATGCCGGTCGTGCGGTCGGCTGGGCTCGCGACGCGCAGTCCCACGGCGAGATCGCGGAGTTCCAGCTGTCGCCCGCCTCGCTCGAGGACGTCTACGTCCGCTCTGTCACGGCGAGGGAGGAGGACGCGGATGCGGCACTTCTGGCGTAGCTACACGCTGCTGCTTCGGTGGGACTTCCTGCGCCGCCGCCGCATCCTGCCGATGATCGTGTTCATCCAGCTCGCGCTGTCGGTCGGCGTCGTCTACGGGCTGGCGTTCCTCATGCCGGACGTCAACGGGAAGAGCGCGCTGTACCTGTCGACGGGGGCGCCGACCCTGTCCATGCTGGTGCTCGGCCTGACCGTCGTTCCCCAGGAGATCGCGCAGAACAAGCTCACCGGCCGGCTGGACTGGATGTCGACCCTTCCTGTCCCGCGGCTGGCGCCACTCGCGTCGGAGATCACCTACTGGCTGGCCGCATCGCTGCCCGGCACGGTGATCGCGCTCGTCGTCGCGTCGTACCGGTTCGACTTCGGGCTGCAGGTCAACGCCGCCGTCGTGCCTGCGTTGCTGCTGGTCGCTGCTACGTCGGCCGCGGTCGGCTATGGCATCGCGGTCGCCAGTCCGCCGCAGCTGACGCAGCAGGTCAGCTCGTTCGTCGGCATCGGCATCCTGCTGTTCTCACCGGTGAACTTCCCGGCCGAGCAGCTGCCGGCTGCGCTGCAGGCCGTGCACCGGGTGCTGCCCGTCGAGTCCATGGCCGACATCGTGCGGTGGAGCCTCACCGGTCAGTACGTCGCTCATCCGGCGACGGCGTTCGCCGTCGTCACCGCGTGGTGCGTCGCCGCCATGGCGTTGAGCGTGCGGGTCGCGACCCGCCGCCGCTAGCCGGCGTCGGGAATACCAATCCAGGTTCTGTTGATCGACGGGGCTTTCATCGGGTTTCGGTGCGATGAAAACCGCTATTAGGCCCGTGGATCAACACGGACCGACGCAGAGACGGCTTCGGGCCAGCCGGAGTCACCAGGCCAGGTCGCGGCGAGGGCCGTCGTAGTGGAGGCAGCCGCAGTCGACGCCGTCAGCGTGCCAGGCGTCACCAGCGGTGATCCTCCGCTGGCCGCTGGTGACAACGGGTGTCCCACCGCCAGCCGGTGCGGTGCCGGAACCAGGCGAGAGCTGCGCGCCAGGGCTCCCGATGCCTGGCGCCGTGCCAGAGCCGTCCGACGCAGGCGCCCCGAGACCGCTGCCATCGGGGCCACTGCCATCGGTTGTCAGGGCGCCGGTCGCGGCGCTGGTTCCCTGGACGGTCGAGCCGCACGCAGTGGCCAGGACAGCGGCAAGCAGCATGCAGACGGTGCGGTGGCCTGCGCGCGCTGGCATGGAACCGCCGGGAGCCTTGGGTCGAGCCATCGTCGGGATTGTGTGGCTCCTCGCGCAGTGCCGCCTCGTCGCCCCCGACGAGGCGTGCCGGGCCCGTTGGGCGAGGGCGACGAAGCGGCTCTGGACAATTCGGGCGAGGATGGCCCCCACAGGGTGGCTGCCCGCCGTTGGAGGTGCACGGAATGAGAGCTCGCTCGAGGGTCGGACTGCCCTTGGCTGCGGTGCTGCTGCTGAGCGCCTGTGGCTCCACCGTCGCGACGACCAACGCGGGGGGTCCGCTCCAGCAGGGGCAGCCGGGATTCAACGCGGCACCCGGAGCAGGAAGCCCCGCGGCGGACGGCCTCGGCGGACCGGCGGTGACGGCCCCCGGCGGCACGACGGGTGGCAGCACCGGCAGCACTGGCAGCACCGGCACCTTCACGGGCACGACCGGCGGTACGACGGGCACCGGCGTCGGAGGCAGCACGACGGGCACGACCGGCGGCCCCGCCGGGAGTGGGACGACGGGTGGAACCAGCGCGCAAGGGGTGGGCCCCGGTGTCACGGCCACCGAGATCCGCCTGGGCATCCCGTACTGCAGCGACTGCGCAGCAGCCAACGCCGCGCTCGGTGCAGGCGGTGAGGACCCGGGCGACACGAGGCGATACGCCCAGGCCGCCCTCGACGACGTCAACAGCCGCGGCGGCGTCCTCGGTCGCAAGCTCGTGCCGGTCTGGCACGAGATCAGTGCCAGCGACAACATCGAGGCGTCGCAGCAGGAGGCGTGCGAGACGTTCACGAAGGACAACAAGGTCCTGATGATCTTCTTCCGCGGCGAGATCACCTATGAGTGCGGCAAGAAGGCCGGGATCGTCGTCAGCGGCGACAGCGGAAGTGGTCCGGTCTTCGCCCGCTATCCGAACATGTTCGCCGCGGCCGGCATGCGGTTCGAGCGCCTGGCCGCCGTCACGGTGAAGGCGATGGTCCAGGCGGGTTGGCACAAGCCTGACACGAAGTGGCCGACGGGAAAGATCGGGATCGTCAGCTGGGACAACACCGACTACCGCTACGCCATGGACAAGGGCTGGCTTCCCGCGATGCGCGAGGCGGGGCTTGCGGCGCCCTTGGTCAAGTGGGTCGCCATCCCGCAGAGCGACAAGGGCATCGCCGATGCCGGGCCCGCGATCAGCTCCGCGGTGCTGGCCTTCCGCCAAGCCGGCATCGACCACGTCTTCATCGCCGACGGGCCGGCCGGGATCTTCACGGGTGCGGGCCTGACCCTGTTGTTCCTGCAGAACGCGAAGTCGCAGAACTACTACCCGCGGTACGGGTTCAACACCAACAACGCGCCCGACTTCAGCAGTCATCCGCAGGATCAGCTGGTCGGGATGATCGCCATCGACTCGTTCGACACCGCGGCAACAAACGACGCCGGGATCGCGCTGAACCCGCAGCGAGAACGGTGCTTCGCGATCATGCGTAAGAAGGGGTTGCCCGTCGCGCAGGCGCAGACGCAGCAGGTGGCTATCGGCTCCTGCGAGTACGCGTGGTTCGCCGAGGCGATCATCGAGCGGGCGGGCGGCACGCTGCTGTCCCAGATGATCGCCGGCGGCGAAGCGCTGGGCACGTCCTACCGGTCGCCGTACAACTACGGCAACCGGATCGGGCCCGGCCAGCACGACGGCGTGGCGCTGTTCCGCAACCTGATGATGGACGCCGGCTGCAGCTGCCTGAAGTACACGTCGAAGCCGTACGAGCCCTAACCCGATCAGGAGCCCCGTGACCGACGTGCAGCAGCTGCGTGACCTCATCGAGCAGGAGCGAGAGCGCTTCGGCGTCGCGGGGCTCTCCGTCGTCGTCGTCCGGAACCGAGAGGTCCTTCTCTCCGAGGGCTTCGGATCGCGCAACCTGGAGAAGGACGAACCGGCGACACCAGAGACGCTCTTCGCGATCGCGTCGGACAGCAAGGCGTTCACCGCAGCGCTCTGCGCGACCTTCGTCGACGAGGGCAAGCTCGAGTGGGACGCGCCGATCCGCGACGTCCTGCCGTGGTTCCGCATGCAGGACCCGCACGCGACCGAGCTGGTCAGCATGCGTGACCTGCTTGCGCACCGCACCGGGCTGCCGCGGCACGACGCCCTGTGGTTCGGCACCAAGACGCCCCCGTCGGAGGAGGTCGTACGCCGGCTGCGTCACCTCCAGCCGTCGACGCCGCTGCGGCAGACCTGGCAGTACAACAACCTCTGTTACACGACAGCGGGCTACATCGCCGGTGTGCTCGGCGGCTCCGACTGGGAGGCGACGCTCCAGGCGCGGCTGTTCGACCGCCTCGGCATGAAGCGCACCACGAACGGTCGCAGGTCCGCGCATGCGAGCGGCGACTACGCCACGCCGTACACCGATCTCACCGGCGAGAACGTCGCCGTGCCCGACCTCGGCGACGGGTCGCACGGGCCGGCGGGTGGCATCTGGTCCAACGCCGAGGAGATGGCCAGCTGGGTGCTCGCGCGCCTCGAGGTCCCGCTCCCTGACGGCACGAAGCTGCTTACCGGCAACGCCCTGCGCGAGCTGCACTCGCCGGCGATGGTCAAGCCGCCCACCCCGCTCGACCTGCCGGGGATGCACAGCCTCGGCTATGGACTGGCCGCCTCGGTGGAGTCCTACCGCGGGCACCGGTTGGTGCACCACGGCGGCAACCTGCACGGCTTCTGCTCCGACGTCTACCTCGCACCCGAGGCCGGCCACGCCGTCGTCGTGCTGGCCAACGCGCACAGCTCGGGCATCCGCACGTCCCTGCCGCTCGATATCTTCGACCGGCTGCTCGGCCTCGAGCCCGAACCGTGGGGGGCGCGGTTGTTCGAGCTCATGAGCGCGTTCAAGGGCGGCATGCGGGCCGCCTCGGCGCACAACGCGACCGCAGCCGCGGGTCGGCCGCCCAGCCGTCCGCTCCAGGAGTTCGCCGGCACCTACACGCATCCGGCGTACGACGAGTTCGTCGTCCGCGTCGATGGCGATGTTCTGGTGCCCGAGTGGCACGGGCTCGACACCATCGAGCTGCGGCACCGCGACCGCGACAGCTGGGACCTGCTGCTCGGCAGCCACTACGAGGACACGGCGATGCCGTTCGTGTTCCGACCGGCGTACGACGGGATCGCGGGCATCGAGATCGGTCTCGAGCCCGCGGTGGACCCGATCTTCTTCGCCCGGCAACCCCCGCAGCTCGACAAGGCAGAGCTCGATCGGCTGGCGGGAACCTATGAGATGGGTCCCCTGACGGCGGTCGTCACGGTCGTCGACGGTGCGCTGCAGGCGGCGGTCGCCGGCGGCAAGCCGGTTGCGCTCACCGCCCGGGACGCGACGCACTTCGACGTGCCCGGCCAGTCCGGCACCCGCCTGGACTTCGTGCTCGCAGCGGACGGCAGCGTCGAGAAGCTCGTCGTCCAGCCGGCCGGTGTGTTCACCCCTGTCGTTGGCTAGCGACTGGCCGGACGCGACGCGCTACGCCCGCGGCGGCTTGGTCTGCACCGTCGACCACCTCGCGTCGTCGGCGGGCATCGCCGTCCTGCGCGCCGGCGGCTCCGCCGCCGATGCCGCGGTCGCAGCGAGTGCGGTCCTGGCCGTGACGACGCAGCACATGTGTGGCGCCGGCGGCGACCTGCTCGCCGTCGTGCACCCGGGCCGGGGCCGGGGCGAGGCGCGAGCGCTGCTGGCCGTGGGCCGTGCCGGCTCGGGGTCCGACCCTGACCGGCTGCGCGGCGAGGGGCACACCCGGATGCCGTTCCGGGACGACGTCCGCACGGTCACGGCGCCGGGCTGCGTCGATGGCTGGCTCGCCCTGCACTCGGCGTACGGGCGGCTGCCGTTCGCACAGGTGCTCGCCCCCGCCATCGGCTACGCCACCGATGGCTTCCCGGTGTCGCCGTTGCTCGCGACCGCGATGCCGGTCGTCGCCGGCGTGCGCGGCGGTGAGGACTTCCACGTGCCGGCCGTTGTGGGCACGCTGCTGCGGCGGCCACGGCTCGCCGACGCGCTGACCGCGATCGGCACGGAAGGACGGGAGGCTTGGTACGGCGGCGCGTTCGGCCGTGGCCTGGTCGCCGTCGGCCAGGGCGTGTTCACCGAGGCAGATCTGGCAAGGGATCAGGCGGAGTGGACCGAGCCCGCCTCCCTTGCCGTCGGCGACGGGCACGTCCTGTCCACACCGACGCCGACGGCCGGATATCTCGTACTCGCGGGCGCCAAGGTCGCGCACCAGGTCGGAGCACTCGCCGCTGCGGCGGACGACCCGCACCTGCTCGTCGAAGCGGTGCGCGTGACGGGGCACGACCGGCCCGCCCGGCTCGCCGACGGCGTGCCGTGGCAGGTGCTGCTCGACCCGGCTGACCTCGACGCGCGCGCGGCGCGCATCCGCCCCGATCGCGCACTCGACCTTCGCGTCCCGGTCGAGGGGGGCGGCACGATCTACCTGTGCGCCGCCGACGGCGACGGCATGACGGTCTCCCTGTCGCAGTCGAACGCGGCCGGCTTCGGCGCGCACCTGGCGGTGCCGGAGGTCGGTGTCTTCCTGCACAACAGGGGGATCGGCTTCTCCCTCCAGCCGGGCCATCCTGCTGAGCTCGGCCCGGGCCGCCGGCCTACGCACACGCTCTGCCCCTCGATGCTGCTCGGACCCGACGGCGCGCCGACCGCGATCGGGACCATGGGTGGTGACGCCCAGCCCCAGGTGCTCCTGCAGCTGATGGCGGCGCTCGGGACCGGCGCGACGCCGGCGGCCGCCCTCGGTCGCCCGCGATGGGTCGTGACCGGTCCTCGCAGCGACGGGTTCGACGCCTGGGAGCCCTGGCCCGACGGCTCCGTCGCGCCGGCGGTCGCGCTCGAGCACGCGGCGCCGCCGGAGTGGGAGGAGGCGTTGCTGGCGCGCGGTCACCGGGTGACGCGCGCGGATCGCGGCCGCGGCTTCGGGCACGCCCACCTCGCTCGCACCACGGGTGACGGGATGCTCGCGGGTGCGAGTGACCCCCGAGCGGGCACCGGGGACGCGCAGGCCTTCTGAGCGCGCGGTTGTGCGAGGTTCCAGCCTGCGGCACCGTTGTTCGTCGCGATCACCCATGGCATCGCGGCGTGGAACGGGGGACACTACGGACATGGCACGACGAATCGCACGCTCGGCGGCCGCCGCCTGCCTCGCGGCCCCGCTGGTCGTGCTGCTCGCCGCACCCGCTGCGGCCGCGCCACCCGATGGCGGGGCCAGCAGCGGAACGCTCCTCGTCAAGACGCAGTCGGACGCGTGGTTCAGCATCTCGTCGGCATGCACGGCCAGCCCGACCGGCTGCCTGCCGGCCGGGGCGCCGGCTCCGCCGTACCCCTCGAAGACGCTGCACATCGGCGTGGGCGCCGGCCAGGAGGAGTCGCGCACGTACCTGTCGCTGAACCTGCTCAACCTGCCGGCCGGCACGGCGCTGACGGGTGGCACGTTGCACCTGCCGATCGCGGACATGGAAGACGGGTCGCGAGCGCCGGACACGGCGAGCCTGCAGGCGTGCCTGGTCACGGAGTCGTTCAAGGACGATGTCGAGGGCTCGACCGACAAGCCGCCCGCGATCGACTGCAAGAAGGCCGCTGCACCGGCCAAGCTCGTCGCCGCGACCGCCACGGCACCCGCCCAGTTCGCGGTGGATCTCGCGCCGTTCGCCAGCGCCTGGACGACGGGTGCGGCCCAGCAGGGGATCGCGATCGTGCCCGCGACGGACACCGCGCCGAGCTCGGCGTGGCACGTCGCGCTGTCGGCGCACGACCGCGTCGGCTCCACCGTTCCCGCGCCGACCGCGACGGTTGCGTACGCCTCCGGCGCCGCCGACAGCGACGACTCATCGTTCGACTCGCCCGACCTGGAGACCGGTGCACCCGCCGACTCCGGCTTCGGCTCCGGGTCGGCATCGTTCGCCGCGCCGCCGCTCGCGCCTCAGCCGGTCTCGATCCCTGCGGCGCCCGCGCCCGTCGTGCAGCCGGTCGCGGTTCCGCAGGCCGCGGCTGTCCCGCAGCAGATCCAGCCGCAGGCGTTCGTCGGCACCGGCCGGTTCGCCTACCCCGGCGTGTTCCTGCTTCCGCTCGTGCTCATCGCCGCAGCGGGCTGGCTCGCGCGGGCGATGACCCGCGAGCTCGTGACCGCCTGACTCAGACGGAGAGTGGGACCTGCGTCACCGACGACGTGATCTCGGTGAGGAACGCGCGGTCCACGGTCACGCCGAGGCCGGGTCCGGTCGGGACGCGGACATGACCCTGCTCCAGCACGAACGGCGCCGTCACGTCCTGCTGGTAGTAGCGGTCCGACGCCGACGTGTCACCGGGCAACGTGAAGCCGGGCAGCGCCGCGAGCGCCACGTTGGCGGCGCGGCCGATGCCGGTCTCGAGCATGCCGCCGCACCACACCGCGATGCCGTTAGCGCGGCACACGTCATGCACCCGGCGCGCCTCGAGGTAGCCACCCACCCGGCCGGCCTTGATGTTCACGATCGAGCAGGCACCGATCGCGATCGCGTCAGCGGCCGCGCGGGCCGAGACGATCGACTCGTCGAGGCAGACCGGCGTACTGATCTGCGTGGCGAGCGCGGCATGGCCGCGCACGTCGTCCTCGGGCAGCGGCTGCTCGATCAGCAGGAGGTCGAACGGGTCGAGCTTGGCGAGGTGGCGGGCGTCACCAAGGGTGTACGCCGTGTTGGCGTCGACCTGCAGCGGGATGTCGCCGAAGCGCTCGCGGACGGCCGCCACCGGCTCGACGTCCCAGCCGGGCTCGATCTTCAGCTTGATGCGCACGTAGCCCTGGTCGACGTACTGCCCGACGGCGTCGAGGAGCTGCGGGATCGAGTCCATGATCCCGACACTCACCCCGGAGGGGACGGCGTCCTTCACGGCGCCGATCTCGTCGGCGAACGAGCGGCCTGCTGCCCTCAGCTCGGCGTCGAGCAGGGCGAGCTCGAGGGCGGCCTTCGCCATCGGGTGGCCCTTGACCGGCTCCAGTGCGGTCGCGACCTTGCCGGCGGTCAGCCCGTCGCCGAGCGCGACGAGCCGCGGGACGAGGAAGCGGGTGATGACCTCCGCCGCGGAGTCGACGTACTCCGGGCTGTAGAGCGGCTCCTCCATCGCGACGCACTCGCCCCAGCCCTCGGCGTCAGGGGTCTCGACGCGGACGAGCACGACCTCGCGGGTCACCTGGGTGCCGAACGACGTCCGAAACGGTGCGACGAGGGGGAGCCGCACGCGGTGCAGCTCGAGGGCGGACAGCTTCATGACGGGGTCTCCTCGAGGACGTACCAGCCGGTGCGCGTGAACCCGGTCGTGACATACGGACCTGCAAGCAGGGGCTCGAGGACCTCGCGGCTCGTCGCTCGCCACCGGCTGGCGAGCAGCGGGTCGGTACGGCGGAGCTGCTGGATGTCGTCGGGCACTTGCACGAGGACGCAGGCCGCGCCGGCCGGAACTCGCGACATCTCCGGCTTCCCGTCGGCGTCGGTCTGCAGGCCGATGAGAGCGCCGGCCCGCAGCAGGTCGTTGACGTCGAGCTCCCGGCGGTGGCCGGCGGCGGCGTCGCGGACATAGGTCGCCCCCAGGTCCCAGAGCGCGACCGCGCGATCGCTCCCGCCGTCCCCGGCGTTCTGCGCGTCGTCCATCGCGCCGTAGAAGTCGACGAGGTAGCCGATGGCGCGGGCGCCGAGCTTGGTGACGTTGAACCACGCATTGCGGCTGATCAGCGGGTCGTAGGTCCAGCTGATCGTGCGAAGCCCGCGCTCTAGCGCCCAGGCCCGCTGGTGCAGCTTCAGGGCTCGGCCGACGTCGCGCCCCTGCACGTCGGGAGCGACCGCGGAGATGTGCGAGTGCAGCCCCGCCTCGTCGTTGCCGGTGTGGAAGGCGAGGCTGGCGGCGACGAGCCGATCGCCGTCGTACGCGCCGGCGACGTAGCCACCGGCGTGCGACAGCGCGCGCATCAGGTCGGGCGAGACCGGGGCCGCGCGGGTGTCGGTCTGCCAGACGTCCTGGTACAGCGCTGCGGCCGCCTGCAGGCCGGCGAGGTCGCGCAGCTCCGTCAGGCTGACGCCGGCCTGTCCCGCGGTGCGGGCAGCTGCCTCGGCCGCGTCGACCGCCGTGGCATCCTGGCCTCGGCGCACGCGGGTCTCGCTCGTCACCCGTACGACGGTGCCGCACTCGGGCGCATCTGTCCTCGTCCGCCTCTCCCAAGCGGGTCGCTCGCGTTCGTCCGACCGCCCCATGACCGCCGCGAAAGGGACGCGTTCGTCCTGATCACCGAACCTCGGCGCCGAGGTTGGGGTGGGGCAACAACGCCACCCCCGGGCCCGCGGGGCAGCATGTCGGGCAGCACACCCAGGGAGGAGACAGGTGCGGCCAAGGGCGCGGAGCGGCGGGACCGGGCTGGCGGCTGCCTGCTGCCTGCTGCTGGTCGCGGCCTGCGTGCCTCAGGGGCTCGCCTTCCGGGTCGACGACCGCCTGACGTTCACCTCGCCCGGGGACCGTGCGGAGGTGTCGCTTCCGCTCACGGTGTCGTGGGAGATGCGCGACTTCACCGTCGTCGGACCCGGCGGGCAGGCGAGTGGAAGCCGGAGCGGCTACTTCGCGGTGTTCGTGGACCAGACGCCCCAGCCGCCGGGAAAGCCGCTGGCCTGGATTGCGCGCAAGGACCGGACCTGTCGTCCGGCCGATGGCTGCCCCGATGCCGAGTACCTCGCCACGCGGCACATCTTCAGTACGACGGACACGCACCTCACCTTCGAGCAGCTGCCGCGGCCGTCCCAGGACAACGACCGCAAGGAGCGGCACAGCATCACCGTCATCCTCCTCGACCCGTCGGGCAAGCGCATCGGTGAGAGCGCTTACGAGCTCGACGTCATCGTCCGCAGGCAGGGACTGTCGTGACCGTCGCTCCGCCGAACCGACTGGGGACGTCGGGCGAGACAGCGCACCTCGCGAAGGTGCACGAGGCCGAGCGGCTCGTCGGGGAGGTCAGCGAGACCCGCGAGCGGTTGCGCGACGAGGCCCGGCGCACGCTCGGAGTCACGGGGGACGACTCGAAGCCGCCTCCGCTGCGGGAAGCCCTGCGTCCGCACGGCCTCACCGTCTACCCCGTGGGCATCCTCGGCACGCTGTTCGTCGTCGACCAGTTCCAGGGCTACGGGTTCGACGTCCTGCGCCCCGAGATCAGCCGGTCCCTCGGCATCGGCATCGGCAGCATCGGCGCGCTCACCGCCCTGCAGTTCCTGGCCATCGCCACAGCGCCCCTGTTCATGGCGGCCTACGTGCAGCGGCGCCCGCGGCGCGCGATGGTCTGCATCCTCACGGCCGCGGTGTGGGCCGTCGTGACGCTCTACACCGGCTTCGTCGTCTCCGTATGGGGGCTGGCCTTCGTCCTGGTGCTCGACGGGCTCAGCTCGGGCAGCGTGTCGGCCCTTCACCAACCGCTGCTCATCGACAGCTATCCGCCGCAGGCGCGGGTGCGGGCCCTGAGCTTCTACGGAGCGATCGGTCGGTTCGGCAACGTGCTCGCACCGCTCGCGGTCGCGTTGCTCGCCGGTCCGCTGGGCTTCACCTGGCGCGGCGTGTTCCTCGTCTTCGGCATCGCTTGCCTGGCCGTGCTGCCGCTGACGCTCTGGCTGCGCGATCCCGGGTTCGGCAAGTACGACACCGACCAGCTCCGTGCCGCCGTCCACGAGCTGCACGGCGAGGACAGGCAGCTCAGCCAGGATGACGTGAGCCTCGGCTTCTTCGAGATCGTCCGTCGCCTGCTGCTGATCCCGACGATCCGGCGGCTGCTCGTCGCGTTCACGGTGTTCGGCCTGCTGCTCATTCCTTACAACACCGTGCTGAGCTTCTACCTCGACGAGAACCTCGGGTTCGGACCCGGTGAGCGTGGCCTGTTCTTCGCCGGCACGGCTGGCGCGGGTGTCGTCGCACTCGTGTTGTTCGCCCGCATCGGTGAGCAGATGTTCCGCAAGAGCCCCGGTCGCGTGGTGGAGGTCGCGGGTCTGCTGCTCGGCATCGGCGTGACGCTCATCGTGGTGGCCGTACTGGTCGACAACGTGGTGATCGCCGTGGCGCTGTTCGCCCTGTCGCATGCGGTCATCGCGGTGCTCGGACCAGCTCTCGGGATCGCGCTGCTGTCCGTGGTCCCCGCTCGCATGCGCCCGCACGCCTCGGCGCTGTACGGCATCTTCCTCGGCGGGGTCGGCGGCATCGCCGGCGCGCTGCTGCTGGGCAGCGTCAGCAACCGCTACGGCCTCACCGGTGCGATGGTCAGCCTGCTCGTCCCCGGCGTACTCGGGTCGCTGTTGCTTCGCAACTGCGGCAAGTACGTCGGGCCCGACCTCGACCGGATGATCGACGAGGTGCTGGAGGACGAGGAGATCAAGCGGATCACCGCCAGCGGTGGCCGGCTGCCGATGCTGTCCTGTCGCGGCATCGACTTCTCCTACGGCCCACTCCAGGTGCTCTTCGACGTCGACTTCACAGTCGACGACGGCGAGATGGTCGCGCTGCTGGGCACCAACGGGGCAGGCAAGTCGACGCTGCTGAAGGTGATCAGCGGCATCGGCCTGCCTACGGCGGGCAGCGTGCGGTACCGCGGCCAGGACATCACCTACCTCGATGCCGAACGGCGCACCCGTCTCGGCATCACGCAGATCCCCGGCGGTCGTGCGGTGTTCGGACCGCTCACCGTCGTCGAGAACCTCCGGTCGTACGGCTACTCGCTCGGCAAGGGCCGTCGCGGGCTGGACTCGCTCATGGACGAGTGCTTCGAAGCCTTCCCGCGGCTGGCCGAGCGTCGCAACTCGCTGGCCTCGACGCTGTCCGGTGGCGAGCAGCAGATGCTGGGGCTGTCCAAGGCGCTCGTGATGAAGCCGCGCCTGCTCGTCATCGACGAGCTCTCGCTCGGCCTGGCTCCGGTGATCATCGAGCAGCTGCTGGTGATGGTCCGTCAGATCAACGCCACCGGCACCGCCGTCGTGCTCGTCGAGCAGTCGGTCAACATCGCGCTCAGCCTCGTCGAGCATGCCTACTTCATGGAGAAGGGCGAGATGCGCTTCGACGGCGCGGCCGCCGACCTGCTCGCGCGCGACGACCTGCTGCGGGCTGTCTTCCTCGAAGGCGCGGCCAGCCGGGACGGCGGGTCGTGACCGACACCGCCACGAGCGCATCGCGGGTCCGAATCCCCCGAGGCGCGCTGATCCGGATCGGCGCGACGGCGCTGGCCTTCGTCGCCGTGGGCGCCCTCGGACGGTTCACCGCGTTCGAGACGCCGCTCCCGGTCATCGCGCTGGGCACCATCATCGGGCTGACGTACGGCCTGCTGGCCGTGGGTCTCGTGCTGGTCTACCGCAGCAACAAGATCATCAACTTCGCGCACGGGGAGACCGGGGCATTCGCGGCCGCCTGCTTCGGGCTCGTCACCACGAAGTGGCACATCAACTACTACGTCTTCCTGCCCATGGCGCTGCTCATCGGTGCCGGCGCCGGTGCGCTTGCCGAGGTCGGCGTCGTACGCCGCCTGCGCAACGCACCACGGCTGATGAGCGTCGTCGCCACCCTCGGCGTCGGCCAGTTCCTGGTGCTCTTCGGCCTGCTCGTCAACAGCCAGGCGGGTGCCGGGGCGCTGTTCCCGATGCCCCCCGGACTACCGGAGTGGGATCTGGGTGCCCTGCGCATCACCCAGGCTTACGCCGGCATGCTGTTCTTCGCGCCGGTCGCCGTCCTCGCGGTCGCGGTCTTCCTCAAGTACAGCCGGTTCGGACTCGCCATCCGCAGCGCGGCGGCCAACCCCGAGGCTGCGCGGATGGCCGGCATCCCCGCCGCGCGGATGTCCTCACTCGCGTGGGCGCTGGCCGGTGCCCTGTCGGCGTTCACCGCCATCCTGACCCAGCCGACCCGCGGGTTCACCTCCGGCGAGACGTTCGGTCCGGGGCTGCTCCTGCGAGCGCTCGCCGGTGCGGTGCTCGCGCGGATGAACAACCTGCCCCTCGCCCTTGCCGGCGGCGTCGCGCTCGGGATCATCGAGCAGCTGCTGCTCTGGAACAAGCCGCAGTCCGGGCTCGTCGAGGTCGCGCTGTTCGCCATCATCCTGCTGACGCTGCTGATCCAGCGGCAACGTGGCGGACGTGACGAGGAGAAGGGCAGCTGGGCGGCCGTGCAGGCGCTGCGGCCGATCCCCGAGGCACTGCAACGGCTGTGGCTCGTGCGCAACCTGGGCTCGCTGGTCGCGGTGGCGGCGCTGCTGGTGGCCGCCGTACTTCCCGTCTTCGTCACCAACAGCACGTCCATCACGTTCGTCTCGATCATGGGCTTTGCCATCATCGGGCTGTCCGTCGGCATCGTCACCGGCCTCGGGGGACAGCTGTCTCTCGGGCAGTTCGCGATCGGTGCCGTCGGTGCGTGGGCGTCGTTCGAGGTGTCGAGTCGCACGGGCAACTTCGGGCTGTCCTTCCTGTACGCCGGGTTGGCCGGCGCGGTGGTGTCGCTCGCCATCGGCCTGCCGGCGCTGCGCATCCGCGGGTTGTTCCTCACCGTCACCACACTGTCGTTCGCGCTCGTGATGCCCGCGTTCTTCCTGCAACAGGACTTCATCCTCGGCGACGGCGTCGATCCCGGACGACCATGTCTGGACTCCGCCTGCGAACATGCCCTCGAGACCGGGAAGTCGTACTACCTGTTCTCGCTGCCGGTGCTGGTCATCGTCACGCTGCTGGCCCGCAACGTCCGGCGCGGTGGCTTCGGCCGGCTGCTCACCGCGATCCGTGACAACGAGGACGCCGCCCGCTCGTTCACCGTCCCGGCCGCTCGGGTGAAGATGCAGGGGTTCCTGCTCGCCGGCTTCGTCGCCGGCATCGGCGGCGCGCTCTACGGCCACGCGCTCTCGCGCATCGGTGCGTCGTCGTTCCCGACCAGCGCGAGCATCGCGGCGGTGGCGATGACCGTCATCGGAGGTATCTCACTGCTGTCGGGACCGATCATCGGGGCGATCTTCGTCATCGGTGTCCCGAAGTTCGTGCCACTCGACTCCGCCGGCCTGGCCGCCAGCGCCTTCGGACAGCTGATCATCATCCTGTACCTGCCGGCGGGACTCGGCGGTCTGGCCGAGCCGGTGCGCGACCGGATCGTCAAGGCTTTGGGGCGAAGAGCCGGCATCGACGTCGCGGCGGCGTACAACGAGACGCCGACCGCGGTGGGGTCGGCGCCAGCGGCGACGAGCGCCCAGGTGCGACAACGCGCGGCGCCGATCCAGGTCGCCGAGAGACTGCGCCCGCCGGGGTCGCCGCTGCTCGAGGTGACGGCGTTGCGCAAGAGCTTCGGCGGTGTGCGCGCCGTGCGCGGCGTCACGATGTCGGTCCGCGCCGGCGAGACCGTCGGGCTGATCGGGCCGAACGGCGCGGGCAAGACGACGACCTTCGAGCTGATCGGCGGCTTCACCAAGCCCGATGGCGGCCGGGTCGTGTTCGAGGGCCAGGACATCACGTCGTACGGCCCCGAAGCCCGTGGCCGGCTCGGGCTGATCAGGTCCTTCCAGGACGCCGCGCTGTTCCCGACGCTCACCGTGCAGGAGACCGTGCGGTTGTCGCTGGAGCGCACGCACCCCACCCGCTTCTTCGGCTCCGTACTCGGCTTCAGCGGCGGTGAGAAGGAGAAGGCTCGGATCACGCGAGAGCTGATCGGGTTCATGGGCCTGGACCGCTACCGCGCCTCGCAGGTGCAGGAGCTCTCGACGGGCACGCGCCGGATCGTCGAGATCGCCTGCCTGGTCGGCCTGCAGCCCACGCTGCTGCTCCTCGACGAGCCGTCCTCCGGCATCGCGCAACGGGAGACCGAGGCGCTCGGCCAGCTGCTCGACACGATCAAGTCGCAGCTGCAGCTGACACTGCTCGTCATCGAGCACGACATCCCGCTCATCATGGGACTCGCGGACCGCATCGTGGCGATGGCGGACGGCGAGGTCATCGCGAGCGGCCGACCTGATGTGGTGCGCAACGACCCCGGTGTCATCGAGGCCTACCTCGGCGGCAGCCTGGCCGCGATCGAGCGTTCCGGCGTCGCCGCCCGCGTCCAGCAGGACGACCTGACGCCGCCTGAGCCGCGGGGTCGCGTCATGGAGACTCTCCGATGAGCCCGCCTCCGCGCCGGACGACGCGGCGACCACCAGACCGAGCACCAGACCCAGCAGCAGAGCCCGAGCCGGAGGAACCGATGTCCGCGTCGCTGTCCGACCCCGTCGAGATCCGCCCCGCCGACGACCCCTATGCGGCGCCGTACGACGAGGTCCAGGGCTTGGAGGCTCCACGCCGGCGCGGGCCGACGTTGCCGGCGCTGTCCCCGATCCCGACGTACGCGGGTATCGCGATCGCCGCCGCCGGGTTCGTCCTCATCGCCTACGCCTGGAGCAAGGTCGCCGGCATCGCCGACAACGTGGCGCTGCAGCTGCCCTACCTCGTCTCGGGCGGGCTGACCGGTCTCGGGCTGGTCATGGTCGGCGTCACCGTGGTCAACGTCGCGGCCAAGCGGCGAGACGGGCTCCTTCGCCAGCAGCAGACCGAGCTGCTCGCCGACGCGCTCCACGAGCTGCGGTCCGCGATGGACCGCGAGCCGCAGTAGTGGACGAGATCTGGCGGGTGCTGCGCGACCCTCGCGTCTCGACGACGCTGGTGCTCGCCACGCTCGGCGTCGGCGGTCTGGTCCTCGTCGCACTTGGCTGGCGCGGTGTCGCGGCAACGCTGTACGTCGCGCTGCAGCTTCCGTGGCTCGTCAGCGGTGCGTTCGCAGGCATCGCGCTGCTCGGCTTCGCGCTGGGTCTGTTGATGACCCACCTGGAGCGCACCGAGGCCGCGGCGGAGCGGGCCGCCCTCGCTGAGCTGCAGCGGGACGCACTGCGCCTGCTGTCGGCCGCGAGCCGGAAGGCGGCCAGGTCCTGACCGCACTCCTGGCCGAGCTGCGCGCGAGGACTCCGCAGCTGCTCGAGCACCTCGACGCCCTCGTGTCGGTGGAGTCGCCGTCGACCGACCTCGCAGCGACGTCTGCCGGGGCCGCCGCCGCCGACGACCTGCTGACGTCGCTGCTGGGCAGTCGCGCGGAGCGGCTCGAGGATGCCGGCCGCGTGCACCTTCGTTGGTCGGGCGGCGGGCCGACCCGGGTCGTGCTCGTCATGCACGTCGACACGGTCTGGCCGATGGGCACGTTGGCACGCTGGCCGTTCGACGTCGTCGACGAGCACGCCACCGGGCCGGGCGCCTTCGACATGAAGGCCGGTCTCGTACAGGGGCTGCACGCGCTGTCGCTGCTGCCGGATCTTGCCGGAGTGCGCGTCCTCATCACCACCGACGAGGAGATCGGCTCGCCGACCTCCCGGACACTCATCGAGGAGACGGCGCGAGGTGCGTCCGCGGCGCTGGTGCTCGAGCCGAGCGCCGCCGGTGCGCTGAAGTCGGCCCGCAAGGGCGTCTCGATGTACGAGCTCGTGGTTACCGGACGGGCCTCGCACGCGGGACTGGATCCCGAGAAGGGCGTCAACGCCGGCATCGAGCTGGCGCACCAGCTGATCGCTCTCGAGGCCGTGGCGGATCCGACTGTCGGGACGACCGTGACACCGACTCTGCTGACCGCCGGCACGACGACGAACACCGTGCCGGCGCGCGCATCCGCGGCGATCGACGTGCGGGCGGTCACGCAGGCAGAGCAGCAGCGCGTCGACCAGATGCTCCGCGGCCTGCGGGCGGTCCTGCCCGGCGCGAGGCTCGAGCTCCTCGGCGGCCCCAACCGGCCGCCGCTTCAGCCGACAGCCTCGGCCGAGCTCCTCGACCGGGCCCGGCGGCTGGCGAAGGACCTGGGACTGCCGGCGTTGCAGGACGTCCTCGTCGGCGGTGGCTCCGACGGCAACTTCACCGCGGGTGTCGGAGTACCGACCCTCGACGGGCTCGGTGCGGTGGGAGACGGAGCGCACGCCGAGGGGGAGTACGTCGTCGTCGGCGCCATGGCCGAACGCGCAGCGCTCGTCGCCGCGCTGGTGAGCGAGCTGCTGGCAGAACCCGTCAGCTGAGGAAGTACAGCTGGAGCTCGGCCACCAGCCGCTGCTGCGGGTCGTCGAGGTCGATGCCGGAGATCTCGACGAGACGACGCAGCCGGTACCGGAACGTGTTGGGGTGCACGTTCAGGCTCGCCGCCGCGACCGTCACGTCACCGAACGATGCGAGGTAGGCCCGCAACGTGTCGATGTACGACGAGTCCTTGGACGTGTCGTGCTCGACGAGCGTCAGCAACGGTCCGTCGACGAGGTGCGGGTCCACCGCGGCGAGGTCCTTCAGCCGCAGCAGGACCGTCTGCGCGCGGAGCTCCTCGATGTGCGCCCAGCGGCGGTCCTGCTCGTCTTCCGCCAGCGCCCGTAGCACCAGGTCGGCCTCGGTTCGTGATCGTGGGACGTCCGAGATCGACGTGACGCGGCCGCCGACGCCGATCAGGACGGGACGGTGCAGTGACCCCTTGATGCGCTCGAGCAGCTGCGGCACGACCGCCTGTGCGCGCACCCCGGCGCCGTCGGGGAGCAGCGCGTAGACCAGGCTCCTGGTCGCGACCGACGCTGAGCCGGGGATGGCGGCCTCGCAGGTCACGGCAACCAGGTCGCCGAGGCGCTGCAGGACCGCAACCGCATCGGGTCCTTCGACGCCCTGCGGCTCGACCGCTACGACGGTGAGGCCCTGGCCTGGCTCGAGCGACAGGACGCCGGCGTCCACCTGCCCGCGGTCCAGCAGCTCGGTGAGCGCATCCGCGCGACGCCTGCGGTCGAGGTCCTCGGTCTCGCGGTGCCGCAGCAGGTGCAGCGCGGTCAGTCGAGCGGCTGAGGCGAGCGCGGTGTGGGCCGCGGTGTCGAACGGACGGTCGGCCTCGGAGACCCAGATGCTCCCGAGCATCTCGCCCGCTGCCCGCACCCCGACGACGAGCCGGGGCCGTAGCTCGTCGGTGCCCGGCAGCATGATCGGGTCGTCGCTCGTCGCGAGGTGCCGGAAGATGCCCGACTCTCGGTAGCGCTGCTGCCAGTGGTCCGCGACCCGGCGACCGAGGATCGCCTGCCGTCGCGGTTCGTCGATGTACTCGTCGCCGGTCGAGTAGGCGAGCACGACCGACCGCGGGTCCTCGATCGTGACCGGCCCGCCGACCATCGCGGCAATCGCGTCGGCGAGCCGGAACAGGTCGCCGGCCGGCACGCCGGAGCCGGCATCGGGTGACAGCCGTCCGCTGGTGGCGGTGCGCAGCAGGGCGTACAGACGACCCCACGCCACGTCCGCAGGGACTGTCATGAGGGCGACGCCGGCTTCGGTCGCGACGTCGATGAGCTCCTGCGTCGGGGGCTCCTCCGTTGCGACGACCACGGCGCAAACACCCGTGCCCGCAGCTCGACGGATCAGCCCGGCCATCTCGCGCGACGCCAACGTCGCGCCCACCGCGAGGACGATGTCACCGGCCCGGGCCACCGAGATGTCGGTCGGATCGCAGATGACCGGCTCCGCCACCGGTACATCGGTGTCGCCGGCGAACACGGTGATGGTGCCGGGACGGAGCCCGGACAGCAGCTCGCTCAGCGTCGGGGCGGCCGGCTCGGCCGTTGCATCCCCCGACGTCATGCTGCGAAGGGTAGGCGGGACGGGAGTTCGCTCAGCCGCGGAGTGCCTCTACGGCGAGACGGGCGGCGGAACCGATCGCCGCGTCCGCGGCGGGGTTCTTGGCGCTGGTGCTCTCGCTGCGGGTGAAAACCGCCACGGCGTACCGGCCGCCGTCGGCGTACTCGACGACTCCCGCCTCGTTGCGCCAGCGCGGGAGCGTGCCCGTCTTGCCCGAGGTGCGCACGTCGTCCGCCGGGAAGCCGGCGGCGAGGCGGTGGGGCCAGACCTGGAGGCCCAGGATCCGGCGTACCGCTTCGCACACCGTCGGGGTGTCGGCCTGGTCGGTCCAGATCTTCGCGAGCAGCGCGGTGATGTCGCGCGGCGTCGAGCGAGAGGTCTGCAGGGGGTCGATCGCGCGCAGCTTGTCCACCGTCGCCGGATCAGTGAGGTCGACCGCGTCGAGGTCGACATCGCCGCCGAGGTCCTCGTACATGGTGGCGAAGATGTCGCGGCACGCGCCGATGAGGACGGTCTCCTTGCAGCCCAGGCGGGTGAGCGTCTCGTTGACGGCGTCGATGCCGACCGCGTCGCAGATCACGTCGGTCGCCGCGTTGTCGCTGATCCCCATCATCAGCCAGGCGAGGTCGCGCAGCGACATGAGCAGCGGGTCGCGCATCACCGAGATGCCGAAGGGGCCGGCGGACCGCCCCTCGACGGGGACCAGGACGGGCTCGGTGAGGTCGAGACGTCCCTGCTCGCCCTGCCGGAACAGCTCCAGCAGCACGGCGACCTTGAACACCGAGGCCATGACCACGGGCTCGTCGTGTCGCCGGCCGATCTCGCGTCCGGTCTCGAGGTCCACGGCGTGCAGGAAGCCCGTGACGTCGGCAGCGGCGAACACGGGCTCGAGATCGACGTCGGCGATCGGCACAGCTGCTCCTCCGGGCGTGGGGCCTACGACCATAGGGACCGCACACCCCAAGCCGCTCGTGGCCGACGACGAAGCCGCGACCCTCGGCTGAGACATCCGGACGAAGCGAGCGCAGGTCCGGTCGGCCAAGGTGGGTCGATGCCTGTCTCCCTCGTCATCCGCGGCGGTCTCGTCTACGACGGAAGCGGCGGCGACGGCCGGATCGCAGATGTCGCCGTCGACGGGGATCGCGTCGTCGGCGTCGGTGCCATCCCCCCGGACGTCGACGCGCGAGAGATCGATGCGACGGGTCTGGCCGTCGTACCTGGCTTCATCAACACCCTGAGCCACGCCTGGGGGGCGCTGCAGCGCGACGGCTCGGGGGAGTCCGACCTCCTGCAGGGCGTCACCACCGAGGTCTTCGGCGAGGCATTCACGCCAGGGCCGAGTACGCCGGAGTTCGTGGACCTGTGCAAGGCGTACTACGCCCCGGGCGTCCGGGTCGACTTCTCGCGGCTGTCCGAGGGCCTGGACTTCCTCGAGAAGTCAGGAGTGGCGCTCAACGTGGCCAGCTCCATCGGCGGCATGAACCTGCGTGTCATCGGTGCCGGCTTCGACGACCGCCGGCTGACCGCACCGGAGCTTGCGGTCCTGCGGGCGCTGGTGGCGGAGGAGATGCAGGAGGGGGCGCTCGGGATCGGGACCGCGCTCATCTACCCGCCCGGGCGGTTCGCCGACACCGACGAGCTCGTCTCGCTCTGCGAGGTCGTCGCCGACTACGACGGCGTGTACACGTCGCACTTGCGCAGCGAGGGCGACCGCTTCCTGGAGTGCTTGGACGAGCTGGTCGAGATCAGCGACCGGTCGGGTGTGCGCGCGGAGGTGTTCCACCTCAAGGCGGCGGGCCGCAAGAACTGGCCCAAGATGCTGCAGGCCATCGACCGGATCGAGGCAGCCCGCGTAGAGGGCAAGCCGATCAGCGCCAACATGTACCCCTACGAGGCGGGGGGCACGGCGTTGGCCGCCTGCATCCCGCCGCACTTCCACGAGGGCGGTCCGGTGGCCTTCGCCGAGAGGCTCACCGACCCGGCGCTGCGCACGCAAATGGCAACCGAGATCCGGTCCGAGTCCGACGCCTTCGAGAACCTTCTTCTGGCCGCCGGTGGCGGGCAGGGCGTCCTGTTCCTGAAGAACCTTTCGGACGGTACGCCGACCGCAGGCAAGCGGCTCTCAGCGGTCGCGGCGGACCTCGGGCTGGACGAAGTGGATGCTCTTCTCGAGATCGTGCACCGCGATCCGACCGTCGGTGTCGTGTACTTCATCATCGACCCCGCGGGTATCGAGCTGGGGCTGCGGCAGCCGTGGGTCAGCCTCGGCTCGGACGCGGCGGCTCATCCCGCGGCAGCGCCGTGGACCGACTCGCCGACGCATCCGCGCACCTACGGGACTTTTGCCCGCTTCCTCGGCCACTACGCGCGCGACCGCGCGCTCATGCCCTTCGGCGAGGCCGTCCGCAGGCTGACCAGCCAACCCGCTGACGTGTTCCGGCTCGCGGGACGAGGCCGTCTGGTCGACGGTGCCTTTGCCGACGTCGTCGTGCTGGACCCGGCGACCGTGGCGGACCGGGCCACGTTCGAGGAACCCCACCAGCCTTCCGTGGGAGTCAGTCACGTCGTGGTCAACGGCGAGGTCGTCGTCCGTGATGGCGCGGTCACCGGCGCGCGCACCGGCCGGCGCCTCCGCCGAGCGACGGCGTGACCCTGCGGCCCGTTCAGCAGTGGGCCCCTCGCACGGGTTGGCCGGGTCGGGCGTCGAGCTGGAGCTCGCCGTCGCGTACGACGGGCGCTGCGGCGACCAGCAGGTGGCGCAGCCCTGACGAAGGTCGGGTGCACGCCTCGTACGTGGCTTGGTCCCGGTAGCCGGCGGGATCGAACACCACGATGTCGGCGTCGGTGCCGACAGCCAGGGTGCCTTTTCGCACTGCGCCTTTCGTCGCCAGCTCGACGACCGCCGCCGGCAGGCAGCTCGCCCGGCGGACGAACTCGGGGATGTCGATGACCGCGTGTTCAGTCACCATCAGACGGAACGCCTTGGAGAACGTCCCTGCGGCGCGCGGGTGCGTGAAGGCCGTCGGTGGGAGCGGCCACGCGTCGGGGGCGGGCTCGCCTTGCCACGTCAGGGGCATGGCGTCACTGGCGATGCAGGCGTCGGTGAACGCCAGCGACCGCAGCAACAGCTGAAGGTCCGCGGGCCTGGTCTCGTCGAGCATGTGCACGATGACCAGGCCGCCGGGGTCCTTGTCGCGGAGCTCCCGTAGCCGTGCCTCGTCGGCGATCCGCTCGCCCGTCGGTGCGTAGACCAGTGACTGGGGCGTCATGCCACGCGCGCGGAGCCGCTCCGGCGCCAGGAACTCCGCGCCGATCCCGGTCATGCCCGCGCCGTACGGATAGGCCTCTGTCGTCACACGCGACCCCTCACCACGGACGCGGTCGATGAGCGAGAGCACGCGGTCGACATGCCGGAACGACGTGCTGTTGACGTGGCAGTAGTGCATGTGCGCGCCGGTCTCTCCGGCGGCGCGCACCAGCTCTTCGGCCCCGTCGACCAGGACCTCCGGGCTCGTGTCGATCAGATCTCGCGCGTGCGTGTACGTCGGCACCCCGTGCTCGGCCGCCACTGCCGCGACGGCGAGGTACTCGCTCGGATCGGTCGTCTGCGCGTATCCGACGATCACCCCGATGCCGAGCGCCCCGCCGGCCAGGTCCTCCTGCAGGAGATCCAGGATCTGCTGCACCTCGCGGGGCTGCGCCGGCCGCTGCCAGCGGGGGTCGCCGATGTGCGCGAGCATCGTCCCGATCGTGCCGTCACGCGGCACGTCGGCCAGGACCTGCAGCCGCGCCGCAGCCCACGGCGCGGAGTAGCCGTAGTTGAGCGGTCGTCCTTCCGCGGCGGCCGCGGCGTACACCGTCCCCGTCGGCGCGACACCGGACTCGAGGTCGAGGGCGGTTGTCACGCCGTCCATTGCCGCGAGCCGGTGACCGGCGAGGTCCTGCGCGTGGTTGTGCAGGTCGATGAACCCCGGCGCAACGACACAGCCCGCTGCATCGAGCTCGGTGCGGCCGCGAAGTCCGGAGCCGAGTGCAGCGACGCGGCCGTCGGTCAGACCGACGTCGGTGACGGCGTCGATCCCCGAAGCCGGGTCGATGACACGGCCACCCCGAACCACCACGTCGTACAAAACACCCTCGGTCTGCGCCGACATCGTCAGCTCCTCTCAGTACCTGCGGTCGGCGATCTCTCGACGCGAGGTGCCGCGCGTGGTGTGCGCCGCCATCCATGCTGTCGACGCCGATCCGGGCCGTGCGCCACGGCGAGCAGTCTCCCACCCGTTTCTCGCCTGCTCGGACCTTGCCGTCGGCTCATGAGGCTCGCGGCGAGCCGTTACCAACCTGCGGCGACAAACGGGGCAAATCTGGCTAGCCTCCGTGGCTGACCACCCGGGGGGTTTCGTGTTCCGACGGCGTTCCGTCTTCCTGCTGCTTGCCACCACCGCGCTCGTGCTCAGCGGGACGCCCGCCCAGGCTGCGGTGTCCGACCCCTGGGACTACGCGACGTACGACTGCCTGAACGACCGGTGGAACCCGCTCGACGCCGAGGGGAACCGCACCGGGCAGGACCCGACGCCGGGCACCGCGGAGTGGACGGCCTTCAACACCAGCCACGTCGAGTGCACCGACCAGCGCGACAGCGATCGGGCTCAGTTCCCGGTCAACGACAGTGCGCGCTCTGCCGCGATGTACGGCGAGGACTACTACCGCGACCCGCCGGCGTACGAGAACATCCGCTTCCACTCCAAGCAGTTCGGTACGACGGAGATCCCGACCGTCCCGTCGGCCGAGGGCTACCGCCCCTGCTCGACCGCACCCGGCGACTGCCCGAGCCTGCCTGCCGGCCTGGAGCGCTTCGACGGTCCGTATCCCGTCGTCATCGTCATGCACGGCGTCATCGCGCAGGACATCCACCACCGGTTCAACACCCAGACCTTCGCGGAGAACGGCTACCTCGCCTTCGGCGTGGACGGGTACGGCGTGGGTTTCGTGCCGGGTGTCTCCGGCCCCAATTCGCAGCGCTGCGAGAACGCCGGCGACGTCATCGAGTGGCTGAAGTCGCCGGCCTCAGGGGAGTGGGGACAGCTCGCCGACCTGAGCCGGGTTGCCATCGCGGGGCACTCGCAAGGCGGCTCGTGCGCACTGGGCTACCAGGGAGACCCGCGCGTCTCGACCATCATCGCGTGGGACATCTCCGACGCTGTCGGCGCGACCAACTGCGTGGAGACCAACCCGTGTCAGCCGGTGATGCTGCAACGCACCGACGGCGGCTTCAACGACCCCACGTCGTATCCGTCCGACTACCCCGCCAATCGCAACCGCGGGCTCGCGGCGTACCAAGCCAGCAAGACGCGCGGCCTCGACTTCATGCACCTCAACATGCGCGACACCGTGCACATCGACTGGAACGGCCGCGGCACCGGGCTCGCGGGCAATCGCCTTTTCGAGCAGGCGTCCAACTACTACAACGTCGCGTGGCTCGACCGGCAGCTCAAGGGCAAGCTCGTCCTCGACACCGGCGGCGACGTCGTGCCGCAACACGGGCGGACCGCCGAGGCCGAGCGCGCCTATCGCCAGGGCCAGGCCATGTCGGCCTTCACCCGGCTGACGTCCAAGACCTTCCTCACCGGCACGATCGATAAGCACAACATCAGCATGGGCTTCTGGGACCCGGACAAAGCGGCCGCATCGGGAGACCTGCTCTTCGGTGGCAACGTGCCCTACGTCATCGAGGGCACCTGGACGCTCGAGCGGCTGAGCCCCTTCTACCGGAGCTACTGCACCCTCTCGGTGCCCGACTACGCCGGCGGCACCGACGCCGACTCCGGCGCGGACATGCGCATGACCGGCTGCAACGCGGCGGCGGTCGCGCCGCCACCGGACGTGCCCGAGGTGCCGATGAGCCTGCTGCTGCCGCTCGCCGCTGTGGCCGTGCTCGGGACGGCCGGCTACCGGTTGCGGCGCCGGGTCGGTTAGCGCTTCGCCGTACGCCGCTGGGTCTTCGGGCTGGGAACCACGGTGAAGTCGGGATCGCCCGCGGTGAGCTTGAGGACGTCGCTCTTGGACACCGGCTCGCCGTCGGACAGCCACGAACGCGCCTCACACCTGCCGCAGGACAGCATGGTGAGCGCCTGACCGCCCTTGACCTTCATCTCGAGCTCGATCGGGTTCGGCTGTCCGCACTCCGGGCAGCGGCGCTCCGTCATCGGGACTCCTTCCGCGGCGGGCACGATGCCGCCCCAGGCAAGTGTGCCCGGTCTGTCTAGCGTCACGCCTGCGGGTCAGGCCGCCTTGCCCGCTGCGCGGACGGGCAGGTCCGTGACGGAGGCGGCGGTCTTCGCCAGGAAGTCGTTGGGCAGCGCGAGCCGGAAGACCTTGTGCCAGGCGGACGCGAGTTGCTTGGGGAACGACCCGCTGACGTAGCTCAGCTCGTACTTCTCGAACAGCGCCTGCACCTGCGGGGCGATCTCGGCGTACCTGTTGCTGGGCAGATCGGGGAACAGGTGGTGCTCGATCTGGAAGCTGAGGTTGCCGCTCATCATGTGCATCGCCGCACCCCCGTCGATGTTGGCCGCGCCGAGCATCTGTCGTAGGTACCACTCGCCCCGGGTCTCGCCGACGATGCTCGTCTTCTCGAAGGTCTCGACACCCTCGGGGAAATGGCCGCACATGATGATCGAGTGCGTCCACAGGTTGCGCACCAGGTTGGCGGTTGCGTTGGCGCCGAGGGTGGTCAGCGCCGACGGACCGGACAGCAGCGGGTGCAGGACGTAGTCGCGCAGTGCGTGCTTCTTCACCTTGTTCAGGACCTTCGTGACCTGTCCCTTGAAGGCGACCTTCTCCTTGCGGCCCTTGAGGTACTTGCCGATCTCGAGGTCGTACGCCGCGATGCCGTACTGGAAGAAGCAGGCGTTCAGGAAGTTGTAGAGCGGCTGCCCGAGGTAGAACGGCGACCAGCGCTGGTCCTCGTCGACGCGCATGATCCCGTAGCCGAGGTCGTTGTCCTTGCCGAGCACGTTCGTGTAGGCGTGGTGCAGCTCGTTGTGCGAGTGCTTCCACATGTCGGCGGGCGTGGCGTTGTCCCACTCCCAGGTCGTCGAGTGGATCTTCGGGTCGCGCATCCAGTCCCACTGGCCGTGCAGGATGTTGTGCCCGATCTCCATGTTCTCGAGGATCTTGGCGATCGACAGCCCGGTCGTGCCGGCCAGCCAAGCGGGCGGGAACAGCGAGAACAGCAGCACGGCCCGGCTGGTGAGCTCGAGCTTTCGCTGTACGTCGATGACCTTGCGGATGTACGCCGCGTCGTCGGCGCCGCGGGAGCCGACGACCTGCTCGCGGATCGCGTCGAGCGAGCGGCCGAGCTCCTCGATGTCTGCGGGGCTCAGGTGGGCGATGGCGTTGTCGGGCTTCTTCTGGATCGCGGTCATGTCAGGTCTCCGTTTCCGACGATCAGACGTCGAGGTCGCAGGGCCCGGCCGCAGCCGAGATGCAGGTCTGGATCAGTACGCCGTCGCCGACGGCTGCGGTCGTGACATCGCCGGTGCGCAGGTCGCGCACGGCTCCCTCGCGCAGCGGCAGCACGCAGCCGAAGCAGATGCCCATCCGGCAGCCGGACGGCATGAGCACGCCGGCCGCCTCGCCGGCGGTGAGCAGCGGAGTCGCGCCGTCGGCGTCGACGGTCGTGCCGCTGCGCGCGAACGTCACGCTTCCGCCGTCGCCGAGAACGAGCACCGACGGCCGGAAGCGCTCGGTGTGCAGCAGGTCGTTCGGCCACCACGTCTCGAGGGCGTCGAGCATGCCGGTCGGGCCGCAGGCCCAGGCCTCGCGCTCGCTGAGGTCGGGCACGACGGCAGCGAGCTCGTCGGTGGTCAGCATCCCGTCGGTGTCGGTGTGCTTCTCCACCAGACTGATCCGGCCCTGCGTCGCCCAGGTCCGCAGCTCGGTCGCGAAGATGACGTCGTCGGCAGTGGGTGCGGAGTGGACGAGGACGACGTCGTCGAGCGGCGTGCTGCGCAGCATCCCCATGACCGGCGTGATGCCGCTGCCGGCGGTGACGAACAGGGCTTTGGTGGGTCGCGAAGTCGGCAGGACGAAGTCGCCGGTGGCCTGGTCGAGCTGCACGACCGAGCCGGCCCGCGCCCGTCGTACGAGGTGGTTGCTGACGACCCCGTCCGGGATCGCCTTGACCGTGATCGTGAAGGTCGTATCGGTGGACGACGTCACTGAGTAGGCGCGCCAGAGGCGCACCCCGTCGACGTCGACGCCGATGCGGACGTACTGGCCCGGCACGTGCCCGCGCCAGCCTCGACCCGGGCGCAGCTCGAGCGTCGCGGCGTCGGCGGTCTCGGCCGTCACGGCGACGATCCGGGCCCGCAGGTCGGTGCCGTTGCGCAGCGGGTCGAGCAGGTCGACGTAGTCGGCCGGGACGAGCGGGGTGGCGACCAGCTCGGCGAGCTGGGCGACCCGGTCCCGGAGGCGGTCGCGGACGCGCAGCACGGGCGCAGCGGTGGTCATGCGTCGAGTCTGGCTTGTTCAGGACGCTAGAGTCCTGGTCATGCGGGGTGGGATTCAGACACGTTCTTGTTCGGAAAGAACAAGATGAGTGCGTTTGCGCTGGAACCGAGCCTGGTGGAGGTCCTGCGCGAGCAGCTGCCTGCCGTGGCCGAGCACACGGTCGCGGCGGTCACCGCGGAGGTGCCGGAGTACGCCGACGCGTTCGCGGGCGAGATGGGCGCCACCATCCAGGGCGCGGTGCAGATGGCGCTGGGCGGCTTTCTCCGCCTGGCCAGCCAGCCCGGTGACAGCACGCCGCTCGGCCCAGCCCGGGACGGTGCCTACGCGCTCGGGCGCGGTGAGGCCCGCGGCGGTCGCACCGCCGACGCCCTCCTCGCGGCGTACCGGGTGGGCGCCCGGGTCGCCTGGCGCGAGCTGTCCGCCACGGCCGTGGACGGCGGGCTGCCGGCCGAGACCGTGGCGCAGTTCGCGGAGCTGGTGTTCGCCTACATCGACGAGCTCTCCGCGGCGAGTGTCGCCGGCCACGCCGACGAGCTCGCCACGTCGGGGCGGGTGCGCCAGCTCTACCGCGAGCGGCTCGGGCTGGCGCTGCTCTCCGGTACGTCCCTGCCCGCACTCCAAGCCATGGCGGAGCGTGCCGACTGGGCTCCGCCGCAGGACCTGACAGTCGTGCTCATCCCGTCAGCGCGTAACCGCGACGTCCTGCCGCTGCTCGACGGGCGGACCCTCAGCGTCCCGGGAGACCTCGTCGGGCTGGCCGACGCCGACGTGCTGCTCGCGCCGGACACGCGACGGGTGCTGCTGCGGTCGTTGCGTGGTCGGGCCGCGGTGGTCGGCCCGACCCGGCCGTGGACAGCCGCCGCGTCGTCGTACGCCCGCGCCGCGCGCCTCGTCGACCGCGTCGCCGGCAGCGAGCCGGTGGACACCGAGGCGCATCTCACGACCCTGGTGCTCACGGCGGATGCAGAGGCGCTCGCCGACCTGCGGGCGCAGGCGCTGGCCCCACTCGCGGACCTGCGACCGGCGACGGCGGCGCGGCTCGCGGAGACCCTCCGTTCCTGGCTGCTGCACCACGGTCGTCGCGAGGAGGTCGCCGCCGACCTGCACGTGCACGCGCAGACGGTGCGCTACCGCATGACGCAGCTCCGCGAGCTGTACGGCGAGCGGCTCGCCGATCCCGACGTCGTCCTGCAGCTGACGATCGCGATGGCGGTCGACCCGTCGACGTAGGCGGCGTACCCTCGTCGGTGGAGGGGAGTATCCCCGCGCGAGTCGTCGTCAATCCGGCCTACCGATGGGCCCGGCGGCTTGGCCCACTGGTGGGAGAGACCTCCGGTTCGACCGTCTGGTCGCCGGAGGAGAGGCTCGCCCTTGAACGTTTCCCTGTTGGCCTGGGCTGCGACAGTCGTGGCGCTCGGCGCCGTCATCGCAGCAGATCTGCTCATCAGCAACCGCAAGCCGCGCGCGGTCACCGTCCAGGCCGCGGCGCTCTGGGTAGCGTTCTACGTCGCTCTCGCCGTGTTCTTCGGGTTCGGGCTCGGTCTCGTGTACGACGCCTCCGTCGCGGGTGAGTTCTTCGCCGGCTACCTGACGGAGTACAGCCTGTCGGTGGACAACCTGTTCGTGTTCGTCATCATCATGACGACCTTCGCCGTTCCACCGGCGTACCAGCACAAGGTGCTGCTGTTCGGCATCGTGGCCGCTCTCGCGCTGAGGGCAGGCTTCATCGCCGTCGGTGCTGCCGCGATCGAGCGGTTCAGCTTCACCTTCTACGTCTTCGGCGCCTTCCTGATCTACACCGCGGTGAAGCTCGTCACGGCGCACGGCAAGCCCTACGACGTCAGCCGCAACCCGGTCGTCCGCCTCGTCGAGCGAGCCGTGCCGACGACGCGCGACTACCACGGCGGGCGCGCTGTCGTGACGATCGACGGGCGACGGACGTTCACGCCGCTGCTCATCGTCATGGTCGCCATCGCGACGGCGGACCTGCTGTTCGCGCTGGACTCCATCCCGGCGATCTTCGGGCTGACCCAGGAGCCGTACCTCGTCTTCACGGCCAACGCCTTCGCCCTGATGGGACTGCGGCAGCTGTACTTCTTGCTGCACGGTCTGCTCGACCGGCTCATCTACCTGTCGTACGGCTTGGCGGTGATCCTCGGCTTCATCGGCGCCAAGCTCATCCTGGAGGCGCTGCACGCGTCGGGCTACGCGTCGATGCCGCACATCGGTCTCGCGCTCTCGCTCGCGGTGATTGTCGGCACCCTCGCGGTGACGACCATCGCCAGCCTGGTCATGGTGCGGCGTCGTCCCTCACTGGCGTCCTCCGCGGAGACCACGGTCGATGCGGTGGGGCACCGATGATCACCACAGCGGGCTCCGGGCCCGTGGTGATGGTGGCGGTCGTCGGAGCGGCAGAGACCCGGGCCGCCATCGAATGGGCTGCCGACTACGTCGCGAGCCGCGCCGGGACGCTGCTCCTGGTGGGGACCTGGCGGGGCAGGGTGCATTACGGCCTGCCGCCGTTCACGGTGACCTACGACCCGGAGCCCGGGGCACGTGCGGCGCTGAAAGCGGCTGCTGACGGTGTCGCGCTGTCGCCCGAGCAGATCCAGACCGAGCTGGTCCGCGGTGACACCGGTCGCGTCCTGGCCGCTCGCTCCCGCGATGTCGATCTGCTCGTCGTCGGCCGCGAACCGGGCTCGCGGGTGCTCGGGTCTCTGCTCGGCTGGCTCGGCGATCAGTGCGTCCGCCGGGCCGCCTGCCCGGTCGTCGTGGTGCCGGTCGACCAGCACGCCAACTGGACGGCGTCTGTTGTGCCGGTATCGGCCTGCGAGAGGGTGTCGCCATGGCTAAGAGGTTCGTTCTCCTTCTCCTGACACTCGGTCTGCTCGCCGTACCCGTTCCGGCGAGCGCCGAGACGCGCGGACCCATCGCGTCCTTCGCGCCGCTGCCGGCGAATCCCACTGTGACCCCGGCGGCGAAGGCGGCGCGCGACAAGCTGCTGGGCGACCGGTGGGACGACCCGGGCTACGTCACGCTGCACTGGATCGGCGTCTCGTCGATGGTCGTGACGATCCGCGGCCATCTGCTGCTGTTCGACGCGTGGCAGATCATCGGCGCCGTCGACGACTACCTGCCGCTGACGCGCGACGACCTCGCCGCGCTCGACCCCGAAGCGATTCTGGTCGGCCACGGCCACTTCGACCACGCCGGCGACCTCGGCTTCGTCGCGGGCAAGTCGGGCGCTGTCGTCGTCGGCTCCGAGGAGATCTGCACCGTCGCCGTCGAGGGCGCCACCCGCGAGGGCGTCGGCACCGCGTTCCGCTGCGCCATCACCGGCACGATGACGTCGCCTGCCATGGGTGTCACGCAGCGGCTGAAGCTGTTCGCCGACCTGCCGGCGGTCAGCGTGCTGCAGCACATCCACTCCGCCGCGACGCCGCCGGGCAACGGCAATGACCCCGACCCGTTCTTCCCGATCATGGATGCGCAGCCCTACATCGACCACTTCGCGACCGATCCGGAGGAGCTGGCGCGGTTCCTCGCGCAGCAGCAGGAGAGCAACCAGGGCGGCACCTGGCTCTACCACTTCGTCGACGGCGACTTCACCCTGCTGATCGGTGACTCGGCCGGCCCGATCTTCGACCAGCCGGCGATCCGCACGGCGCTGGGGCGGTTCCCGGGCTGCGTCGACGTGATGGCCAACGCGATCCTGGGGTTCGACCAGCCGGTCTCGGGACTGGCCGACCCCGTCGACTACATCGACGCGGCGAAGCCGTCGCTGTTCCTGCCGACCCACGCCGACGCCTGGGCGCCGGTGCTCAGCGCCGGGCAGGCGCAGTACAAGGACAAGCTCACGAGCGAGCTGGCCGAGCTGAAGAACCCGCCCGCTGTCGACTTCCTGCTCGACCCCCAGGACTACCTCAAGCAGCGGGCCTACCGGGTCGCCGACAGCCGATGGAAGACGCCGCCGGCGGGCTCGGTCTGCGCCGCCGCGGCCGCCGCCCCTTCGCCGGTGCCGGGCCCGTCGACGCCGAGCGCGGGTCCGGCCGGCGGCGGTCTTCCCTCTACGGGTGGCGTCCCGGCGTACCTCGCGGTGCTGGTCCTGGCCGCGGGGCTTCTGCTCCGTCGCCGCCTCGCGCACCGATGACCGGTCGGGACGTCCTCGTCACGGGGGCGGCAGGTGGACTGGGGGCGGCGGCCGCGTCGCACCTGGTCGCGCAGGGCTGGCGGGTGTTCGGTGCCGACCTCCGGCCGCCGTCCGCCGCCGGTGTCGTGCCGATCACGATGGACGTCACCGACGACGCCAGCGTGGCCGCGGGAATCGCTGAGGTCGCGGCGTCGACGGATCGCCTCGCCGGCGTCGTGCACTTCGCCGGCATCTTTCGTGCCGGTGCGCTGCTCGACGTCGAGGCCGACGTGCTCGCCCACATCTTGAACGTCAACGTCCTCGGGACGCATCGCGTCACCCGAGCCGCGTTCCCGATGCTGCAGCGCGGCCGTGGCCGGGTCGTGCTCGTGAGCAGCGAGACAGGCGTGCAGTCCGGCGCGCCGTTCAACGGCCCGTACGCGATGAGCAAGCACACCGTCGAGGCGTACGGCGACTCATTGAGACGCGAGCTCATGCTGCTTGGCGTGCCCGTCATCAAGCTCCAGCCGGGGCCGTTCCGCACGGACATGCTCACGTCGATCGTGCCGCACTACGAGGCGGCGGCAGCGTCGTCGACGTACTACGGCGACCTGCTGCGCGCGCTGCTCGCCCGGCTTCCCGTCGAGCAGGCGAAGGCGCACGACCCGGCGGTGCTTGCTGCCGTCGTGGAAGAGGCGCTGACCGCCAGCCGGTGGAAGACGGCGTACCTGGTCCGTCCTGATCGGCAGCGAATGATGCTCGACCGGCTGCCGGTGCGGGCGGCAGATGCCGTCCTGCGCGTGTTCCTGCGTCACCTGGAGCGTCGGGCCCGCCGGCGCGGGTGAAGGAGTCGGCACTCTCACGTCGAAGGAGAGACACGCGGCAGGCAGGTGCCCGCCCAGAAGGAGTCATCATCGTGCGGACCGGCTTGCGATCAGCGACAGCCCTGCGGATCTCGCTCGCCGGAGCCCTGGTGGCCGGCCTACTCGCCGTCACCGGTGCAACTGCGGCGGCGCCTTCGACGGCGTTCGTCGCCCAGGGCAGCGCGAGGCAGGTCTACGCGACCGGTGTGGCAGCGGGTGCCAAGGTCGCGCTGGTGGACAGCTCGGGGCGGCAGGTCGCGAGCAAGTCGGCCAGCTCCCTGGGCGGCGTGCTCTTCCGCGACGTCACGCCCGCCGCCGGTTACCGCGTGCGGGTGCTGCCGGGCGGACCGCTGTCGGCGCCGGTCACCGTGCACTCGGAGGACCCCGCCCAGTGGAACCCGGAGATCTACAAGCAGGAGATCCCGGCCAACGGCTACGGCTACCTGACGACCCGCGACGGCACGAAGCTGGCCTACAAGGTGTGGCCCCCGAACAGCCCGGCCGGCCAGGGACTGCCGGAGTTCAACCTGCCGAGCGGCCTGCCGAAGTACGCGCCGCCGTACCCGACTCTGATCGAGTACTCCGGCTACGGCTATGCCAACCCCGACGGCCCGACGAGCGGCATCGCGGTGCTCGCCAACCTGATGGGCTACGCCGTCGTCGACGTCAGCATGCGCGGCACCGGCTGCTCGAGCGGTGCCTTCGACTTCTTCGAGCCGCTGCAGAGCCTCGACGGGTACGACGTCGTCGAGACCATCGCGCGGCAGCCCTGGGTCAAGAACAACAAGGTCGGGATGATGGGCATCTCGTACGGCGGCATCAGCCAGCTGTTCACGGCCCAGACGCACCCGCCGTCCCTCGCCGCGATCTCACCCCTGTCGGTGATCGACGCCACCGCCACGACCCTCTACCCCGGCGGCATCCGCAACGACGGGTTCGCCGTCGCGTGGGCCAAGGAGCGGCAGGCGGAGGCGCAGCCGGCGGGTCAGGGCAAGAAGGGCACCCAGGCGTACGCCGAGCAGCAGATCAAGGACGGTGACCAGACCTGCAAGGACAACCAGGTCCTGCACCCCGAGGCGGCCAACCTATTGACGAAGATCGCGGAGAACGAGCACTACCGCCCCGCCGTCGCCGACCCACTGGACCCGATCACCTTCGTCAACAAGATCAACGTCCCGACGTTCATGGCCTGCCAGTTCCAGGACGAGCAGACCGGCGGGCACTGCCCGATGCTGGCGCAGCACTTCACCGGCACGAAGAAGAAGTGGTTCACCTTCACCAACGGGGTGCACGTCGACTCGCTGGACCCGGAGACGTACAACCGCTGGTTCGACTTCCTGTCCTTGTACGTCGCGCGCCAGGCGCCGGCCGAGAACATCGCCGTGACCCGCGCCGCCGCGCCGGTGATCTTCCAAGGAGCGATGGGCCTGCCGCAGGACGAGGTCATCACGCTGCCGATCGACCCGATCCAGGCAATGCCGACGTACGACATGGCATTGGCCGCCTTCGAAGCGCTCCCGGCGGTGCGGGTCCTGTTCGACAACGGCGCGGGGAGGTCACCGACCGGGCAGTCCACGCCAGGTAACCCTTACCCCGGTTTCGAGCAGTCTTTCTCGGCGCTCCCGGTCCCGGGCACGGTCGCGCGGCAGTGGTACCTCGCCCCGAAGGGCGTGCTCGCCGACAAGGCCGGCGCGAGCGGCGCAGACGCCTACACCCACAACGCCAAGGCGCTGCCGGCCCATGACTTCGGCAGCAACACGGGCGGCGGCGGGCTCTGGGGCAACGCCTCGCAGTGGTCCTGGGACTGGAAGCAGTACCCGGCCGGCACCGCGGTGTCCTACCTGACCGAGCCGCTGGCTGCCAGCACGACCGTGGTTGGTGCAGGCGCGGTCCACCTGTGGGTGCGATCCTCCACGCCGGATGTCGATCTGATGGCCACGGTCAGTGAGGTCACGGCCGACGGTCACGAGACGTTCGTCCAGAACGGCTGGCTGCGAGCCAGCGAGCGCAAGCTGGCCACCGGTTCCGACAACATCTTCAAGCAGAAGAGCACCCTGCTCGAGCCGGTCCTGAGCATGCTGGCAGCCGATGCCCAGCCGATGCCGAGCAACGCGTTCGTCCCGGTGGTCATCCCGCTCTACTACCAGGGCCACGCCTACCGCGCCGGCACCAAGATCCGCGTGACCATCGCTGCGCCGAACGGCACCCAGCCGATCTGGTCCTTCGACGGCACCCGGCCGAACGGGCCCGGCACGGTCTCGATCGCGTTCTCACCGAAGATGCCCTCAAGCCTGGTGCTGCCTGTCGTCCCTGGGGTCACCGTGTCGACCGGCCAGCCGGCGTGCCCGAGCCTGCGCAACGAGCCC
This sequence comes from Frankiaceae bacterium, assembly GCA_016650445.1. Lineage (GTDB taxonomy): Bacteria > Actinomycetota > Actinomycetes > Mycobacteriales > SCTD01 > RYN-124. The sequence goes on along the minus strand of JAENVS010000012.1, from coordinate 26,970 downwards.
TGCCGCCCCTACGTGGCACTGGCCAACCGGGCAGGGACGCAAGGCGTGTCCAGCCAGCCGGCCGCAGCCCCGCCGGCCGCCGCGCCCGGATCTCTGCCCACTACCGGTGGGGGTTCACGGTCGGCGTGGGCCGGGCTGCTCGCCATGCTGCTCGCAGCGGTTGTCGCGGCGCGTCATCGCTGGCTGGCGCGGGTTTCCCTCTAGCGTTCGCTCGTGGCATCCCGGTCGACTCAACGCATCAGCCCGGACGCGCGCAGAGCGACTGCTCTCGCCGCAGAGCTCGCGGCTGCTCGGGCCGAGCGCGATCGCGAGACGGATCTTCGACGCATCGCGCTCGAGGCGGCAGAGCGGCTGCGGTCGGAGGTCGTGTGGCTCCAGGCGCGCGTCGAAGAGCTCGAGGTCGCTGCAGCAGCACACCCTCCGGCGGTCACCCGACGAGGGCTCGCCAGCCTGATCCCGGACGCTGCCGCCGCGCGCCAGGCGTGACCGGGGTGGAGCCGTCTGCGTGCTCTCGTACGCCAGCACCACCGCCTGGACGCCAGTTGCCAGCTGTGGTCAGTCGAGAAGTGGATTCGGCAGGTCGAAGAACGTCGGCTGACCTTCGAACATGTCGTCGTACTCCTGCCGCATCTCGCTCGACTCGCTGTCCTTCTCGAGCTGGCGCGTTTCCGCTTCCGACGTGAAGTAGACGGCCTGTGTGAAGTCCTTGCCGTCGCCGTGCCAGGCGATGACCATCCCGAGGATGTCCGGCCGGGCCGCTCGAAGCTCGGCCTGCCGGTCGTTGCCCATGCTGCGCAGCTTGGCGGGATCCTTCGCGCGACCCTGGATGACCTGGACGAAGCCAGCTGTGTCGGAGCCGCCACCGAAGGGTGTGTCGACCTCCGTGCAGTCGTGGACGGTCGGTTCGCCCTCGAAGCCCTTGACCGCCTCGTTCCACCACGCGGTCTGCTCGGGGCTGTCGCTGTTCGCCTGCGCCGCGTCGGCCGACTCGAACCGCGCCAGTCCGATGTAGCGGCCGTCCGGCGTGATGCCGCCCGTGTAACCGAGGTAGCCCTTCGCGCCCGGCTTGATCTCTGCGATCCAGCGCTCGTCCATGCGGCGGACCAGATCGGCGTCGGTGACCTTGCCTTGGAATACCTGGATGAACATCGTTGTCCTCCCGTTCCTCGACTGGGCGCGACGCTACGCCCCATCACCAGGCTTCGGAAGCAGCGCTGGCTCGGCGATGTGCGGCTTTCACGACGCGGGCGCTTCCACGTTTGCCCCATGATCTTGGTCCGCGCTAGGCGTCTTGCTTGCGTCCGTAGCGCTGTCGAGCAGCCTCGCCGGAAGTGCCGATGATCTTGCCGATGAACGCCCAGGAGTAGCCCTGTTCCCGGGCTGTCTCAACCGCGTCCTTGACCGAACGCTCAGCGTCCGCTCGGGAGACCAGACCGCAACCGAGGCCAGCAGATCCTTCGCTGCTCTGCTCGACGAGGTGGAGGCGGGGGAGACCTTCGTGGTCACCCGCGGTGGGCGTCGCATCGCTTCGATCGGCCCGGCGACCGCCGGCAACGGAGGCGACGTGGTCGCGCTACTCCGGAAGGGTCCGCCGGACAAGAAGTTCGCGGCGGATGTCGTAGCCGCGCGAGGGGCAGTGACCTTGGACGGGCCGGCGTGGCCCGCAGGCTGATCATGGACACCGGTGTCCTCATCGCCTCCGAGCGGGGCCTTCCGAGGGCTGCGGCGGAAGCCGTGGAGCGAGACGACGACGTCGTCATCGCCGCGGTCACCGTGGCCGAGCTCCGCACCGGAATTGAGCTGGCGAGTGCGCGTCATCGCGCTGCGCGCACGGAGTTCCTCGTCACGGTGCTGGAGACCCTGCCGGTCGAGCCCTACGACGTCGAGGTCGCGGAGGCACACGGCAGACTGCTCGCGCACGTGCACCGTTCAGGCACCCCCCGAGGCGCCCGCGACCTGATCATTGCGGCGACCGCAATCGCGACGAAGCGAACCGTGCTGACGACAGATCGAAGCGCGAGGTTCCAGGAACTGCCTGGCGTCGACTGCCTCACGATCGGCTAGATCAGCGGTTGGGTCACGCTTCCGGCCATGGCTCCAGTCTTTCCTCTGTCAGGAGCCTCCACCGAACCCGGCGCGCTTCAACGACGACGACCGACGTACGGCTCGTTCAGAGCAGTTGAACGAGGTGAAGAACGGTCTAGCGACGTCGAGGGCTGTGAAGTTTTGCCCCATGGCTGCCCCATGATCTTGAAACTGGGGCGCTCAGCGAGCCTGTGAACTCCGGTTATCCGCCTCTGACCTGCGGTTTTGTGGGGTGAGTGACGGGGCTCGAACCCGCGACAACCGGGATCACAACCCGGTGCTCTACCAGCTGAGCTACACCCACCATGGTGCGGCGGAAAGCATAGCGTCAGTCGGGGACCTGCTCGGAGGGCTCGGGCAGTCGTGACGCCCCGTCCGGGTCACCCCCCAGCAGCCTCGTCGCGATCGCGTTGGCCTCCTCGCTGGACGGCCCCGGAGCCGCCACGAAGACCGCCTCCCGGTAGTACTGCAGCTCGAGCACCGACTCCTTGATGTCGGCCAGCGCGCGGTGACCGCCGCCTTTCTTGGGCGACCCGAAGTAGGCGCGTGGGTACCACCGGCGCGCCAGCTCCTTGACTGACGACACGTCGACCATCCGGTAGTGCAGCCACTCGTCGAGCTCGGGCATGTCCCGGGTCAGGAAGCCGCGATCCGTCGCGATCGAGTTGCCGCAGAGCGGCGCCTTCTTCGCCTCCGGGACCCACTCCTTGATGTAGGCGAGCACCTGCTGCTCGGCGTCCTTGACCGAGACGGTCGACGTCACGACCTCGTCCGTCAGCCCTGACGACGCATGCATGTCTCGCACGACGTCGGGCATCCGCGCCATCTCGTCGGCGGTCGCGCCGATCACGACGTCGACGCCCTCGCCGAGGATGTTCAGATCGCCGTCCGTGACCAGCGCGGCGACCTCGATGAGCAGGTCCGACCCGAGGTCGAGCCCGGTCATCTCGCAGTCGATCCACACCAGCCGGTCGCTCACGCGGTCACCCTACGGGGTACGCCGTTAGGGTCCGATGCATGACCAAGGCAGACGACATCGCGACCGAGCTGGGCAAGGCCTATGCCTTCGAGGGCCCCGCGCTCGAGCTGGGCGCACTGGTGCTGGACAAGACCGCCCACCCCGAGGCGCGGATCCGGATGCCGCTGTCCATGCTCAACCGGCACGGTCTCGTTGCCGGTGCGACCGGCACCGGGAAGACCAAGACGCTGCAGCTGATCGCCGAGCAGCTGTCGGACGCCGGCGTGCCGGTCTTCCTCGCCGACATCAAGGGCGACGTCAGCGGCATGGCCGCGCCGGGGGAGGAGAGCGACCGGATCACCCAGCGGGCGAAGGACACCGCGACCGACTGGCAGCCCCGCGGGTTCCCGGTCGAGTTCCTCAACCTCGGTGGCCAGGGCGGCGCCGGGGTGCCGGTCCGCGCGACCATGACCTCGTTCGGACCGATCCTGCTGAGCAAGGTCCTCGGGCTCAACGAGACGCAGGAGAGCAGCCTGGGTCTCGTCTTCCACTTCGCTGACAAGGCAGGGCTGCCGCTGCTCGACCTGAAGGACCTGCGTGCGGTCATCTCGCACCTGACGAGCGACGAGGGCAAGGACGACCTCAAGAACCTCGGCGGGCTGTCGGCGGCCACAGCCGGTGTCATCCTGCGTGAGCTGATCGGCCTCGAGGACGGCGGCGGCGACATCTTCTTCGGCGAGCCGGAGTTCGACACCCAGGACCTGCTGCGGACGACCTCCGACGGCAAGGGCGTCCTGTCGATCATGGAGCTGCAGGGGCTGCAGGCCAGTCCGCGGCTGTTCTCCACCTTCCTCATGTGGCTGCTGGCCGACCTGTTCCACGACCTGCCCGAGATGGGCGACGTCGAGAAGCCGAAGCTCGTCTTCTTCTTCGACGAGGCGCACCTGCTCTTCGACGATGCCAGCGAGGCGTTTCGCGACGCCATCACGCAGACCGTCCGGCTCATCCGATCGAAGGGCGTCGGCGTCTTCTTCGTCACGCAGACACCGAAGGATGTTCCCGCCGACGTCCTCGCTCAGCTCGGCAACCGGGTGCAGCACGCGCTGCGCGCCTTCACCCCCGACGATGCGAAAGCGTTGAAGGCGACGGTCGGGACGTTCCCGAAGAGTGATGTGTACGACGACCTCGGTGAGCTGCTCACGACGCTCGGCATCGGCGAGGCCGTCGTGACGATCCTGTCGGAGAACGGTGCGCCGACCCCTGTCGCGTGGACCCGGATGCGACCGCCGGCATCGTCGATGGCGCAGCTCGACGCGACGCGGCAGCAGGCGATCGTGACAGCGAGCTCCCTGCAAGCGGAGTACGGCACTCCGGTGGACCGCGAGTCGGCGTACGAGAAGCTCCTTGCGAAGGTCGCGCCGGACGTCGACGAGAAGCAGCCCCAGCCAGAGCCAGAACGCAAGGACGATCGTCGTCGCGAGGAGGCGGCCGGCGTCGGAGGCGCCATCGCGGGCGCCCTCGCGTCGAGCGTCTTCAAGTCGTTCGCGCGGTCAGCGGCGAGCGCGGCCGGTCGCGAGATCAGCCGGTCGATCTTCGGGACCGCCTCCCGTCGCAAGCGCACCACCCGTCGCCGCTGACCCGATCGAGGTAGTCCACTGCCCACGACGGGGTGGTCACGCCGGACCCCCGAGAGGCCCGCTGCAGTGGGGCAACGGACTACCGCAGCACCACGCGAACGTGCTCTACCGGTGGGAGCCGCGTTCCACGACGATCCCGACATGTCCGCCGGAATGTCCGTACCTGACCCGCGTGCGCCGGTCTCCGAGCTGAGCCTCGTCGTGCCGGCCCCGGCGGACGATCAGCTCGTCGTGCTCGTCTGCGGGGCCTGCAGGGGCGAGCTCCGGCACGCCCTTGAGCCGGTCACGCCGCTCCTCGACGCGGTCGGCGACTTCGTCCGGGCGCACACGTCGTGCAGCGCGAGCCACCTGATCGCTCGCCGGTCCGACTGATCACAGAAGGCGCGCCCGGCAGGATTCGAACCTGCGACCAAGTGCTTAGAAGGCACCTGCTCTATCCCCTGAGCTACGGGCGCAGGGCGGCTCGAACGGTACCGGGATCGCGCCCGTCCACAGAGCAACTGCCGCGTCCACAACCGCTCGCCGGCCCTGGCAACACCAGCTCCGGTACGCCGACGCTGGCTCCACGCCGGCGGACCGACTGCCGGCCGGAGCAGCGGAGGACGCCGTGAACGCACCCCAGATGACCGTCGTTGGAAACGTCGGAGCGAGCCCGAAGCTGCGCTCCCTGGCCGACGGGACCTTCGTGACGTCCTTCTCGGTTGCCATGACACCGAGCCGGTTCGACCGGACCAGCGAGACATGGGTCGATCAAGAGACGCTCTGGTTCCGGGTGACGTGTTGGCGTTCGCTCGCCGAGCACGCAGCGATGTCGTTCAACAAGGGCGACAAGGTGATCGTCACCGGCAGCTTCTCGACGAGCACGTGGAAGGACAAGGAGGGCGTGGATCGGGTCAGCAGCGAGATCGACGCCACGTCGGTCGGCATGGACCTCACCCGGGGGCCGGTCCAGCAGAAGCGGTTCGAGCGTGTGTCAGCCGACCCGGTCACCGGTGAGGTCATCCCCGAGCAGCCTGCGGTCGACCAGGTCGCCGCCTGAGGGGCTACTAGCCTGTGTCCCCATGGCGCAGTTCATCTACCAGATGCAGAAGGTCCGCAAGGCCGTCGGCGACAAGGTCATCCTCGATGACGTCACGCTGGCGTTCTTCCCCGGCGCGAAGATCGGGGTGGTCGGGCCCAACGGCGCCGGCAAGTCGACCGTCCTGAAGATGATGGCCGGGCTCGATCACCCGTCAAACGGCGACGCCATGCTCACGCCCGGGTTCTCGGTCGGCATCCTCATGCAGGAGCCGAAGCTCGACGAGACCAAGACCGTCCGGGAGAACGTCGAGGACGGTGTCCGCGAGCTCATGGACACCATCAAGAAGTGGGAGTCCCTCAACGAGAAGATGGCCGAGGAGGGCGCCGACTACGAGGCGATCATGGCCGAGCAGGAGCCCCTCTACGCCTTCATCGAAGCGCACAACGGCTGGGAGATCGACAGCCTCATCGAGCAGGCCATGGACGCGCTTCGGACCCCGCCGCCGGATGAGGCCGTGGGTCACCTGTCCGGCGGCGAGCGTCGCCGCGTCGCGCTGTGCAAGCTGCTCCTCGAGGCGCCCGACCTGCTGCTGCTCGACGAGCCCACCAACCACCTCGACGCCGAGTCGGTCGAGTGGCTGGAGAACCACCTGGCTCGCTACGCGGGCGCCGTACTGGCCGTGACCCACGACCGGTACTTCCTGGACAACGTCGCCGAGTGGATCCTCGAGCTGGACCGCGGTCGCGCCTACCCCTACGAGGGCAATTACTCGACGTACCTCGAGAAGAAGCAGCAGCGCCTCGAGGTCCAGGGCAAGAAGGACGCCAAGCTCAGCAGGCGCCTCAAGGACGAGCTCGAGTGGGTCCGGATGAACGCCAAGGGCCGCCAGACCAAGAGCAAGAGCCGCCTCGCCCGCTACGAGGAGATGGCCGCCGAGGCCGACAAGACCCGCAAGCTCGACTTCGAGGAGATCCAGATCCCGGCCGGCCCGCGCCTGGGCAGCGTCGTCATCGAGTCCAAGGACCTCAAGAAGGGCTTCGGCGACCGCATCCTCATCGACGGCCTGTCCTTCGACCTGCCGCGCGGCGGCATCGTCGGGATCATCGGCCCCAACGGCGTCGGCAAGACCACGCTGTTCAAGACGATCGTCGGCGTCGAGAAGCCCGATGACGGCATCGTCCGCGTGGGCGAGACAGTCAAGCTCTCGTACGTCGACCAGGAGCGCGCCGGCCTCGACCCGGCGAAGTCGGTCTGGCAGACCGTGTCCGACGGGCTCGACTACATCCAGGTCGGTCAGCAGGAGATGCCCAGCCGGGCCTACATCGGCGCGTTCGGCTTCAAGGGGCCGGACCAGCAGAAGCCGACCGGCGTGCTGTCCGGCGGTGAGCGCAACCGCCTCAACCTGGCGATGACGCTGAAGGAGGGCGGCAACGTGCTGCTCCTCGACGAGCCGACCAACGACCTCGACGTCGAGACGCTGGGCTCGCTGGAGAACGCGCTGCTGGAGTTCCCCGGTTGCGCCGTGGTCATCAGCCACGATCGCTGGTTCCTCGACCGCGTCACCACCCACATCCTCGCCTGGGAGGGCGACGAGACCGACCCGGCGAAGTGGTACTGGTACGAGGGCAACTTCGAGTCGTACGAGAAGAACAAGCTGGAGCGGCTCGGCCAGGAGGCCGCGAGACCGCACCGGGTGACCTACCGCAAGCTCAAGCGCGACGACTAGGTTCGGCAGCAAGCGCCGGATGCACGGTTGATAGCTCAACCCGGTCTGCTCCTGTTCCGATCAGCCCGAGCGGCTGACCGGTCGCGGAACCTATCCGCGACGATCGGCTCGCCCCGCCAGTCCGGTCAGCGCTGCCACGCCCGACCCGAAGGCCTGGGATGGACGCCGATCGGACCCGCGGACTGCTCCGGGCCGCTTGAACCGGCCGGTCGCGGGCGTCACGGCTGACCTGCGCGCTGTCGCTGAGCCGCACCTGACCCGCGGGGCCGGTCGTGCTTCCATCCCCAGCCGCCGAGGCCGCTGACGCGGTCTGTGGCTGCTGCTGGTGGGGTGCGGGACGACGGCTCAGCATTCGTGCCCGCGTGCGGGCCGGTGTGCTGGCAGTCAGGCCGTGCGCGAGTCCGCGCCGACCGATCGCGACCGCGGCACCTTGATGCCGGGTCGCGACGTTCTTGGATGCCTCAGTGGCCGTCGGGCCACCGGCGAGCACGTAGGACCAGTCCCGGCCACCGGCCTTGGACGTATACCGCGGGTCGACCGCGATGACCGCAAGACCCTGACGGGCAGCCATCGGAACCAGCCGGTTGCGAAACGCCATCGTCGGGAAGCCGGAGATCAGCGCCCGGAACGCCTTCTTGCGGCCGTGCTTCTCCCGGGTCGTCTCCTGCTCGAAACCAAGTTCCTCGACCACCATCGCCTGGGCACCGAACTCCGCCGCGGCGTGCAGCACCTGCGTGATCGCCTCGCGAAGTCTCGCGTCCCTCGTGCCGGTGGGCAGACCCTTGAGTTCGAGCGCGATCCGTAGCGGCGTCCCGACGGGGTTGCCGTCGGGGTTGAGCCGGGACAGCGCCAGGTGGTCGGCGTTGAGGTCCAGCGCGACGACCCGGCGAGTACGTAACACCTGCAGGTCCGGTTGGTCCGGGGTCTGCTCGTGTGTCCAGGCTGCCCGGAGCATTACGTGCTCGCCGCGCTTCCCCTGCTCGAAGGTGATGGTGATCGCGGTGCTGCGCCGGGCGGTGACCCGCTCCACGAGCTCGGGCAGATGAGCGACTGGGACGGGGTGTGTCAGCCGGACTCGGGCTGGTATGCCGAGCCGGCGTTGCACCGGCTCGGGCACTGACACGGTCAAGTACATGAGCCCGTCTGGATCCTGCGTCAAGGACAGGCACGGATTCCCGCCGGTAGTGCCGACATTGCCAACGCAGGACAGAAACAGCCGCTCATCGGCCCACTGCTGCAGCCACTGCGCGAGCGTCAGTCCTGCCTCGGTCAAGTGGTGCCGCCTGTTGAGCAGCCGCCGCCCGCCGTACACGATCGAGTAGTCCTTCTCGGCCAGCCGGCGCTCGACCTCGACGAGCTGGCCTCTCAGCATGTCGAGGCGCCGGCGCTTGCTCCACCACTCGTTGCGGTTCGGGTAGCCGTCTTTGCACGCCTCGCAGCCCCGTCGCTGGCCGCAGCCGCACGCCCGTCGAGTCGCGGCCGCGAGCCGCCGCTCGAGGGTTGCGATCCCGCGCTGCAGGCCGAGCTTGTGCCGCCACAGGCCCTCCCGGGCGAGCCGGACCTGCGCGTCATTGGCTCGCACGATGCTGCCCGCATAGCGGGACTGGATGCCGAACCGTGCGCTGAGGCGCTTCACCCTGTCGTTCTGCGCCTCGCCCCGCACCGCGGCAGGCAGGTCACATCCGCGAGCAGCCGCGAGGTGCTCACCGACGGCGCGCAGCATGACCCGCTCTTCCCGGCTGACCCGCAGCCGCGTCCCACAGCTCGTGCCGCTGGGCGGCGGCACGACGCGCACGGGCAGCAGCGGTCGGGACGGCATACTTGCGAGTGTGCAAGTCACCTCTGACAGTTCCCGACGAACATCCGGGCTTGCTGCCAAATCGACCCGCGACACCTGACGCGGTGACTGCGCAGCCGGGCGCCGGCACGGGCGACCGGCGGGCGACGGTCGCGTTCGTCGCGGTCGTCGTGCTCAGCCTCGTCGTGCTCTTCTCGCCGCGTGCCCCGGGCGGGGGCGGGATCGGCCTGGACAAGCTCGTACACGCGAGCCTGTTCGCGCTGCTCGCGGCGACCACGTGGTGGCGGTTCGCGGCGCACCGCGCCGGGCTCGTGGCCGTCCTCGCCTACGCGGCCCTGTCGGAGGTGGCGCAGTCGCTGCTGCTGGCGAGCCGCAGCGGCGACGTCCGGGACGTCTGCGCCGACGCCGCCGGCGTCATCGTCGGCTGGATCGTCGCCCGCCGGCTCAGCGAGCGTCCGTCTCGTCCGGCGCGTTGACGAGGGAGTGGGCCGCACCCGTCAGGTAGTCGGCCAGCTGCTCGCGGGCGTCCTCGGGGATGTCCAACGCAGCCACCGCCCGCATCATGTGCGCCAGCCACGCATCGCGCTCGGCGCTGCCGATCCGCCAGCCGGCGTGCCGCATCCGCAGCCGCGGGTGACCCCGGTTGTCGGAGTACGTCGTCGGACCGCCCCAGTACTGCATGAGGAACAGCGACAGCCGGTCGCGGGCCGCGCCCCCGGGGCCGAGGTCCTCCTCGAGGTACAGCGGCCGCAGCACCGGGTCGCCCTCGACCTCGGCGTAGAAGAGGTCGACGAGGCGACGGAACGTCGGCTCGCCCCCGACCTCGTCGTACAGCGTCGTCATGTGCACGAGTCTAGGAAGGCGGCGTGCTCTCCACGTTGCGCACCGACGGGAGCCCGATCTGGATCCCCTCGCGGTCGAACGCCACCTTGACCCGCTCGCGCAGCTCCCTCGCGACCTTCCACTGCTCGAGCGGCGCGGTCTTCACGGCGAGACGCACGACCAGCCCGGACGAGCCGAGGTCCTCGACGCCCCAGACCTCCGGCGCCTCGGTGATGCTCGTGGCCCACTCCTCCTCGGCGGCCATGCCGTCCGCGGCTGCCTTCATCACGTTGCGGACCTGATCGACGTCGCTGTCCCAGGCGACCGCGATGTCGAGGACCGCTCGCGCCCAGCCCTGGCTCTTGTTGCCGATCCGGACGATCTCGCCGTTGCGGATGTGCCAGACCGTGCCGGCGACGTCCCGCAGCCGGGTCGTGCGCAGCCCCACCGCCTCGACGGTGCCGGTCGCCTCGCCGGCGTCGATGACGTCGCCCACGCCGTACTGGTCCTCCAGGATCATGAACATGCCGTTGAGGAAGTCCTTGATCAGGTTCTGGGCGCCGAACCCGACCGCGACCCCGACGATGCCGGCGCTGGCCAGCACGGGGGCGAGGTCGAAGCCGAGCTCGGCGAGCACCATCGCGCCGGCCACGGTGAAGATCACCAGTGCCGCGCTGCTCCGCAGCACCGACCCGATGGTCTCGGCCCGCTGCCGGCGCCGCTCCGACGTGAGGGGTGTCGCCTCGAGCAGGCGGCCCTTCGTGCGGTCGTGCAACGGTCGGAGCACGACAGGGACGCTGCCTTCCGCGGCGCCCGTGACCAGCCGACGGATCGCCCGGTTGACGAGCACCCGGAGCACGAGGGCGAGCAGGACGATCAGGGCGATGCGGGCGGGGGTCGTCGCCAGCTCGAGTGCGCGGCGGGAGACGGCTGACGTCGAGCTGAGGGTCACGGGTCGACCCTAGGCGAGCGCAAGGGCGTGGCGGATCTGGCGTCCGTCGGTCAGAATCAGCCCAGGGAGGACGTATGGCGAGTCTCGACAGCGCGGCGTTGGTGCTCAACGCCACGTATGAGCCGCTGTGCGTCGTGCCGAGCCGGCGTGCCGTCGTCCTGCTGCTCACGGCCAAGGCGGTGTCGGTCGCCGAGGGTGACGGCGTGCTGCACAGCGCCCGGGCCGCGGTGACCGTGCCGTCCGTCGTACGGCTCATGAAGTTCGTGCGGGTTCCCTATCGGGCGACCGTTCCGCTGACCCGCAAAGCGGTGTTCGCCAGGGACGGCGGCCGGTGTGTCTACTGCGCCGCCGCCGCGACCAGCCTCGACCACGTCATCCCCAAGAGCAGGGGCGGCTCGCACACCTGGGACAACGTCGTCTCGGCCTGCGGCCGGTGCAACCACATCAAGGCCGACCGGGGGATCTCCGAGCTCGGCTGGCGTCTTGGCCGGCAACCGGTGGCGCCGACGGGGGCCGCGTGGCGGGTCGTCGGGTCCCGTCGGGTCGACCCACGCTGGCGACCCTGGCTCGACCTGCCCTACGACGAGTCGCTCGAGGAGCCCGCGTAGGTTCCCGTCCATGGCAGACCTCCACGACCTGACCGCGCTCGAGCAGGCGCGCGCGATCCGCACCGGCGAGACGTCGTCCACCGACCTCGTCGAGCACTACGGCCAGCGCATCGCCAAGCACGACGCGGACATCGGCGGGTTCGTCACGCTGACGCTCGAGACCGCGCGCGAGCAGGCGGCCGCCGCGGACCGCGCGGTGGCCGGCAAACAGGCGCTGCCACCACTGCACGGCGTACCGATCGCCATCAAGGACCTCAACATGACCGAGGGCGTCCCGACCAAGCTCGGGTCGAGGGCCTTCGACGACTTCGTGCCGCCGTTCTCCGACTACGTCGTCGAGAAGCTGCGGGCTGCGGGCACGATCAGCCTCGGCAAGACCAACACGCCGGAGTTCGGACTGCCGTGCTACTCCGAGACCGACGTGGCGCCGCCGGCGCGTACGCCGTGGGACCTCAGCAAGTCGGCAGGCGGGTCGAGCGGCGGCGCGGCCGCGGCCACCGCGGCCGGCCTGGTGCCGTGGGCGCAGGGCAGCGACGGCGGCGGCTCGGTGCGCATCCCGGCGAGCGTCTGCGGTTTGTTCGGCATCAAGGTGAGCCGCGGCCGTATCAGCCGCGGACCGCTGCAGGGCGATGTCACCGGCCTGTCGTGGGACGGCCCGCTTGCCCGCACCGTGCGTGACGCTGCCGCAATGCTCGACGCGATGGCCGGCCCCATGCCCGGCGATCCGCACTGGGCCGCGCCGCCCGCGCAGTCCTTCCTCTCGTACGCCGACGCCCCGCCGCCGCGGCTACGGGTGGCGCGGACCCGCGAGCCCGTCGTTGCCGGGACCGAGGTGCACCCGCACGTTGTCGAGGCCTACGACGCGGCCAGCGAGCTGCTCGCCGCCCTCGGTCACGAGGTCGTCGACATCGCGCCGCCGTACGACGCGGGCCAGCTCATCCCGTCCTTCGAGGTCGTCTGGTCTGTCACCGCAGCGGGAGTCCCCGTGGCTCCGGAGCGCGAGGAGCTGCTCCTCCCGCTGACGCGCTGGCTGCGGGAGCGCGGGCGCTCGATGTCCGCGACCGACTTCACCGGCGCGATGTCGACGATGCAGGCCGCGACCCGGATGGGCATCGCCGCGACGGCGGAGTACGACGTCCTGCTCACACCGACGGTGGCGCGGCCGCCGGTGCCGATCGGGTACTTCCGTGAGACCGGCGATCCCGTCGAGGAGTTCGAGCGGATGAAGCGGTTCACGCCGTGGACGGCGGTGTTCAACATGACCGGGCAGCCGGCGGTCAACGTGCCGCTGCACTGGTCGCCAGACGGCCTGCCTATCGGCGTGATGCTCGTCGGCCGACCGGCGGACGAAGCGACCCTGATCTCCCTGTCAGCCCAGCTCGAGGAGGCCCGGCCGTGGCGCCATCGTCACCCGGCCATGTGGTGACGCGGCTGCGGCCGGCCCGCCCCGAGGAGGGCGAGCTCGTCGCCGGGTGGCGGACGGACCCGCAGACCGAGTACGAGACGTGGGGCGACCCGCCGCCGGGGATGGCACACCACGAGAGCATCCCCGAGCCGCACGGCCTGGCCGAGCTCCTCGTCACCGACGGGCACGACCAGCCGATCGGGACCGTCGGCTGGCACCAGGTGCTGCACGGTCCCAACGTCGCGTCGATCGCCCTGGACATCGGTATCGCGATCCGTCCGGAGTTCCGCGGCAAGGGGCACGGGGCACGGGCGCAGCGGATGGTGACGGAGTACCTGTTCCGCACCTTCCCGGTGCATCGCGTGCAGGCGTCGACCGATGCGACGAACCTCGCGGAGCAGAAGGCGCTCGAGCGGGCCGGATTCGTCCGCGAGGGCATCCTGCGCGGCGCCCAGTGGCGGCTCGGCGCGTGGCACGACCTGATCTCGTACGCCCGTCTCCGCGACGACGCGTGACGACGGCAGCCGGGGGCAGGGACGTCGCGTGGACACCGATCTCGAGCGGCTGGCGGCTGCGCACGGCGTCGCGACGTCGTACCAGGACTGGTCGCACGAGCCGGTAGTGGTGCGCGAGTCCGCGGTTGTCGCGGCCCTCGCCGCCCTCGACGTCGACGCGTCGTCATCGGCTGCTGTCGCCGCCGCGCTGGCCGATGTCGAGGCCGCGCCCTGGCGTGAGGTGCTGCCACCTGTCGCGGTCGTGCGCGACGGCGATGAGGTCGTCGTCCGGTCGGCGCTGGCTCCGTCGGTCGACGTCCTTCTCGAGGACGGCGGGCAGGTGCGCGTCGCGTCGACGCCGCGCCCGACCGAGCAGCGGGAGGGCCGGACCGCGTGGGCGGTCCGCCTGCCTGCACTGCCGCTGGGCTGGCACACCCTGCGGGCCGTCGCGGGCGCGGATGCGGCGGAGTGCGTGCTCGTCGTCGCACCCGACCGCCTCGAGCTGCCCGCGGGTCTCGACCGCACGTGGGGCTGGATGGTGCAGCTCTACAGCCTGCGCAGCGCGGGTTCCTGGGGGATCGGCGACTACCGCGACCTGCGGACCGTGATCGAGCGCAGCGCCGCCGATGGGGCGGGGGCGGTGCTGATCAACCCGCTGCACGCCGAGACCCCCGTGCTCCCGATCAACCCGTCGCCGTACTCCCCGTCGTCACGCCGGTTCCGCTCGCCGCTGTACCTGCGGGTCGAGGACACTGCGGAGTACGCCGACGCGAGCGACGGCGTGCGCGCCAACGTCGGCGCGCTTCGTCCCACCACCTCGGCCGATCGCATCGAGCGCGACCCGTCGTGGTCGGCGAAGCTCGCCGCACTGGAGCTGCTCTGGCCGCAGGCGCGGCAGGACGTCCTTGCCGGGTTCCGGGCAGAGCGGGGGCAGGAGCTCGAGGACTTCGCGCTGTTCTGCGCGCTGGCCGAGCAGCACGGCGTGCCGTGGCAGGGCTGGCCCGAGCAGCTGCGCCGACCCGACGGGGCCGGCATCGAGGCGGTGCGTCGAGAGCTGGCCGACCGGGTCGCCTTCTGGTGCTGGGTGCAGCTGCTCGTCGACGAGCAGCTGGCCGGGCTCGGCAGCGACATGGTGGTCGGCGTCATCCACGACCTTGCAGTGGGGGTCGACGCCGGTGGCGCCGACGCGTGGGCACTGCAGGACGCGCTCGCGCTCGGCACCACCGTCGGTGCGCCCCCGGACTCGTTCAACCAGAACGGGCAGGACTGGGGGCTGCCCCCGTGGCGGCCGGATCTTCTCCGCGGGCTGGCCTACGCGCCGTACCGCGACGTCGTGCGCGGGGTGCTGCGGCATGCCGGTGGCCTGCGGATCGACCACGTCATGGGGCTGTTCCGGCTGTGGTGGGTTCCCGCCGGATCGAGTGCGGCCGAGGGCACGTACGTGTCGTACGACGCCGACGCGATGCTCGGCGTCCTCGCCCTGGAGACAGTGCGCGCCGGGGCGCTCGTCGTCGGCGAGGACCTCGGCACGGTGGAGGACCGGGTCCGGCGCGACCTGGACGCGACCGGCGTACTCGGTAGTGCGGTGCTGTGGTTCGAGCGCGACGACGAGACCGGCGCGTTCGTCCCGCCGGCCCAGTGGCGCCGCCGGGCGCTCGCCACCGTCACGACGCACGACCTGCCGACCGCGGCCGGCTTCCTGGCCGAGGAGCAGGTCCGCGTCCGGCACGAGCTGGACCAGCTCGGCCATTCGCTCGAGCAGGAGCAGGCGCGGGTCCGCGCGGAGCGGGCGGCGCTGATGGAGCTGCTGGAGTCGTCGGGGCTGTTGGCGCGCTACGGCGGCGACCCGGTGCTGGCGATGCACGGCGCTCTGGTGGCGTCGCCCTGCGCGGTCATCCTGGCGGCGTTCGGTGACGCGGTGGGCGACCTGCGGCAGCCCAACCTGCCCGGGACGGTGGACGAGTACCCCAACTGGCGGCTGCCTGTGGCCGATCCGACCGGCCGCCCGCTCGGGCTCGAGGAGCTCCTCGATCACCCCGGTGTGCGGCGACTCGCGGCACTGCTCGCGGACGGCGTCGAGGGCGTTCGATAACGTGCTGCCCGTGAACCGCTCCCGGAGTGCCGCCGTGGCCCTGTCGGCTGTCGCGACCGTGCTGCTCACGGCCGCCCCTGCGCTGGCCGATCGCAACCCGCTCGGCCCGCGCGAGGGCGCCGAGCCGGGCGAGGGCTTGTCGGCCGCAGGGACGATCGGGCTCTACGTCCTCGTGCCGCTGGCGATCATCGGTCTGATCTCGGCGCTGGTGATGCTGCCTGGTCTCGTGCGCGGCACCCGTTACCGCCCGCAGATGGGCTGGGACGCGCCGCCCACCTGGTTCGCAGGACCGCTCGACCCGTCCGCGGCGGTCGCGGACGCACAGCCCGGCGAGGTCGTGAGGGGTGGCGGCAGTGGCAGCTGGTGACGCGGGTCTGTCGCTGCGTGCGCAGCAGCGGGTCCAGCAGGCGATCGAGAGCTGCCGCAACCAGAACGGCCTGGACGTGTCCGTCCTCGTCGGCGACCTGGCCCTCGACGACCTCGGCCAGTTCCGGGCAGCCGCTGAGCGGCTGCACGCAGCCCTCGGCGCGGAGCGGTCGCAGACCGCTGTCCTCGTCGTCGTCTGCCCCGGTCAGCGCCGTGTCGAGGTCGTCACCGGACCGCGCATCCGCCGCCGGGTGCCCGACCGCGTCTGCTGTCTCGCGATCCTGTCGATGACCACGGCGTTCAGCGGCGGCGACCTCGCCGGCGGCATCGTCGATGCACTGCGTCAGATGGCCGACGCAGCCGGTCGCCGCGAGGCACTCCCGCCGTACGACGAGCCCTCGACCCAGCTCGCCGTGCAAGGCCACCACTAGCTGCACCGCTAACTGGCGGCGGCGTCGCGGGCCCTCGCTCGCAGGGCGCGCAGCACGCCGTCGCGGCTCTCCAGGAGCAGCCGCCGCAGGGACGGCGGGACGTCGGGGTCCTCCAGGTAGACGTCGGTCCGCTCCACCACCTGCGGCGACACGAGCAGCGTCGGGAACAGCCCGATGACGACCTGCTGCGCCATCTCGGCGGAGCGGTTGCGCCACACGTCGCCGATGACGGAGAAGTACTTCTCGACGTACTCCTCGAGCAGGCCGGTCTGCTCGGCGTTCCAGAAGCCGCTGATGACCGCGCCCTGCACGGCGTTGGGCAGCGTCTCGTCCTCCACGGCGCGGCGCCACGCCTCCGCCTTCGCCTCGGCGGTGGGCCGGCCGGCGCGCGCGCAGGCCGCGTGCCGCTGGCCGGCGGCTGTCGGGTCGCGCTCGAGCTCGGCCTCGATCGCGTCGTCATCAGCGAGGCCGAGCACGACGAGGCGGTACAGCAGGTGCCACCGCAGCTCGGCGTCGACGGTCAGGCCCGGCACCTGCTGCGACCCGTCGAGCAGGCCCTGGAGCAGCGCGAGCTGCTCGGGCTCGGTCGACACGGCACCCAGCGCGCGGGTCCAGGCGAGCTGCAGGTCACTGCCGGGCTCGGCAGCCCGCAGGGCGTCGTACGCCGCGCGCGCTAGAGCCGCCCGCCCCGTCGGTGCCCACGCCGGGTCCGCGAACAGCGTGACCGCCGACTGCGCCTGGCGCAGCAGCGACTGAACGACACCGATGTCGTCCTCGCCGCCGATGCCGGCGAGCACCAGCTTGAGGTAGTCGCGGGCCGGGATCTCGGCGTCGCGGGTCATGTCCCACGCGGCCGCCCAGCACAGAGCACGGGGCAGCGACTCCTGGAAGTCGCCCACGTGGTCGACCAGCGTCTGCAGCGACCGCTCGTCGAGCCGGATCTTGGAGTAGGTGAGGTCGTCGTCGTTGACGAGCACGAGGTCGGGCTGCTTGCGCCCGACCAGCGCGGGCACCTCGGTCTTCGCGCCGACGACGTCGAGCTCCTCACGCGACGACCGCACCAGTGCGCCGTCGACCAGGTCGTAGAGGCCGATCGCGACGCGGTGCGATCGCAGCGTCGGGTGCTCGTCGGTTGCCTCCTGCAGCACCGAGAAGCTCGTGAACTCGCCCTCGCCGTTGGTCTCGAACGCCGCGCGCAGCGTGTTGACCCCCGCGGTCTGCAGCCACTCCTCGGTCCAGGCCGACAGGTCGCGGCCGCTGGAGCTCTCGAGCACCGTGAGCAGGTCGGTCAGCTCGGTGTTGGCGAACTCGTGCGCGGTGAAGTAATCGCGCAGGCCGCTCATGAAGGCGTCCTGACCCACCCAGGCGACGAGCTGCTTGAGCACCGACGCGCCCTTGGCGTAGGTGATGCCGTCGAAGTTGACCTTCACGGCCTCGATGTCGGGGATGTCGGCCGCGATGGGGTGCGTCGACGGCAGCTGGTCCTGCCGGTAGGCCCACGTCTTCTCGGTGTTGGCGAAGGTCGTCCAGCCGCCCTTGTAGCGCGTCGCCTCGACCTGGCACAGCACGGACATGTACGTCGCGAACGACTCGTTGAGCCAGAGGTCGTCCCACCAGCGCATCGTCACGAGGTCGCCGAACCACATGTGCGCCATCTCGTGCAGCACGGTCTCCGCGCGCCGCTCGTACGCCGCGTCGGTCACCTTGCTGCGGAAGACGTAGTCCTCGAGGAACGTCACCGCGCCGGCGTTCTCCATCGCCCCCGCGTTGAACTCCGGGACGAACAGCTGGTCGTACTTGCCGAACGGGTACCGGTAGCCGAACACGCGGTGGAAGAAGTCGAAGCCCTGCTTGGTGACCGTGAACAGGTCGTCGGGGTCGAGGTGCTGCACCAGCGACGCCCGGCAGTAGATGCCGAGCGGGATCCCGTCGTGCTCGTCGTGTACGTGCGCGTAGGGCCCGGCCACGAGAGCCGTGATGTACGTCGACATCGGCGCGGTCTGCGCAAACCGCCAGGTGCCGGGCTCGCCGTCGGCCGGTGCGTCCTCGACCGCGTAGTTGGAGACCACCACCCAGTCGCGCGGCGCGCGGACGTGGAAGGTGAACACCGACTTCAGGTCGGGCTGGTCGAAGCAGGCGTACATCCGGTGCGCGTCGAAGGTCTCGAACTGCGTGTAGAGGTAGACCGAGCCGTCGACCGGGTCGACGAAGCGGTGCAGGCCCTCGCCGGTGCGCATGTAGGTGCCGCGGGCCTGGACGACGACCTCGTTGTCCGCGGCGACGCCGGGCAGCGCGATGCGGTTTCCGTCGAAGAGCGACGCGGCGTCGAGGCTCACGCCGTTCAGGCTCACGGCGCTCACGGAGTCTGCGGTCAGGTCGAGGTAGGTCGTGGCTCCGGGCTCGCTGCAGGTGAAGCGGACCGTCGTCGTCGTACCGAAGGTGTCCTCGCCTGGCTTCTCGCCGCTGCCGTCGGTGAGGTCGAGCTGCACGTCGTACGACAAGACGTGGAGCAGCCGGGCACGCTCCGCAGCCTCGTCCCGGTGCAGGTTGTTCTCGCTCACGCCGTACCGCGCCTTCCCGTTGTCCCCGCGACATCCTGCCACCCGGAATGGTGACTGGATGGCCCCCGTTGCGGAAGGTGTGACTCTGAAGGACAACCACATCGACAAATCAGCCACCACCGCCGTCGACTTCTACTTCGACCCGTTGTGTCCGTGGGCGTGGATCACGTCCCGCTGGGTCCTCGAGGTCGAGAAGGTCCGCCCCATCAGCGTCCGCTGGGGCGTGATGAGCCTGGCGGTGCTGAACGAGGGCCGGGACCTGCCCGAGGACTACGTCGACAGGATGAGCAAGGCCTGGGGACCGGTGCGGGTGTGCATCGCCGCCCAGCAGGCACACGGCGACGAGGTCCTCGCGCCGCTGTACACCGCGCTCGGCGAGCGCATCCACCACGACAAGCTCGAGCTCGACGACCCGAAGCTGCTGCTGGGCGCTCTCGAGGAGGTCGGTCTGCCGGCCTCGCTCGCCGACGCGGCCACCTCCACCGAGTACGACGTCGCGCTGCGCGCGAGCCACCATCACGGCATGGATCCCGTCGGCACTGAGGTCGGGACCCCGGTCGTCCACGTCGACGGGGTCGCCTTCTTCGGGCCGGTGCTGTCGCGGATCCCGCGCGGCGAGGAGGCCGGCCGGGTCTGGGACGGGGCTCGGTTGCTTGCCGGCTACCCGCACTTCTACGAGCTCAAGCGCACCCGTACCGAAGGCCCCCAGTTCGTCTGAGGGGCAGACAGGCGGCCGCCGCGGGTCCAGACTGCGGGCAGTCGAGGCGTCCGGGGGAGCCATGGGGACCGCACGGGGGCAGTACTGGTCGGTCGACGAGTGCCGCTGGGTGATGCTGCCCGCCCGCGAGGCCCTCTACGAGGCCATCTACGCCGAGGTCCCGGCGCAGCGCGAGGACGAGCCCGCCCAGGAGCCTGCCGAGGCCTAGCCCGGCAGACGTAGGGTCGGCCGTATGACGGCGGACGCAGCGATCCAGAGCAAGGACACGTTCTACATCGGCGGGGCGTGGGTGCCGGCCACCGGACGGGACGCGATCCCGGTGATCAACCCGGCGACCGAGGAGCAGATCGCCTCGGTCCCCGCGGGCGAGCCCGAGGATGTGGACCGTGCCGTGGCGGCCGCCCGCGCGGCCTTCCCCGCCTGGGCGGCAACCCCCGCCGACGAGCGGGGCCGGCTCCTCGCCGCGGCGGCGGACGCGCTCGAGGCTCGGACCGACGAGATCGCCAGGCTCATCTCCAGCGAGATGGGCACGCCGCTGTCGTTCTCGGTGGCGGTGCAGGTCGGCAACCCGGTGCGCGTGCTGCGGACGTTCGCCGAAATGGCGAACACCTACGCGTTCGAGGAGCAGATCGCCAACTCGCTGGTGGTCAAGGAGCCGATCGGGGTCGTCGGCGCGATCACGCCCTGGAACTACCCGCTGCACCAGGTTGTCGCGAAGGTCGCAGCCGCCCTCGCCGCCGGCTGCACCGTCGTGCTCAAGCCCTCGGAGGTCGCGCCGCTCTCGGCGTACGCGCTTGCGGAGGTCTTCGAGCAGATCGGTCTGCCGGCGGGTGTGTTCAACGTCGTCACCGGGCTCGGCCCGATCGTCGGCGAGCGCATCGCGGAGCACCCCGACGTCGACATGGTGTCGTTCACGGGGTCGACCGCCGCGGGCAAGCGCGTGATGTCGGTCGCCGCCGAGACAGTGAAGAAGGTCTCGCTCGAGCTCGGTGGCAAGAGCGCCTTCGTCATCCTCGACGACGCCGACTTCGGCAAGGCCGTGAAGGTCGGGCTGGCCAACTGCTTCATCAACGGCGGACAGACGTGTACGGCGTGGACCCGGATGCTCGTGCCTGCGTCGAAGTACGACGAGGTGCTCGAGCTCGCGCGCGACGCCGCCGCGAAGTACCCGGTTGGTGAGCCCACCGCCGAGGGCACCCGGGTCGGACCGCTCGCCAACGCCAACCAGTACAAGAAGGTGATCGGCTACATCGAGCAGGCCGTGGCCGAGGGCGCGACCGTCGTCGTCGGCGGTCCGGAGCGGCCGGAGGGTCTGGAGCGCGGCTACTACGTGAAGCCGACGGTGCTGGCGGGCGTGAAGCCGGGGTCGCGGGTGGAGCAGGAGGAGGTCTTCGGGCCGGTCCTCGCGGTCATCCCGTACGCCGATGAGGACGAGGCGGTGGAGATCGCCAACGGCACGCCGTACGGCCTGGCTGGCGGGGTCTTCTCCGGCGACCAGGAGCGCGCCGTAGCGATCGCCCGTCGGATGCGGACCGGCATGGTCGACGTCAACGGCGGCCGGTTCAACCCGCTCGCGCCGTTCGGCGGCTACAAGCAGAGCGGCAACGGCCGGGAGCTCGGGGAGTACGGCCTCGAAGAGTTCCTCGAGATCAAGTCACTCCAGCTCTAGACCCGCTTCGGCGCACGAACTCGCTCCGCCGCTGCTTCACTCGCTGCGCTCGCTCGCTCTAGGCGGCTTCCGCGAGTCCATACGCCTCCGCTCCCGCGCTGGACGACGTTGATGGGTCTCTCGTCACGACAACTAGACGGGGCCGCCCCTGTCGATCTCGGAGTTGCCGGGCCGAAACGCCGGCGAGTCACCCCGGTTAGTCCGAGATGACGAGATCCGCAAGACTGCTGCACATGCGGGTGCACCTGGGGTCTGACCATGCCGGCTTCGAGCTGAAGGAAAGGCTGGTCGCTCGGCTGACCGAGCTCGGCCACGAGCCGGTGGACCACGGGCCGAAGGAGTACGACGCGATCGACGACTACCCGCCGTTCGTGCTGCGGGCGGCTGAGGGCGTCGCGAAGGACAGCGGCTCGCTGGGCATCGTGATCGGCGGGTCCGGTAACGGCGAGGCGATCGCGGCCAACAAGGTGAAGGGCATCCGGTGCGCCCTCGCCCACAGCGAGGACACGGCCAAGCTGGGCCGCGAGCACAACGACGCCAACGTGGTGAGCGTTGGTGCACGGATGCACGACGAGGCGACGGCGGTGCGGCTCGTGGAGCTCTTCCTCGACACGCCGTACTCCGGCGACGAGCGGCACACGCGACGGATCCAGATGCTGTCGTCGTACGAGAACGACGGGACCCTGCCGCCGCTACCGGGGGCCTGAGTGCCCGAGGGGCACACGATCCACCGCCTCGCCCGCGAGCACACGAAGCTGCTGCTCGGTCGGCCGGTGCGGGTGAGCAGCCCGCAGGGACGGTTCGCGGCCGGGGCCGCGCTCGTCGACGGCCGCGTCGTGACGCGGGTCGAGCCGTACGGCAAGCACCTCTGGTACCGCTTCGACGGCGGCGAGCTGCTGCACGTGCACCTCGGGCTGTACGGCGCGTTCGCCGGGGGTGTTCTGCCCGCACCCGAGCCACGTGGTGCGCTGCGGCTGCGCATCACGACCGACGAGCAGTGGCTCGACCTGCGCGGGCCGACGCACTGCGACCTCGTGACACCCGCGGAGCGCAAGGCGGTGCTGGCACGACTGGGCCCTGACCCGCTGCGGCCGACCGCAGACCCCGACCTCGCGTGGCAGCGCCTCGCGCGCAGCAAGACGCCCATCGGGCAGCTGCTGATGAACCAGGAGGTGCTTGCCGGCGTCGGCAACGTCTACCGGGCCGAGGTCCTCTACCGCGCGGCCCTCTCGCCGTTCCGCGCCGGCCGCGACCTCGAGCGCGAGCGCTGGGACGCGTTGTGGCTCGACCTGGTGATGCTGATGCGCGGCGGTGTCCGCCTTGGTCGCATCGTCACGACGGCACGCGAGGACCGCGAACGCCGATCGGGTACGCCGACGCGCGAGGACAGCCACTACGTCTACCGGCGCGACGGCCTGCCGTGTCGGCGCTGCGGCACGGAGGTCCGCACGCAGGTGATGGCCGGACGCAACCTGTTCTGGTGCCCGGTCTGCCAGCCTGCTTAGAACACCAACGGCGCGTACGGCGCAGGACCGGGCCAGCCGAACGCGATCGACGCCGCGGCCAGTGCGCCGGCTCGCTGCTCCACCACGTGACCCGCCGCTGCCCGCGCGACGAGGCTCGACCCGCCGAGAAAGGCCGCGCCGAGGTCGCCGGCGTTGACCCGGAGGTCGGCGGCGTCCGTGGTGCCGGTGCAGGTGGCGCCGTCCGGGCCGGCGCTGAGTCGCCACCGTCCTGCGTTCCACGGGCAGACCTCGTCGACGACGTCCAGCACGACGTCGACCTCGGTCGCGTAGCTGCGCTGCCCCAACGCCGCCGGGACGTCGACGAGCCGCACCCACAGGTTGTCCTTCAGCTTGGCCTGCGCTGACCGCGGCTCCGCCAGCAGGTGCAGGATCGCGTCGTCGACCCCGGCGAAGTACGCCGTCACGGTCTTCATCAGGTCCAGGTCGAGCAGGTACCTCCACAGCCGGGCGTGCGTTGCGGGGTCGGCCGCGACCAGTTCGCGCACGATGACGGTGCTCGCCGACGTACCGCCCTCCCACTGCTGCTTCGTCGAGTACAGGGCGTAGCCCGACGCGCCGGCCGGCCCGCCGGCCACGACGGACAGCAGCGGACTCGCGCCGGACCGGTTGTGCGCCGGGTCGTGCAGGCGGTAGTCCCACCACGTCTCGTCGCGCGCGGACCAGCCCAGGCTGCGGGCGGCGACCTGGTCGTAGACCGGTGCGAGCGCCTTCGCGTCCGGCTCGGTCAGCTGCAGATCGCCGACGTCGACCGGTCGGTTGAAGGCCGCGCCGCTGGGGATCGACAGGCTTACGTTCCACGCCGCGGGGCCGTAGCCGAAGCGCTGGTAGATCGCGCCCTCGGATGCCCAGAGCGCGGCCAGCGGCTCGCCCGCGGTGTGCAGGTCGTCGAGCATCCGACGCTTCAACGATGTGAGCAGACCGCGACGGCGGTGCGTCGGGGCCACCCCGATCCAGGTGACTCCGGCGACCGGTCGGAGTCCGCCGGGCACGGTCATCGTCAGGGCGAAGGACCCTCCCGTCGCGACCGGGATGTCGCCGTCGTACGTCCCGTAGAAGCGCTTGGGGTCGACCAGGGCGAACTCGACGGGCCGGTCCTCCGGCGGGTTGGACCCGCCGAAGGCACGCTCGAGCAGCTGCCAGACTCCCTCGAGGTCGTCGGTGGTCAGGGTGCGTGTGTCGAAGGTCACCCGGCCACTATGCCGAGTCCTCGCGCAACCGCCACGGGTTTGTACGGCGCCCACGGGCAGACAGGCGCACAGGTAACCTGCGGGCGATGAGCGCTCCGGCCGTGGAGAGGCGGTCTCCGGCAGCGCGGGGGGCCCGATCCGTGCTCGGTGCGGTTCCCCGCGCTCTCACCCGCGCCCGCCGGGAGCCGCCGCCGGAGGTCGTCGCGCTGACCGTCCTGGTCGGGCTGGCACTTGGCATCCACGGGCTCGGCCTCGCCGTGAGCGCGGCGGCCTTCCCGCCGGCCGCGCAGGTCCTCCCGCTGCTGTTCGGCGGCCTGCTGCTGGGTCGCCGTGCGATGCGGCAGCTCATGCTCGTGGTCGCCGGCTGCCTGGTCTGGGACGTGCTCGCGCTCGGCTTCGCGGAGTCCCGACCGGGCGCGCTCGTGACCGTCGTCGTCACCGGCGTCGTCGCCAACGAGTTCTCCCGCTCGCGCGAGGAGACCGGGCTCGGTGGGCTGCGGGGTGACAGCGTGCTCGTCGAGCTACGACGGCGACTCGAGCTGCAGGGCGAGCTGCCGGGCCTCGAGTCGCCCTGGTGCGCGGAGACGGTCCTGCGACCGGCGGGCGGCGGACCCTTCGCGGGTGACTTTGTCGTCAGCAGCTCTGCCGACGGCGGTCGCCGCCTCGACATCGCTCTCGTCGACGTGTCGGGTAAGGGGGTCGAGGCAGGGGCCCGAGCCCTGCTGCTGTCGGGTGCGCTCGGCGGACTCCTGGACGCCCTCGAGCCGGCCGACTTCCTGCCGGCGGCCAACCGCTACCTCGTCACGCAGGACTGGGACGAGGGATTCGCCACCGCGGTGCACCTGAGCCTCGACCTCGAGACGGGGGCCTACCTCGTCGAGAGCGCCGGGCACCCGCCCACCGCGCACTTCGACGCCGGCAGCGGCCGGTGGTCGCTGCTCGACACCGCCGGCCCGGCGCTCGGCCTGATGCGCAAGGCGACCTACACCCCCGACCGCGGCTTCCTGCGACCCGGCGACGCCCTGCTGCTCTATACCGACGGGCTGGTCGAGGTCCCTGGCCGCGACCTGACCGTCGGCATCGACAAGCTGCTGGGTGCTGCCGAGCACCTCATCGCCCGCGGCTTCCAAGGTGGCGCGGAGCACCTGGTCGAGCAGGTGGGGGCCGACGCCAGCGACGACCGCGGGCTCGTGCTGATCTGGCGATCGCGCTAGTTGCTTCGACGGGTCAGGCGAGCCGCGCGACGGGCCGGCGCGTCGGGTCCAGCTCCACCCGGCGGTCCCGAAGCGACGCCAGCACGGCGAGGTATTCCGCGCGATGCACCACGACCTGACCCAGCGCGGCCATGTGCTCGGTCGGCTGCTGCGTGTCGACGAGCACGACGCCCGCGACCAGCAGCCGACTGCACAGGTCCACGACCGCGACCTTCGACGCGTCCGGCTCGCGGTGGAACATCGACTCGCCGCTGAACACAGCTCCGGTCAGTACGCCGTACAGCCCGCCGACGAGGCGCTCGCCGTCCCAGACCTCGACCGAGTGGGCGCCGCCGGCGCGGTGCAGTGCCGAGTACGCCGAGCGCATCCGCGCGGTGATCCACGTCTGCTCGCGGCCTGGGCCGGGTGCGGCGCAGCCGGCGACGACGTCGTCGAAGGCAGCGTCGACGGTCGTCTCCCACCCCGCTCTGCGCAGCGTGCGGCGCAGCGACCGGCTGATGACGACCCGGTCGGCGAGCAGCACCGCCCGCGGCTCGGGCGAGCACCACGGGACGTACGGGTCGGCACCCGGCCACGACGGCACCTCGCCGCGTCGCGCGAGCCGGCGCGCCTGTCGGTCCAGTGCCTTCTCGTCGTCGGCGTTGGGCCAGGGAAAGCAGCCCGCGCGGTACGCCGCGACCAGCATCGCCGGCTCAAGCGTCCCGCCGAGGGCGATGAGCGACCGTGGTGCGTCGGCGACGTCCAGCGCCTCGAACAGCTCGGCTGCACTCATCGACGCCACCGTAGGACGGCCGCCGCACGGCGCGACCGGGCTGACGCCCCGGGTTACTCCCGCAGCAGGTAGATCACGGCGACGATCCCGATCGCGCCGATGATCAGGCCAAGCACAGTGATCGCGGTGACTGACACTGCTGGGTACGCTCCGCTCGCAGTTTCCTGGGTGCTTACTTGCCGACCGGCTAGCACGCTAGCGCACGCAGCGAGGGGGGTGCCCGCATGCCGGACAAAGCGCCAGGAACGCGTCAGGAGATCCTCAGGACGGCGATGGCGCTGTTCACCAGCCAGGGGTACGACGCGACATCACTGCGGCAGATCGCCGACCGGCTCGGCTTCACGAAGGCGGCGCTCTACTACCACTTCCCGGCCAAGGAGCACCTGGTCATCGAGCTCACCCGGCCGTGGCTGGATGCCATCTCCAACCTGATCGCTCTCAATCAGAGCGCCCCTGGCATGGACGAGGGCACCCGGCGGCGGCGGCTCATCGAGGACTACATCGACATCGTGCTGGCGCACCACGCGGTACTGCGGTTCCTCACCCAGGACGCCGCCGCCACCAAGCACCCTGACGTCGGCAGGCGGGCGCTGACCCTCGTGCTCGCGCTCCAGGACGCGCTGCTCGGGCCGGATGCGGACGACGCCGAGCGGATCCGCGTCGGCTGCGCGATCGGCGCCGTCCACTCGACCGCGATGATGGACGAGTCGACGTTGGCCGCGGCGCGGCCCATCATCGTCTCGGTCGCGCTCGGGGTGCTGGGCCTGGAGCAGTCGGCGAGTTCGGCGAGCTAGTGCCGCGTCCGGCAACGTTTGCCCTGTGGATCGTTGCGGTGTTTTGTCGGTGCTGGTGGTGAGGATGCCGACATGCCTCGCCGCCGAGCTGCGTCCGGACCTGCTGTGGTGCATCGCACTGCCCGGGTGGAGGT